>CAZFMZ010000001.1:0-174437 GCA_964520495.1 uncultured Candidatus Saccharibacteria bacterium
AGGAATGGCGATAGACAGGACACTTGGCGTCTCACCCGCGGTCAGCTCATCGATGGTCTGGCAGACGGTTTCGACGTAGTCGCTCGTGTCAGCCGGCGTGGGGAAGCGGCGGCTGCCGGCCATGGCACCGTCGACATCAAACACCGCCACAAGCGTTTTCGTTCCTCCCGTATCAACCGCCACTAACATGATTGCCTTTAGTGTAGCAAGCCGCGAAGGTGTTGTCATCCGTTGCTAAGGGGTCTACAATATGACATAAGTAACTGCGAGGAGACGAAAGGTGAAACAGAGGCGATTACAGGGTGGATCGTTGGTCGGCTACGTACTAGTGGCAGGCCTGCTCGGATTGGTATTAATTGGCGGTTTGTATGGCTTACAGCGCTATAACTTAAGCGATCGGCCGCAGGTGGCCGACGGCCAGGCAGAGGAGCGTGAGCAGGAGAAGACGGCTGGTGGCGACGAAGCTCCGTCATCTAAAGAAGGGGCGACACGTGACGATGATGCGTGGTCTGATCGCCCGGCAGGCGAAGAGGCGGCTCCAACGGATGACGAAGCAACCGGAGCTGGTGAGAGTGCGACCGCAGCCGATGAACTGCCGGCAACCGGTCCAAATGACGGTCCGCTGATGGCGTTAGCGGTGGCCGTGCTTACCTATGTGGCCGTCAGCTACGTCCGGGCCCACCGCTGGACTTCCAGAGGCGAATAAGGTACAATTCAACCTAGTGCAGGAGCTGTCGGCGGAAAAGACTCTTACGCCGCCGATGCCCCTCTCAATATCATTTAAGGAAGGAGTCTTATTAGACTTATGGCCACAAAAGCCACCATTACCATGGACGACCTGCTCGCACAAGAAAGCAGCGTCAAACCACTTACCGCCGGAGAAACCATCACCGGCACCGTATTAACCTTGAAGAAGCATGAAGTGCTGATTGACCTGGGCGCCCAAGGCGTCGGCCTGGTACCACGGCGCGAAGTCGGCTTCAGCCGTAGCCTGAACGTTGGTGACGAAGTCACTGCCAGCATCGTCGATACCGAACTCGACAACGGCTACAGCCTGCTAAGCCTGCGTAAGGCCGCCAAGGATCGTGGCTGGGAAGAAGTTATCGCTCGCCAGGAAGCCGGTGAGATCATCGATGTCACGCCGTACGACGCCAACCGTGGTGGTCTGCTGGTCGAGTACGAAGGGGTCCGCGGATTCCTACCCGTCTCACAGCTGTCGGCTGAGCACTACCCACGGGTCGGCTCAAGTGACAAGGACGAAATCTTGCAGCGCCTGAACGTGCTGATCGGCAAGGAAATGAAGGTCCGCATCCTTGATGCCGACCGCCGCGCCAACAAGCTGATCTTCAGTGAGAAGGAAGCTATCAAGGAAGGCCTGGCCGAGCGTTTCGACAAGCTCAAGGTCGGTGACACCGTCAAGGGCGTCGCGACCGGCGTGGTCGACTTCGGTGTCTTCGTCAACGTCGAAGGTATCGAAGGTCTGGTACACATCTCAGAAATTTCCTGGGAGCGTGTCAACAACCCTGGCGACTACGTGAAGGTCGGCGACCAGCTGGACGCCAAGATCATCTCGATCGACAAGGACCGTCTCTCACTCAGCATGAAACAGCTGAAGAAAGACCCATGGCTCGACGAAGTCGAAAGCCTGAAGAAGGGCACGGCTGTCGAAGGTACGGTTACCCGTATCACGCCGTTCGGCGCCTTCGTGCAGCTCAGCCCGGCCGTTGAGGCCCTGGTGCACATCTCTGAACTCGGCGGCGGCAACGACGTCGATCCCGAAAAAGTATTCACCCTCAACGAGCGCAAAGACTTCACCGTCCTGGATGTCGACCGCGACAACCGCAAGATCTCTCTGACGCTGAAGAAATAAGTAACCCACTAGAACCCCTATTGACTGGGCAGGAAGGAGCCAATTATGGCTGAAGCAGAAAAAGTCGTCGTCATCGCCGGTGCCATTACCGTAGGTGAGTTGGCTGAGACCCTCAACCTGCCTGTCACGACTCTGGTCGGTGAGCTGTTCAAGAACGGCATCATGGCTACCATCAACCAGAAAATCGATTTCGAAACCGCGACCATCATCGTCGAGGAACTCGGCCTCGAGGACGTCAAGCTTGAGAAGCGTGATACCAGCAGCGGCGCCGTTCGCGAAATCCACGAGCTGTCCGACAAAGCCATCGAACGCCCACCGATCGTCGCGGTCATGGGGCATGTCGACCACGGCAAGACCAGCTTGCTCGACGCCATCCTTGAAACCAAGACGGTCGACGACGAAGCCGGTGGCATTACCCAGCACATCTCGGCCTACCAGGTAGAGAAGGCCGGCAAGAAAATCACTTTGCTCGACACGCCTGGCCACGAAGCGTTCGCAGCACTTCGTCAGCACGGCGCCACGCTGACCGATGTGGTCATCATCGTGGTGGCGGCCGACGACGGTGTCAAACCGCAGACCGTCGAAGCCATCCGCTTCGCCCGTGAGGCCAACGCCCGTATCGTCGTGGCCATCAACAAGATGGACAAGGAAACTGCCAACCCGCAGCTGGTGAAGACCCAGCTCGCCAGCGAGCATGGCCTTAATCCCGAAGAGTGGGGTGGCGATGTCATCATGGTCGAAGTCAGCGCCAAGACTGGCCAGAACCTCGACAAGTTACTCGAGAACGTCCTACTCATCGCTGAGCTCGAAGAACTTAAAGCCGACGTCGATATTCCGGCCAAAGGCCTGGTCATCGAATCGCACATGGAAACCGGTCGCGGCTCGGTGGTCGGTCTGTTGGTCGAACATGGTCGCCTGCACCCGGGTAACTTCATGGTGGCAGGTACGAGTTACGGCAAGGTCCGTACGCTGCTTGATTTCAAGGGCAAGGCGCTCAAAGAGGCCGGCCCATCGACCCCTGTCACCGTCACCGGTTTCAAGGACCTGCCGCAGTTCGGCGATACCTTTACCGTTTACAAGCACGAAAAAGAAGCCAAGCAGGCCAGTGTCGCCAACCGTTTGGAGCGTGAACGCGATGCGGCCGAAACCAACGTTACCAGCGCCGACCTGCTGAAGCTGATGAGCCAGAAGCAGGAAGCGGCTGAATTCAATGTCATCGTCAAAGCCGACGTACAAGGGTCGCTCACCAGCGTGATGGACTCGCTGCGCCTGATCGATACTAATGGTGCGGTCACCCTACGCATCGTCGGTTCGGGCGTGGGTAACATCTCTGAGAACGACGTCCACCTGGCAGCCACCGAAGGCACGGTCATCTACGGCTTCAACGTCGAGCTGCCACCGGCGGTCAAGCGGCAGGCGGCTCGCGACAAGGTGGAAGTACGACTGTACAAGGTCATCTACGAACTGCTCGACAACGCCCGTAGCAGCATGGAGGCCTTGCTGGCACCAGAAGTCGTTGAAACCGAGGTCGGAAAGCTGAAGGTGAAGGGAATCTTCCGCACCCTGAAAGAAGAAGTCATCTGTGGCGGCGAAGTCATGAACGGCAAGATCAAACCTGGTCTGTTGGTGCGTGCCAAGCGCGGTGATGAGGTGCTGGCTGAAGTCGAAGTCACCAAGGTGCAGCGACAGCAGTCTGAAGTCAAGGAAGTCTTCGAGGGTGAGATGTGTGGTCTGAGCCTGAAGACGAAGAAGAAATTGCTGCTGGAAGAAGGCGACACGCTCGAGTTCTTCACCCGTGAGCTCGTCAAGCGCACCCTTAGCTAGACATTGACAAATTAGCAAAAAAATGATAGAATGCTCCCTGCAATGACGCGGGGAGCGTTTTCATTGGGCAGGTTAACAATTCAGGCAATTCGTGTATCGATAGTATGGTCGAGGCCGCGCGCGTCCGCAGGGACGCCCCGGTATCCCATACTAGTGAATGATACAGACTACGCGGACGTAGCGGCAGATTGCGACGAGAGGTTCAACCCTCGCGTCGTGATCACTGCTATGTCCGGACAAGCAGTGATGCACTCGCCTGGTGGCACCCGCCACCGCGCATCCATCACACAGAAAGGGGAACGGCTATGGCCGACTCCCAGCAGCCCAGCCAGAAGGCCCCGAGCAACCGTCAGGTGCTTGAGCACGCATTCAGCCCCGCGGTCGTCGATGCCATCGACGGTCGCATCAGGGAGGTCTCGCTCGAGACCCTCGCCGAGGTTCGTCAGCAGCTCGTCGACATGATCGAGGAGCACAAGCGGACCATCGCGGCAGTCCGGGCCATGCCCGCCTCGCCTCAGCGCGACGAGGCCGCCCGAGCCACCGACGAGACCTCCGACAAGCTGACGGCATCCGCCGACAGGCTGAACGGGGTCATCGAGGAGAGCAAGGCCGGTCAACCGGTCGAACCCGAGAGGGCCGATCAGGCCGCCGAGTCCGTCGACCAGGCGGGCAAGGCGGTCAAGGAGACCTCCGAGGGGGTGAGCCGCCAGCTCGCCGCTCTCCAGGAGCGTTCCGACCAGCACCAGGCCATCCTCGCCGTCGAGCACGACGGTGAGCGGCCGCCCAGCCGTGTCGACGCCCTCGAGCGCCGCATGGACGACGCCGAACGTCGCATGGACGAGCACGAGGGCGTCATCGCCACCGCGTTCAGCTATGCCCGTGCCGCCGTCAACGGTGACACGGCCTGGCGCAAGGCGGCCATGGTCGGACTCGTCGCCTTCGTGGTGACGCTACTGCTGTACTGCCTGCTCGTCCTCGTCACTCCGGTGATGTGGGAGTGGGACAACGCGCTCGGCGTGCCGGCCATCATCGCCGGTCTCGCCGCCGCCATCATGCTCCTGCGCAGCGGGAGTGCGTCGGCGGACGTAGAGTCCTACAGCTATGCCCAGGCTGCCACGCACACCGCCGACCGCAACCGCCGCCAGCGGGAGCGTGAGGAGGAGCGGCAGCAGCAGGACGAGCGGTCCGACCAGGAGGGTGTCAGTATCCTCCCTCGCGACGACCGTGAGGAGCAGGACGACCGGCAGGAGGCTTCGGCTTCCTCCGGTGCGCACGCGAGTGCACGATGAGGCGACTCGTCGCGTTCTTCGTGATTCCGCTGCTGATCGGCGGCGGAATCCTGCTGGTACAGCTACCGGGCGTGTCACCGGCGATGGTTCCTCTCAACGGGGACGATCCGTCTGACGCGCCGACGTCAGCCAGTCCGTCACCGACGGATGCACCGTCTGCTACGCCCACCGCCACCCCGACCGGAGATCCGGGAGGAGGCGGTGACGACGAAGGGGACGGCACCGACGAGCCGACAGCCTGCGCCCCCCGGGATGTTCTACGGAACTACCTGAGGGAAGCAGGCTTCTCCCGGGGCGAGTACGTCTTCGGGAGTGGGGTCGAGTGGCGCCGTGTACCGCACGTCAACGACCGTGACGGCTTCTCGGCTCCGCTCCGCTCTCAGGCGGCGCTTCAGCGCTTCCTGAGCTCGGACCGGCCGAGTGCCGTCGCCGCCCGCTCGCTCATCGGCGACGATTCGGTCACTTCCGACCGCTTCGTCACCGTCCAGTTCCGCCAGCCTGTCCGCTACGGCGGCAACTGGTACTGGCAGGACGGCCGCGCCAAGCAGGGCGGCAACGAGCTGGTCATGGCCGGTGACATCTGGTATGCCAACGTCGACGCCGCAACCTGCGACGTCGATCCGGCAGGCTGGGTGCGCGCCGTCTGCGGTAACGTCGGCGTGAGCTCGCTCATGCCGGCAGCCCGGGTCGACTAGTCCATCATTCACCAACAGGCTACCCGCTTCCGCGTCATGCGGAGGCGGGTAGCCGTACAACCTTCCTAGGACATACTACCGCTACGCGAAAGGGCAGCATCATGCTTATTCTTGACAATTTAGCAACTCTGTGCTAATATAACGACCATACACAAAAAAACAAACACAACCTTAGTTCATTCTCCAAAGGAGACTACCACATGAGCGAATCAGCCCCCCGTACCAACAGCCGCCTCGAAAACTTCGACGCCAACAAGCGTGCCCATGAGCAAGCGGCGTTCGAAGCGAGTCTGTATGGTGAAGCCGGTGCGACTGACTTCAGTGATGAAGCCCGTCGGCGCGTCGAAGAAGCCGACGCCTATGAGCGGCACATGGAAACGATCCAGGCCCGCCCCGAGGCTGGTGCGCTCGACCACTTAGCACCTGCCGACGGAGCCGAGAACCCGTACTATGCGAATCTGCAAGCCGAAGCAAGTGAGATGAACCAGGCATTCGATGCTGAGAAAGCGGCCGCTGCGACCGCCGCTGAAGCCGAACTTGAGGCCACCATGCAGGCCGACGTCCATGTCCGTCAGATGATGTTGATCGCCGAAAGCATCGCCGAGACCGGGTCTACCCAGGTAACGCCTGAGAACGACGCACGTCTGAGCCAGGAGCTCAAAGACAAAGAGGACCGGCTCGAAGCGTTGCTGCTGAAATTCTCTGAAACATCCGACCTAAGCGACAGCGACAAGCAAGCCGTGATGGACCGGATCATCAATATGACGGAAGCCCGGTCGGTTGCTGACACGGAAGCGCCTGTTGAAGCTGATGAGCAGGATGAGCAGGACGTCGACGAGGCTGATTCCGACACTCCTGATAGTTCGGAGTCTACCCACGAAGATGAAGCTGAAGCTGAAGCCGCGGCATCTGATGTAACTGAGGACGAAACACAGTCTGTCCAATCGATGAGCGATGATGCGATCGCCCGTCTGAATGCCCGTGCCGAAGCAATGGAACAGGAAGCCGCCGAGCGTCGTAACGGCAGCGAGCAGGCGAAAGCCGACCGCGAGTTGCTGGAACCTGTCTCGACTGACGGCGTTGAACACGTCGACGTCGCCGACTCAAGCGAGCACGAATTGGTCTCGACCGATGGCATCGAACCGGTCGACCAACCGGATGAAGTTTCGGCCGAAGAAGGCGAATCGTTAGAGGAATATGAAGCTCGGAACGGCGTTGAAGCCGGTGACGCCGAGCACGACGAGGAGACCGCCGAAGAAGAGCGGAATGCCCGTCGCGGTCGCTGGGACCGCCTGAAATACCTGATGACACCGGCTGGATTCGCTGACGAGATGCGTCACCGGAAGCAGCGACGCCAAGAAGCGCGCGGTGACGAAGCGAACGAACGCGACAAACGGAGCCGAGCCGCTTTGATCGTCGGTGGGGCCGCCGTGCTCGCGACCGGTGTCGCTGGGGCCTACCTATGGAAGAACTATGGCGTTGAACCTGGCTCGGGCGGTGGGGGCGGCAGCTGGCTGAACGACCTGCTGAATGATAGCCAGGACAGCGTCCGTGACGCTGCCGAGCAAGCGGCTGAAAAGGCTGAACGGCCGGCTGAAACAGAGCCGGGAACGGAACTGCGAGGCGGCAACACTATGAACTGGAATGACTTTGACCCGTCAGCGCGCGACGTTGTCCGTGGTGAAGGTTGGTACAATACCTTCCAACAGATGGGTATTCCGAAAGAGCACTGGGCTGACGTCCTTGAAACAGCCGGTCCTAACCTCGGTGAACTGGGCGAGGCCTACTATGACAACGGTGCCCAGGAATGGCGCATCTCGCAAACCGGCAAGCTTTCCGGTGACGCCCTCAAAGTCATCGCCGCCGCCTCAAAGCGTGACGGCTTCGAACTGAACGGCTAATACCCCTTTGGATGAACCGATCCCCTCTAGTGATAGAGGGGATTTTCGTGAGTCGTAGTATAATGGAGAAAACGGTTACGAAGAAGGAAGAGTTACATGTTTCGACTAGACGAGCAGTTTCTGAAGGACCTGGGCCTCGACAGCCTGCCGGAAGAACAGAAAAAGCCGTTCCTGCAGCATATCTACAGCGAGCTGGAGCTACGGGTAGGAACCAAGTTATCGGATGGCCTGAGCGACAGTCAGCTCGAGGAATTCGAGAAAATCATTGACCGCGACATGGAAAAGATCCAGGAGTGGCTCGCGGCCCACGCACCGAACTATCCAGAGGACGAATCGTTCCGTAAGCTACAGGAAGCGACCAAGCTGGAAACCAGTGACCCGCGCCTGATCGCCGAGTTCACGGCCACCAAGTGGCTTGAGGTCAACCGGCCTGATTACCGTGACGTCGTGGCTCAGGTGTTAGAAGAACTGAAGCGCGAAATCATGTCCAACCGCGACACCATCATCGGTGCCCAGAGCCAGGCTCCGCAGCCAGCGCGCCCGCCGCAGCCACCGATCGATAGTGGCGCCCAACCGCCCGCCGCGCCGCAGCAGCCACCGGAATTTCCGAGCCAGTAGCCATAGGGCACGTAGCACAAGATTCAAAGGCCGTCGGCGTGAAAGCCGGCGGTTTTTAGTGGCGGTAACCTTTTTCAAACGCGTCGGCAGACATTCGTCTGCCGCTCGGTGCGATCAGCTCGTCGATGACCAGGTAGGCGCCGTCCTGAAACGCCACGGCGCCCGGTTCATCACCCTGCTGGCTGACATGCGCCTTGGTGATAATGACTTCATGGCCACGGAGGGAAAGGCGGCTGCGGGGAAAGCCGAGGAACGCCCGCACGTTACGCTCGGCCTCGTCGGCCGTCTGGCGAGCCGGGTCGAGTAGACCATCAGATTTGTTCAGCAGCGGGCAGTAACTGGCCGTGGCCTCATTCTGCAGAGTCGCCTGGAGCGAACCGTCAAGGATACGGGGCAGGGCGGCAACAAGCTCGGACGTGCCAAGTTCTGCCAGTTTTTTGTACAGATGGGGTTTGGTCTCGTACTGCGGCAGGTGGTACTCGACCTGATGGTAAACCGGCCCGGCGTCCATCTTAGGGGATAGTTGCATGAGTGAGACGCCGGTCGACTCATCACCGTGCAAGAGGGCTGATTCGATAGGCGACGGACCACGGTACTTGGGTAGCAGGCTGGGGTGGAGGTTGATGATACCGGGTGTGAACAATTCTATTATTGTGCGGGGTACGATGCGCCCATAGCTCACCAACACACCGGCGACCGGCTGCAGGGCGATGATGTCATCGGCCACTTCACTGAGCTTGGTCGGTTGCCAGACGGCCACGCCGTATTTCTGGGCGATCGTCTTGACCAGGGGAGGGCTGAGGCGCTGGCCGCGACCCTTCTTGCTGTCGGGTTTGGTGATAACGGCCCGTACGTCAAAACCGGCCGCGAGCAGGCCTTCGAGTGCGACGGCGGAGAAGTCCTCAGTCCCAAAGAAGAGGATTGGCATCGATATGTTCGGCATAGTCAAGCGGTTGTAGCTCGCCTTTCTCGTCGAGCGTAAAGAAGGCGTCTTTGTCGTCACGGATGTGGTCGATGAAGACGACACCGTTGGTGTGGTCGATTTCGTGCTGAATGACACGCGCCAGGAAACCTTCGGCTCGGAACCTGACCTCTTCGCCGGCCTCGTTGAGCGCCTTGACGCGGATCTTGGTATAGCGCGGTACCCGGCCGTAGACGCGGTTGACGCTCAAACAGCCTTCGTAATCGGCGACGAGCTCGCCTTCATATTTGACGATTTCCGGATTGATAAGGGCGGTGAACTCGCGGTGTTCCTTGTCTTCGAAGTCGGCTCGTACGATGACGACGCGCTCGAGGCGGTCAACCTGTACGGCAGCGAGGGCGGCCGAGATCTCATGTGGTCGTGACGCTTCCCAATCAAGGGCGGCATCAGTCATATCGCGGATGAGTTCGGCCGTCTGCTCGGTGACCACGTGGATGCGTGACGACTTCTGCCGGAGATGCGGGTTCGGTAGGCTAATGATGGAATCTTTGTTCATTGGCACCATTATACCGTACTGTGGTGCGAACAGGGGTGCTTATTACCAGTTCAGGCTACGCTGGGTAATCATGGTGTTCGGGTCGGCGTCGAGCCGGTAGCTGATGCTGTACCCGTTACACTGTTCGCCGGACGTAC
The DNA here is from genome assembly GCA_964520495.1 of uncultured Candidatus Saccharibacteria bacterium. Taxonomy (GTDB): domain Bacteria; phylum Patescibacteriota; class Saccharimonadia; order Saccharimonadales; family Saccharimonadaceae; genus UBA1020. The sequence continues at coordinate 9,813 of CAZFMZ010000001.1, forward strand.
CGCAGTCGAAACTACCGCCAGACGGCGCACGCGGCACGTAGCAATATTGGTTCGGACTGTTCGCCCAGCAGTAGCCCATGCTGTTGGTCGTACCGGGCGGATTGACGGCCGAGTCGGGAATCTTCAGGGTATCACGTCGAAAGTCGCCGTTGAAGAACTCCGGCCGGGCGGGATAATAGCCGTTGGTGGCATAGAATACCTCGAGTGCCTTATGGACCTGCTTGATGTCGCTCACGCGGTGACTGTCACGGCTTCTTGCCTGTACGCCGTTAAACGCCACTACCGTGATAGAAGCCAAGACGGCAATGACGACTATGACGATGAGGAGTTCGACGATGGTGAAACCGGTGCGACGCAGCTGCAGTCTTGGCATAGTGCTATGGACTTTCGAAGGCTCCGGTTACCCAATCGAACTCATTCGCCCAATCTCGGCTCGGACATGACCAGCCAGGAGATTTCAGGTGGGGTCGACCGCTGGTCTCCATATCGAGGATGCCAAGCACGAAGAAGGCGCCCTTGCTGGAGTCGCAGCCGCTTGAACCGGCAGGGTAGCGGTAGTAGCGGTAGGTCTTGGTGTTGCTATTAACCGGGTCGACCGGAACTTGATTCATGACACCGGTCGACACCATGTATTCCATGAAAGAACCCGGCCCATCTTCGAAGCTCTCTTCCCAGCTGCCGTTCGCCGAGGTCGGCGCTGGGAAGCTTCGGTTATAGAGATTATAGAGCCGAAGCCCTTCCACGATAGTGCGCGCATCCGACAGCCGCTGGGTATCGTTCGCCCGGTGCCGCGCGCCGCTGAAGCCGACGACGGTAATACCGACCAGAATAGAGATGACGACGATGATGACGAGCAGTTCGACGACCGTGAAACCGTTCATGGTTTTTCGCATGCTTTTATCATAGCAGACCGTAGCGCGTCTACGTCTATAGGAGTGAGATCGGATCGAGCTCGAATTGCCAATGGGCGGTGGGCAAGGTGGGGATGATGGCCTGCAGATGGGCGCGCACCGGTGATTTGACCACCAGCTGCCAGCGGTACGTGTCGCGTACCCGCTCGTAAAAGGCAGGCGTCGGGCCAAGCAGCTGGACATCGGCGGGCATGGAGCGACGTAACTGGTCGGCCAGAGCGCGCGCATTCCGCACGGCCGCCGCTTCCGTCTTATAGGTACAGACGAGTTTCAACAGGAAGCAATAAGGCGGGAAATGGGCCAGCTGACGCTGTTTGAGCGTCGATTCATAAAAACTGTGGTAATCCTGGCTCAGGCCGGAAATGATGACTGGATGGGTCGGTTGGTAGCTTTGGACGAAGACCGTCGTGTCATGATCGAACCGCCCGACCCGCCCGATTGCCTGGGCAAGCAGCTGGAAGGTACGTTCGGTCGAGGTGTAGTCTGGCAGGCTGAGGCCGGCGTCCGCCTGGACGATACCGACGGTACGCAGCTTCGGTAAATCGAGGCCTTTGGCGATGACCTGGGTGCCGACGATGATGTCAATCGAGCCGTCGCGTAACTCCTCGTAGCGGGCATCGACGTTCTGACCTGACTCAGTATCGCCGTCGAACCGGGCGATATTGGCCTTCGGAAAGAGCCGGTTTAGTTCGCTTTCAATCAGTTTGGTGCCAATGCCTTTATGGATGATATCGATCGATTGACACTGGGGGCAGCTGGTAGGAACGCGGTCGTTGAAACCGCAGATATGACAACGTAGCTCATGGCGGTCGGCATGGAGCGTCAGAGGTACGAAGCAGCGCGGACAGCCAGCCTGCCAGCCACACTCGGCGCAGAGGGTCATACTGGTACTGCCGCGCCGGTTATGGAACACCAGTGCCTGGTAGCCGGACGCCAGGCTGTGTTCGATGTCCGCCAGCAGGACATCGGACAGGAAACGATGACGCTTGAAGTGGGTCCGCTTGGTCATATCGAGCAGTTCAATGGTCGGTTTGACAGCGGTTGCCTTGGCCAGCCGCTCGAGGCGCACGATTGGTCGTCCGGTATGCTCGGCCATATAGTGATCGAGCACTGAAGGGGTCGCGCTACCCAGCACCAGCTTGGCAGCATGGAATGACGCCAGGCGGCTGCCTACTAGCGTCGCGGCGTAGCGGGGGGACTGCTCTTGCTTGTATGACGGCTCATGCGCTTCGTCGATGACGATCAGCCCTAGCGCAGCCAGCGGTAGGAACAGCGCAGAGCGCGGTCCAATGGCTACGACGGGGCGTTCGCTTGTAAGCGCTTGGCGCCAGACGGCGTGCCGCTCGGCTTCGGTTTGGCGGGAGTGAGTCAGGAGGACTTCTTTGAAATGAGTAGTGAACTCCGCTACCAGCTGGGAGGTCAGTGCGATCTCTGGCACGAGAATCAGCACCGACTTACCCTCTGCAACCGAGCGCTTGGCCAGTTCGATGTAGACGGCTGTCTTGCCGGAACCGGTAATGCCGTGCAGCAGCACCGTACCTGGTGATGACGTGGCAATTTCCTGCACGGCCACGGCCTGATCCGGATTGAGTACAAAAGTTGTTCGTTGTGATGATTTTACAGAGATGGTAGCGGGTTTAAGACGTCGGGCTTTCTCGGCGCCAGCGGGCAGCATCGTCTGCAAGACGCTCGCGAGCGGCGTGGCATAGTAGTCGCTCAGCCACCTGGCCAGTTCCAGCTGGACGGCAGGCAACGGTACGCTTTCCAGGATACGCTCAACCGGTTTGACGGCGTACTCCGGTTTTGGCACGGCTTTTGTGACCACGCCGTTGACTTGGCGTGAACCGACCGGCACGCGTACCAGCTGCCCGATCAGAAGCGGCGCTTCGGAGGCATAAGTGAACGTATCCGCGCCGGCACGGATGATACGGTTTGGTGCCACCTCGTAGTAGTGCATGACATCAGTATACCTGTTAAACTAAGGCATATGTATTTCGAGTCACGCGGGCAGGCGGGCGCCCTGTTGGCAGCACAACTGTTAGAGAAGTATCGCTATGAGAACTGTGCGGTAGTGGCGCTGTCTGATGGCGCTGTCCTGGTAGGAGAGCAGATCGCCTCAGCCCTGCACTGCATCCTGACCATGCTATTGATCGAAGACATCCAGGTACCTGGTGAAAGTCTGAGTTTCGGTGGTGTCTCACAAAGCGGCGGTTTCACTTATAACGGCATGTTTTCAGCTGGTGAGATCGAAGAATATACCTCTGAGTTCCATGGTTACCTGGACGAACAGAAGCGCGAAGCCTTCCAGCGTATCAACCGACTGTTGGGTGACGGTGGTCTGATAGACAAAGAGATGTTACTCGACCGCACCATCATCTTGGTAGCCGATGGTATCGACAACGGCGCGGCTATCGACGTAGCGATGGACTTCCTCAAGCCGATTCGTACCCAGCGCGTCGTCGTCGCCACGCCTGTCGCTACTATCCCAGCCGTCGATAAGCTGCATATGACGGCCGACGAGCTCCATATTCTCGATGTGAAAGAGAATTTCATGGGGACGGATCATTACTATGAGAACAACGATATCCCTAGTCACGAGGAAACGATCGCCAAGATCAACCAAATCGTCTTGAACTGGCAGTAAGTCGGGGGGTTGAACATCGTTGTAAGATTGTGCTACGATTGTAAGTAACAAACGAACAAATCTTAACGGAAGCCATAGGTTCAGGGAGAGTATGTTAGACGTTTTTATTACTAGTCGAGTGCGCCGAAAAATAGTAGTGGTGTACGCCAAGTACCCGGATTTCCACACGCACGTGCGCGGCCTGGCCAAACTTATCAAGGAAGACCCTGGTAATATCCAACGCGAACTAAAGCGCCTGGAGAAGGTCGGGTTCCTGACCAGCGAGAAGCAGGGTAACACCAAGATTTATTCGACCAACAAACAATTCCCGATTTTCAAAGAACTGCAGAGCATTGTCATCAAGAGCCAGCAGCACCAGGCCGGCCGCACTAAGCGTGCCAGTAGCGACATTTCGCCGATGTAGGCGCAAGGGCCTGCATGCTCATGGCATCTTCACTCTTTCAAGCCATCCTTTCTGCCCGAGGTCTCGACGACCCGACGGTACGGGATGGTTTTTTGAACCCGAGCTATGATGCCAGGCACGACCCATTCTTATTGCCAGACATGGGTAATGCCGTCGAGCGTTTGGTGCGGGCTCGGCAGAACCAGGAGCATCTTACAATCTACGGCGACTATGATATCGATGGACTGACCGCCACGGCCGTGTTGCTCGACGCGTTCGCCAGTTTCGGCTTCGCGCATGTCGAGGCGTTCATCCCCAACCGTTTCGTCGAAGGCTATGGCCTGACGGTCGATGCAATCGAGCGTATCGCCGCAGCAGGAGCGCAATTGATCGTAACGGTCGACTGTGGTTCGCTCAGCCAGAAAGAAATCGAGCGCGCCAACGAATTGGGCGTTGATATCATCGTGACCGACCACCATAACGTGCTTGAGGTGCAACCACCGGCCGTGGCGGTCATCAACCCGAAGCGACCTGACCATTCATATCCGTTCATCGACCTGGCCGGCGTTGGCGTGGCCTTCAAGCTGGTACAAGCGCTTCAGACCCGCCTTCCAGGTCTGGAGCCGGGACAGGAGAAATGGTTACTCGATCTGGTAGCGCTCGGTACGGTATGCGACGTCGTCAGTCTCGTCGACGAGAACCGCGCCAATGTGTACTGGGGGCTGAAAGTACTGAGCAAGACGCGTCGCCCCGGATTGAAAGCGCTAATGGCGGTCGCCCGCGTCGAGCCACACACGGTGAACGCCCGTAGCCTGGGCTTCGGTTTGGGGCCGCGCATGAACGCAGCCGGTCGTCTGGAAACGGCACAGATCGCGCTCGATATGCTGACGGCGCGTGACCCGATGATGGCGCTCGAAAAAGCCCAGGAACTCGACGCCCTGAACAGTGCTCGCCGGGCCGAACAGGACACAATTTATAAAGCGGCGGTCGAGCAGGCGAAGCAGTACGAACCAGATGACGTATTGGTCGTAAGCGCACCGGACTGGAATCACGGTATTATCGGTATCGTGGCGGCCAAACTGCTCGAAAAGTTCCATAAACCGACCTTCGTATTACAAGAAATGGGCTCGGAAAGTAAGGGCTCGGCTCGCAGTTACGGTGATTTTTCGGCCGCCGATGCCATCCGGGCTGCCGATGACATCATATCCAAGGGCGGTGGCCACAAGGCAGCCGCTGGCGTGACGTTGCCGACAAAAAATATCCAGGCGTTCAGGGAGCGGGTGAATGCGTATTATCGTGAGCTGGGGCTAAAGAACCAGCGCGAATTGTTACTGCCACGCGAAGACGTGCTGGCTGAGATTGACCAAGTCGGCGAGGAGTTGGTGAGTGAAATCGCCGCGCTCGAGCCGTTCGGCAACGGTAACTTGCAACCGGTGCTACGGAGCGATGGGTTGGTGGTGGTGCATGTGCGACGCATGGGCGCCGACGGTCAGCATGTGAAGCTGGAGCTACGACCGCCTGCTGGTAAAACCATGCAATTCCTGGCCTTTAATGCGCCCGATCATTTCTTTGCCGAGATTGGCACGGTCGTGAGCGTGTGGTACCAACCGGATGTCAATGAGTGGCAGGGCCGGCGGACGGTAGAGGGCCGGCTGCTGCACTTGGTCGTCGGTTGATAGTCCTGACTGACTGATGGTAGGATAAGGCCATGAGAAAAAGCGTGGGCGGTTTCACTATCGTCGAACTTCTGATTGTCATCGTGGTCATCGCCATACTGGCGGCTATCACCATCGTGGCGTATAACGGCGTTCAGAACCGGACCAACGACTCGGCAGTGCAGAGCGATTTACGTAATGCCGGTATAAAGACGCAGGAGTACTACCTGACAAGCGGCGTGCTGCCGGTCGGTGGCAGCATGGCGGCAGCCGGCGTGAAAGCGACCCAGACGGCCTACGGCGCACACTATGTACCGGCGGGTAGCAGTGGCTACAACTTCCTATATTGTGTGACCGACACTAACTCCGGCAGCTTCGGTTTCGTGGCGGCCAGCAAGTCTGGTGCCGTCTATACCTACAAAGACGGCAAGGTGAACACGGGCGTCGGTCCGCTGACCAGCTGGACCACCACCTGCAGTAATAACGGCTTGCCGGCCGGCGGCTACTGGCTCTTCAGTAACGGGAGCTGGACCATATGATGGCCCATGCTTGAACCGATAGCGCATCTCTGTTATAGTAACTAACGATATGGTACAAGTTACACGTAAAGACGAACGCGAAGCGAACGAGAACATCATCCGTCGTTTCAACCGCAAGGTGCTACAGAGCGGCGTATTGAGCACTGCCAAAGGCAGCATGCGCTTTAGTAAGCCAATCAGTAAGACCGAGCGCCGCAACAAGGCAATCATCCGTAAGGCCCGCAAGGCTGACAAGGTAGCCAAGATGCGCATGGGAGTACGATAAACCCGTGGCTCTGAAGGAGCAGATTCAAAACGATATGAAAGCCGCCATTCTAGGCGGCAATCGTTTTGAGGCGGATGTACTCCGCGACCTTAAGGCAGCTGTCCTGAACGAGGAAGTAGCCCAAGGCAAGCGCGATGAAGGCCTCGCTGACGGTGAGGTTGAGCGCATCATAGCCAAGGAAGTGAAGAAGCGTCAGGAAAGTATCCAGCTGTACGACGCCAACGGCCGACCGGAATTGGCCGAAGCTGAGCGTAAGGAATCGTCGGTACTCGAGCGCTACCTGCCGCAACAGCTATCTGAACACGAGGTTACTGAGATCGTCACTGCCACCATCGAAGAGATGGGTGCCACCGGCATGCAGTCGATGGGTATGGTCATCAAGGCCGTCAAGGACAAGGTCGGCAACACTGCTGACGGCGCTTTGGTCGCCCGCATCGTCAAACAGCAACTAAACAAATAGGGGTATTTCGAGTGATTATTTTCTTCGGACCAGCCGGAGCTGGTAAGAGCGTACAAGGACAAATGCTGAGCGCCCGCCATGGCTGGCGTTGGCTTTCAACCGGACAGATGTTCCGGGAGTCGGGTGACGCCGAAGTACAGAAAATCTTGGGAACAGGTGAACTTATCAGCGATGAAAAAACCTATGATGTGGTACGCGAATCGTTGTCCGGTTCAGGCGATTTCGACCACCTGATCGTCGACGGGTTCCCGCGCACCATGGCCCAGGCCGAGTGGCTGATGGATGCTAAGAACGAATTCGGTCGAGAGGTCGAGATGGTAGTGGTACTTGAGGTGCCGGAAAGTATCATTCAGGAACGGTTGCAGCTGCGTGGTCGGCCCGAAGACAGCGCCGAGATCGTCGCCAAGCGTATGAACATCTACCGTCGTGAAATGTACCCGGTTCTTGGCTACTTCGCTGAACAAGGTATCAAAATCGTCCATATTGACGGCACTGGTTCGGTCGGTGAGGTCCACGACCGGATCCAGGCCGAACTCGATGCCAGTGAACTGACCAAGCGGGAAGCGTGAGCATATGACCCAGCCCGCCAAGACCGAAGCTCAGATACAAGCTATGCGCGAAGGTGGTCGCCTCCTCGCAGCCATCTTCGACGGGTTGAAGCAGCGGCTAGAAGCCGGCATGACTGGACTTGATGTTGACGAGTGGGTAGCGGCCGAGATCAAACGGCTCGGTGCCGAGCCGACCTACATGACCAAAGAAGTTAATTTTCCAAACGCAATCTGTATCAGCGTCAATGACGCTATCGTGCATGGAGTTCCTACTGACATCCCCTTTGAAACGGGCGACGTTGTCGGCTTCGATTTGGTCATTACCTACAAAGGTATGAAGACCGACAGTGCCTTTACGGCAGTCGTCGGTGATAAACCAAGCGGTGCGGTGAAACATCTCCTTAAGGAGACTGAACGGAGCTTATATGCCGGCATCGAGGCGATCAACGGTGACGGCACGCGAATCGGTGATATCAGCGCGGCGGTTGAGAAAGTACTGTCCGGTGCCCGTCTCGGTATCATGCGTGAGCTGGTGGGGCATGGGGTTGGCCTTGAGATGCATATGCCACCGGAGGTACCAAACTGGGGTCGGGCTGGAAGCGGTGAAGTGCTGAGAGCCGGCGACACCATCGCTATCGAGCCAATGGCCACATTGGGTGGCGAGAAAATCGTCACCGACGCCGACGACGGTTGGACAATCTCTTCGGCCGACGGGAGCCTCGCAGCTCATTTCGAGCACACCGTGCTCATTACGCCAGACGGCGCAGAAATCCTTACGAAGTTATAAGTACTGACCACTCCCCGGCATGTCGAATGATTCAACAGGTCGGGGAGTGGGAGACAGAGGATACCTGTAACCCACCAGGCGAAGGGTCGGGCTATCCGCCCATCTCTTCCGGGCTCAGCCAACGATTGGCCGAAGCCATAGCGTCATCGAGCCTGTCATCACGTAGCGCTTCACACGGACTACCCGTTTCCGGGCCGCAGTTGGCACCGATGAACCAGACCCGGGCCATGTCGTTACTGTCTTGCTCGGCAATATCGTTAAGCAAGCGATGGGCAGTCTCAAGCCGATTGCGCTCGAGCAGCTTGAGCTTCTTCGTGCCCGTGATCCAGGCCGTGACATCTGACCGATCGGTCGTGCCACTTGTCAGCGCTACAAGCGTCGGACCGATGAACTCGCAGAGTTCACGTACGAGCTGGCTGTCACTAAGCTTCATGATGGTTTCCTCTGTCTCGTAGGTACTTTCGTGTCCGGGTTGGATACGAAAGATTCTTCCATCATAAAGAGAAGCTTTCAGGAAGACAAGCGTAACCGACAGAGGTAAGCGCGCAGTATTTCATCCGCGCTGCAGCAAGGTTTGATTAGGGTATTCAATTTTTTACGTAAGCGCTATAATGACTACCATGCAAGAAAACTCCCGCTATGCCGTCGGTATCGACATAGGTACGTCGACAATCCGTTGCGTGGTGGCTCATCTGGATGGCGCTGGCGGACACCCGAGCGTGGTCGGTATCGGCAAGGCGCCGAACACCGGCATGCGTAAGGGCGTCGTTGCCAACCTGCAAGGACCGGCCGCTGCGATCGATGCCGCGCTCGGCGAAGCGGAACGGATGAGTGGTTACCAGGTGGACTACGCTACGGTCAGCATCAACGGCAGCCATATCGTCAGCGTCAAGGCTGATGGCATGATCGCGGTCGGAGCGATGGACCATGAAGTGAGCCGCGAGGACCTGTCGCGACTTGAAGACGTCGCCACGACCGGCAAGGTGCCGGCCAACCGTGAGATTTTAGAGGTCGTGCCACACAGCTATATTCTGGATGGTCAGGACAACATCAAGCAACCTCAGGGCATGACCGGTACACGGCTCGAAATCCGTGCTAACGTGGTCTCAGCGTTGGCGCCTCACCTGCAGAATCTGCAGAAAGCGGCTGATATGGCCAAGGTAGACGCCCATACCATCGTCCCGTCGGTACTCGCCGCAGGGAGGGCAGTATTGAAAGAACCGCAGGTCGAGAATGGTGTCGCCGTCATCGATATCGGGAGCGCAACGACAGGTGTCGCGGTGTTTGAAGAAGGCGATTTACAATATGTCGGTATCATTCCGGTCGGGGGTGGCAACATTACCAATGACCTGGCAATCGGCCTGAAGACCGACCCTGAGATCGCCGAGCAGGTGAAGCTGAAACACGCGGTCGCCACCGGTCGTGACGGTTCGGAGGGAATCAGCGTCAAGCACGAGAATGAGATCCACACTTTCAGCTCGGATGACATCGATGAGATTGTCGAAGCCCGCCTGGAAGAACTCTTCGATGCCATCAATAAAGAACTGAAGAAAGCCGGTCGTGCCGGACAGTTGCCAAGCGGCGTCGTACTGGTTGGCGGCACCTCGAATCTAAAGCATCTGGCTGAATTTGCCAAGCAACGGCTGGGCTTAGCGGCACGAGTAGGGAAGCCCATCGGCTTCGGCGGCGTGGCGGAGGAGGCTGAACAACCCGAGTATGCGGCCGCTATCGGTCTGATGCTGATTGATGCCGAAGGCGCCGGCTCTAACGGTGGTAAATCTGGTGTTCATTCGCGCAAAGGTGACGTCAAAGCCGCCAAAGATTCATTGAAAAAAGCCTCCGGGCACGTCTCAAAGTTCCTTGGAAAATTCAAAGTTTAAACTTTGTGTTCGGGGGTGCTATACTGTTATGAGTAAATTGTTTTATCCCAAGGACAGGAGTAGGTAGAACCCCATGCCTGAAGTAAAGCCCAGCGAAATACAAACATTCGCCAGCATCAAAGTAGTCGGTGTCGGTGGTGCCGGCGGCTCGGCCGTCAACCGCATGAAAGAAGCGGGTCTGCATGGCGTGCAGTTCATCGCCATGAACACCGACGCCCAAGCGCTGCATAATTCGAAAGCCGACCTTAAGATTCACCTTGGCAAAGACGCTACCGGTGGACTTGGTGCAGGTGCCGATCCTTCTGTCGGTGAACAAGCTGCGAATGAATCTCGCGATGAGATAAAAGGTGCGCTGGAGGGTGCCGACATGGTGTTCGTCACTATCGGCGCCGGTGGCGGTACCGGTTCAGGTGCCGGCCATGTCGTGGCTGAAGTGGCTCGCGAGCTCGGTATCCTGGTCGTAGGGGTTGCGACCAAGCCATTCAGCTTCGAAGGCGAGAAGCGCCGGGTCAACGCTGACTGGGCGGTGGCGCAGCTGGGTCGTCAGGTCGACACGCTTATTACCATCCCGAACGACCGGCTACTCCAGACAATCGATCGCCGTACACCGTTGCTCGAAACGTTCAAGATCGCCGATGACGTACTGCGTCAGGGTGTGCAGGGCATTTCCGAACTGATTACCGAGCATGGTCTGATCAACCTTGACTTCGCTGACGTCAAAGCTATCATGAGCAACGCCGGCTCGGCGCTGATGGGTATTGGTCGCGCCTCCGGGGATGACCGTGCCGCGCAGGCTGCCCAGCAGGCGATTGAATCACCTCTGATCGAAGTCTCGATCGACGGCGCCAAGGGCGTACTGTTCAACGTCACCGGTGGCTACGACATGAGCATGAGTGAGATCCAGGAAGCCGCTGAGATTATCACCAGTGCCGTCTCGCCGGATGCCAACATCATCTTCGGTGCCACGCTGAAGCCTGAACTGGAAGACGAGCTGATCATTACCGTCATTGCGACCGGGTTCGACAGTGCTTTCTTTGAAGAGCAGGCTGCTAGCCTGAGTGCGCCAGGCACCCCAAATCCTGCCAGCGCCACTACCGACACCGTACTCGACCAGTCGACCGTGGAATCGGTTGACCTCGAACTCGACAAGGAAGACCCGGCCGCGAGCTTTGCCGCCGAGACGCCGAACAATATGTGGAACGAACCGGAAGAAGACGAAGACGACACCCCGGCGTTCCTGCGCCGCCGCAAGAAGAACAAGAAGTCGGACGAATAGGACCTTCTGGCCATGGCAAGTCCTTTGAACATCGGCGACAGCAGGGTCCTCGAATCTCGTGAGGTCGGCGACGGCAAGACCATCCGCCGCCGCCGTGAAGCTCCGGACGGACGACGGTTCACTACCTATGAACGGATTGAAAAGCCAAACCTGGCAGTCATCAAGAAGGATGGCTCACGTGAGCTGTTCGATCGTGACAAGCTGGCTGGTGCCATCAAGCAATCAGTCGGTAAGTTCTTCTCAAGCGAAGTCGAAGTCGAAGATATCGTTTCTGATGTGGAAGACGCAGTCTATAACCTGGGTGAGAGCGAAATCTTTTCCAAGCAGATCGGCGATATGGTACTCGACAAGCTAGAAGCTCGCAACCAAGTCGCCTACGTCCGCTTCGCCAGTGTGTACCATGACTTTAAGACCCTTGATGACTTCGTTGCGATATTAGCCAAACGACAAAGGAAGTAATATGAAGGTAATCGCAGTGTATCGCAGTGAAAGTGAACACGGCCGGGCGGTGGAAGAATACCTGCGTGACTTCACTCATCAGACGGGACGCGAACTGGAATCACTCGATCCTGATACGAAAGAGGGAATCGAGTTCTGCCGCGTCTACGACATCGTCGAGTATCCAACCCTCGTCGCGCTGTCCGATGACGGGCATTTGCAGAATTCCTGGCGCGGTCAACCGCTCCCGACCATCAGCGAGGTAAGTTACTATGCCTAACACGTTCCACTCGCTTCGTAATTTCTTTACCCATGAGGACAAGAAGCTGCGGGACAACCGGTGGATCTTCACCAGCATGCTAATCGGTGCTCTATTAAGTCTGCTGGCATCATTCGTGCTGACGCTTGAATCGTTTCAGCTGGCCAAGGATCCGGCCGCCTCGCTGAGTTGTAGCGTCAATGTGGTGCTGAACTGCGCCACGGTGGCGAAACACCCATCAGCTGAAATGCTCGGCTTTCCGAACAGCTTCTTCGGTATGATGGCCGAACCGGTCGTCATCACGGTTGCGATAGCCGGACTGGCAGGTATCCGTTTCCCGAGGGGTTTCATGGCGGCTGCCCAGGTGGGGTATAGCATCGGACTGGCCTACGCTCTGGTGCTGTTTGGAATCAGTTTCTTCGTCATCCAGGCACTATGTCCATGGTGCTTACTGGTTACTTTGACGACCATTCTGGTGTGGTTCGCGTTGACGCGCTATAACATTCGTGAGAACAACTTGTTCTTACCGAAACAGGTTCAGAAAAAGGCTCATCGTTGGATTGAGCGTGATTACGATAAGTTGGTTATGTTCAGCCTGGTAGCGTTTCTTATAGTAGCGATACTGGTGAAATATGGCGATGGCCTCTTCCTCTAAATTTCCGAAAATACCAAACCCGGCAGCGGCGTTGGTAATCTTCATGGCCTGGTATCTCAGCGCCTCGCTTAGCGTGGTGAGTCTGCGTGGTCAACTTGAGCAGGCGGTCAAGTTAAGCCTGTTGGTGCTCGTAACGGTCATCGCGTTCATGACGTTCGTCTTTATCGTGAGTCGATTAGCGAAACGCACCGATGTCATCGATGCGGCCTGGGGCCCGGCGTTCGTGGTGGCTGCATTGGCCAGCTTTACGCTTAGTCCGTATCAGGTCGCGTTTGGCTGGAACGTTCAGACACTGGTCAGCCTGTTGGTCACCATCTGGGCGGCCAGACTCGGCTTTGTGATCACTCGTCGCTTGCTGACACATCCGGAAGACAAGCGCTACGTCGAGTTGCGGCGTAGCTGGAAGGGGAGCGAAGTGCTCAACAGCTATGTCCGCATCTTCTTCGTGCAGGCTGTGCTGGCCACACTGATATCGAGTGCGGTCATCCATATTAACCTGTCACCAACGGCCGAAATCGGGAAATGGACAGTGATCGGACTGGTCGTCTGGTTGATAGGGTTTGTATTCGAGACGGTGGGTGACTGGCAGTTGCGGCGCCATCTGGCCAACCCGGCCATGAAAGGCACGCTGATGACCAGCGGATTATGGCGTTACACCCGGCATCCCAACTATTTCGGTGAAGCGACGATGTGGTGGGGTATCTTCCTGATGGCGCTCGGTACGCCGTATGGCTGGCTGGCGTTGGTAACACCGGTAATCATCACGTATCTGCTCCTGTTCGTTTCGGGCATTCCGATGACAGAGCGCACCTTTGAGGGTCGCCCCGGCTGGGCCGCCTATAAGAAGCGCACCAGCTTATTCTTCCCGCTGCCACCAAAAGCATAAACACGATATTTACAACGCCCATAGGCAGGCGTACTATAAGGACATAGGAGAAAACTATGCTAAAAAAATCAAATACTAGCAACTATAAGCACGCCTGGTATGCACTCGCGCTCACGCGTATTTTACTGGGGTTCGTGTTCCTGTGGGCGTTTCTTGATAAGACCTTCGGCCTGACGTTCGCGACGGCACCTGAAAAAGCCTGGCTCGCAGGGGCGTCACCGACGACCGGCTTTCTGAAAATGGGCGTCAACCCTGACAGTCCGTTCGCCGCGTTCTTCAACTCACTTGCCGGCAACCCGCTGGTTGACTGGCTCTTCATGCTCGGTCTGCTCGGCATCGGTCTGGCACTGGTACTTGGCGTGGCGCTCCGTATCGCCGCTGCAGCGGGCACTGTTCTGCTAGTGATGATGTGGCTGGCACTTATCCCACTGGAAAATAATCCGCTCATCGACGATCATATCGTGTACGCCGCGGTACTCTGGGTAGTCGCAGCCGGCCGGCGTGAGTTCAGCCTGGCCAAGTGGTGGACGAATGTCGACGTCGTCAAGCGAAACAAGTGGCTCTGGTAAACAGACGATAGCTTTAGTAAAATGGGGGTAGAAACACCCCCATTTTTTAATTGAGGTAAGCGGCTATCACCCGCGAATGTTCCTGGAAGAACTCCTGTCAGTAGGAAAGTAGACCCAGGCGGCCCGGCCCGTAACGACCGGATGAATGAAGCGCTAAGAAACCTTTCTTAGAAACTGGATGGTACCGCCCTTCGCAGGGTTCCAGTGTCGAAGAAAGGCTTTTTAATTGGAGAAACGCATGAGCGAACATTTTCCGGAGACCGAACCGCGCGAAGCACGACTGAACCGTATCGTCATCATCGACGCGCTTCAGGAGATTGGTATCGACGTCCAGCTGTCGGACTGGCTTGAGTACGACGACAACCAGATCCTCGGAGACCTGGCGACGTACGCGGCCATGCAGGACATCGGTATGGAGGACTTGTTCGAGATGTGTCAGATAGATATCGAATCAATCGGAGGTGAGTATGAAGTTTAAAGCAGGCACGCGCCGACGAGCGCTTGAATACGAAAAAGATTGGGTGCGTCGCTGGAAAGCAGACCGTACGTTTGAGAAATCGGTCGAGAGCCGGCCGAAAGACAACAGCTACGTGTTCTATGACGGTCCGCCGTTCATCTCCGGCGTACCCCACCACGGCACGCTGCTTTCAAGCATCGTCAAGGACGCCGTGCCGCGCTATCAGACCATGAAGGGCAAACGCGTCGAGCGTGTCTGGGGTTGGGATTGTCACGGGCTGCCCGCCGAACGCTACACCGAGAAGAAGCTCGGCATCCACTCGCGCGAAGAAGTGATCGAATATGGCATCGAGAAGTACATCTTGGCGTGCCGTGCCAACATGGTGCAGACCAGTAGCGAATGGGAAGACGTCGTCGACCGCGTCGGCCGCTGGGTCGATTTCAACGGTGCCTACAAGACGATGGACAAGGATTACATGGAGAGTGTTTGGTGGGCCTTCAAGACCTTGTATGAAAAGGGCAAGATCTATGAAGGCGAGAAGGTGCTGATGTACTGTACGCTCGACGCCACGCCGCTTTCAAAGGCGGAAGTGACGATGGACGCCGGCAGCTACCAGGATGTGACCGATCCGAGCGTCTACGTGAAGTTCCGTCTGGAAGATGGCCGCACGCTGTTGGCCTGGACGACCACGCCGTGGACGCTGCCAGCCAACACGGCCGTCGCGGTGAACGAAAACTTCGACTATGCCGAGGTGCAGGTGGGCGATGAACGCTTGGTGCTGGCAAGTGAACTGCTCGAAAAAGTACTGACCGACGACAAGCATCAGGTGCTTGAGTATGAAGTGCTACGTGAATTTAAGGGCGCTGAACTGGTTGGGCTGAGCTATGAGCCGCTACTCGGCGTCATGCGAAGTGGCAACGCCCACGAGGTATGGCATGCCGACTACGTCAGCCTGGAGAGTGGTACCGGTATCGTTCACCTGGCCCCTGCCTACGGCGAGGAAGACTTCCAGCTGGCCCGGGCAAATAACGTACCGGCCGTCCATGTCATCGATGAGAACGGCTATTATACCGAGGGCGATTGGAAAGGGCAGAACGTCTGGGATGCCAACAAGCCCATCGCGAAAGAGTTGAAAGCACGTGGTATCGTCTGGAAGATCGACTATTACCGCCACAGCTACCCGCACTGTCACCGCTGCGGTACACGGCTGATGTACCGGGCTCATCCGAGTTGGTTCATGGATATTGATGGCCAGCGCGAGAAGATGCTGGAGAAGAACGGTCCGATTGAATGGTTCCCCCCTCACGTGAAGCATGGTCGCTTCCAGAAGACCGTCGAACAGGCACCCGATTGGAACGTGTCGCGCGACCGGTTCTGGGCTACTGCCATGCCGGTATGGAAGGGGACAGCCAAGGATGGTACCGAACACGTCAAGGTCGTCGGCAGCTACGCCGAGCTCAAAGACCTTTCTGGTGTCGAACTCGACGACTATCACCGGCCATGGGTCGATGACATCACGTTCGAAATTGACGGCGTCACCTATACACGCATCGATAAGGTGATGGACAGCTGGTTCGAGGCCGGCAGCATGCCGTTCGCCCAGTTCCACTACCCGTTTGAGAACAAGCAGAAGTTCGAGGAGAACTTCCCGGGCGACTTCATCGTCGAATACATCGGTCAAGTCCGGGCCTGGTTCTACTACATGCACGCCATGAGCGTGGCGTTGTTCGGCGAGAACAGCTTCAAAAACGTCATCGTCACCGGGAACGTGGCCGGTAACGACGGTCGCAAGATGAGCAAAAGCTACGGCAATTACACCGATCCGAATGAGCTGATGGACAAGTTTTCGGCAGACTCGCTGCGGTTCCTGTTGCTGTCCAGCCCGTTGCTCAACGGCGAAGACTTCGCCTTGCAAGACAAAGAAGTCGGTGATGTCGCCCGCAAGCTCGGTATGATTTGGAATATGTATGACTTCTTTACCATGTATGCCGAGGTTGATGGCTGGGAGTTCAAGAGTGCACTGAAGGACCCGTTGGAAGAGTGCCAGAACCCGCTCGATATTTGGATCATCTCACGGTTACATCAATTGGTGGCCGACGTCGAGAGGCACATGGATGGGTACGACATCCCGAATGCCATCAGCCCGATCCTGCCGTTCCTCGACGATGCCAGCAACTGGTACGTACGCCGATCACGCCGCCGTTTCTGGAAGAGTGAGGATGATGGCGACAAAGAGATGGCCTACCGGACGCTGCACTACGTATTGGTGCGTCTCAGCTACGTATTGGCACCGTTCACGCCGTTTTTGGCCGAAGAACTTTACCACAATCTGACCAGTGACGACGAATCGATTCATCTGAAGGATTGGCTGCCGGCCGGCCGCGTCGCCACGCTAGTGATGGACGATATGGAAACCGTGCGGGAGTACGTCAACCAAGGCCTCAGCCTCCGTGCCAAGGCCGGGTTGAAAGTACGACAGCCACTGGCAAGCGTCACGGTGCCGGAGCTTGGTGATCATGTTGATTTCGAGCCGATCCTCAAAGACGAGCTGAACGTGAAGGCGGTCAAGGTAGGGGGAGAGGTGGCAATCGATCAAACGCTGACGCCGGAACTCAAGCGAGAAGGTCTGATGCGCGAGGTCGTGCGGCATGTGCAAGCGGCACGCAAGCAGGCCGGCTTGAACGTCGATGACAGGATTCAGCTGTCGCTCATGACTGAAGACGAAGAGCTGAAAAAAGCCATTGCTGAACACGACGCCACCATCCGTGCCGAAACGTTGGCTGAATCGATGGACGACGAAACCTCAGAGGATGCACAGGCCGTGCGTGTCGAAGGCAACCAGCTTATGATATCGTTGAAGAAAGCATAGGAAGGAGACACGTATGAAAAAACTCTACCGGTCGACTGCGAACCGGAAAATCGCCGGCGTCTGTGGCGGGCTGGGTGAATACTTCGGTATCGACCCGACCATCGTGCGTATCGTATTCGTCCTGTTAGCACTGCCAGGTGGTCTACCGGGCGTGATTCCGTATCTGATTCTGTGGCTGGTAGTACCAAAGCAGGTAGGCGCGTGAAGCCGGTCATCGGCATCATACCTAGTTTCGACGAAGGCGCAAACATCCCAGCCGGCGGTAATGTCCGGCGTATCTACCTGCGGCGCGAGTATACCTATATGCTGGCCAGCGTCGGCGCCACGCCGCTGATACTCAACCAAGACATGGATCCGGAACTCATCGCCCGATGGTGCGACGGCATCGTCATTTCTGGTGGAGAAGACCTAAACTCTTCGGTGTATGGTCAGGCTGTTCTCACACCTCAGCGCAGAGTGGAGCCGCTAGAGCGCTATGAATGGGAGAAGGTCATCATTCAGTTGTGCGACGATAAGCACATTCCAATTCTTGGTATTTGTTACGGCATGCAGCTGTTGAATGTTTACTATGGCGGCACATTACTGCAGGACATCGCGACGCTGCGACCCGACAACGTCGGCCACGACCTGACACATCATGACATCATCTTCCACGGCGATTTCCTATCAATGAAAGCAACCGGCCAGCATACGGTCGCGTCGCGTCATCATCAGGCTATCGACCGCTTGGCCGACGGCTTTGAAGTGCGGGCCGAAGCTCCTGACGGTATCATCGAAGCCATTGCAGGTCATGGTCATTTCGGCATGCAGTGGCACCCGGAATCTGACGCGACCGGAGCCCACGTCTACCGGGCGTTCGTCGAGCATTGCATCGGCACGTAAATACTATATAATGTATAGTATGAACCCACTCATCATCGACACCCGCGAACCGAATGAATATCAGGTCAGTCACGTCGAAGGGGCCCTGAACATACCACCGGCCGAATTCATGACCGGTACGGTACCTGCGAAGCTCACGAACGTCGACAAAGCCGCGCCGATAGTGCTGTACTGTCGTAGCGGGCAACGCAGTAACACCTGTGGTATGATTCTGCGCGACTTCGGTTTTACCAATATCATTAACGGCACCAATGAGCATCACGTGCGCAAATTGCTTGACGAACAGCCAAGATAAGCGTATAACTTAGCCATCACTTATAGTCAGCGACGGTAGGTGAGGTCCATTTCGGGAACGGAAGGAGCAAGGCAATGACCGCTCAGCACGAAGAACTGGTCATCCAGGCGGCGAAGGCCGTGCACGACAAGGTGTGGTACAAGCACTGGCGAGAGGGCGAAAGCAGTCTTCGTCCGGCGCAGGTGATCGACTACGTCCGTGAGGTACGCGAACTGGCCCACGTCACGGAGGAGAAGCTGCCGCCGGAGCTCATGAAACTGCTGTCGGTGGCGCGCGAGAACCGCGACGCGGAGAAGCCGGCGAACATCGCCCTCGTCGATGTCATCGAGCCCCTCAAGACGATCATCCTGCCTGTCACCGCATGACGCGGTGCGTCCATCCATCCGCCCTTCAGGGGGTGGTGCGCCGAACCTCGGCCGCACCACCCCCTTACTAATGCCCGTAACTTTTCATCTCCATTAGGATCTCACCGCTCTTCAGGCGCGAATCGTTTTCATTCCGGCGAACTCCTGGGCTATACTACCAACATATGCGTATCGCAGTCATCGCGGCACAGGGAAAGTCAGGTCAGGCGTTTGTCGAGGCGGCGCTCGCGGCCGGTCATCAGGTGGTCGCCGGCATTCGCGGCAGTAACCCGTTCGGCCGCCGCCCCGGTCTGATACTTCGTCAATGTGACGCTACCGACCTAAGCCAGGTGGAGGAGCTCATTGTCGGCTGCGATGCGGTCGTCACTATGATCGGTCATGTCCGGGGGTCCCGCCGCCGGCTGCAGACCGAGGCTACCACCACCGTGCTTGAGGCCATGAAGAGGCGTCGTCTGACCCGCCTGGTCAGCCTGACGGGCACGGGCGCGCGGGTCAAGGGTGACACACCGGACCTGCTTGACCGTGTACTGAACCTGCTGGTTACCAAGGTCGATCCCACCAGAGTGCAAGACGGCATCGCCCACCTGGAGGTGTTGCAAGAAAGCGGTATCGATTTCACGGTTGTGCGAGTGTTGAAGTTGACGAACGGTCGGGGCGGGGCGTTCGATCTGAGCGAACATGGGCCGGCCAAACCGTTCGTCGCCCGGCGCGACGTGGCGCTGGCCGTGCTCGATTGTCTCGAGAACAACCGCTTCATCGGCAAGTTTCCCGTCGTCTCCAAGCACCACCCGAAGCGGTAGTAGGCAATTGACATATCAACACGTTTATGCTATTATGAAATAGTAAACCATAACAATACACACATATGTCATTACTTCATTCAAAACACCTTGCGTTCCAACCTGTCGATCCACTGGCTGATGGCCTAGGCGATGATATCGCTGCCGAGCGGCGTGAAGCCGGCTCGATCGAACTGGATGAACAGCTCGACGGCACGTTGGCTGACCGGTGGGGTGAAATCCTTGAGGACGTCCACAAAGACCCCGAGTGGTTCACGTTCGCGGAAGATTAAGCGGTATACTAATAGTTGATGCACCAACTAAGTGATGAAGAATTTGACCGCCTAATCAGCCGCGCCATGGACGAGCTGCCGCAGGAATATATCCGCGGGTTGCAGAACGTCGCCATCGTCATGGCCGACGAGCCCGACGAGGTTCAGCGGGAGAAACTGAAGCTGCGGCATGACCATCTGTTGCTTGGGTTGTACGAAGGCGTGCCACGCACTATCCGCACGGGAGCCGAATCTGGTATCCTGCCCGACAAGATCACGCTGTTCAAGTATCCGCTGCTGGCGGTCACGAATAACGAAACCAGCCTGTACGAAGAAATCAAGCGCACGTTATGGCACGAGATCGCCCATTACTACGGTTTGGATCACGACCGGATTGATGAACTGGAAGGACACGGCCGCGACGCCGCCCGCTAAAAGGAGTACACTTATGCCTATGAACGTCACCAAAGCCATCATCCCGGTCGCCGGCTGGGGCACCCGCCGCCTTCCGATTACCAAAACGATAGAGAAGTGCATGCTACCGATCGGCAACCGGCCGTTGGTCGATTACGTGGTGCAGGACTGTCTGCAGGCAGGTATCAACGACATCTATTTCGTGGTCGGTGAGCAAAGTGAGCAGCTACAGGATTACTACCGCAGCAACATCACCCTCAACGACTATCTGCGCCGCAACAAGAAGCAGGACAAACTTGAACTCATCAAGCCGCTCGAAGGTGTCAAGCTGCACTATATCGTGCAGCCAAGCTATGGCAAGTATGGCACGGCCGTGCCGATCGGCCTGGCAGCCCCGTACGTCAGCGAAGGGGAATCGGTCGTAGTGCTGATGGGTGATGATTTCATCTGGAATGAAGACGGTTCGAGTGAGGTCGCCCGGTTGCTTACGGCGACACCTGAAGGCTCATGCGGCCTGCTGGCGGCCCGCGTGCCGCAGGAGACGGTCGGCAAGTACGGCGTCATCGAAACGGACGTCGAGGGCAACTATCGCAGCATCATCGACCAGCCGTCGCCGGAAGAGGCGCCGTCGAACCTGATTAACATCTCGAAATATCTGCTAACAAAAGAAGTACTTGATAAGGCAGCCGGTTTGGCGCCCGCGCACAATGGGGAATACCAGTTGCCTGACGCCATCAACCAGTATGTCAACGAGGGTGGCCGGGTGAAAGTCGTGGCGGCCGAGGGTGAATACTTGGATGGTGGTTCGGTCGAAGGCTGGCTGCACGCCAACAACGTGGTCGTTGGCAGGGCTTGATAGAAGCCGCCACATCTGTTACAATCGTCTAGATTGATTATTAAATCTAACAAGGAATATTCATGAAAGCAGTCGTTCGTGTCGGCGGAAAACAATACGTTGTCGCCGAAAAAGAGACCCTCCTGGTGGACCGCCTCCCGGATGGAACAAAAGAGCTCACCCTCGACGCACTGCTGGTCATCGATGGTGACAAAACCACCGTCGGCACGCCAGTCGTCAAAGGTGTCAGTGTTAAAGCCAAGGTCGTAGAAGACGAAGTGAAGGGCGACAAGCTCCGCATCATCCGCTACAAGGCCAAGAAGCGCGTACACAAGGAAATGGGACACCGCCAGAAGTACAGCCGCATCCAAGTGGCTGCCATCGGCAAGTAGTCCTTCTCAGGTTCCGATTTACATCAATCCCCGCCTCAAATGCGGGGATTTTTGATGCCGCTCATGCTACAATAGCCCCAGACAAGAAGAGGGAAGAATAAACAGCGTGAGTGCAACGGTTATCGCGGTAACGAATCAGAAGGGCGGCGTAGGCAAGACGACCAGCGCCGTCAATATTGCCTATTTCCTGGCAAAAAGCGGTCAGCGGACGTTGCTAATCGATTTCGACCCTCAGGGTAACGCCACCAGTGGTCTGGGTATCGATAAGCAGCAGCTCGACGGCACCATGACCGATGTCATGCTGGAGCAGAAGACCTTGCAGGAAGTGGTGGTCGAGACCAAGCACAAGAACCTGTTCGTCGCACCGGCAACACCACACCTGGCGAATACCGAGGCGGAGCTGTCACAGGCGCAGCGTCGCTTCACACGCCTGAAGAACGCCATCCATACCACCGGTGAGGCCTACGACTTCGTCGTCATCGACAGCCCACCAAGCCTCAGCCTACTGACCGTCAACGGGCTGATTGCCGCCCGCTACGTTCTACTGCCGGTACAGGCCGAGTTCTACGCCCTGGAGGGCCTAGGCCAGCTGCTCGAGACCATGAAGCTGGTCAGGAAGAACATGAACCCGACCCTCGACCTTATCGGCGTCTTGCCGACCATGGTCGACGGTCGCACGACACTCTCTGGCCAAGTACACGAAGAAATCAAGAAGCATTTTCCGGGCAAGGTGTTCAAGACCGTCATACCGCGTAACATCCGTTTAGCCGAGGCGCCGAGCCATGGCGTGCCGATCGGCGTATATGACCGTTTTTCTAAGGGCTCACGCGCCTATAAGGCCGTGACCAAGGAGGTATTGGAACGTGCCCAGTAAGAAAGGCCTTGGCCGCAGCTTTGAATCGTTGATACCGACCGATTTGCTCGACGAGTCATTCGATCCAAGCGCAAACGACGATCATAAGGTGAGCGACCTGCGCACCATCCGCTTAAGCGAAATCACTCCCGACCCCGACCAGCCCCGGCGTCACTTCGACCAGGGTGGCATTGATGAGTTGACGGCGTCAATCCAGGCGCACGGCGTGCTGCAGCCGATCGTCGTCGTGCCAAACAAGGGGGCGTACCAGATCGTCGCCGGTGAACGCCGCTACCGAGCTTCGCTCGCGGCCGGTAAGCAGACGATACCGGCGTTAGTACGGACGCTGTCGAGCCAGCACAAGCTGGAACTCTCGCTGATTGAAAACATCCAACGGCGCGATCTGAACCCGCTCGAAACCGCCACGGCCTATGCCAAGCTGCGCGACCAGTTCAACCT
Source organism: uncultured Candidatus Saccharibacteria bacterium (assembly GCA_964520495.1). Lineage (GTDB taxonomy): Bacteria > Patescibacteriota > Saccharimonadia > Saccharimonadales > Saccharimonadaceae > UBA1020. Next base: position 32,839 of record CAZFMZ010000001.1, read on the forward strand.
GACGCTCGAGGAAATCGGCAGCCGGGTCGGCGGTAAATCGGTCAGCGCCATATCTAATACGCTCCGGCTATTGAAGTTATCCGATGACGTCAAGCACGCCTTGGCTGATGGCCGTCTGAGCGAAGGCCAGGCCCGCCCGCTGATCGGTGCCGATGCCGAAGTGGTCAACACGGTTCTGCCGCAGATCATAGCGGAAGGCTGGAGCGCCCGACGGATTGAGCAGCATATGGCCGCGGCCAAGCCCGGCGCCGGCAATGAAAAACCTAAACCTGCGCCAGCTACTACTCCGCAACCTCTTGAAACCTTATCGAAACGATTTAACGCCAAAGTGACCGTACAGGAAACGAAGAAGGGTGCCGGTAAGATCGTCATCGAGTTTACCTCGCATGAGCAGCGCCGTGCGTTGGAAGCCCGGCTGGGCAACTAGCTAGAACGTTCGGATCGCATCGAACGGGAAGATGCGCAGCGCGACCGGTCCGACGATGTCATAGTAGGGAATCGTGCCAAGGCCGTTCCGGGAATCCTTCGAATAGCCGGCCTGACGGTGGTCGCCAGCGACGAAAATCTCGCCAGACGGCACGATCATATCAAGCTCACCGTCGGTAGGCTGAGTCGGCTCGCCGTCATTCTCATCATCCGGGTTGAATCCGTTCAGGTTGCCGCTGTCGTACACCATGAAACGTCCGTTCGCCAGTACGACGCGTTCGCCAGGGAAGGCGATGACGCGTTTGACGATGTATTCCTCACCTAGGCCGGGTACGTACTGCGGGTTCTTAAACACGATAATCTGTCCTCGTTCAGGCACATACGACTTGTTCTGCAGCTGTGCCAGCGTGACCGGCAAGCGGTTGACGATCAGACGGTCACCGGTGAACATGGTGTTTTCCATGCTCGGTCCTTCAACATTGAAGCTGCGGAAGATGAACGCATTGATGAACAACGTACCGATGAGTACGCAGACAACGAAGAAGAGGATGCCAACGGCATCCTTCAGGCTTTGGTGTCGGTCGAGGAAGCTGGGTCCCATTCATACTTACTATACACATAAATATGAAATCGTAGTACTTATGGCTTTTTAGGGTCAGTAACTTGCAATATTTGGTATAGTAAATGAGTATTTATGCGAAAACCAACCTCATCACTCGACGGCTTCGTACCACGCCGTGAATCTGCTGCTGAAATCTCAAGCAGGTCGGCGCCGCGGCCCCGGCAACAGGCAGCCAGGCCACAGATAGGCCAAGCCACCCGCCCCGTCGAGAAGCAGGGCTACCGGCCTATCGGCGTCTCGCGGAGTGAGGTGGACGAGTCATTGGCGCAGATTCATGATGACGAGCAGCCGAAGCAGCGCCGCACATTGTTTCGCCGCCGCCCGAAGAAGGCCCTGACCCATCGCCAAAAGATCATCCGACGCATCGTCATCGCTCTGGCCATCCTCTTACTGATCGTTGGCGCGTTCGTCGCCATCCGGGCTTTTATCGCCGGGAGCCAGGTGCTGCAGGGCAACCTGTTCGACATTCTGCAGAACCGGCCGCTCAAGATGGACTCGAAGGGCCGCAGTAACGTGGTCATTTTCGGTACTTCCGAGGACGATCCGGGCCACGAAGGTGCCCTGCTGACCGACTCAATCATGTTGATGAGCATCGACCAGAACAAAAAGAACGCCTATCTGCTCAGCATCCCGCGCGACCTGTGGGTCGATTATGGCCGGGCCTGTAATTCCGGCTACGCCGGTCGCATCAACGAGGTGTACAGCTGCTACTCAGGTGATGGATCGAACGAGCCAGCCGGAGCGACTGCGTTAATGAAGAAGGTAGGGGAAGTCGTCGGCCTGGAGACGCACTACTATGCCCATATGAACTACGGCGTGCTGGTCGAAGCCGTCGATGCGGTCGGCGGCGTCAGCGTGAAGATAGAAAGTGATGATCCGCGCGGTATCTTTGATGACAACTTCGACTGGAAATGTAACTACCAGTGCAACTACGTCAAATACAAGAATGGCCCGACCGGCCTGATGGACGGTGAGCATGCCTTGGCATTGGCTCGGGCCCGCGGTGCCTCCGGCAACACCTATGGTCTTGGCGGTGCCAACTTCGACCGCGAGAAGTACCAACGAAAGATCATGATCGCCCTGAAAGAGCGCGCCGTCAGTGTCGGTACGTTGACCAATGTGGGTGCCGTGACCGGACTGATTGATGCCATGGGTAATAACTTGCGGACCAACTTCGAAACGGCTGAAGTACGGACACTGATGGCTATCGGCACCGAGACGCCATCTGAGGACATACGGTCACTGGTCCTGAATGATCCGGATGCACCATTGGTGACCGGCGCGATGATTAACGGTGCCAGCGTGCTGATACCGACCGCAGGACAGGGAAACTTCACCGATATCCAGGCCTATGTCCGCAAGCAGCTCAGCAGCAGCGCCGTCGTGCGTGAAGAAGCCAATATCGCCGTGCTGAACGGTACCACGACTATCGGGCTGGCTCAGGAAGAGGCCGATAGGCTTAGCTCCGGCGACTACACCGTTACCAGCACCGGTAACGCGCCGACTACCGACTACACCACGACCGTCGTGTACCGCCTCAATAAGAACGATATGGAGGGTACTGCCAAGGCGCTCGCCAAGCGTTACGGGGTGAAGCTGAAGACCACCGTGCCGGGCTTCACCGTGGCGGAAGGCACCGATTTCGTCATTATCCTTGGTACAGACCGGGCCGGTCGCTCCCAGTAGCCACGATTGATGGTACAATAAGGGCACGTATGGAGTTACTGAAAAACGTTCGGAAACGCTCGTTCCTGAGTGAAGTCGCCTATGTAGTGCTGAACGTGCTGCTGGCGGTCGCGTTGCTCGTGAGCGTCGTGGTGACGAACGTCCCATGGCCGGCGCTCGGTCTGGTCTTCTTAAGCAAATGGCGGGTGTTCGCGGTCCGCTCACGGTACTGGATGGCGAACATCCGTGCCAATATGATTGATACCATCGTCGGCGTCAGCATGGTCGCACTGCTCTATGCCGCCACGGGCAGTCTGGTGACGCAGATCATCCTCACCGTCCTCTATGCCGTCTGGTTGCTGTTCATCAAGCCACGCTCGCGCCGCTCTTTCGTGGCCGCGCAGGCATTCATCGGCCTGGTTATCGGTATCGCTGCGTTGGTGCAGGTATCACCGGGTTTGCCAGCGGCGGCGGTCGTGCTGGCCTCGTGGCTCATCGCTTATAGCGCGGCGCGGCATATCCTCAGCGTACGACACGAAACCCATCTGAATTTCCTGAGTCTGATGTGGGCGTTCATCGTGGCCGAGATCATGTGGCTGACGTATCACTGGACGATTGGCTACGCTATCGGTTCCACCTTGAAATTAGCCCAGGTAACCATCATCATCGCGGCCTTAGGTTTCCTGGCCGAGCGTGTCTACGTCAGCTACCATAAGCACGGCGCGCTGAAATATAGCGACGTCATGATGCCGATGCTGTTATCACTCAGTCTCGTCGCCGTCGTACTGTTCGTCTTCGGTGGGGTCGCGACGATTTAATTCAGACATCTTGAAGGGGGGAACGATGGAGTCAACCGAACAAACCACACCGCATACCGCTACCCGTAGCCGCCCGGTCTTCGTGGATCGGCCGAAACGAAGGCACCGTCCGTTCGTATGGCTCGGCGTCGTGCTCATCGGCGCGTTGGCCGGCTTCGGTGGCGCCTGGCTTCAGGACTATGTGGTTGACGGTACTTCACCCTTGACGGTGCTACAGACGGCAGAGCATGACGGCAATGCCGTAGTGACCACTGACGAGGAATCGATTGCGAACGTTGCCAAACAGGTGTCGCCTAGCGTCGTGTCCATCATTACCTCGTCGCAACAACTATCCCCGTTCTATAACCAATCGGTCGAGCAGCAGGGAGCGGGCACCGGTATGATTGTCAGCAGCAACGGCTATGTTCTGACCAACAAGCATGTGGTCGATGGTGCTGACAGCGTCTCGGTCATCCTACCGGATGGCAAAACCTACGAAAATGTGCGAGTGCTTGGCAGCGATCCGCTCAACGACGTCGCTTTCCTGAAGATAGATGACGTCAGTGATCTGCCCGCGGTGACGCTGGGCGACTCCAAGACGGTGCGCATCGGCCAGGGTGTCGTGGCCATCGGCAATGCGCTCGGGCAATATCAGAATACCGTAACCAGCGGTATCATCTCAGGTACGGGCCGCCCAGTGGTCGCCAGCACCGATGGCACAGCCGCCTCGGCCGAAAGCCTCAACGACCTCATCCAGACCGACGCCGCCATCAACTCAGGCAACTCAGGCGGGCCGTTATTGAATCTGGAAGGCCAGGTCATCGGTATCAATACCGCAGTCGCGCAGGAAGCCCAAGGTATCGGCTTTGCCATCCCGATTGGCGCCACCAAAGGTATGCTGCAGCATGTCATCAAGACCGGTAAGGTGGAACGGGCCTACTTGGGCGTCCAATACGTGTCCATCACCCCGGAGGTGCGCCAACAATATGACTTGCCAGTGACCAAGGGTGACTACGTGGTTGCTCAACGGGGAGATAGCGTACAAAGTGGCGGTCCGGCCGACCGGGCAGGGGTGAAGAACGGTGACATCATCACGGCGGTGAACGGGTTCAAAGTCGGTGAGGTAGCCAGCGTCTCCAGCCTGGTATCGGAATACGAACCTGGTGAGCAGGTGGAGCTGACAATCCTCCGTGACGGTAAGACCGTCAAGCTAAAGGCGACGCTCGGAACGTATCGACGCTAACGGTGTGTCGGTAGGTGCAGGCAGAGAGAGAAACCGCCTCGCGCGGTTTCTTTGAACCCATGTCGGCCGGCGAACGCCGCGATGGTAGCAAGCTGCCGGGTGTCTGCTTCCAGCAGGAGGTAGGCGCCTGGTTTCGCGCGCCGGGCTACCTGCTCGATGCAGCGTTTGACGATACTCAGACCGTCATCATCGGCATACAGTGCTTCTTCAGGCTCATGCAGTAATTCTGGCGAGACGTCCCATTCGCGAGCAACGTACGGCAGGTTGGCGATGATGAGATCGGGTGAATAGGGATAATCATTCAATAGGTCGCTGACGTATGTCTCCACGTCGGCGCCAAGCGTCGCCGCGTTCTTTTCGGCGACCCCGAGCGCGTGTCGGCTGGTGTCAACCAACGCGACGTCGAGTTCCGGAAACTCCAGCTTGGCGGTAATACCAAGGCAGCCGCTGCCGCTGCCGATGTCAACCAGGCGTTTCGCGGCCACGCCAGGCAAGGCGGCCGAGGCGGGCAGCAGGGTCTTGAGTATGGTAATGAGCTCCTCCGATTCCGGCCTGGGCACCAGCACCGCTGGCGTGATGGCAAACCGTCGCCCGTAGAATTCCTTGTGCCCGATGATGTAGGCGATCGGCACGTGGTCGAGGCGCAGTTCCAGCCGGGCGTTGGCGATATCCTCGTTGCGGGCACTCAACTCATCGTCGCCATGAGCGTGCAGGTAGGTGCGGTTCTTACGGATGGTATGAGCCAGTATCACCTCGGCATCGAGCCGCGCGGTGGGGAACAGGTTATCGGCTAGTTCGTTGGCGGCGTCTTTCAGCCACTCGGCAATCGTCATAGTGTCATTATGACACCACTTGCAAAGTACGTAAAATATTGACAAATAAGCATAAACGTGATAGTATTTCGCTATGAACCCAGAAAAACCAACAACTGAAACTTTGACTCGCAAAGAACGCTTAGCCCGCCGCTTGCTACCAGCAGTCGCCGTGTCACTTGCCGCTGGCGGCTACGCGTTACATGAGCTTGATGAGTACCAAGACGCCAGGCAGTATCATGATATCGCGACCGTGACGCATCAGCTTGGCAGCGGCGATACGCCGATAGGTGCCATCAAGGAAAGCCTCGCTAAGATGAACGCGAGTATGGACGGCGAAACGTTCGATGTAGATGATCTCAACGTTGTCCGCGAGGGCCAGGAACTTTCTCGTGAACTCCACGACGCCACCGGCCAAACTACCGTCCAGCCGGGCGATACGATATCGGTCACGCTGCGCAAGAATGACCTCGGTAACTACGAAGTAGAAGCCGACCCGGGTAGTTTCTCTAAAAACTAAGCGTTCTGCGCCTTCAGCTCGCGTTCAGCGGCTTGAAGATGCTCTATCAGGTCGTCGATGTCACCGTTCATCGCTTGCGGGATGCCACTACGTGAGTAGCCGATCCGGTGGTCGGTAATACGGTCCTGCGGGAAATTATACGTACGGATTTTCTCGGAGCGGTCGCCGGACCCGATCAAACTGCGCCGCTCGGCTGTCAGTTTGGCCTGTTCTTCGTCAATTTTCGCCTGTAGCAGCCGTGATCGAAGTACGCTCATGGCTTTTTCCTTGTTCTTGATCTGCGATTTCTCGTCCTGGTTCGTCACTACTAACCCGGTAGGAAGGTGAGTGATACGTACGGCCGAGTCGGTGGTGTTGACGCTCTGACCGCCGTGGCCACCCGCCCGGTAGACATCGATCTTTAGTTCGTTCTGATTGATTTCCACATCGGTTTCTTCAGCTTCGGGCAGGACGGCGACCGTGACGGTCGAGGTGTGGATGCGGCCTTGGCTTTCGGTGGCAGGCACGCGTTGCACGCGGTGGACGCCAGACTCGAACTTGAGCTGGGCATACGGCGCGTCGCCTTTGACACCGAAGACGACTTCTTTGTAGCCACCGGAATCGTTGGCACTTTCGCTCAGCTGCTCGGTCTTGTAGCCGTGCGCCTCACACCAGCGGAGGTACATGCGGTACAGCTCGCTGGCAAACAGCGAGGCCTCGTCGCCGCCGGCGCCGGCACGGATTTCAACGATGACGTTCTTGTCATCGTTCGGGTCTTTCGGGGTCAGTAGTACGAAAAGCTCTTCGTTCAGTCGTTCGAGCCGTTCTTCGGTTTCCGCGACTTCCAACTTGGCGAGGTCGGCCAGCTCGTCGCTGCCCCCAGCAAGCTGACGGGTCTCATCGAGTTGCTTCTCGAGCGCCGTGCGCAAGGCGGCTTTCTCAAGGAGCGTGTCGAGCTCGCTCAGCCGACGGTTCTTGGCGCCGAATGATGGGTCGCTGTAGGCGTCCGGCGTGGACAGGAAGGCGGTCAGTTCAGCCTTTTCGGCCTCTAATTCATGTGGATTGAGATTGATAATCGGCATTACGATCGCTTCCTGCTGGCGAGTAAAATGATGCCGATGATGACACCTGGCAGCCACGTCAGAACCACCAGTGCGCCAATCAGGAACAAGACGATATTGACGATTTGTTCAGCCAGGGAAGGCTGGCCGAACGCCGATGCGTGCTGGCCTGAGGCGCCGCCGATGAGATTGACGACGGCATACAGCAAGACGGTCGCGATAAGCAGCGCGGTCGGCCCGATTAGGCAGATCAGCGCCCAGACAAGTTTCTGCTTGTTACGCCGGGTGGGGTCGACAGAGGCGGTCGGTGAGACGGGCGGCTGGACTGGATCGCGGTGCATCGGGCGGACTCCTTTCGCGGTTACTATTTTTACTATAACAAAAAGGCTTCCCGCGTGCGCTAGGAAGCCTTCGTTACGCGGACGCTATTTGTCAGCGCTGGCTTTCTTTGCCTTGGCGGCTGCCTTTTTCTTGGCCTTGTTGGCAAGCTCTTGCTTGCGGGCCTCGGCGGCGGCAAACTTGGCCTTGAAGCGATCGACTCGTCCTTCGGTGTCGATGATTTTCTCTTCGCCGGTGAAGAATGGGTGAGAGGCGCTGGAAATGTGTACCTTCACCAGAGGGTACTCGTTACCATCCTCCCATTTGATGGTGTCGTCAGTCTGCGCGGTTGATTGCGTCAGAAAGGCGAACCCGGCCACATCGTCGCTGAATACGACTGGGCGGTAGTTTTGTGGGTGAATACTGCTTTTCATAACTGGTCAATTGTACCTTTTTCACGAGGGGATGTCAAAGGGGGCTGTGCTATAATCACAACCATGAATGCGTGGGCGCAAAACAAAAAAGGTTTTACCATCGTTGAGCTGCTCATTGTGATTGTCGTAATTGCCATACTGGCGGTGATTACGATAGTCGCGTTTAACGGCATCCAGAACCGCGCGGCGTTCGGTAAGGTTCAAAGCGAACTTGTGTCAATAAAAAAAGGTCTGATGCTCTATCACGCCGACAACGGCAACTATCCAATAACGGGAACGACGTCAGCTCCTGGGTGGCGATATTCATGCTCTGCTGGCACAACCAACTTCATAACAGCGATAAATACGTATATGACCGTGCCTCAGGCGCCATGCAGCGCAGGCGCCACCAACAACGACACCTGGATCTACGCTTCAGACGGCGTGGGCTACAAACTTATGCATATCCGACCAGTTAGTACGCTGGCGAGCGTCGTTCCAACCGAATTACGAGATTTTCGATATACGGCCAGCCAGCCAACCTGGGGATATTGGACGTCAGACTGGGCCTCAATCTAAACGCGCTCTACCTCTTGAATTATTCCGTCAAAAAGGGTATCATAGGCAAGTAATAAAACTAACGAAGCACCATCCGCCGGTATCCTTCGAAGCAATCGAAACAGGCGCGGATGGGAAGGGAGAAGGATATCATGGCAGTTGCTGTTGATATGAAGGCGATGCTGGAAGCCGGTGTTCATTTCGGACACAAAACCAGCCGTTGGCACCCGAAGATGGCGCCGTACATTCACTCGAAGCGACAGGAGTCGCACATCATAGACCTGGTAAAGACAGCCGATGGGCTGGAGCAGGCGCTTCCGTTCATCACCAAGACGGTCGCTGGCGGCAAGAAGGTACTGTTCGTCGGTACCAAGAAGCAGCACAAGGACATCGTCAAGGCTGCGGCTGAGAAAGCCGGTCAGCCCTACGTGACCGAGCGCTGGATCGGCGGCATGCTGACCAACGTCACTACCGTCAGCTCTCAGATCAAGAAGCTGCACGACCTTGAGCGTCGCATGGCTTCTGGTGACCTCGAGAAGCGTTACAACAAGCTGGAAGTCCAGCGGTTCCAGGAAGAAATCGACCTGCTGAACCACAAGTACGGCGGCATCAAGGACCTTGACGGTCAGCCCGGCGCACTGGTTGTGGTCGACACATTGGTCGACGTCAACGCCATCAAGGAAGCTAAGACACTTGGTGTCCCAGTCGTCGGTGTGGTTGATACCAATGCCGACCCAAGCCAGGTCGACTATGTCGTTCCTGGTAACGACGACGCCATCAAGGGTACTGAACTGTTGCTGAGCTACTTCGTAGCTGCCGTGACGGAAGGTGCCACCAAGAAAGAGGAGAAGTAATATGGGAGTCACCATCGAAGACATCAGGAAACTGAAGGAACTGACCGGTGTCGGTCTGACCGATGCCAAGGCCGCCCTGACGGAGGCCGACGGTGACTTCGATAAGGCCCTTGATGCCATGCGCAAGAAAGGTCTGACCAAGGCCGAGAAAAAGGGTGACCGCGAAGCTCGTGCCGGTATCATCGACAGTTACGTGCACGATGGTCGTATCGGCGTGGTACTCGAGCTGAACTGCGAAACCGACTTCGTCGCCCGCCTGGATGACTTCAAACAGCTGGCCCACCAACTCTCGATGCAGGTCGCGGCCATGAGCCCGGTCTACCCGAATGAAGCAGCCATTCCGGCCGATGAGAAGGAACGCGTCAAGAACGAGGCGTTGGCTTCTGAATCACTGAAAGGTAAGCCTGCCGACATCGCCGAGAAAATCGTCGAGGGGCAGGTTGCGAAGTACTTCAACGACAAGGTGCTCACCAGCCAGACGTACATCCTTGATGACTCGAAGACTGTCGAGCAGCACATCAAAGAGAGCATCGCCAAACTGGGCGAGAACATTATCGTTGGCCAGTTCAAGCGTATCGAACTGGGCGTGACCGAGTAAAAGCTCCGCCAATAAGTTGTGAGTATGAATGCCGCCCTACGGGGCGGCATTTTGAGTGACCGGCGTGCTAGAATGGAAACCATGAGCAGTAACCAGCGCGGCTTTACCATCGTCGAACTCCTTATCGTCATCGTGGTCATCGCCATTTTGGCGGCCATATCTATCGTGGCGTACAACGGGGTGCAAAATCGAGCTAATGATACGGCAGTAAAAAATGATTTACGCCAATTCCACAGCCTTATTGAGCAATACAAGATACTAAATGGAAATTATCCGACTACATTCACGGCGGCCATGGGATTTAAGTTTGCTAAGAACGCATATGGCATGGACGCCCAACTACGTAATGTCCGCTATTGTCTGAACGCAACGACGAATGAGTACATCATTTACGCGAACTCCAAATCAGGTAATTATTTTAAGTACACCACCACAGGAGGACTTCAGGACGCGGCAGTAACCTACGGGTACGGCATATGTAGTCAAATCGGACTTACCTCAACCAACCCGAGTGTTAACGGATATACCGACCCTTCATGGGCAGCCTGGACGAACTAACCTTCCAGCTGGATAATCGAGGCGTCAATCTTCAGCTCATCGCGCAGATCGGTAGCCGTGATGATGGTCTGATAGCCTTTGAGTGAGTCCATGAGGCGCCGTTCGCGTACGGCGTCCAATTCAGAGAAGACGTCGTCCATCAGAATGAGCGGTCGTTCTCCAGAGCGTGCTTCCTGCAGGGACACCTCGAGTAATTTGTACGCCAACATGATGGTGCGCATCTCCCCGCGGGAGGCGGATTCGTTGGCAGGGTGGCCGTCCAGGTTGATGGTGATGTCATCGCGGTGTGGACCGACACCGGTAAAGCCACGCATGGCATCGCTACGTCTGCCATGCGCCAGTCGTTTCAGCGTCGCTTGCTTGTACTGATCATTCGGAGTCGCATCGGAGTAGGTGACGGTAATTGTATGGTCGGTGTCGGCCATTGCCGAATAGAGGGAGGACAGACGCTGGTTACTTGTGTCGATAAATGCGCGGCGTTGCCGTACGACGGATTCCGCTAGTTCACTGAACTTGATATCCCACGCGAACAAGTGATTTTCCCAGGCCGCCGCTTCCATCCGTTCATGCTGTTTGAGTAGCTCGTTGCGCTGCAGCAAGGTGCGCGTGTAACGGTTCAGGAGCGTACCATATTCTGGTGAGAGCCGGGACAGGACGCCGTCCAGGAAGTCACGCCGACGTTGCGGTGAGCTAGAGAGAAGGCGTAACTCATCCGGCTCGAACAGTACGACCGGGAGACGTTTGGTAGCTGGCAGACGGGCTGAGACCTTACCTTCGAGAGTAAATTCTTTGTTCGCCTTGTCGCCGGCCTGCTCAAGCCGGGCGCGCCGCTCGCTGCCATCGGCGAACTGTAACTTCAGCGTCGCAGCGCTCTGCCCATGCGCGATGACATCACGATCGCGGCCACGGAAGCTGGTACCTCGAAGAAGCAGATAGGTGGCCTCCAGTAGACTGGTCTTGCCGGAACCATTCCGGCCCAGGATAAGCGTGACGTTCGGATCAAGGGCATGGCTTGCCAATTGGTACGAACGCACGTTGTGCAACGAGATATGTCCCAGGGTCATGAAACCAAGTATAACTGCTACAATAGGACGAGAGAAAGAGGAGAACATGTTCGATACTAAAGCTTATGAACAACGTATGGATGGGGCGCTCGAGCACTTCATCGATGAACTGAAGAAAGTCCGCACCGGCCGGGCTCATCCGGATATGCTGAACGGCGTGATGGTGGAGGCCTACGGCGCAAAGATGCCGCTGAACCAGGTGGCGAACATCACCACGCCTGAACCGCAGCAGTTGCTCGTGACGCCATTCGATCCGTCGAATATCGGTGCTATCACCGGCGCGATCCGTGACAGCCAGGCACTTGGCTTCAATCCGAGTGACGATGGCCGGGTCGTACGAGTACCTGTACCGGCCCTGACGGAAGAGCGTCGCCGGGATATGGTGAAACTGCTGGGAGAAAAAGTAGAGAACGCGCGTATCGCCATGCGTAATATCCGCCAGGATGGCATTAAGGATGCTAAACGCAAGAAAGACGCCAAGGAGCTGTCGGAAGATGACGTCCGTTCGGTCGAGAAGCAGATCGATAAATTGATGACCGAGTACCAATCGAAGATAGATGAGGCGTTCAAGGCGAAAGAAGCCGAGGTGATGACCGTCTGATGGCCGAGGCCATTCCGGGGCACATCGGCTATATCGTCGATGGTAATCGCCGCTGGGCACGCGAGCACGGTCTTCCGGCCTATGAGGGTCACCTGGCTGGCTATAACGCTATCCAGGATATCGCCAAGGCCTCATTTGATGCCGGGGTGCAGTATGTGTCGGCCTACGTGTTTTCAACCGAGAACTGGCAGCGGAGTGAAGACGAGGTCAGCAAGCTGATGGGACTGGTGCTCCGTCTGCTAAAAGCCGATCTGCATATCTTTCAGGAACACGATATCCGTTTGCGAGTGCTTGGCAGCCGACAGGGCGTCTCTCGTAAGATACTTGAGGCCATCGACGACGCCGAGACTGCTACTGCCGACAACACGTCCGGTACGTTGGCGTTATGTTTCAACTACGGTGGCCAGCAGGAAGTGGCTGACGCGGTTAAATCACTCATCCGCACGGGAGTATCGGCAGATGACGTGACACCAGAATTGATCGGCAAGCAGCTGTACGCCGCCGATATACCGTCCTGCGACCTTATTGTCCGCACGAGTGGGGAACAGCGGCTCTCTAACTTCATGTTGTGGCGCTCGGCGTACAGTGAGCTGATGTTCATGGAAAAGAACTGGCCTGACATGACAAAGCAGGACGTTGCCGATATACTTGATGCATATCAACGCCGAGGACGGCGCTTCGGAAAATAAGAAAGAATAAGAGGGGACATGCTGTTACTTGGGATACTGACCGGACTGATCATCTTGGTAATTTTAGTGGTAATTCACGAACTCGGACACGCGCTCGTCGCCAAACGTAACGGTGTAGTAGTAGAAGAATTCGGTATTGGCTTCCCGCCACGCGCCTGGGGTAAGAAGCTGAAGCAGGGCATGCTTGGCACCAATGTCCTGCTGAGCGTCAACTGGCTGCCACTGGGCGGCTTCGTCAAGCTGAAGGGTGAACACGACTCCGCCGAAGGTCAGGGTGACTACGGTGCGGCTACCTACTGGCAAAAAACGAAGATTCTGCTTGCCGGGGTGCTGATGAACTGGTTGGCCGCCGTGCTCATATTCACCATTCTGGCGTTCGTCGGTCTGCCGAAAATCCTGCCGAACCAATTCTCGTTGCCGAGCGACACCGCTACCTCAATCGTTCCCTTGAAGATCGCGACGGTCGAGCCGAACTCACCGGCCGCCACCGCCGGGCTGAAGGAGGGTGACCAGATCCTGCTGGTGGGAACGAACGAGATTGAATCTTCTGGTGAGTTGGCCGAGACCACCAGTTCCAACAAGGGTAAGGAGCTGCAGGTGACCTATCTGCGCGGCGACAGCGAGTATACGGTGCCAGTGAAATTACGTGACACGGTCCAAGAGGGTCAGGGTTATCTTGGCGTCGGCACGTCTCAGGAGCGACTGACGGAAATCAGGGCGACATGGTCGGCCCCGATCGTCGGTGTCGGTACGACCGTGCAACTCACCTATGAGACATTCAAGGCACTCGGCGGGCTGGTCGCGAACCTAGGCGAAGGTATCGTGAGCAAGTTCAGTACCAACAGCCAGGTACGACAGGCGGGCGATGCGGCCATCGGCGAGGCTGCCAACAGCGTATCGGGCCCGGTCGGCATCCTTGGCGTCATCTTTCCGGCCATGCAGCAGGCAGGACTGAAGATGCTGCTGCTGCTTACCGCCATCATCTCGTTATCGCTCGCCGTCATGAACGTACTGCCGATTCCGGCGCTCGATGGCGGCCGCTGGTTTACCATGACCGCCTTCCGGCTGGCGCGCAAGCCACTGACGAAGGAACGTGAAGAGAAAATCCAAACCGTGGGCTTCATGGTATTGCTCGGATTAATCGTATTGGTGACAATCGCGGATGTCGGCAAGCTTGTCGGGTAGGGGCCTACGCGTCAGCGGCCTGACGCTATGGGTACTGACGGCGTTCATAGGTGCCCAGCTACTGAGCATCGGCGTATTCATCGTCGCCGCTCAGTTCATGCCGATCCTGGCCTCACTTGATCCGACCGTACTGACAATCAGTACCACGTCGTTGTCGTACCTGCTGGCCTTTGGCGCCGTGGCTGGAGTGCATCAGCTGCGGAGTGCTGGCAGGCAGTGGGATATATTTGGTCTGACCCGTACCCTCAGTTGGTCCGACATGGGAATCGGGGCGTTGGCGATACTACCGTATCTGCTGATTTCGTATAGCCTCGTACTGCTATTCGCGACAGCCACTGACATGATCGATCCGCAACAGCGGCAGGCGCTGCCGTTTCAGGACCTCGGTGAACGGTATCAGTACATTATTGCCTTTATCGCCTTGGTGGTGCTGGCACCGATCGCTGAGGAGCTGATGTTCCGTGGCTATTTCCTCGGCAAGATGACAGGGTACATTAACCGCTGGGCAGCGGTGATGCTGACATCGCTTATTTTCGGGCTACTCCATCTCCCTGGCGAGGTCACGGCGAGTGGTATGACCTTGCAATGGGCGGCGGCAGTCGATACCTTCGCACTTGGTCTGGTGCTCGGCGCCTTGCGTCTGCTGACCGGCAGCGTCTGGTCGAGCATACTGCTCCACATGTTCAAGAATGCGATTGCCTACTTCAGCCTCTTTGTCCTTCCGCTTCTAGCTGGTACCATGTAGGAAGCATGCGAATATCAAACTTATTCACCAAGACTAGCAAGACCGCCCCTGCCGACGAGGTGGCGAAGAACGCCCAGTTACTGATGAGAGCGGGCCTGATTCATAAGGAGATGGCGGGCGTGTATACGTATCTACCACTCGGTAAACGAGTGCTTGATAACATCATCCGGATTATCCGCGAGGAGATGGACGCGGTCGGGGGTAATGAGATTTCCCTGACAGCGTTGCAGCAAAAGGATACCTGGGAAGCGTCCGGTCGATGGGACGACGACGTGATGGACGTATGGTTTAAGACGAAGCTCGCGAACGGCACCGAGCTAGGCCTCGCTCCAACCCACGAGGAGCCGCTCACCAAGCTGATGAAGAACTTCATCTCAAGCTACAAGGACCTGCCGAGCTACCCTTATCAGTTCCAGATCAAGTTTCGTAACGAACTGCGTTCGAAAAGTGGTCTGATGCGTGGCCGCGAGTTCTGGATGAAGGATTTGTACTCATTCAGTCGTAATGTCGAGGAACACGACGCCTTCTATGAGAAAATCTCGCTGGCATACGACCGCGTGTATGACCGTCTCGGTATCGGCGGCATTACGTATAAGACATTCGCCAGTGGCGGTAGTTTCTCCAAATACAGTCATGAGTTTCAAACCTTGTCAGAGGTGGGTGAAGACATCATCTACGTGCATGAAGGAAAAAAGCTGGCCATCAACGAAGAGGTCTATACTGATGAGGTGCTTGCCGACCTAGGCGTGCAGAAAGAGGAACTGGTCGAAAGGAAAGCGGTTGAAGTTGGCAATATCTTCACGCTTGGTACGAAGTTTTCTGACGCACTCGACCTAACCTATACCGATGAAACTGGCGCAACCCAGAAAGTCTTCATGGGAAGCTACGGCATCGGGCCGAGCCGTCTCATGGGGCTCATCGCCGAACACTTCGCAGATGACAAGGGATTGGTCTGGCCGAGGAATATCGCCCCGGCGACGGTCTACCTGGTATCGATCGGCGACAAAGGTACGAGTGCAGCGGATGAGCTGTATGACGAGCTTCAGGCTCAAGGCGTCGAGGTGCTCTACGATGACCGCGACGAACGACCCGGCGCCAAATTCGCCGACGCCGAACTGCTCGGTATCCCATACCGTCTGACTGTCAGCGACCGGCTAGTAGAGAAGGGTGAATATGAACTGACCGACAGGGGTAGCGGCACGACGGACCTCTTGACGAAAGAGCGGATTTTCGCTACAATCATTAGTTAGCGTAAACCGATAGCTTCTAAAAAACACCAACCTACGAAGGGTTTACAGGATAAAGCGAAAACCTAAAAGGTGGTGCCGATATACAGGCACCTCTTTATAAGACTTAGAAAAAACACCAAGGAGTGAACGATATGAATAAAATTTATCAGATCACCGCTGACGGCAAAAAAGAGCTTGAAGCCGAACTGGAACTGCTCAAAGCCCGTCGCGGTGAAATCGCCGATAAGATTGCCGAAGCGCGTGATTACGGCGATCTCAGTGAGAACGCCGAGTACGATGCTGCCCGTGAGGAGCAAGGCCTGGTGGAGAGCCGCGTGGCTGAGATCGAGGACATCCTCCTGAATGCCGAGCTTATCAAAAGCAGCCGCAAATCATCCGTCGGTCTGGGCAGTAAGGTGCAGCTGAAGAATGGTGCCAAGACGGTCGACTACCACGTGGTCGGTCCGGTGGAAGCCAATCCGATTGAAGGCAAGATCAGCAATGAATCACCAATCGGCTTGGCGCTGATGGGCAAGAAAGTCGGTGACATGGCGACCGTTACCACGCCCAAGGGCGATATCAGCTACGAAATCGTAGCCGTCAGCTAAGCTGTCGCATCGGCTAAATCAAATAGACGGAAGGACTCTTCCGTCTATTTCTTTCGTAGGCTTGGGTGGATACCGCCGTAAATGTATTCGGGGGTGTTGGGGCGGCGAGCGGTTGGATGGAACAGAAAGTCGTACTCTTCCATCGGAACAGGGTCTACGACGCCTGGATACTCATTCTGGTGTGCGCCTTGCGCGTCGGCCGCATGGACGGCCATAGCCAGGTCACGTTGAGGTTTCTGTACCTGCCGCATCGCGGTCAGGTAGTCTTCGCCCGTTTCGGCGGCACGTTCAACCGCGTCGGCTACATCCGGTAGGTAGCTGACAAAGCTAGGTTTTTCGTGCACGGCATCGACCGCTGCCTCAATCAGGTGGTGGTCTTTCGTCAGCGCGTAGGCGTCCGTCAGGGCGACGACCGAAAGGTAGGTGAACTGCTCGCGTTGCCATTCGCTCACAAGATGGTCGGCGGTATCATGGATCGCATCGGTCAGCACTGCTGGAATGTCACCGGTATCGCTGGTATCACGCTCAATATTGGCAAGCGAGATCAGCGTACTTAACTGCTGATCCATCCGATCCTCGGGTAGCTGCTTGATTTGTTCGATTTGATTCCTGACGGGGTCGTAGGCTGGGGTGACCTCGGCAGAGAGAGCGGTAGAGGCTATCTGATGGGAAATACGGCGCTTTTTGAACGGATTCATCTCGCGGATGTCAGAGAATCGTTCAAAGGTGTGTATACTCATGGCGCCGTTGTATGTGTTATAGATGCATCTTTCTGATGCGCATTTAACCACACTTAGCAACGAAAAGCAAGAGCATTTTTACGGATATCAAAATCCGCCCCTGTCAGGTATACTTGGGAAAGATATGGCGACACTGAAAGAACTCCGCGACGAACGACTACGAAAACTTGCTGCGCTCAAGGCGCTCGGCATCGATCCGTACCCTGCGAAAGCTGAGCGCACCACTACCTTACGGGAAGTAGTGGATGGCTTCGATGAGCTAAAAAACCAAACCGTTACCGTGGTGGGTCGCATCCAGGGCATTCGTAAATTCGGTCAGCTGGCCTTCATCGTGCTGGCGGACATGAGCGGCCAATTGCAGCTATTTTTGAAAAAGGATACCGTCGAACCGCTCGACGCCACCCGCTCGATGGTCGGTATGAACGAGCTGCCCCTGCTTGATACCGGTGATTTCGTGCAGGCCTCGGGCCCAGTTATTCGCACCAAGACCGGGGAGATATCCGTCGACGTGCGACAACTGAAACTTCTCACTAAGAGCCTGCGGCCGATGCCGACAAAGCAGGATGGCTTTACGAACAAGGAAGAACGCATGCGCCGCCGCTACGTCGACATGAACGTGAACGAAGACGTACGCCAACGCTTCGTCCGCCGCAGCAAGTTCTGGCAGGCGACACGCAAGTTCCTTGCTGACCGAGGATTCTACGAGGTCAATATCCCTGTGCTCGAACACACCACGGGGGGTGCTGATGCCAACCCGTTCGTCACGCACATGGACGCGCTTGATAACGATTTCTATCTTCGTATTTCCCACGAGCTGCCGTTGAAGCGTCTGCTAGGCGGCGGATTTGAAAAAGTGTACGACGTTGGACCGCGGTTCAGGAACGAGAACTACAGCGATGAACATTTGCCGGAGCACGTGGCGATGGAATGGTACTGGGCATACGCCGACTGGCGTGATGGCATGAACTTCATGACCGATATGTACCGTTACGTCTTGAAAGAAACGTTCGGCACCCTGCAGTTCAAACTTGGTAAGTTCGACGTTGACCTGGAGAAGGAATGGGAAGAATGGGATTACGCCGAGGTCATCAAGCAGCACTACGACATCAACGTCTACGATTGCACTATTGAGCAGGTAAAGGCCGCTTTGAAACAGCATAACCTTGAGGTAGAGAAGACTGAGAACATCGCCCGTGGCATCGATAAGCTTTGGAAGAACATCCGCAAGGACGTGGCGGGACCGATCTGGCTCATCAACACGCCAAAGTTCATTTCGCCACTGGCAAAGAGCACTCCGGGTGACGACAATACCGTGCAGCGGTTCCAGCCGGTCATCGCTGGCAGTGAGCTCGGCAACGGCTTCTCGGAACTGAATGACCCGATCGACCAGTACAATCGCTTCGTCGAGCAGCAGAACATGCGTGATGCCGGTGACGACGAAGCCATGATGCTCGATATCGACTTCGTCGAGATGTTGGAATACGGTATGCCACCTGCTTGTGGCTGGGGGTATAGCGAACGTGTCTTTTGGATTTTCGAAGGGGTCACCGCCCGTGAAGGCGTGCCATTCCCGCAGCTCCGACATGAAATCGATGAAACCACCAAAGCGCTGTACCCCGACGCGAACCTGTAACTGCTCCTAGTAGGTGTGGCCGGTGACGTCAGGACTGGCGTATACTAGGAAGAGAAGTAAAGGAGGTGGAAACCATGGGAAACGTATACGAACTTGACGGTCAGCTGTTCACCACCGTTGGGGAATTTTTGGACGCAACCGCGCACGAATATAAGCATGGCGATCAGGACCTGGCAGTGCAGACGCTGGAGGATTACGGCTTTTCCGTCAGTGACATCAATGTCGCCGGCCACCAGCCACACCCGAAGTCAGCCACGCCGCAAACAGACGATGAAAAAGACGAGGAAGAGGAATAATGAGAGCCATCTGGCAGGATGCCGTCATAGCCGAGGCACCCGATGACGAATTAGTCAGAATCGAAGGCAACTGGTATTTCCCGCCCGAACGTATCAACAAAGAATTCTTTCGGGCGAACGACCGGCAGACGGAATGTTTCTGGAAAGGCACGGCGAATTACTACGATCTCCATGTCGGCGACCACGTGAATGAAGCCGGTGCCTGGTATTACCCCGATCCAAAGGACGGCTCGGTCGCGCGCGTCAAGAAAGACTTCGCCCACTACGTAGCGTTCTATCCACAGGTCGACATCAGTTCGTAGCAATCCATTGCGCCATATCGGGTCGTAAGCATGAGCGGCTTGCTACAATAGGGGTAATGAAGTATTACACCCACACGGTCGAAGCGGTCTTAGACCGGTTCGGGTCGTCCCAGGACGGTCTCGATGAGCACGGCTATCAGGCGAATCTGTCCGCGTATGGGCTGAACCAGCTTAACTTAAAAGGCCAACCGTTGTGGCGCAAGCTGGTGGAGCCATTCGCCAACATCTTCGTGGCTGTCTTGGCGGTTGCAGCGGTCATCAGTATCCTGACCGGGCATACTATCGACGCGCTGATTATCGGCGCCATCATCCTCGTGAGCGCCGTCATCTACTACATACAACAATTTTCAACCGAGCGGGTACTGCGGGCGTTGCGTCATCACGATACGCAGGTGGTTGCCGTCAGGCGGGACGGTGAGCTACGACAGGTGCCCGGTGAAGAGCTTGTGCCGGGTGATGTCATCTCGCTGGGTGAAGGCGAGAAAGTACCGGCCGACGCACGCGTCATGCACAGCGAGAACGTCCGCACGAATGAAGCGATGTTGACCGGTGAATCGTTACCGGTCGTCAAGCACGCCCATGCGCTCGAGAAGGAACACCCGGTCTACGAGCAGACCAACATTCTGTTTCAGGGCTCATTTGTTGTCTCTGGGCAAGCGACGGCCGTCGTGGTCGCCACCGGATCAACGACGGAATTCGGCCGTCTGGCAACATTAGCCACGCCGTCGCATACTGCCAGTCCGGCCCAGCAAAAAATCGATTTTCTGGTCAGTCGGCTGATTTCCGTCATCGTCATAGTGGTGGTCATAGCCTTTGGTTTGGCGCTGCTGCGAGGTATGGAGTTGCTGGAGGCGCTACGGTTCGTCCTGTCGCTGTCGGTTGCCGCCGTGCCCGAGGGACTACCGGTGGCCGTAACGGTCGTACTAGTGCTGGGCATGCGAAAACTGGCGCGTCATAAGGCGCTTGCGCGCTCCATGAAAGCGATTGAGAACATCGGTATCATCACCACGATCGCCAGCGACAAGACCGGAACGTTAACCAAGAACAAGTTGACGGTACAGGAGGTTTGGGCGCATCAGGGCAAGGACACGGCAGGAATGGCGGAGTGGGCCGAATTAGCCGTCAATAATTCCAATGCCGCGTCGAGTGACCCGCTGGACGCGGCATTGAGCGCCTATGCCCGGCAGGCTCACCGCTCCGGGCACGCTGGTCGAACTTTTACGACCGGCTTTCCGTTCGATCAGGTATTGGCGATGAGCGGTAACGTCTGGCAGGTCGGTAAGACGTTCCAGCTGGTCATTAAGGGAGCGCCAGAACGGGTGTTGCAGGCGTGTTTCGGTACCCGCATGAGTGAGCAGCGTAAAGCGGCCGAGCACGCCTTGCATCATTACACTGGCATGGGCTATCGGGTGATAGCGCTGGCTTCAAAGGATGGTTTCAGGACGGCACCGACCGATCTGAACAGCGCCGTCGCCAGCAATCTGCAATTTGTCGGCCTGGTCGCTATTGCCGATGAGCTACGACCGGAGGCGGCCAAAGCCATTGCCGCCGCCCACCAAGCGGGTATCAGCGTGCGGATGATCACGGGAGATCATGTGGAGACCGCCTATGCCATAGGAAAAAAACTCGGGCTGGCAGCGAATCGTTCGCAAGTGCTCGATTGTCGCGAATTGGCATCGATGAGTGACGTCGACCTTGCCGAACAGGTGCGCCAGATACGAGTCTTCGCCCGTGTGGTACCTGAAGCAAAACATCGTATCTTGGGCGTACTGAAAGCCAACGACATCACTGCCATGACGGGCGACGGCGTCAATGACGTGCCGGCTCTTACGAATGCCCATGTGGGTATCGCCATGGGTTCAGGCTCACAGATAGCCAAAGAATCAGGCGATATCGTCTTGTTGGACGATAACTTCGCAACCATCGTGACGGCAGTGGAGGGTGGTCGAATCGTCTTCGACAATATCCGCCGCATGCTTCTGTACCTGCTTACGACGACACTGGCGGGCGTCAGCACCATCATGGTGGCTTTGCTCAGCGGCTTACCACTGCCGTTGGTCGCGGTACAGATCCTATGGATCAACCTGGTGACCGACACCATTTTCGCCATCCCGCTGGGACTGGAACCGGGTGAGAAAGACGTTATGCAGCGACCACCTCGTGGTGCACGGCAACCGATCCTCGAACGTCATGTCATCATTCGGGTGGTAGTGGTCGGTCTCGCCATGGCAGCTGCCACATTGGCGATTTTCATGACGGCTCTGCAACGGGAGTCGTTAGAATATGCTCAGACGCTCGCCTTTGTGACATTGGTAGTCGCCCAGTGGGTGAACGCGCTGAATGTGCGGAGCGAATTCACCTCGGTATTCAAACGTATGCTTGTGCCAAACCCGGCCCTGTTGGTCGGCGGTGTCATCGCCGTCACCCTGCAGGCTTTGGTCTTGTTCGGACCGCTTGCCGCCGGCTTGCACGTCGTTGCAGTCGCGCCTCAGGACTTGCTGGCAGCCGTCGTGATAAGTACGCTGACGGTCATCGTGGTGGCAGAGCTGCATAAATGGTACTGCCGACACACGGTTGCCGCAGGACGAGGTAAGTGAGACGGCATCACTCGCGTTCCGAATAGGCTATAATAAACTCCATGTTAGACATCCGTTTCATCCGAGAGAATGCCGAGGCCGTCCAAGCGGCAGCGAAGAATAAGGGCTATGACGTCTCGATTGCCGAATTGTTGAAGCTCGACGACGAACGTCGTAGCTTGCAGCAGCAGGTCGATGAGATACGTGAGAAGCGAAACGCCAATGCTGCCAAGATGAAAGGCGGCCGTCCTGACCAGGCACTGATCGATGAAGGCAAGCAGATCAAGGTTGAACTTGCTGAGCGAGAAGGTTACCTGGCGAACACCGAGCAATCGTTCACCGCGTTATTAAAGCAGGTACCGAATATGCCCCTGGAAGACGTGCCGGTCGGGGCATCGGAAGATGAGAATGTCGAGACGAAGAAGGTCGGCGAGCTACCTGAATTCGGTTTCGAAGTGAAAAATCACGCCGACTTGGCCGAGACCAAGCTGTGGCTCGATAAGGAACGGGCAGCGCGCGTGGCCGGCAGCCGGTTCGCCTATCTGAAGGGTGATATGGTGAAGCTTGAAATGGCAATCATTTCCTGGGTCATCACTACGCTGAGTGATCAGTCGGTCATCGAGCGCATCGCTCGAGACGCCAACCTTGATGTTGATACTCGTCCGTTCACTCCTGTGCTGCCGCCGCTGATGATTCGGACGGAAGCCTACGATCAGATGGACCGGCTTGAGCCACGCGACGATCGTTACAAGATTGAAGGTGAGGAGCTGTGGCTGCAGGGGAGTGCTGAACACGTGCTGGGCAGTATGCATGCCGGTGAGATCTTCGAACCATCCCAATTGCCGCTGCGCTACCTTGGTTTCGCCACCAGTTTCCGCAAGGAAGCCGGTACCTATGGCAAAGATATGGAAGGCATCATCCGCATGCACCAGTTCGACAAGCTGGAGATGGAAAGCTTCACGACGGCCGAGGATGGCCTGAACGAACATCTCTTGTTCGTTGCTATTCAGGAATACTTCCTGCAAGAACTGAAGCTGCCTTATCGCGTGTTGCTCAAATGTACGGCTGATATCGGTAAGCCGAACGCGCGTGGCGTCGATATGGAGACATGGTTGCCCGCACAAGGCAAATACCGCGAAACCCACACCGCTGATTACATGACTGATTACCAGGCACGCCGTCTTAACACCCGGGTCCGTACCGACAATGGTATCGAGTTGGTCCATACCAATGATGCCACCGCCTTCGCGCTCGGGCGCATCATGGTCGCCATCATTGAGAATTATCAGACTGTCGACGGCAGTGTCCGCGTGCCAGAGGTACTGCGCCACTACCTTGGCGGACGTGAGACCCTCTAGTACGTCAGAAGTGCTATACTAAGAGTATCCGAACCTAACAAAAAAGGAGGGTTACATGATTGAATCAATCTCTATCAGCGGGGTCAAATACGACGTCGATGCCACAACCAAAAAATACGTGGCGAAGAAGATTGGGCGTCTGGACCGATTCCTGCCCCGGCATGCCCGCAAGAGTGTCACGGCGGAGGTGAAGCTGAAAGAGGTCAATCGCGACCACGGCAACAAGTATGAAGCTGAAATCATCCTGAACGTTCCCGATAAACAACTGACGGCAAAGGACTCGACTGTCAACATGCTGGCTGCCGTTGACATTGTCGAAGCCAAGATCGTCGCGCAGCTACGTAAGTACAAGGAGCAGCATGTCGGACACCTGGGTAAAACCCGAGCCGCATTGTCGCGCTTCAAACGCAGCTACGCCCGCGAACTGTAGACAAATCTACCGGCTCTCAGGCGGGACGGGGTATGCTACGCTACGTATAGAACATAAGCGCAATACGAAGAGGGAAATAAACACGTGCTACAAGAGGTATTCGTCTGGTTTGCCGGAGGCATCTTCGCCGCCGTCTTTACTGACGTCATCGCATGGCCGTTCATTTCGGTCACGTTTTCGTTGTAATAGCCGCCATAAGTTAAGAGGGCCGTTGACGCACTGATTTTCTATGGTGCGTTCCCTTTTTTTAAGAGGAAAAACGGCGTATAATGTACGGTAGTTTACTTACCGGAAATTCAGACTGAGAGGGAATAATGCCAACCATCAACCGGCAAACCGTGTTAACTAAGGTGTTCGGTGATCCGCAGAAGCGAATCCTGAAGGGGTTACAGAAAAAAGTTGCCGCCATCAACGCGCTCGAGGCGCGGTACGAAAAGCTGACGAAGGCCGAGCTCAAGAAGCAGACGGTCGTGTTGAAGGAGCGCCTCAAGAAGGAAAAACTCGACGACCTCTTGCCGGATGCGTTCGCGCTGGTGCGCGAAGGATCGCGCCGCCAACTCGGTATGCGACATTTTGACGTCCAGCTCATCGGGGGTATCGCCTTGCACGAAGGAAACGTGGCCGAGATGAAGACCGGTGAAGGTAAGACGTTGGTCGCGACACTGCCGACGTACTTAAACGCACTCGAAGGCAAAGGCGTGCACGTGGTGACCGTCAACGATTACCTCGCGCAGCGTGACGCCAGCTGGATGGGCGAACTGTATGACTTCTTAGGGCTGACGACTGGCGTCATCATTAACGACGCCTCCTTCATCTACGATGCGAAGTTTGACAACGAAGCCCACGAGGATGAACGTATGCGACGTCTGCGTCCCGTGACGCGCAAGGAGGCGTATGCGGCCGATATTACCTACGGAACAAACAACGAGTTCGGATTTGATTACCTGCGCGACAACATGGTTGACGACATGGAACTGTTACGCCAGCGCGACCTTAACTTCGCCATCGTCGACGAGGTCGACTCAATCCTTATCGACGAGGCCAGGACGCCGTTGATCATCAGCGCCCCGGCGGCTGAGAATCCTGAAAGTTACTACCAATTCGCTAAAGTTGCGGCCAAGCTGGTCGAAGACGATTACATCTTGGACGAGAAACGGCGCAGCGTATCGCTGTCTGACAAAGGTGTCGAGAAGGTGCAGAAATTACTGGGTATAAAGAATTTATACACTCCCGACTACGTACGTACCGTCTATCACCTCGATCAGGCGCTAAAAGCCCAGGCGCTTTTCAAGCGTGATAAAGACTACGTGGTGACGAACCAGGGTGAAGTTGTCATCGTCGACGAACACACCGGCCGCCTGATGCAGGGCCGGCGTTACAATGAAGGCTTGCACCAGGCGATTGAAGCCAAAGAGAACGTGCCGGTACTATCCGAAAGCATGACGCTGGCGACCGTTTCCTTCCAGAATTATTTCCGTCTTTACAAGAAGCTGTCCGGTATGACCGGTACCGCCTTCACCGAAGCGGAGGAATTCCAGCAGATCTATAGCCTCGACGTCGTACAGATTCCACCGAACAAACCAGTTATCCGTGAAGACAAACAGGATTTGATCTTCAAGACCGAGAAAGGGAAGCTGAAAGCCGTGGCTGAAGCCATTCGTGATCATCACGAAGCTGGTCGTCCAGTCTTGGTCGGTTCCGCCTCGATCGCTAAGAACGAACTAATCGCGGCCCACCTGGACAAAGAAAAGATCCCTTACGAGATACTGAACGCCAAGAACAACGAGCGTGAGGCGGCTATCATTGCCAAAGCAGGTGAAAAGGGCGCTATCACGCTCGCGACCAACATCGCCGGTCGTGGTACCGATATCAAGCTCGGTAAGGGCGTCGTTGAGCTGGGCGGGCTGGTAGTCATCGGTTCTGAGCGGCACGAATCGCGTCGTATCGATAACCAGCTGCGTGGTCGTGGTGGTCGTCAAGGTGACCCGGGGGAGACCCAGTTCTTCGTTTCGACCGAAGACGACCTGATGCGAATTTTCCAGGGTGAGCGCATCGCGGCCCTGATGAACCGACTCGGTGTCGATGAGGACACGCCGATTCAGAACAAGGCCGTTTCCAAGACGCTTGAAGCTGCCCAGAAGCGCGTGGAGGGTTACCATTTCGACACCCGTAAGAACGTCGTCCAGTATGACAACGTCATCAACCGTCATCGCCGCGTGGTCTACACCATGCGCCGTAAGATCCTTGAAGGTGATGACATCAAACCGGAGATTGAGCGCCTGCTGAGCGAAAAGGTTCGTGAGATGACTCTGTTGCCGGCCAAGAACAACCGAAAGTTCTACGAGGAATTCAGCGCCGTCATTCCGATTGATGAGAAGCGGCTCAAGCCGGTAGGGGAAGAAAAACGGGACAAAGTCCGGTTTGACCAGGCCATGAAATTGGTGCAAGATTTCTACACTCAGAAGGAAGAGGAAATCACCCCCGAGATGCTTCGGAAGGTAGAACGCGACGTCTACATCCAGGTACTCGATACCTTATGGATGCAGCATCTCGAGAACATGCAGCACCTGCGTGATGGTATCCATTGGCGCAGCGTCGGCCAACGAGACCCATTGGTCGAATACCGCTCAGAGAGTCAGAAGCTGTTCGATGGCCTGCAGGCAACCTTGCGTGAAGAAGTCATCCGTGCCGTCATGCATGTGCACCGTCACGATGCGGTAACAGCTAACCATGACGACCACGAGACGGAGCTGACCCGTCTGGCTGAACGTGCGGTCGAGCGCGGCGTTAACGAGCTCGGCAGCGGTGAAGACAATCGCGACGCCGACTTCAAAGTTACCAAGATAAAATCGGCTAGCGACGCCAACCGGGTAAAGAACGCCGCCCGCAAGAAGAAAAAGACGGCTCGTCAGAATAAGAAGAAGGCCCGACGATAGCCGGCTGTAACGGTGGGCAGGAAGATACACACAAGTGAAGCATACGACCCAAGAAGTACGACTAAAGAACGGTGCCCGTGGCCTATTGGTTGACGTACCGGGCGCGACGGTGATGAGTTTCCAGTTCCAGTTCCGAGCTGGCAACCGCTACGTCAAGCACAAGGATATTTATGAAACGGCTCATATCATGGAGCACATGGCGTTCGGGGCGAACGCCCAGTTTAAGAGCGAGCACGATTATGAGGCTGAGTTCACCAAGAACGGCGCGTACCACAATGCGTTCACCTCCGACCTGTCGATGGTCTACGTAGCCGATTGCGCCGATTTCGAGTGGGAGCGTATCATGCGCTTGCAGCAGGTTGCCATCTGCCAGCCACGTTTCAACAACGCCGAGCTGGAAGCAGAAAAAGGCAACGTGCGCAGTGAACTGACCGGGTACCTGAACAACCATAGCCGCGTCCTCTGGCCGAAGATCCAACAACTACTCGGCGAAGACATCCTGACCTTCTGGCAGCGTATCCAGACCATCAATAACGTATCACTCCGTGATATTAAGGAACATTACGAACGGACGCACACGGCACCAAATATGCGATTCGTGATTGCTGGTAAGTTGCACGGACGTAAGAAGAAGTTGGTCGATATGCTGAACGAATGGGAACTCGGTGAAGGTGAGCGTTTCGACGTGCCGCGCGACGAGCTCTCCAGCGGCAACCCTACCATTATCCGGCGTAAGGAAGCGAGCAACATCACCTTCGGACTGAGTATGATGGTCCCACGCGAGCTGGAAGACACCGAGCTTGAGGCGATGAACGCACTTGACCATATCCTGACAGGAACGATGCATTCACGCATCTACGGCGCGGCCCGTGCCAAGGGTCTGGCCTATGGTATCTTCTCCGACACGACGGCCGGGTTCTACGACAGCAGCTGGGACTTCGGCGGACAGGTCAACCACGACACGGCCGCTCGGCTGTTTGATATCATCGTGCGCGAGGTCAATGCCGTCATCGACGGTCGTCTGAGCGAGACCGAGCTGGAAGCCGCGAAATCATATGCGCTTGGCCGCTACCAGATGGGAGCACAGACCGTCAGCCAGATTTCCGGTTTCTACACCAACCGCTACTTCGCTGACGGTGTCGTCAAAGATTACGAAAAAGTTCCCGATGCCATCCGGGCCGTCACGTGTCAGCAGATGGTTACTACGGCCAAGGAATTCATGGATGCCAACACCTGGGTACTCGCCGCTGTCAGTAAGCAAGAAAAAGAAGAAATCGTCGAGCTGTCCGACCGTATACAAACTTTGTTCGGAACGGTTAGCTAGCATGAAAGTGGCCATTGCCGGCTACGGGGTGGAAGGCAAGGCGAGCTATGCGTATTGGCACCAGCAGGGCGCTGAGGTCACCATCGCCGATGAGCGTGAATCTGTCGCTGATCTGCCCCCGGAAGCATCTGTTGTATTTGGACCGGAGGCCTTCGCAGGTCTGGGTGGGTATGACTTCATCATTCGTTCACCGGGTATCAGCCCGAAAAAACTTCCCTATGGGGAGAGGGTATGGTCGGCGACAAACGAATTCTTCGCCAAATGCCCAGCACCTATCATCGGCGTGACCGGAACGAAGGGTAAGGGTACCACCAGTTCGCTCATCGCTGGTATCCTCCAGGCAGCTGGCAAGAACGTCCATTTGGTTGGCAACATCGGTACGCCTGCGGTGACCGAGTTGGCGACGATCAGGCCGGATGACGTGGTCGTCTATGAACTGTCGAGTTATCAGTTGTGGGACCTGAAAAAAAGCCCGCATGTGGCCGTTGTTCTGATGATGGAAGCTGATCACCTGGACGTCCACGCCGGCATGGATGATTATGTGACGGCCAAGGCCAATATTCGTCGACATCAGGGTCTCGACGATTACTGTATCTACCATCCGACCAACGAGTTGTCGGCTTCCATCGCCACCACTAGCGACTGGCCGCAAGGCGATGCCCGCCGCGCCCAATGGCAGGAACAGGCGGTAAAATACGGTGTCGACGAGCCGGGTAGCGTATATGTGCATGCTGGGCAGTTCATGGTAGACGGTCAGACAGTCTGCAGCATTGAGGAGTTACGACTACCTGGTGCACATAATCTTGAAAATGCCTGCGCCGCGATCATGGCCGCCCGCTACTTCACGCTTGACAATGAAGCCGTCCAGAAGGGACTCAGAGGGTTCGAAGGTCTGCCGCACCGACTGAAATTCGTAGCCGAGAAAGAAGGCGTGAAATATTACGACGACAGCATCGCCACTACGCCCGGCTCGGCTCTCGCGGCAATGAAGTCATTCGATGCCCCGAAACTACTGATCGTCGGCGGACAAGACAAGGGGGCTGACTATACCGAGTTGATTGAAGCCTGTGCAGCCACCGACACGAAGCTGCTGGCGATCGGTTCGAACGGCGACGTGATAGCGGAACTTTGTCACCAGCTCGGCGTCGTCTGTGAACGTGAAACTGGCGATATGGTTGCGATCGTCGCGAAAGCCCACGAGATCGCCCAAGCCGGGGAGATCGTCGTCCTTAGCCCGGCCGCCGCCAGCTTCGACATGTTCTCGAGCTACGTCGACCGCGGTAATCAGTTCGTAGCCGCCGTATCCTCGTTATAGGTTCAACAACTCGCGCACACGCCTGGCAATAGCCTCGGATGGTTCGAGTATCTGAGCGCGTCCGGCGGTCGCTTGGGCGATTTCCTGTTTGATCCAATGGTAGTGGGTGCAGCCCAACACGATGACGTCGGCATTCTCACTCAGGCAGTATTCAACCACCTCGTCGATATGGTTACGATTCATCTGATCATCTTCGATCAACCGGGCCCAGTCGCTGCAATCAGGCTCGAGTACTCGGATTCCGGCGGAGTGGGCCTGCTTGGCAGCGCGGTAGAATTCACTGGCTAAGGTAGCGGGTGTCGCACAGACGGCGATAACGCCGGTATCCGTCAATAAGGCGGCAGGTTTGAGCATCGGTTCCAGACCGATGAACGCCTGCTGCGGGTACCGTTCGCGTAAGGTAGCAATACTCACGGCGGTGGCAGTGTTGCAAGCGATGATGATGACATCGCAGTGAGCGGCCAGCAGAGGCTGAATAGCGGCGTCGGTAAGTCGGGTGATCTCATCAGCCGGCCGATTCCCATAGGGGACATGTTCATGGTCGCTGGCCATCAGAAGGTCGGCAGCAGGAAACTCGGTCGCCAGAGCACTGGCTACCGCTTCGCCGCCGATACCGCTGTCGAACACGCCGATACGCATGCTATCAGTATAGCGGGATGTTACAATAAGAGACAATGCAACCTCTGGAAAAACGTGCCGCCACTCTGAATACGGCCATCAACGATGCCATCAGCCGTCTCGCGATCGAGGCGAAGCAGCGTGAGCTCGCCGAGCTCGACGCGCGCCTGGCGGAGCCCGAGGTCTGGAACAATCCAAGCGATGCGCAGGAGCTCAGTAAGAAAGCGGCGGCACTGCGAAGTTTCATCGAACCGTGGCTGACGCTCACCTCGCAGGTCGGTGATATCGTCGAATTGATGACGATGGGAGACGATTCGATGAAAGCCGAGTTTGAAACGCAACTCGGTGCGCTTGAAGCTGAGTTTGAGGCGCGCAAGAAGGACTTATTGTTCGGCGGTAAATACGACGACCACGACGCGGTACTGCGTATTACGGCCGGTGTCGGCGGCACTGATGCTCAGGACTGGGCTGAAATGCTGGAACGGATGTACCTCCGCTGGGCCGAGAAGGCCGGCATGGTGACGACGAACGTCGAGCGTTCAAGCGGAGAAGAAGCCGGCATCAAGACGAGTGTCATCGACGTGTCGGGCCCCTATGCGTTCGGCAAGCTCAGGAGCGAACACGGCGTCCACCGGTTGGTACGCCTGAGTCCGTTCAACTCGGATAACTTGCGTCAGACGAGTTTCGCGCTAGTGGAAATATTACCGCGCATTGATACGCCAGACGAAGTGCAACTTGAAGATAAGGATCTTAAGATCGATGTCTATCGGGCCGGCGGCCATGGCGGGCAAAGTGTCAACACGACTGATTCAGCTGTTCGCGTGACACACCTGCCAACCAATACAGTCGTGGCGATTCAGAACGAACGTTCGCAGACCCAGAACAAAGAAACGGCACTGAAACTACTGCGTTCGAAGCTGGTGCAACTACAGCTAGAGCAGCACGCTGAGAGTCTTGATGATCTGAAAGCAGGCGAGTCGGCAAATTGGGGCAGCCAGATCCGTAACTACGTGCTGCATCCGTATACGCTCGTGAAGGACACGCGTACCAAGTATGAGGATAAGGACGCCAAGAGTGTCCTGGATGGCAAGCTCGATAGCTTCATGACCTCATATCTTGAGATGTTCGCGAGTCACTAAACGATAGCCTAGGCCGTTATCAAGGCAAGCGGTATACTGTCAGTATAAACATAAGCGGGAGCCCACGGCATGCCTGACGAGAACCAGACGCACGATACCAAGTACCAATCTCAAGAATCCGACCACGAACCAGCTGCAGCGACGGAACAACCAGTAGTGCATCAACCGCATGCGACCGGCACGCAGGACAAAAAGGCGATCGCACCAAACACATCTCCCGAACACCCTGAGGCCGTACCAGCGGGGCCGTCGTCAGCTATTACCAATCCTGCCCAACTGGTATTACAGTGGCTGGTGTACGCCCTCTGGGGCTGGAGCGCCCTGGCGATCAGTTGGCTGACGTTTCTGGTAGTGCAATATTTCTTGAACGAAGAAGGGGCGCGCGAGGCTACCAACGACATGCTGCCGTATTCATTGGCCTCGGTCATCGTACTGGTGTTGATCTCGTTGGCTAGTGATATGTTCTATGCCCGCAAGGAACCGACGCGTAAAAGCGGTGCCGCCATGGTCGTGATGGTCATCCACGCGGTTATCTTCGCGCTGTTCGCTATCGGCTGGCTAATCGCCGCGGTCTTCGGCGGGATCAGGATACTGATTGGCGGCTGGTCGGTTGACGCAGGCGCCCTGACTCTTATCATCGCAGCCCTGATTGTCAGCACCGTTTACGTAGCGACGCTGCTACGCACCTTGCGACCGACAGGTCGTGGCAGTATCGTGCGTGGCTACTGGGTTTTCGTGGGAGCGGTCGTCATCGCTTTAATCGCCGCAGGTGTGATGGGTCCAGCTGTACAGGCAGGCTTGCGTCAACAGGACCGGGTAATCGAAAACGGTCTGCCAGAGATCAGCCGAGCCATTAACGAGTACGCACGCGATAAGAAGGAGTTACCGTCCTCCTTGAGCGTGCTGAAGACCGATTTGACCGGAGACGCCAAGCGTATCGTCGAGGCTGACAAGGTCCGCTACACGCCAAAAGGTGAGCTTCCCTCGGCAGCGCCCGCCCTGCAGGAAGAACCAAAAGAGTCGCGTGAGCCCAGTGCCAACCCGACTATCTATCCGCCCGTAGCAACTGATCGACAGACGTTCCGTTACCAGCTTTGTGTCGACTACCTGACCGAAAAGAAGCATGACAGTTATGGCTACCCAGCTTACGGTCGCGACGAGCGTACCAGGTACGACGTGACACCGAACACCTATTCTCACGACAAGGGTGAAACGTGCTACGACCTGCAGACCGACTACGCTATGACACTCATGTAAAGAGGGCTATGGTATCGTTCCGGTCATGCTATACTGAACACAGCAATGATTCTGTTGGATAGGGTAACCAAAACGTACGGCAAGAGTACAAAACCCGCCTTGCAACGTATCAGCTTGCATGTCGAACCGAGAGAGTTCGTCATCTTGGTGGGTACGAGCGGTGCGGGCAAGAGTACGCTTTTGAAGTTGCTCACGCGCGAAGAAAAGCCCACTAGCGGTAAGATAGTGGTCGGTGGTATCGATTACGATACGCTGAAGGATAAGCATATCCCTTTGCTGCGTCGCAAGATCGGTGTGGTATTCCAGGATTTCAAGCTGTTGCCACAGCGCACAGTGTTCGAGAATATCTCGTTCGCCCTAGAGATTGCCGGCATGACCAACCGTGAAATCAAGACGACGGTACCGAAAGTCATCGAGCTGGTCGGGCTGACCGGTAAAGAAAAAAGTTTTCCGCATGAGCTGTCGGGAGGTGAACGCCAGCGCGTCGCCATCGCCCGTGCCGTCGTCCGCCAGCCGAAAATCCTGATCGCGGACGAGCCGACCGGTAACCTCGACCCGAAACACTCCTGGGATATCGTGCGCTTGCTCGAAAAGATCAATCGGTACGGGACTACCGTCCTATTGACGACCCACAACGTCGAAATCGTCAACAAACTGAAGCGCCGCGTGGTCACGCTCGAACACGGCAAGATTACGAGCGACCAGGCGCAGGGGAGCTACAGGCAGTAATATGGCACGCCGTAAACTCGATGCCAAACAATTCGCGCTGCAGAAGCGTAAACGTCGCCAATGGCTGACGTTCCTGCGCATGATCAACTACGGTGTCCATAACTTTACCCGTAACGCCTGGCTGACCGTGGCTGCCACTGCCGTCATGACCATCACGCTGCTGTCAATCTTCATGACGCTAGCCGCCCGCGACGTGCTCATCAACACTGTCAGCAACGTCCAGAAAACCGTCGACCTGTCACTCTACGTCCAGACGGACACGCCCGAGCCGGCTATTGCCACGATGACGTCCGATCTTCGGAAGCTCGAGAGCGTCGAACGCGTGACCTATGTCAGCCCACAACAGGCGAGGGAAGAGTTCGCCAAGAGTCGCAAGAGCGACCCGCAGTCGCTGAATGCCCTGAACGAGTCAACCAACCGTTTCCCGGGCACGTTCAAGGTGGTGGTGTTGGATATCAACGACACGACGGAGCTCGATCGATTTACTAAGACCAACGACACATTCGAGGAGTATCGTGATCCGAACCGTGATCCGTCATTTGAAGGTGGTGGCCGTACCATCATCAATACCATCGGCAGCTGGGTCAGTTTGGCTGAACGAGTAGGCTACGTCCTGAGCGCCATTTTCGTCGCCCTCAGTTCGCTTATCATCTTCAACACCATCCGAATGGCCATCTTCAACCGTAAGGAAGAGATTCAGATGATGAAGCTGATCGGTGCCGATCGCCATTTCATCCGGGGTCCATTCATCGTCGAAGCAGTCGTCTACGGCTTTATCGCCGCTGTCATCGCCACCGCCGGTGGGGTAGGCATCCTGTTGCTGGTGCGACGGGGCCTGACCAGCTTCGGCGCGGCCATCAATCCGACCATCGACGTTATCATTAACAACCTATGGATCGTACTGCCAGGCATGATGTTGCTCGGTGCGGTCATCGGTATCATGTCATCACTGCTGGCGACTCGTCGCTACCTCAAGATTTAGCGGTAGTTTCGCGCCCGGGAATATTATTGACAGCCTATCATGCTTATGCTAATCTGGGGGCAGATGAAACTACGGTCCACCACACCAACATCGAAGTCTATAAAAATGCGCATCGGGCTCCTCACCATTGCGGTGATGCTGGCTGCGACCATTCCAATGACCATGATGCCGAAAGCCGGCGCTGATGAATATGACCGTCGTATTGCTGAATTGCAGCGCGAGATCGACCGTTACCAGTCGGCTGCTCAACAGTTAGGCAAGAAAGCCGATACCCTGCAGCGCAAGCTCGACGGTATCAAGAACGAAATTGCCCAGATTCAGACGCAGATTCAGCTGAACGAAGCCAAGCACCGTAAGCTGGTTGCTGAAATCAAGAAGACCGAGAAAGAAATCGCCGAAAACCGAAATGCACTGGGTGAGGTCATTGCCGACCTGGGCATCGAAGGTGAAGTGACGCCGCTTGAGATGCTGGCAAGCTCGAAGAACATTTCCGATTATGTCGACAAGCAGACGTATCAGGAATCGATGCAGGATGAACTGAACGCTACCATCAAGCGTATCAACGAGCTGAAGGATAAGCTTGAAACCCAGAAGCAGAATGTTGAGACGGTCCTGGCGAACCAGAAGCGTTCACGTGCCGCTCTTGATCAGAAGCGTGCCGCCCAGCAGAACCTTGTTGCCCAGACCCGTGGTCAGGAAAGCGCCTACAAGCGCCTGCAATCAAAGACCAAGGCCGAACAACAGGCTGTCATGGAAGCTCAGCAGGCCGCGATTCGCGCCGCCTCTGCCAATAACGGTGGTGTCGCCTTCGTCGGCGGTGGTTCCGGCGGGTACCCATGGGGCGCAGGCAACTGCCCAATGATGGGCATGTATTCAACCGGCGGCGCTGACGGTAACGGTGGCGACGGCTGGGGCTATGGCTGCCGCCAATGTGCCAGCTACGCGGCATGGAAGATCGGTCAGCGTACCGGGGTCATCCCGACGCACGCCGGCAACGCCAACAACTTCCCAGGTTCATTTTCGAACCGCCCCCAAGGCTATGAGGGCCGCGCTAACTCAGTCGGTGTCATCATGGACGGTCAGTACGGCCACGTCGTCTGGGTAGAGACCAACCCTGATGCCAACGGCTTCATCACCGTCAGCCAGTACAACGCCAACTACGGTGACGGCTGGGGTAACTTCTCCCGCGTCCGCGTCCACCAATCTACCTACGACGTCTTCATCTACTTCTAGTAGTCGACACAGGTAATAATCACACTAGCGCACCCCGAAAGAGGTGCGCTATACTTATGCTAATGGAAAAAAGGGTAGAACTCTCGAAGGCATATTTGTTGACTGCCGGATTGCTGATACTTTTGGTCGGCTTCGTGGCTGGCACGCGGAGCGATCAGATTATCGGCACGGTCGGTCCGCTGCTCGGATTCCGTGTCAGCACCGAGACACTCGATGACGCGCGACTCCAGGAGACATACCGGACATTGAAGGCCTACTACAACGGTCCGCTCGACGATGCGTTGCTGCTCGAGGGAGCCCAGCGTGGGCTGG
The DNA here is from genome assembly GCA_964520495.1 of uncultured Candidatus Saccharibacteria bacterium. GTDB lineage: Bacteria > Patescibacteriota > Saccharimonadia > Saccharimonadales > Saccharimonadaceae > UBA1020. The sequence continues at coordinate 68,564 of CAZFMZ010000001.1, forward strand.
TAGAGGCGGCGGACGATAACTACACCGTGTTCATGAACCGCAAGGAAGCCGACGAATTTAACCGCGACCTGAGCGGTGACATCGGCGGCGGTATCGGCGCCGAGATAGGCATGCGCAAGGGCCGTCCGACCGTCGTACGGGCACTGCCGGACAACCCAGCTATCAAGGCGGGCATACATGCCGGTGACATCATCATCGGCGTGAATGAAGAAGCGACCGACGGCTGGACGGTCGAGAAGACCGTCGCACGCATCAAAGGTGAGCCGGGCACGACGGTCAAGCTGTCATTGCTGCGTGGTGACACGCCAAAGGAGATTAGCATCACGCGAGCCGTCATCAACAACCCAAGTGTTACCTCTGAACTCAAGGGCGAGGTCGGCATCCTGACGGTCAGTCGTTTCGACTCGGAAACCGTCAGTCTGGTACGTAAGGCCGTTGACCGGCTGAAGAACCAGGGTATGACCAAACTGGTACTCGACCTGCGCGGCAACGGTGGCGGCTATCTTGATGCGGCACCCGGCGTGGCTGGCATGTGGCTGAGCGACAAAGTGGTCGTGAGTATCAAGGCCAATGCCGAGGGCTCCGAGACGTATCGATCGGAAGGTGATCAATCACTCAAGGGCGTACCGACGGCCGTCTTGGTGAACGCCGGTACCGCCAGCGCCGCTGAAATCATTGCGGCCGCCCTGAAGCAGCACAAGGTAGCCACTATTGTCGGCGAGCAGACCTTCGGCAAGGGGACAGTGCAGGAGTTGGTGCCGCTCTCAGACGGCGCGATGCTGAAGGTGACGATCAAGCGCTGGTATACGCCCAACGGCGCCAACGTCGAGGGCAAGGGCATCCGGCCACAGGTCGAAGCTGAGCTGACCCAGAAAGACCTTGATGCCGGTAAGGACCCTCAGCTTGAGGCTGCGCTGCAGACCCTCGGTCGATAACGGTTGTGCTTCACACAATTTACCGGTAGTATAAGTGGTATGGACACGAAAAAGAAAATTCTCTTAGTAGAGGACGATACGGCCTTGGCCGGCGTCTACCGCTCCCGTCTCGAACTTGAAGGCTTTGACATCAAAGAGGTGAACAATGGCGAAGACGCGCTGTCGGCCGCCATTGACTACAAACCGGACCTTATCCTGCTCGACGCCATGATGCCGAAGATCTCCGGTTTTGACGTACTTGATATCCTCCGCAACACCCCCGATACCACCAATATCCGCGTCATCATGCTGACGGCCCTCAGTCAACCAAAGGACAAGGAGCGCGCCGAGAGCCTGGGCGTTGATGATTACTTGGTGAAGTCGCAGGTCGTCATCGGCGATGTCGTCGAACGCGTCAAGCACCATCTCGGCCTCGACCAAGCGGCAGCAGCGGAATCGCCTGTCCCGACCACTCCGGAACAGTAGGGGCGAACCTCGATGCAAACGTACGCGGTATTGACTAAATACCGCTTTTTTGCTATAATAAATAAAATAGCAACCACCACGTAACAAACACCTATGCACGAACATTCGCATCAACCAGCCTCGCCGGACCTCATGGACGCCCTTCACGATGTTGAACGAGGCCAATATCTTCGGATGGCGGAAGGTGAGAGCCGGGAACGGATCATCGAAGCACTGGACGCCCTCGGCGTGACAGGTGAGGTTCAGAGTCAGGAGTCAATCGAGCATGGCACTCAGGACGCGAAGTGGCTAGTGGAGACAGGGAACGCCGCCGAGGCGTTGAAAGCACACCGATTCGTTGATGATCGGGCGCTCAGGCCGTACCTGGAGAACGAATATCCTACCGTGACAGTCGATTTCGCGACCGATGCGGCGGTACCGATACGATGGGACAAGCTCGATAGCGCCGAAAGCTTTGATAGTTGGCTGGGCCGAGGTCGAGACGGCAGCGGTGAAGTCGACGGTATGATGATGAGCCGGGACAAGATATTCGAGTTTGCCAGCCGCGACACGAAACTTCCTTCAATCGAACTGCTTATCATCCTGACCCCTGACGGACCGATTTGCGTATCACGCAACAGCCACCGTGCTGCCGCCGCGATCCTGCGCAGCGAGAATATCGGGTGTGACGCCCTGAGGGTCATCGACGCCCGCGACAAAAGCCACGGCAACTAAAAAATGGCCCAGTGGGGCCATTTTTCGTCCGCCTAAGTCAGTTCTTATTGAACGACGACCTGGGTACGAGGGGTGCTCCGGCCGGTAAAGCGGCGGGTGCGGACCTGCTTGAAGCCGACGACGCCATCTTTGGCGGCGTGGATGGTGAAGTTGCGACTCATGAAGGTGCCTTCGCCAGCAACCTTGGTGCTGCCGGTCTGGCGCACGAGCACTTCTCCGGTAGAGACCTTCTGGCCACCGAAGCGTTTGACGCCCAGACGGGCACCGGCGTTGTTGTGGATGTTCTTACTTGAACCACCAGCTTTGATCTTGGACATGCCGTGTAACTCCTTACGTTGCTAAATAATCAATCCAACCGATTGTACCGTAAAAATGAGTGTTTTGCAAGGGGTAGGTGAGGCTGATTCGGTTTGGAGCTGACGCGACGCACTGCTATGCTAAAAGCATATGCGCTATACTGCTCAGCGACACGGGTTTACTATCGTCGAACTCCTTATTGTCATCGTGGTAATTGCCGTTTTGGCGTCTATCTCTATCGTGGCGTTCAACGGTGTACAGCAGCGTTCACGCGATGCAAGGCGGGCGCAGGACATGACACTTATCAAGAAGGCACTTTTGCTGTATCAAGCAGATAATGGGGGCGTGCAGAGAACCACGACGTATGCCGGCAACGATGGTGGCGGCTGGGATTCGAGTGCGACGGCGCCATGGATGAGTTTCCTGACGGCGCAGTACGGTGGGCCAGCGCCGGTGGATCCAATCAACGCACCGAATACGGAAGGGACGGGCGACCCGACACTCGGCGGGCAGTCTTACTACTATTATTGCTATAACGCAGGTTCGGGACCGAACCCAGCCACCGCGAACGTACGGATGGGCTATTGGTCTGAGCAAACGAAAACACGCGTCAACGTGTATATTCCGGTTGACGCCTGTCTTTAGCGCTTCGTAATAAGCAGTAGCTGGCGGGCGACCACTTGGTCTTCGCGGTAATAGACGAGTTGTTTTGTATCAGCATGCTCTACGCGTCGCCAATCGTAGCCAAGCTTTGCGAGTTTGTCGACGAGTGGAAGGTAAGTGAAAGCGCTATGCTCATCGCGCCAGGCCGGTACGGCTAGCACCAGTGGGGTACCGGCTTCTAGCTGATCACCGAGGTTGAGCAGGAACTTGGATATGATGTCGTTGCAGATACGGACGACTTTCTCGAGCTTGTCGGCTGCAGGTGGAGCACTGAATGGCTGGCCGAGGTACGTTTCGGCGACGACCGCAGAGACGGGGCTGGGCCAACGATGTTCAATCGCATCGCCGGCCTCGATGGTAACCTCTGTGTTCAGGCGGAAGTTGTGCACCAGCCACTCGAGGTTGATACGTGAGTAGTCGACCATCTTCTCGGCCAGGTCGGTGCCATAGACGTCGTAGCCGAGCAGGGCGGCTTCCTGCAGGACGACGCCGGTGCCACAGAACGGATCGAGAATGCGGCCGGGCGTATCCTCGGCCGGCGTGAGGCCGGTCATATTGACCATCATCAATGCCAGCTTTGGCGGAAGCATGCCGACGAACGCATCGCGCTTCGGTCGACCTTGGTCGCGACGGGCCAGGGCGGTGATGTTCTGGGTGCCGACGCTCTCAGCTATCAGGACTGATCGGTCACCGTAGACGATCATGAGTTCAAGCTTGTTCGGGCTCAGACCAAGCTTGTTGTGGTGCGATACGGCGGTGGAAAGGGCAGGACCGTCATTAGGCACAAGCCGTACCGAGCGTCCTTGCTTCTTGAGAGCTTGTTTTAGCGCCAGCCCGGTACGCCCGACCTGTCGTTCCGTCACGTCACGTCCGTATACGCTCAGGCCGAGCGTCAGTTTGCCTTCGGCACCTGAAAGCTCGCGAGCATAGCGTTGAACAATATCTTTGCTCAATGTCAACCAGTCGGCATAATCGAGCTCGGCGATGACGCGGCCTGCCTTGACCACGCCACCGAAGCGCTGGATATCGAAGGGCTCATCAGAAGAGACGGTCGCGGCTACCGCCGAATACCGTCGTACGCCCGTAGCGCCAAACTGACACTCCAATTCGACCACACTGAGTTCGGGCTGTCGCCCTAAGATACATACCAACATCGTACCTTTAGTATACGACGGTCGCTGACAGATGTATAATTAAACCAATGTCGATAAAAACATTGATTAGTTGGATCACGCTCGGGCTGGTAGTACTCATCGTGTTCCTGGCGCGCGATGAACTCAAGCACGCCCTCGCACTACTGGGGCAAGTCAATCTGGCGATCCTGGCCCTGCTGATCCCATTGCAGCTGGTGGCCTACTACGCGGCCGGCGAAACCATGTTCTCGTACCTGCGTGTCAAAGGTTCGATGCGCAAGGTGAAGAAAGGTGAGCAAGCTCGGATGGCGCTGGAGATGAACTTCGTCAACCATACGTTGCCTTCAGGTGGTGTCAGCGGCATCTCCTACATGACCTGGCGGCTCTCCAAGCTGAACGTGTCGGCCGGCAAGGCGGCCTCGGCCCAGGTGGTGCGTTACGTGGCAGGCTTCATCGCTGCTATCATCTTGGTGCCGATTGCCGTGCTCATCGTGACACTCGACGGTGAGATTAACCGCTGGATCATCCTCATCAGTGCCGGGCTGGTGACGTTCATGCTACTGGCGTCGGTCGGGCTGGTGTACCTCGTATCCAGCCGGGCGCGCATGCATCGTTTCGCCGCGGCGACCAGCCGGACAGGGAACCGTCTGGTCCGCAGACTGACCCGCGGTCGGCGACGGGTATTGCTACGGGAGAATCGTATTTACGAATTCTTCGAAGATATGCATGACGACTACTTGGAACTGCGCCGCGATCGGCGGGTATTGAAGCAGCCGATCCTATGGGCGATGCTGTTCACGTTCGCCGACGCCATGTTGTTCTGGGTCACTTTCTGGGCGCTTGGCGCGCCGGTCAACCCGGCGCCAATCCTCATCGCGTACGTCCTAGCGTCGGTGGCTGGTTTCATCGTCGTGACACCAGGTGGTGCCGGCGCATATGAGGCTATCATGGTGGCGTTCCTGGCCCTGGCTGGCATCGCCTCGGGCGCTGCCATCGCCGCTATCGTGTTAACCCGTGTCATCGTGCTTATTACCACCATCGCCATCGGGTACGTGTTTTATCAACAGGCATTATTGAAATATGGAAAAAGCAAACCCCCGGTTCAGCGTTAGCGATTTCGTCGCCGTGGTCAACCAGACGCTGGAATATGCGTTGAATGGGGTGGTCATCGTCGGCGAAGTCTCAGGCTTGCGTGTCAGTCAGGGCAAATGGGTCCGCTTCAAGCTGAAAGATGACAACGCGGCCGTCGACTTCTTCGGTTCGGTCTATCAGCTGAAGGTGCCGCTGGAAGACGGCATGATCGTGGCCGTGCAGGGCCGTCCGAAGCTCAGTGAGAAATGGGGTTTCAGCGTCAGTTTCCAAAATGTTCAACCGGTGGGCGAGGGCAGCATAAAGCGCGGTTTCGAGCTACTACTCAAGAAATTGACCGACGAAGGTCTGTTCGATGAAGCCCGTAAGCGACCGCTGCCAGAGCTACCGGCGCATATCGGCGTCATTTCCAGCACGCAAGCGGCGGGCTACACCGACTTCATCACCATCCTGAACGAACGCTTCGGTGGATTGAAGGTGTCGGTCGCTCACACGTTAGTGCAAGGGCTGAACGCGCCAGCCCAGATTACTCGCGCCCTGGAACACTTTAACCAATCGGCCTATGCGCCGGAGGTCATCGTTATCATGCGTGGCGGCGGCGACCCAGATGACCTGGCGGCTTTCAATGATGAAGGCCTGGTGCGGGCCATTGCCGGCAGCCGGATACCGACCTTGGTCGGGGTGGGTCATGAGGTCGATACGACGTTGGCCGATCTGGCGGCTGATGTCCGCGCGGCCACACCCAGTAACGCCGCTCAGATTCTGGTGCCTGATCGGCGAGAGTTAGTTGCCGAGGTCCGCTCACGCCTGGGCGGGGTCATCCCGACTATCGAACGGGCGATCGAACGGCTCGATGACGAGATCCGGCGTTTGGTTGACGAGGCGGAGGCACGCACCGATAAAGCGGTAAAGATGGCCGAAGACGAACTGAGCGCATTGCGTCGTCTGCTCGGGCAGTTCGACCCGCAACTGGTGTTGAAAAAAGGCTACAGTCTAGTGCGTGGACACGTTGCGGCGGGGGCGATGATTGAAATAGAACGGTACAAAGATACCATAACGGCGGAGGTACGTGATGTCAGGAAAAAATAAGACGATCGAAGACAAGATGACGGAGCTTCGAGCACTGGTAACGTGGTTTGAACAGGACGAATTCAAGCTGGAGCAGGCAGGTGAAAAGTTTGCCCAGGCGTCCAAGTTGGCAGGTGAGATAGAACAGGACCTGATGGGTCTGAAGAACGATATCACGGTGTTGAAGCAGTCCTTCGAGGATTCATGATACCCGGCCTGATCGTCGCCGCTATAGTGCTGACCTTCGGTTTCGTGGTCGCGTTCGGCGCGCCGTACGTGCCCAGCCACCGACGAGAAGTCAGGCGATCGTTCAAAGAACTATACTCGGTAGGCAAGCGTGATGTCGTGGTCGATCTGGGCGCCGGTGACGGCAGGGTGTTGCGCGAGGCATCCCGCTGTGGTGCCGCCGCCTATGGTGTCGAACTGAACCCGTTGTTAGTGCTGTTTGCTCGTCTACGACTCGCAGGAGGTGCTGGCGCTCGAGTCACGCTCGGCGATATGTGGCGCTATCGACTTCCGGATGATACGACACTGGTATATGCTTTCAGTGTTTCGCGTGACAGCGCCAGGTTAGCCCGACACCTGCAGGCGGAGGCCGAGCGACTCAGGCGACCGCTGCACGTGATGATGTATGGCAGTACGCTCACGGGTCCACGGCCCGTACGAACCTGGCGCGGGCATACGCTCTATAGGCTGGCTCCTTTACAGGGGAAGAAAGCATAAGTATAATGCCTCTCATGAAGAAAACTCTCGTTATGCAGCGTGGTGCCTCGGTGCCAGTCGTGGTCACCATCGTGCTCTTGTCATTATTCCTGGTCGCGTTCGCCGGCCTCGCGGTCTGGGCCTACATGAACTACGACGATCAGCGGACCAATGTCAATTTAAAGATCGATGCAGCGGTCAACAAGGCAGAAAAGGAACAGGCCGATGAACTGGAGGCCAAGTTCCTTGAGCGCGAGAAGGAACCGTACCGTTCGTTCGCCGGCCCGACCGACTTCGGCACCCTGAGTTTCAAGTATCCAAAGACGTGGAGCGTGTTCATCGCAAGTGATGGCAGCGGACGGAGCAGTCGCAGCGGCTTCGAGGCTTATCTCCATCCCGTCGTCGTACCACCGGTGAGCGAGACCGAGCGGTATGCCCTGCGGGTCACCATCACCGATCAGAAATATGAAGATGTCATCGCCGAATACCGTGAACTGGTAGAAGAAGGGGGCCTGCGCAGTTCCGCCACCAAGGCCAACGGACAGAACGGCACCCGGCTGGACGGTAATTTCTCGGAGGATATCCGCGGCGCGGCCGTTGTCTACAAAATCCGTGACAAGACGGCTGTCCTTCGCACCGATGCCGATACGTTCAAGCCTGACTTCGAACGACTCATCAAGACCATCACCTTCAACGATTAGCCTCCCCGGCGCCGTGCTACACTAGGAAGTAGTATGGAGCAAGCGGGGATCCGGCGACAGAAGGGTGGGGCCTTCCTTGGTGGTGTCACGCCGCTGAGCGTTGCCGCCCATGAACTGAAATCGCCGTTGGTGCTGTTGCGCCAACTCTCACTTGACCTCGAGATGACTTCTGACGAACACGACCGCGCGCGTATCATCGAACAGATGGTGCAAGTGAGTGAAAAGGCGCTCCGTCTGACCGGCGACATCACCCGTAGTGAAGCGGTGCAACGAAGCCTGTTCGAGTGCACGCCACTTAACCCGCTGAGCGTCTGCGACGACGTGACCAGTGAGCTCGCACGGTTGTATCAGGCGCATGGCCGTGCCCTGCGTATCGGTCGGATCCGCCAACTACCGCCAGTAGTAGCGAACCGCGACCTGCTTCGGCGAATCCTGCTGAACTTCGCCGACAACGCGTTGCATTACGGCGATGTCGACGGCGTCGTCGAGTTGCAGGCGCAGCTACTGCGTGAACGGGGTCGCGTGCGCATCGCCGTGCGTGACTACGGGCCCGGATTGCCGCTTGGCAGCTGGCGCAATCTCAAGAATAGCCTGGGACAGGCGCAGCCGGTCCACGCCCGGCCTCAAAGTAGCGGCCTCGGCTTGTATATATCGGCCCAATTCGCCGACGCAATGAACGCTCGCATCGGTGCCATTCGCCACCGGGACGGTGCCTCGTTCTATGTCGAACTGCCGGTCTCACACCAGATGAGCCTGCTATGACCGCCCAGCGTGTGGTGGTGATTGAAGACGACCAGTGGCTGGCCGAGCATTACCTGCGGCTTCTCCGGCGGGCAGGGTACGAAACCTACCATGCGCCGCACGCCCTGCTGGCTATCGATATGATCGATGATGTGCGACCGCACGCTATCCTGCTCGACGTGTTGCTGACGGGCATGACCGCGTTAGCCTTGCTGCATGAACTGCAATCGCATGATGACTTAGCGACGATCCCAGTGGTTCTCGCGACCAATCTGGCGGATCAGATAGAACTCGACGACGTGGCGGGGTACGGCGTCAAGCGCGTTCTCGACAAGGCTACCATGTATCCCGACGATGTGGTCGCGGCCATCCGTGGGGCGCTCGCGTGAAGACGTTCCGGACCAAGGCTATCGTGCTGCGGCGGACTGATTTCGGTGAGGCCGACCGTATTCTTAACCTTCTGACACCGGAGCACGGTATCGTCAGTGCCATCGCCCGCGGCGTGCGACGGGAAAAGAGCAAGCTGGCCGGGGGTATCGAACTGTTCGCGCGGTGTGACGTGACGGTCGGCTCGGGAAGGGGCGAGCTGGGTATCATCACCGGCGCGCGGCTGGAAACATTCTATTCGCATATCATGACCGACTACGACCGTCTGCAGTTCGGCTATGATGCGCTCAAGCAGGTGGCACGGGCGGCCGACCAGATTGACGAACCGGCATTTTTCGACCTGCTCGACCAGACGTTCGCCTCTATCGACGACATGTCGCTCGATTTACGGCTCACGAAGACCTGGTTCTGGCTACAGCTGGCTATCCTGCTTGGTGTCGGCATGAACCTTTCCACCGATGCCAACGGCATGAAGCTGGTCGAGGACGCGCGCTATAACTTTTCGGAAGCCGACCATGCCTTCGTCTTCCACGAACGCGGCACGTTCGACAGCTCACACGTTAAGCTTCTGCGGCTGCTTAGCGCACAGTCGCCGAAGGTCGCAGCGCAGGTGAAAGGAGTCGGGGAGCTGATTTCCGACTGCCTGTGGATCGCCGAGCGCGCCGTGGCCCATTAGTTTCGTATGAAAAAGGAAATCCCGCACCTGGCTGGTGCGGGATCCGCGTGGTTCACATCGGTAGTTAGGAAAGAGCGCGAAGGCGCCGGACCGTCCGTAAGGCGGGGCCGGTGGTGGCCTCGACGAGTCGCCCGTCCATCAGATCGTCGGTGACGTCCGAGAACTCGTTCTTGGCCAGGATGAGCGAACGGGTACGTACGATACGTGCCTGTGCCACCCAGCGGTCTCGTCCGCTGAGCATAGGCTGCATCGCTTTCAGGTTGTCGAGCACATACACCAGCTTGTTACTGCTACTAGCGACTTCGTCGACATGAAGTTGCAATTCCAGCGCATCATGTCTGGTGTAGGCATGGGTGCGGGCAAGCATGCCCTCGGTCACTAGGCGCTCAAGCTGGTAGCGTTGATCCGTTTCCGGTGTCTTGTCGTCAAACAAATCGAGTGCTTGCTCAAGGCGGGTGACAGCCGTGAGGTAATCACCCTCCTGCCATAAGCTCCAGCCGTAATCACGCAGCGTGATAGCGCGTCCGATCACGTTGCCGCGATCGAACAGTGACTCTGCCATGTCGAAATGCTTCGTACCCTCGTGACAGCCTTCGAAATGCGTCACGACCTGACCGATCCGATGACGGATGCGAGGGCTGAAGTGGGCAGACTCGGTCGGGTCGCCGTGGTCGCGCGTGCTTTCGTAGGCTTCGCCTAGTAAGAACGCCGCCCGTTGGAACTCGTGACCGTTCATCATGTGCTGGGCCTGCTTCACCAGCTGTCTGGTACGTGCAAGTAGCAACCAACTGTCCTTCCTTATAATGTGAACGTGCGGACCTATCAATAGTACGCAGGAAGACTGATAAGGGGCTGAGAAAGGAAGCAGACCCGCTCCGGCGCCCCGTTGAAGGGGCGGCCGGAACGGGCCATGTACGGAGGTGGCGAGCGCCTGGTCAGGCGTTCATTTGGACGTCCCGCTGAGCACATGTGCCAGCCAGATGCCCGTACCGCGTCGGAGCCACATCAGACGGGCCGCCCAGCGCCGCTTGGCGCTTGGGTCGTGCCGCTGAATCAGGCTGTACAGTTCATCCGACTTCCGTAGTTCTTCCTTCGAGACGTAGCTGCCGAGTGAGCGCAGCGCCATGTACCAGTGGAACCGGTTGTTGATGCGCCACTGCTCGTTGGCCTTGTCGCCCAGGCGGTCGAACGTCAGTTCGGCCTCCTTGAAGCGACCGACGGCCAGCAGCAGGTTCTCACGCCGATCCTTGCGGGTGTGACTGTCGTGACTTTTCCTGAGGAACCAACGACCAAGGATGGTCATGGCCACGCCCTCGTCATTCCGGTCGGGGCTGCTGAGCGAACGCTCGAGTAGCACCTCCATCGGCTTGGCGTTGCGGCCGGCCCGTTGCTGGACGGGCAGGGGAAGCTCGCGCTTCCGCCACCGTAGCAACGTGACCGCAAGGTCGCGGTCGTAGGCCATCTCGTGGTGACGCCTGTCATAGCCGTAGGCCTGACGGACCTCTTGCATGCACCGTTCGGCCTCTTCGAAGTCGAAGAAACGTAGGGCGCAGGTAGCTCGACGGACCCAGTAGTCAGCCCCGTCATCCATGTCTGGCCTGGTTCGCAGGCCCATGTCGTACAGGACCTGCTTGGCCTCGCCGAACTTGCGTTGGTTCCACAAGGTGTCGAACCTCGTGAAGTCGTGTGATCGTACGATACGATCGGTACCTCCCATCTTCATCACCTCCGTATAGTGAATGGGAATCTTTTCATTATACCATAAAATCATAGTTTCGGCAATCACTGGTATACTAACCCTAATGGAACAGAAGGCAAAACTCGAAGATATCGTCGGCCTGGCCAAGCGCCGCGGCTTCATTTACCAAGGATCGGAAGTATACGGTGGCCTGAGCGGCACCTGGGACTACGGCCCGCTTGGCGTGCAGCTGAAGCGCAACATCATGGACCTATGGTGGCAGATGTTCGTGGCCGAGCGTGACGACATGTATGGTGTCGACGCTGCCATCCTGATGAACCAAAAGGTCTGGCAGGCGAGCGGCCACGTCGATACGTTCACCGACCCGTTGGTCGAATGCGCGAATTGTAAGGGTCGGTTCCGTGCCGACAAGCTGGATAATCCGAATAAGTGTCCGACCTGCGGTAAGGAAGGCACGTTCGGCGAACCGAAGCAGTTCAACATGATGTTCAAGACGAACGTCGGCCCCGTTGCCGACGAAAGTTCCACCAGTTATCTTCGCCCTGAAACAGCCCAGGGAATCTTCACCAATTACAAAAACGTCGTCGACAGCTTCTATCCGGACCTGCCGTTCGGTATCGCCCAGCAGGGGAAGGCGTTCCGTAACGAAATCTCACCGCGTGACTTCGTGTTTCGCTCGCGTGAGTTCGAGCAGATGGAAATCGAATACTTCGTGCACCCCGACAAATGGGAAGAAGCCTTCGAGCATTGGGTAGAGAAGTGTAAGGAGTGGTTCGCCGCACTTGGTCTGCCGGCAGAAAGTGTACACGAGTTGGAAGTGCCGGAAGCTGATCGGGCACACTACAGCAAGCGCACCATCGACTTCGAATTCGACTACCCGATTGGCCGCGAGGAACTGATGGGTCTGGCCTACCGTACTGACTTCGACCTTAGTAACATTGAACGCGTATCCGGCAAAAGCATGGCATACCGCGTGAAGGGGAGCGAAGAGAAGTTCGTACCGCATGTGATTGAACCATCCTTCGGTGTCGAACGCGCCCTGATGGCCGTGCTGGTAAGCGCCTATCGCGAAGACGAACAGAACGGCGAGAAGCGTGTCTTCCTAGCCTTGCCTGAGCATTTGGCACCGGTGAAGTATGCCGTAAGTCCACTATTGAAGAACAAGACGGAACTGGTTGAAAAAGCCCGCGAAGTTTACCACGCGCTGAAGAAGAAACACGGCAACGTGATGTGGGATGACAACGGCAACATCGGCAAGCGCTACCGCCGCCAAGACGAAATCGGCACGCCGTACTGCGTGGTGATCGACTTCCAGACGCTGGAAGACGATACGGTGACGGTGCGTGAACGCGACACGACCGTGCAGAACCGTGTCTCGTCCGTCGAACTCGTTGACTAGTTCACGAGAGGCAAAGCTTCTTGGGGAATATTCAGTGCTACCGCCAGCCGCTCGAGCTGTTGGAACTTGCCATACGGAATCTGCGTACCGTCAGAAGCGTATAAGCGGTAAAAGTGCGGGTAGGTGACCGTCGTACCGCGGAACGTCTTGGCACTTGTCGGTTCGTCGATGCGCTTGATATACCAGCCGCCGGTCTGGGGCTCGATAATTCGTTTCAGTTTGGCGTAATGATTGAAAGCCATGATACCCCTACTATACGGCTATCTGCTACACTGTGAACACTATGGCCCCCAAACGACCGAAGATACACCCGCTGATACGCCTTGCGCCGAAGATGCTGCTGGCGATATTGTTGGTGTTCACCTTGGCCGCCGTGGTGGCCGGCGAGCTATTCGGCGCCTACGACATATTCTGGTGGTGGGACGACATGCTACACGGTGTATCCGGTGTCATCTTCGGACTGATCGGCTTTCTGCTGGCCTACTTCATAAACGGTCGCTACCACTTGGCAGTCGGACCGCTGTTCATGGCCGTGTTCGCGTTCACGTTCGCCATGACGATCGGCGTGTTGTGGGAAATCTTCGAGTTCAGCGTCGACGTGGTATTCGGTGCCGCCATGCAGCAATGGAACCTGCCGGATGATGCCCGGCTGATGGGGAAAGCGTTTCAGGGGAGCGGCTTACGTGACACCATGTCGGACCTGATTCTTGCTTCCGGTGGCGCGCTGTTCGCCGCCATCTTCTCATATCTGGCCTACAAGAATGATCGCCAGACGGTACTTTCCGTCATGCGACAGATGTTTCCGATGATCCGGCGCAAAAAGCGGACTGCTCGCACGAAGTAGGGGCGTGACAAAGCCCCGCTGGTGAGGGGCTCTGCCTATTCGGTTGTAGAGGGCAGTAGACCCGTGCGGGGCTAGCTCTTGCGCTTGACGGAGACTGCCTTGGGGCTGAGCTTCTTGTTGTCGAAGGTCACGTCGTGGCTTTCGTTCAGCTTGACGCTCAGCGTGTCATGCTCGGGTGTGATGTCGAGGAAATCCTCGTAGTGACGCCGCTCATCGGGATGTTCGGCAAGGAATTCGACAAGCCGCTTCTCGTCGACCTCAACGACCCGCCTGGCAACGCGGTTGACGTGGCCACGCTTGCGGGCGACCACCAGTGCACCGCTCTTGTCCTTCAGCTTGATGCTTTCAGGTACGCGCTTGAACTGGAACCTGACCCACCGGGTGGTGAATGAGCGTTCATTTTTCGGTGTCAGCTCGTGGCGGTGCCGGTCGATGTCGCTCCAGAGCAAGCCATCATCCTTGTGGATGTGGGCCTCGAGCCGCGTGACGGCGCGGTCGTGCGTCGCCTTCAGGGCGTCGCGCCTCTCTTTGTATCGTTGCTTCACCTTGTCGAGACGGGCCTCGAGCAGGATACGACGACGGGCACGGCGATTCAGTCGGTCCAGTACTTTCGGGTCGACGTTCGTCACGTCAACCACCTCCGTTTCTTGATGTTGAAGAGCTGCGAGTATTATGATAATAAAACATCGGAAAGTCAATGATCCGTCGACCGCTCGTAGGCCGAAGACTGTATACTAAGAGAAAAGGAGATACATGCGCCCACGACTATTCATCGAGCAGAAAATCACCGCATTCGCCAACAAGTATCGAGTCATTGGTGCGAGCGAGACAGGTGAGCCCGTCGACCTGCTGGCGTTCGCGCAGCAGAAACGGCTAGCCTTCAAAGAGAAGGTGACGTTTTACGCTGACGAAAAGAAGCGCACGGCTGCGTTCACGTTCCGGGCCGAGAAAGTGATGGACGTACACGGTCGTTACTTGGTGGAAGATATCAACGGAGCACTGATTGGCGTGTTCCGCAAAGAATTCAAACAGTCGCTCCTTATCAGCACCTGGCAGGTGATGGACGCGGAAGGTAATGCAGTCTTCACAGTACGAGAAAGTAATGCGACACTCGCTGCTGCACGTCGTTTCGCTGGCTTTATCCCGTTTGTCGGCGATCTATTTGAGATCATACTTTTGTTTCTCAAATACCATTTCGTATTTCTCGATAGTGCCAGTGATGAAGTGGTGGGCACCTACCGTAAGACCACATTGTTACGTGACCACTATACGCTGTTCATGACCGACGAAGGCTATGGGCGCACCGATTGGCGCGTGTTGGCAGCGATGGGCGTGGCGCTTGACGCGCTCCAATCGCGCTAGGTAGTGGGTGACATCTGTATCTTTTGTTACAATTTTGGTTAGAGAAGAAGGAGACTTCGTGACGAAAGCGTTCATGAGACAGTATTATGCGCTAATCCAATGGCTACTCGGGAGCTTCGTGGTAGTGAGCTCGCTGCTGGCGTGGCTTGATACACGTGGGCCGGTCGATAGCCTGAGTATTTACGATATCTTTCCGCCACTCGGTTTAATCGCGTTTGGTCTGATGTGGACGCATTTCGTATTAGGCGCAGTGCGTCGCTATGCGGGCTACGCCAAACCCGCAGGTGATGCGTATATGAGCATATCGATGGGATTGGTGCTGGCGCTGATCATCCTTCATCCTGGCCTGCTGTGGCTCGGGTTGTACCGCGACGGCTTCGGACTGCCGCCCGGCAGCTACTTGATGGCGTATGAGAGCCAACTGTTGGCCGTGCTGCTAGGCAGTATCGGGCTGACGATCTTCCTGGCCTTTGAGCTAAAGCGGTGGTTCGGCCAGAAAGCCTGGTGGCGCTACGTTGAGTGGGCGCAGATTGCCGGTATGGCAGCCATCTTTGTCCACGCCATCCAGCTAGGCGGCGAACTGCGACAAGACTGGTATACGTTCGTGTGGTGGCTGTATGGCGTGACGCTAGTTGTTGCTATCATGTATACAGCGATTCATCACACGAAACGAAAGGGGAGAAACGATGCAGCAAAAAGGTAGGGGAAGCGCCACGTTCATGTGGGTGATAGCGGTCGTCCTCATGGTGTTGGCCCTGGGTGCACTGGTGTATGCGATGAGCCGAAACGACGAGTCTGATGTCGCCCGCGACCAACCAACCGGACGTACCGAGACAACCGGCCAAGCTGGTTCGAATGATAATGAAATCCAAGCTGAGGGTACGCAAGTCATCTTCACCGACGATGGGTTCAACCCGTCGAGCTACACTTCCAGAGAGGGTGAAGCTGTAACGGTACGAAACGACTCCTCGATGGAACTGCAGTTCTCGAGCGCTGATCATCCCACGCATCAGGACACACCGGAGTTCAACCTACCGGTACTTGGTCCGGGAGAATCAGCCACTTTTACGCCGAACGGGACAGGTACCTTCGGTTTCCACGATCATATCAATTCGCAGTATACCGGCACGCTGACGGTTGAATAAACCTGCCACGGAAAGTGTGGTAGATAAGGCGATAGTAAAACCATCTGCCAGCAAGGAACGACTGGTACAATGGAACAAGCACTAACGAAAAGGAAACATGGAAACACCGACGACCGAACCGACTGATATTTTTTTGTGGGCCAACCAGACCGACGCCGTCAAGAACGAGCTGACACTTGAACTGTTCGTCTTCAACAAGAACTACACGCCGTACAGCATCAGCTATTCGCGTGAACTGGACGCCCAGCTGAAAGCTATGTTCATTTACGACTTAGTGAATACCGTCAACTTCGGCGCCGGCACCGGATTGTCGGTGCGTGATTTCGAGCTGTCTGAGGCCGAGGAGAACGTGCTGCTCCGAACCGAACTGGAGAAAGTCGGGCGGGCCGAGACGCTGATTCATTTAGTCGAAAAACAAAGAGGCGATATCGTCGCGTTCTCTGAAACGGAACATGAATTCAAACGCATCAAAGGCATCCTGCTCAAGGCGACACGACCGGACGGAAAGACGTTCTATGTGACCAAGGCGGTCCAGCAGAGCAACGTGTTGCCGGGCGCTATCAGCTGGCAGCTGAGCGGTGGCACGTTCGCGCCCTTCGAGCCGGAAATCGGCGTCAAGCTCCCTAGTGACAACCAGGTGCTGATCATCGGCCAGGACATCTTCATTTTTAACCAGGCGAAATTCGAAAAGTTGTTCCAGTACGAATACAAGAAACAGCTGCTGGCCGATCAGAAGGTGAAAGAGATACTGGAGGCGTACAAGCTGAGCCTGCCTGAAGGCATGGACCTACAGAGCCTGGTGCGTGAGAAGCCCGGTGTAGTGAAGAAGCTGCAGAAGCTTGAGGTCGGTGGCGTCAGCCAGGAACAGGCAATCGACTACGCCGACACCATGCAGCTCGACCTGATGACCGACGATGCCAATGCCATCATCATCATGGACGGTCGCGACTTGGATATGTTCGTCAATTTGATTAACGAGGACTACATCACTAGTGAACTTTCGGGAAAACGCTACGAAATCAAAAGCAAGAAGTTGCTTGACGAACCCGAGGGCGAACCGCCGCGCGGTTAGTCGGTTATACTAGTACTATGAAGCAGAACTTGGCACTCGCCATCATGGCGACAGGGGAGCATGTGTTCCTGACCGGTCCGGCCGGCTCCGGTAAGACGTATCTGCTGAACCAACTGATACGGCTGAAGAAGCATGAAGGGAAGCATGTCTCGGTCACGGCTACCACCGGTCTGGCCGCCTCGCACCTGGGTGGCAGCACCATCCATGCCTGGAGTGGTATCGGCATACGCGATGAGCTGGGCGGTCAGTTCCTGGAAAATCTTTCCAAGGGCCGCCGCGATATCATCGAGAAAACCGACGTACTGATCATTGATGAGATCTCGATGATGCATGATTTCCGCCTCGATATGGTAGATACGGCCTGTCGTTTGGTACGTAAGCAGCCTGATACACCGTTTGGCGGCATCCAGGTCATCATGAGTGGCGACTTCTTCCAGCTACCACCGGTGAACAGAGCCGATAGCTTTCAAGGCGGGTTCGTGGTCTTCTCTGAGGCCTGGCAGCAGCTCGATCCGGTCGTTTGCTACCTTGAGGAGCAGCACCGTCAGGAAGAGGACGACGAACTGAGTGGCATACTAGGCGCCATGCGCTCACGCGACATCCGCCAGTCGCATGCCGCGCAGCTGCTGGCCCGCACCGAGGTCACGCCGCCGGCTGACAGTATCTACACCGAACTCCATACGGTAAATGTCGATGTCGACTCCCAGAACGAAGCCAAACTCAAACAGTTGCCAGGTGACGAGATGATCTATCAGCAGACGACAACCGGTTCCGATAATTACGTCGAGAATCTACAGCGCTCGGTACTGGCACCGGCCGAATTGCATCTGAAAGAGGGTGCGCTGGTGATGGCGGTCAAGAACAGCCTTGATAGGAAATATGTCAACGGATCGCTTGGGACCGTCGTCGCCTTTGACACGGCAACGGAATACCCGATCGTTAAATTCCTGAATGGCAAAGAGGTGACTATGCAACCGGACACCTGGGAACTGCGGGATGGTGATAAGAAACGCGCCAGCATCACACAGATACCGCTGAGGTTAGCCTGGGCAATCACCATCCACAAGAGTCAGGGCATGACGCTCGACGCTGCCCTGATCGACCTGCGCAAAGCGTTCGTGGCGGGTATGGGTTACGTGGCACTGAGCCGTGTCCGCTCACTTGAGCAGCTGTATCTGAAGGGCATCAACCGGACGGCCCTTGAAATCAGTGAACAGGCCTACGACATCGACGATCAATTGCGACAGAAGTCAGCCCAGGATGCGAAGCGGCTGGCTCATCTCGAGGCGACGTTCGAGCAGCGCGAAAAAAAGCTGGCTGGCAAGAAACCGAGCAGTTGGAGTCAAAAGATCGAAAAGATGCGTGAAACGTACCCGAACGCCTATCGTCCGTGGACCACTCAGCAGGATGCCATGCTGAAGCAGGAATTCCAAAACGGGCTGAGCCTCAAGGAGCTGTCGGCTGCGCTCGGCCGTCACGAGGGGAGTATCGTCATCCGCCTGCAAAAACATTTCGGCGACGACGTAGTCGCGGGCTAGGGGTATAATAAGAAGAATGTCAGATTCGAGCCAAATCAGGTTTCCGTCCCGCTTCTTATGGGGTGCGAGCATAGCGGCTCATCAGGTGGAAGGCGGCAATCACAATCAGTGGTCGGTCTGGGAGCTTGAAAATGCCAAAAGTCTGGCGCACGCGGCTGAGTACCATTTCGGTGATCTCGCAAACTGGGACGACATCAAGGACGAAGCCAAGCGACCTGACAACTATGTGTCAGGCAGGGCCGTCGAGCACTACGAACGATTCGAAGCCGACCTTGATCTGGCACGGAAAATGAACCTGAACGCGCTACGGTTCAGCGTCGAGTGGAGTCGCATCGAACCGACCGAAGGCGCCTGGAACGTCGAGGCGATCGAGCACTACAAGCGCTACGTATTGGGACTTAAGAAACGGGGCATTGAACCCATCGTCACGCTGTTCCACTTCACGCTGCCGGTCTGGTTCAGCGAGAAGGGGGGCTTTGAGTATCGTGCGAACGTTAAATACTTCCTTCGCTTCACGGAAAAGATATTGAGCGAGCTGGGGCCGGCCGTGCGGTATGTTATCACTCTCAATGAACCCGAGGTCTACGCGACCGAAAGTTACCTACTGGGAAACTGGCCACCCATGCGTCAGAGTCGCTTCCAGATGATCAAGGTGCTGCGGAACCTTGCCTATGCACACAACAAGAGTTCGAAACTCATCCATGGGATGAATCGTCGGTACAAGGTATCGGTTGCCAAGAACTCGAATTATTTCTATGCCGGTGACGACGCCAGGTTGTCGCTATGGAGCACGGCTATCATGCAGTACTTTCAGGACGATTATTTCCTGAAGCGGGTGCGACGACGGTGTGATTTCCTGGGGGTGAACTACTATTTCTCGCATCGGGTGTATGGCTACCGGGTACATAATCCCGAAGAGCGCGTCAGTGACATGGGGTGGGATCTGAGTCCGGACAACCTGGAGTTCGCGCTTGAGCGACTGTACCGCAAATACCACCTGCCACTCATCGTAACCGAGAACGGGTTGGCCGATGCCAGTGACGAACAGCGTCAGTGGTGGCTGGGCCGCACCATCATGGCGATGCGCAACGCCATGCATCAAGGCGTTGACCTGCGCGGTTATCTGCACTGGAGCCTGCTCGATAACTTTGAATGGGATAAAGGCAAGTGGCCACGGTTCGGCTTAGTGGCGGTCGATTACGCCACCATGGAACGCACGCCACGTCCGAGCGCCCGACGGTACGCCGCGTTCATTGCCAAGCTACAGAAAGGAAACGGTTGACTCATGGAAAAGACAGGCGTCAAGATCGCGGTCATCGGTGGTGGCACCGGTAGTTTCACGCTGCTATCTAGCCTGAAGGATTATACCCGCCACGTCAGTGCATTGGTCAACATGGCCGATGACGGTGGTTCAACCGGTCAGCTGCGCGACGAACTAGGGGCGTTGCCACCCGGCGATATCCGTCAGTGCCTGGTGGCGCTGAGTGATTCCGAGCGGTTGCGCGACCTGTTCAACTACCGCTTCGAAGGCGGCAGCCTGGAAGGCCATGCGTTCGGCAACCTATTCTTAAGTGCGCTTGAAAAAATGACCGGTAATTTCGCCGAGGCGGTCGAGACGGCTGCCGACGTGCTCAATATCACCGGCGAAGTCTATCCGGTAACGCTCGACAAGGTGACGTTGGTGATGCGCCAGTCGGACGGCAAGGTGACCGAAGGTGAGTTCCAGATCGGGCATGCCGATTTCGGTGACTACACCCGGCCAGACATGGAACTGAGACCTCAGGCCGCGCTGAACCCAGCGGCGCACGAGGCGATTTTAGGCGCCGACCTGGTGGTGATTGCTCCCGGCAACATCTACGGGTCGCTCGCGCCGGCCTTGATCGTACCGGGCATGAGCGAGGCACTGAACGCCACCACTGCCAAAAAGGTATACGTGTGCAACCTGGTGACAAAGCCAGGTCAGACCGATGGTTTCGACGTGTGTGATTTCGCGGCCGAGATTGAACGCTTCGGTCAGCTGCGACTCGACTACGTACTCTTTAACGACGCCAAACCGTCACAATACCTGCTTGACCGCTATGCCAAGGAAGGAGAGTACTGGGTGACGTATGACAAGAAGAAATTAGCCGCCGCTCATTACCAGGCCGTCGGTGGGCATTTCGTCTCCAACGAACGCCCGGCCGCCTCACAATCCGACCCGATTGCTGCCACCAGGACGCTTATCCGTCACGACGCCGACGCGATCGCGAAGCAGCTGATGAAGCTGTACTTCACCTAGCAGGCCGACACCGCTATACTGAAGGTGAATGCAACGTAGCTATGAAATCATGAGAACTGGCAGTCACGAGACCGAACCTCGCGTGGTCGACGAATTCGTGGTGCTTGATCTGGACCGGACGCTACTCGATAGCGATAAGGTAGTCGAACTGATGTGTCGTCAGCTGACCCGATATGGAATAGCAGCTGATGAAGTGCGGGAGAACCAGCGGCTCATCATGTCGGCAACCGGGCAGTCGTTGTCAGCCCTTGAATTCCTGAGTGGCGAGTACGGCGAGGCACTGGCCGCACGCCTGACCGCGGATCTGCACGGCTTGGCCCAGGAGGGACGGCTCCCTCGTGAAGCGTTGCTCTATGACGGTGCGTCGCCGGCGCTGCTCGACGAGCTGGACCGTCGGGATCTGCCGTTCGCCGTGTTGACCTACGGCGAACCGGCCAACCAACTGTTCAAGCTGGCACTGTACCGCCAGCTGACCGGACGCGATGAGCGTCGTCTGCCAGCCGTCGTAACCGACGAACCGAAGAAAGGTGAGTGGATCCATGCGCACTGGTACGACGGTAGCGATGAGCATATGAGAGTACCGGCCGAATTCACCCATGCCCACCCGATCATGGCGAAGCGGGTGGTCGTGCTCGACGATAAGCTGACGAACCTCGCCTCGCCCGACAAGGTAGTGCAGGGAATCCATATCGATAACCGCCCAGAGGCACCCCTCGGTCGCCACTCGTTAGGAGACGTGGTGACTGCTTTGCAGACAGGGCAGCCTCTCGCCGAATTGGCGCGACATTTCGGCAGCGCAGCCTGACCCCCTTCATTGACTTTTGACACTGCTTATGCTATAATGGAAGTATGGTTAAGAAACGATTTCGCGCGACGAAAACCGACGATGTTATGAGTCCGGCTGCCATGCTGGCGACGGAACATGACTTCAAGAACGCCTTGCTTCTGGTCTCGCTCGGTATTAATGTTTTCGTCCTCTGCCTGTGGGTGGCCCTGCAGGTAACGCCCGCCTACGATCTGGCACTGACGCAATTCTTCTTCGGACGCTAGGTGTTCGTCAACTAACACAACGAAAACCGGCCCAGCACCACAGGGCCGGTTTTCATCTGTTACTGGCTATGCTTATCCACAAAAGTGTGGATAAAAGAGCAGGAAGAAATCAAAATCTATAAAAATATGCTTGCAAGTGGGTACTGGTGGGTATTATGATAAGGTCAGTGGAAAAAAGTGGGTAACACCACAAAACAAACAAACACCACTGCACAATAAAAAATAATCAACGCTACCGCCCCAAAGCAGGCGAGTAAGAAGGCACCCTTAAACGCGATGGATTATTTCGAACGAAAGCTTGATGACAAGCGTCGGTTGACCATACCGACGGAGCTTCGTGAAGAATTCCAGAGCGGGGTAATCCTTACCCGCGGCTTCGGCGACTATCTGCATCTGTACTCGAAAGAGGTATGGGAGCGGGAAGTCGAACCGGCGCTCACAGGAAGCATCCTTGATGAGCACGTGGCCGATCTGAACGTCAAGTTCCGCTCCGGGAAGACCGAGGCAGAACTGGATCAGAAACAGGGCCGGGTGACCATTGAGCAGCATCTGCTGGAGTACGCAGGTATCGGAAAGGCCGTTTCGGCCGTCCGAGCCGGCGCCTACTGGCGGCTGATGGCAGCCTAAGCGTTCTCCGTCCACCGTTCTTTAACAATCCGATACGTAAAAGGATACCTCGAGATTACCAATCTGGTTGCACGTGAGCAGTGGAAAGGGCAACACATTAAACAAGCCTAGAACCTTCCTCAAAAACACACCTCCCAAAACTCCACCTCACACATAAGTCTCTCAAGTCCCGATCAAGGCCGGTATGCATCCCATGCGGATACTTCCAATCAAGCCTCGGGACCACTTATCACAAAAACAAACACACCATGCGAAAACAAACATGCTCCGCGTGACCAGTTTGGTGATCTTGAATCCGACAATTGCAGCACATGATGCTACAATTAGTCGCGAAATGAGTATCAAAGAACATCCACCACAAGATGAAGCGCCTCTCGCAGGCACTTCACCAGTTCTTCACGTTCCCGTATTGCTCGCCGACACATTGGCGATGCTGAAGCCCCAACCGGGTGAGTCATACCTTGATCTCACTGTCGGCTACGGTGGCCATGCATCGAAGGTGCTGGAAGCGACCGACAACTATCCGGGTGCCGTGCTGGTCGACCGCGACGAGAACGCGATCGCCACGCTGCAGGCATTCGAAGGTAAGGGAGCGCGTCTCGTGCATCAGGATTTCGTCGCAGCTGCTACGCAGCTCGCGAGTGAACCTGCACGATTCGATATGATTCTTGTGGATCTCGGGGTGTCGTCACCACAGCTCGATAGGGCTGAGCGAGGCTTTTCCTTTCAAAACGACGGACCGCTCGACATGCGGATGGATCCATCACTGGACCAGACCGCGGCCGACATCGTCAATCACCGTAGCGAGAAAGATCTCTACAGAATCTTACTCGAGTACGGGGAAGAGAACCGAGGGTTCGCCAAACGTATAGCCAAGGCTATCGTCCGCAACCGGCCGTTCTCGACCACGAAGGAGCTAGCCGATCTTATCCTGCACGAGCATCGCGGCAAATGGCAACGAACCCATCCCGCGACCCGCACCTTTCAAGCCCTTAGGATCGCGACCAATGACGAACTGCGTCAGGTCGAAGACCTACTACCACTACTGCCACAATTACTGCAACCCGGCGGCAGGGTAGCGATTATCAGTTTCCATAGCCTGGAAGACAGGCTGGTGAAACGGTACTTCAAGGAACAGGCGCAGGCCGGCTATGAAGCCGAACTGGAGCTGTTGACCAAGAAGCCAATCGATGGGGCGATTTCAGACGTTCACAACCCGCGATCGCGTAGCGCCAAGCTCCGCGTCGCAGTGAAAAAATAAAACAAACATAGGAAAGGGCACAAAAAACAATGCCAATCCACATCCCAGTACAGAACGAATCAGTCGAGACCAAGGTCGTCGTCCGATTCAAGTAACCGTTCTTCGGGGCGTCTCACTCGTGGGGCGCCCCACCAAACATAAACACCAAAAACACCCACCACCACATGTCCTACCAAACCACCACCTATAACCGACGTCGTCAAAGCATGAACCGCAACCAGAACACGGTCGCGTTCGCCTCAAGCGTCAAACTCGGCCCAGTGACCCATACGGTGCTCATTGCCCTTATGATTACTGTGCTTGGCTTGATATACTTAACCCAGGCCACGAAGGCTACCAGCTACGACTACGAGGCGCAGGCCATCGAAACGAAGATCGCTGAGCTCAGCGAAGAGAAGACTGATCTCGAAGTAGAGAATGCCCGTCTGACCGCACTCTCGAGCGTGCGAGACAGCAGTGTCGCCCGGGCGATGGTAGCTCCCGATGCGCCCGCCTACGTTGGCAACTAACCCAAACCTTATGTATCATGCTTCGCGACTTCAGTTCTAACCCTCGCATACGATTGCTCGCCATAGCCGTTCTCGTGCTAATGGCGATTTTCGTAATGCGTCTGTTCTACCTGCAGGTGATCCGGCATGAGTATTACGTCGCCCGTGCCAGCGGCGAGCAAGTGAAGCGGTTGACGATTCCGGCCCAACGAGGCGAGATCTATATGAAAGACGGCGATCAACTTGCCAAAGTAGTCATGAACCAGACGGTCTTCACCATGTTCGTCGACCCGAGCATCATGGATGACAAACAGGGCGTGCTGGCGGCGATCAACCAGATTGCCGGAGGCAACACCGTCAAGGGCTTCAAAGACCGGTTGGATGACGATACGCAGTATGTACGCGTGGCGACCGGCGTGACCAGGCGGCAGGCCGAGCTGGTGAAGGAACGTGGCCTGAAAGGTGTCGGCTTCCAGGCCGAAACCAAACGTATCTACCCGGAACGCACGCTGGCAGCCCAGACCCTGGGCTTCGTGAATGCCGACGGCATAGGCCAGTACGGGGTTGAAGGCAAATTTGATACCGAGCTGAAAGGAAAGGCCGGGCTGCTTCAGTCGGTCACCGACGTCGCGAACGTGCCGCTGACGATCGGCGAGAACCATATCAATATTCCGCCTCAGCATGGGCGTGACATCGTGTTGACGCTGGACCGGAACATCCAGGCGTACACCGAGCAGGCGCTAGCTGCCGGTATGAAGCGGAGCGGTGCCACCAACGCCAGTGCCATCGTGATGGACCCCCAGACCGGCAAGGTGATGGCGATGGCCAGCCTGCCGACGTACGATCCGGGTGACTATCTGAAGATTCCGAATTTCAGCGTCGTCAATAACGGCGTCATATCGAGCCCGTACGAGCCTGGTTCCGTCATGAAGACGTTTACCGCCGCGATGGGAGTGGATACCGGCACTATCACGCCGCAGTCAACCTTCGTCAATACCGACTTTGTCCGGGTTGATGACCGCGTCATTTCGAACCTTACCAAAGGTCAGACCGGAACAATCACGTTCCAACATGCCTTGAACTGGTCGCTCAACACCGGGATGGTCGAGATTGCTCAGCGGCTCGGTAACGATTCGCTTGATCGTAAGGCCCGCGACACGATGTATCGTTATTTGCACGATAAGTTCCGTCTGGGGCAGAAGACTGGCATCGAACTTGTCGGCGAAGTGCCAGGCCGCATCATTCCTCCGACTGATGTCGAGGGCAACGCCGTACGATATTCCAACATGTCATTCGGGCAGGGTATGGACCTGACGATGGTACAGGTGGCCGCCGGTTTCAGCGCCATGATGAACGGGGGTACCTACCATGTACCGACGGTTATCGAAGGCAGCCTGAACGGTGAAGACGAAATCACGCCGGCCGAACCGTCCGCTTCACGGCGTGGCGTCATCAAAGCCTCGACCTCCAAAACGATGCGCGAGATGGCCGTGACGGCTCGTGAAGCTTTCTATGCCTCGAACGACCGCAAGGGCTATCAGATAGGCGGTAAGACCGGTACGTCGCAGACGATCGTCAATGGCTCGTACGACAACGGACAGACGATCGGTACCTACCTGGGATTCGGCGGCGACGACAAGCCGCGGTATGTCATAATGGTACAAGTATCGGGCCAAGGGGTTAATCTCGGCGGTGGCGACGACGCATTGCCGATATTCACCGACATTTCCAACTGGATGATCGATTACCTAACATTACAACCGAGAGGATAGCATGAACGACCCCCGCATCTACCAAATCTTAGCCGGTGAAGTCAGTCAGCTGTTCCTTATCAGCGTGGCGGCGTTCGTGTTGGCGATGCTGCTCACACCGATGTACACCTTCCTGGCCTACCGCTTCCGTTTCTGGAAGAAGCAGCGTACCACCAGCACCAGCGGCGAGGTGTTGCAGGTATTTAACAAGCTGCACGAGAATAAGTTCCGCCGTAATATTCCCACCATGGCCGGGGCGATTGGCGTCATCACCATTGCTCTTATTACGTTCGGCTTCAATCTTGATAGGGCAGAGACATGGCTACCGTTGGCAGCGCTGATTGGCGGTGCGCTCGTCGGGTTGATTGACGACGTCATTAACCTGCGCTCCAATGGCCACGGTGTCGCCGGGCTGCGCTCCAGTATCAAGTTCAGCATGATCGTCGGTATCGGAGTGGTGCTGGGGTGGTTCTTCTTCGACAAGCTTGGCATCGATACCGTTCATGTGCCGTTCTTGGGGGCGATTACGATCGGCTGGCTGATCGTACCGTTGTTTGCGTTCGTGGTGACGGCGACCGGAAATGCGGTCAACATATCGGACGGCCTGGACGGACTGGCTGGCGGGCTGCTAGCTATCAGCTTCGCCGCGTTCGGGGTCATCGCTATGCTGCAGGGCCAGCTATTGCTGGCAGCTTTCTGCTTCACGGTCATCGGTGCGTTGCTGAGCTACCTCTGGTTTAATATCTACCCGGCTCGATTCTTCATGGGTGACGTCGGAAGCTTTGCCTATGGCGTCAGCCTGGGCGTGGTGGCTATTCTGACGAACTCACTCCTGTTGCTGCCGATCATCGGCCTGCTGTTCGTCGTGGAAGCTGGCTCAAGCCTGATTCAGATTGTCGCAAAGAAATTCTTCGGCCGCCGTATTTTCATCTCGGCGCCAATCCATCACCACCTTGAGGCGATTGGCTGGCCCGAAGTAAAGGTGACGATGCGGTTCTGGGTCATCGCCGTAGTCGCGGCCAGCTTCGGACTGATGTTGGCGCTAGCCGGAGGGCATGTCGGCTAATGGAGCGACGACGATCAGAGAGAGCCGACACCGGGTCGGTGCGTAGCGTCAGGAAGCATCGGCCGGATTACCGGATCGTCCTGTATACCGGCCTGCTGATGATGCTAGGACTGATCATCATGTACGCCATCGGCCCGCAGCGTGCGCAGGTGCTAAATACCGCCTATAGCACGGATTTCTACACCGCCACCTATTTCTTCGGCAAGCAAGCCATCAGCCTTTTGATGGCACTACTGGCGTTCTTCATCGTTGCCAAGTTGCCATATCCATGGCTGCAGGCAAACGCGACTCGGATCTTTTATGCCGGCATCGGTGCCTCGGCCTTCCTGGCGTTCGCGGCGGCGATAGGGTGGGGAATTGCCAAATGCTCCCTTGGGGCGTGTCGCTGGATTGACCTGGGGCCGCTTGGTAGTATCCAACCGGCTGAGTTCCTGAAGTTCGGATTGTTGCTGTTCGTCGGCAGCTTTCTAGCGCTACGGGCGAAACAGGGGTTTCTCAATGACATGTACAAGACGCTGATTCCGCTTGGTGCTATCATGGCGCTGGCATCGCTGTTCGTCATCATCATCCAGCGCGACATGGGCACGGGACTGGTGATGCTGGCTATGATCGCCTGCATGCTGGTCGCGGCCGGTGTCCGCCTGCAAGTAGCAGGTGCCGTTTTCGCTGTGGCGGTGCTGGCGGGTATATTTATGATCGTCATCGCACCGCACCGGATGGAACGTGTCGCAACCTTCCTGCAGGGGGATAACACGTCGGTCGCCGACGCCTCGGCCTACCATATTGAACATGCGAAAATCGCTATCGGCAGCGGTGGCTGGAACGGTGTCGGCATCGGTAACAGCGTGCAGGCGACCGGATATTTGCCCGAGGCCATTAACGATTCGGTCTTCGCCATCATGGGTGAAACGTTCGGTTTCATCGGATTGGTAGCGATACTTATTCTGTTCACGGCGCTACTACTCAGCCTGCTTCGGGTAGCCGATCGCTTGCCAGGCTTGCCAGAGAAGCTGCTGGTCGTAGGGGTCTTCGGTTGGCTGGCCGCTCACGTGGTGCTGAACGTGGCTGCCATGACCGGCGTATTTCCACTGACGGGTATCACGTTACCGCTCCTGAGCTTCGGCGGCACCAGCATGGTGTTCATGGCCGGCGCCCTGGGTCTAGCTTTCCAACTGTCATCCTATACCGTACATTCAAGCATTAATGAAGGAGAGCGCTATGAGAATTCTCGCAGTCGGCGGGGGCTCGGGCGGCCACGTCACACCAGTCGCAGCCGTCGTTAAGGAACTGAAGGCGACCGTGCCCGATGCCGAGCTACGGTTCTGGTGCGACCAGGCATTTGCCACGCAGGCCACGGCGACCATGCAGGCGGTCGATCCGCAGATGCGTATCGACGTCATCATGGCGGGTAAGTTGCGCCGCTATCATAAGCTGTCGCTGCTGAGGCAATTGCTTCAGGTGCGTACCATCGTGGTACCGAACCTGGTCGACGCCGTCAAAATCACCATCGGTTTCCTGCAGAGTCTTATCAAGTTGGTCATATGGCGTCCGGATGTGGTATTCACGAAAGGGGGCTTCGTCTGTCTACCGGTCGGTGTGGCGGCTAGCTTGCTGAGAATCCCACTTGTCATCCACGACTCCGACGCTCATCCCGGTCTGACGAACCGGATCCTGGCTCGCTTCGCCCATACCATCGCAACTGGAGCCCCGCTGAAGTATTACCGCTATCCGAAAGGTCGTTCGCACTATGTCGGTATTCCGGTGGCCGGTGCGATCTCGCCGCTATCGGCTTCCGCGCAGGCAGCGGCGAAACGTCAGCTCGGTTTCGACGAACATGAGCCGCTCGTCGTTATCACCGGTGGCGGGTTGGGGGCGGCAGCGTTGAACGAGGCCACGATGGCAGCATTGAAGGACATGCTAACCTTCACTTCGGTCATTCTGATCTGTGGCAGCGCTCATGAGAAAGCGCTGCGGCGAAGGGCCCCGAAAAAGAGTAACTTCAAACTGTACGGCTACGTCGCAGGTGATATGCTTACTATGCTTGGAGCGGCCGATGTCGTTGTCAGCAGGGCAGGGGCGACCACCCTCCTTGAGTTGGCGGCCCTGGCCAAGCCTGCTATCATCGTACCGAACGCGCATCTGACCGGTGGCCACCAGACTAAAAATGCAGCCGTCTACGAACAGGCGGGAGCAGTGGTAGTGCTGGACGAGGAACATCTGAAGGTAGAGCCGCTTGCCCTGGTCGATGCAATAAACGCAACGTTACTCAATAAGGCTACCTTACGTGCCCTGTCGAAGAACATCCTAAGTTTGTCGAAGCCTGATGCAGCCCGCGATACCGCCCGTCTGATTATAAATGCAATCGATAGGTAACCCTCTTGCCTCTGTTACAATAAGACCAACCTAACTGAGTAAAATACATAGATATGTTCGGCCGTACACAAAAAGTTGACCAAGACCGACCCGGCCGCCGCCGGTCGGTATCGGGCGGCCCAACTCCGCGTCAGACATCCGATATGACCGACCGCTACGCGTTCCGTCGTAACCGCACGCTCACT
Organism: uncultured Candidatus Saccharibacteria bacterium; assembly: GCA_964520495.1. Classification (GTDB taxonomy): domain Bacteria; phylum Patescibacteriota; class Saccharimonadia; order Saccharimonadales; family Saccharimonadaceae; genus UBA1020. The sequence continues at coordinate 98,273 of CAZFMZ010000001.1, forward strand.
GGTAGCTCGTCGGGTAAGATTACCAGCTCGGCGGAGCTGAGTGCCGAGCTCCGATCACCGCGCGCCCACGCCCACCATCTGACGACGCTTCGTCGCAAGCTGTCACTGTATTTTCTTATCGTAGCGAGCACCTCGTTCGTGCTCTATCTTCTCGTCAGCCAGCTGGTAGCCTCAGCGACCGTACGGGTAGCCGGGGTCGATCTGTTACCGGTCGACGATACGGTCACCTACGCTCGCTCCCTGGACGAATACTACGGCGCACGACCCATCGAGCGTCTACGCTTCCTTTTGAACGAACCAGAACTGACTTCTCACCTGCAGGCCGCCCATCCCGAAGTGAAGGCCGTACGGGTAGAGCCAGGCAGTGAACTGGGAAATGCATCGGTCGTGATTACTGCCAGGCACGCCATCGCTCGCTGGAGTATCGATGGCCGCAATCGGTACGTTGATGCCGAGGGGGTGGTCTTCACGCGCAACTATTTCGAACGTCCAGGATTGCAGATCGTGGACAACAGCGGCATACAAGCAACCGCGGTCCAGGCAGTCGCTTCGAACCGATTCCTTGGCTTCGTCGGACGTGTCATCTCGTCCAGTCAGCGCCAAGGTCTTGAAGTTGCCAAGGTTACCATTCCCACGCTGACGACCCGCCAAGTGGCGATCAATCTTAAAGGCAGACAACCGGCTTATAAATTTTCAATTGACCGCTCGGTAGGGCAGCAGGTAGAGGATATGGCTCGGATCGATCGCTTCCTGCGTCAAAAGAATATCACCGCCAGCTACGTCGACGTGAGAATCGAAGGAAAGGCCTTTTACCGATAAGAAGGGCGCATGGCCCCCGCCTCACCGGGCAGTAGTTCGGTATTTGTTCTATAGTACCGAACATATAAAAAACTATACCAAAATATCAAAATTACAAAAAAGCAAATAGCGGGTAAGTAGGGAAAAAGAGTAGGGGGGTAATAAAAAACAGAAAATGCAAATAACGGATGGATCGTCGTATGAATACCTGATGTGGATAAATATGCGCCGCGTGGCGGTGGATTCCAGGATCATGGAGATGAGTGACCTGGGTCGGTAAGATACCTGAAAGAAACCGAACGCTACGAACGTAACAGAATGAAAACGACGCCTCAGAACCGTACACCTCCCTGTTAACAGGTGATATAAAGGTATAGTGAATCAACTCTATGAATAATACGCTATGTCGTAAAAGATATATTGTGCGACGTTAAGTTACTACACATGCCATGACGCCATATATTCAACTACTCTGCCAACTGCCGGATGCGTTTCACTCTTCATTCAACTGCGTTCGCTTCTTCCCGCTTGGCCTGACTGTGATTTTCCTTACAGCTGGCTTATTCACGTCACGTAGATTCATTCCTTGCGACGCCTGATATGTCATATATGCGTTTGGCCCACGCCAATGGATGCGTTGATCGTAAGTTCTACTTTTGTTCGTATATACATTCTCTTGCGACAGATTGAGCGCTATAGCTAGGCAGCAGGGGTAAGGTGCTCTTCAGGTATCGAGAAAATCGTCGGTTCATCAGCGTACGTGGTCGTGTGGACGGTGTAGACCCACTCACCGTTGTCATACCGGGCGCCACCGATGCTTCCGAGTACGGCTCGCTCCCCTTCCTGGTAATGAAAGACGACGGAATCGTCAATCAGGAACTTTGGTTTAGGTACGTGGAACGGCTCGACGCTTAGCTTGGGGTTGTCCATTGAATGGCCCTCCTTACTCCGTTAGCGGAGTTTTATTTCCGTGGTTCCGCTTTCGGGTAATACAGCTTCCGGTTTTGAGGTGACTTTCGTATCGGCAGGGGTGCCCCCGGCAGGTTTCTTCTTGCGCGTACGGCTCCGTTTCTTCTTTGGTGTAACGGAGGGCTCCGAAGAGTTCTGTGACGGCGTGATCACTTGGGACTGGGCGTTGATTGGCCAGACATTCGGCTGTGCCTTAGGCGGCTGGTTGGTCGGAGCACCGTGTTTGGGCATTACCAGCTCGGCAATCTGCGTTTCGACGTCGCTTCGTGGGCGTGAGTAGTGCAGACGGGTATGTTCGATGATGCGGCCGGTATTGTCCGTCTGCGGCGCCGGAAGGTTGAGCGTGCGGGCACTGAAGGCTGGTGTCTTCTCGCCGTTGATAACCATGTTGATGACGAAGTTGCGATTATGCATCTGCAGCAGATCGAGTGCCTCGAAGTTCGGCTCGAACTGCTTACTGAGGATCGGTGCGTCATCAGCTGAGACACGGAAGCAGATCATGGTGCCGACGTTGCCGAAGACAGCGTCACGCACGTTGTCGCTCATTTGGGAGATGTACTGGTTGGCTACGGTCAGATTCAGGCCGTACTTACGGGCTTCCGACAGGATGGTCGCGAACGAATCGGTGGCGAAGTTCTGGAACTCGTCGACATAGAGGTAGAACGGCCGGCGATCCTCGATGTTCGGGATGTCCTGGCGACTCATGGCGGCCAGCTGTACCTTGGTGACAATGAACGAACCGAGGATGGCAGCATTGTCCTCGCCTATCAGGCCTTTCGAAAGATTGACGATGAGAATCTTACCTTCGTCCATGATTTCACGGATGTTAAAGGTACTCTTAGGCTGACCGATGATGTTACGGATAATCGGGTTGGCCGTAAAGGCGCCTACCTTGTTGAGCACCGGTGCGATGGCCTCGGCTTGGAATTTGTCGTTCCAGCTGGCAAACTCGACGTTCCAGAATTGCAGCACGACCGTATCGGTACAGGTCTCGAGCACTTCTTTGCGGAACTTCTTATCTGTCAGCATACGAGTGATGTCGAGCATGGTGGTGTTCGGATGATCGAGTAACGCCAGGATGGTATAGCGCAGAATGTACTCCAGGCGTGGGCCCCACGACTCGCCGAACATACGCTTGAGTACCCCGATGACCTCTGATGATATGTTGGTCTTCTGGTTCGGGTCGGTCACTTCAAGCGGATTGAAGCCGAGCGGATAGGCCGTATCGGCCGGATTGAAGTAAACCACGTCTTTCAGGCGCGAGCCGGGGATGAAGCGCATGTTGTTGACCGCGAAGTCGCCATGCGGGTCGATGATGGCGTAACCATGGCCATGGAAGATGTCCGACAGTGCGAACAACTCGAGCGTACCTGACTTACCGGCTCCGGTCTGACCGATGATGTAGACATGTCGGGAGCGATCATAGCGTAGCATGCCGAACTGATGGTTGATGCCGCGGAAATTAGTGACACCGAAAGCGGAGATATTCTCATCGATGGCGTCGTTACCGGTAATGACCGGGAGCTTGGCCGGTGGTTCGGCCGTCTTCGAACTAGCCCAGACGATATTGGGCGTCTCGACGTTGGTGTGCGGCAAGTGGAAGACTGACGCCAGCTCTTCGATGTTAAGGATGAAGCCTTTGTCAGCGAACAGTCGGGTCTTGTAGGCGTTCAGATCTTCCTTCTTGAAGCTCTGGCTGGTGGCCTTGAAGCCGTTCAGGTTGGTGGAGTTATATTGTTTGAAGGTGCCTACCAAGGCCTGCATGCGCTGCTTGGCGTTGGTCTGACTGTCGCCAAGATACGCCAACCGAATCTTCACCTGGTAACCAAGCTTGGTCGCCTTCTTCTCTACCTCACCGATACGTGTCTTGTCACGTTCTGACAGTTCCCTGCCCGGCCCACTGCCGACTCCTTCTTCCGGTGGTTTCCAGAGCGCTTCAAAGAAGGTCCGTATCCAACTGAAGTCAAAGCCCCCCTGCCCTGTCAGGGCACTGAACGGATTACCGGTGCGCAGCGTCGAGATCCAGCGTTCGCTCTGTTTGTGCCAGTCGTCAGCGATTGGCCGGACCAATACCTGGATCCATAGTTCCTCCCCTGTGGATTCGAGCTTGGCGAGCGTACCGGTAATACCGGCCAGCGGGTCGACCTCGAAGCTCTGGAAGGTCTTGATTGGTAGATACTCGGCTCCTGTCAGGGTGATGTCGGAGGTGTGCACCACGCTGTGCTGGCGTTCATGACTGACGTAGTCCTCGTCGGCGGCGTGAATCTGAACGGTCGGGTACTGGGAGTATATCTGTCCTTCGACGAAGCTTTGCAGGGCTTTCGGCACCCATACGTAGAAACGGATCTGGCCGTTGACCGAGGCGATCTCGAAGCTCAGGTGCTCCTGAATGCCGTGGTTCAGCTTCAGTTCGGTCTTATCACGCAGAATGCCATGCAGGCTAGCGAACAGCTGCTCGGCCGCCAGTTCCGACTTGTCGTTTGCCTTAGGAATTTCAAGGATCAGCAGGCTGGTCTCATGGTCCGGCAATGGTGGTGCCACGCGGTAATTACGCCAGGTGGCGTAGAGCAACACAACGACAAGCGGTATCCAGACATACCACTGGAGCAAGGTTTCAAATATCCAAGAAAGCACAGACATAGTTAACTCTGGTCTTATTGTCGCACCAGCCTACCGCTAATGCAACTGGGGTTTAAGAGGGTTCGACCAGCTGGTAGGTCGCTTTCGAGACGCGTTTGAACTGAGGCTTCGACTGCAGGTTAAGTAGGATGGTCGTTTCTTTCACCTGTCGGCTCATCAGCACGCGCTTGACAATCTCATCGCGGTGAAGCGGTTCCCCGGCGGTCCGGAGGACGTCGGCGATGATGTCAGCGACGGTGCCCTTGGAATAACCCCAGCTATCGAGTGCGTAAATGCCGCGACCGATCAATACGAAGCGCTTGTCTTTAATCAGTTCGTTGTGAATCGCCTGGGTAGTGACATCTTTGCGCTTGAAATCGCTTTTCTTGATGTTCTTGGCAATGTCCGAGAAGTGCATCGGCTTGCCGTTGTCGGCCAGCACGACGTAGATCTTATCGCGGATGTTCTTCGGGTTCACTGTCGGCCACTTGACAAGTCCCCAGCGGTCTTTCAAGCTAGCCAGTTTTTTCGAAGTAGATGCAAGGGCTCGGACGTGCGAAGGATGTTCATGCCCCAGCTTTCCGTGCAACTCCTCGATACCAATCGGTTCACCATGCTGTTTGATGGTCTTGACGATTTCTTCGACGTGCGTCTTGATCTTCTTGTCGTCGGCATGTTCCTTGATGCCGATGGCGTGGTAATAGTCATCGTTCTCGGCCAGTACCGAGATGTTCGGCGACAGCTCGGCGATGAACGCGACATGCGCCTTGTGCTGGGCGGTAGCCTTATCACCAATGAGGTCGAGTGCCACGTCGCTGACGCGGGCTACCCTACCCTTTTCAGACAGGTGACGTATGAGCGTACGCTCGATTTCATGTACGCTGGGTACCTTGCCGGCCTCAGACGCCAGCTTCAGCCGGATCAGGATGGCCTTCTCTAGCTGACGGACCCGTTCACGGGTGATGCCGAGCAACTCACCGATCTGCTCGAGAGTCTCCTTGCGGTCGAACAACCCGAAACGCCGCGTAATGATCTCACGCTCTCGTTCCTGCTCGATGACTGCCAGTATATCGTTGACCGCGCTGGTCAGGCTGGTCGCCATGTCGGCTTGGGTTGTTTGTTCCATCTCGGTAGGTTCCTCTCGGGCTCGCTGTTAATGGTTGGTGCAATTCGTTTAAGAACATTATAAAACAATGTATAGTTAATGTCAAACACATTGTCCGATATGCTTAATTATAGCACATTCTAGACGCTTATGGTAAATAGTATTTTGAAGCTTTTTTATATAAAAAAGTATGGCACAGTAGTGTCGGCCTATGCCGAGACAAGTAAGTCGGAGCGCGGGTCACGGTGCCATAGCTGACGCACTTCTGCCAGGTAGCCGAAAGCAGCCCGGGCGAGCTCTTCGCGGAGGTGGGCATCTTTCAGGCGTTGGCGCTCCGTTTCACCGCCTTCTTTGCGCAAGGCCGTGAAATAGGTGCGTTCCTGCGCCACTATCTGTGCGTGATAATCCACCAGTTCATCTCGGGCCAGAATATCGGTCATTTGGCCGACGGAGTAATGGCCGGCCAGCGAACCGGCGACGCTAATGACGTCTTCCGGATACCTTTCGGTCAGGTGGATAATTCTAGGGTCGATTTCGCGCGAAGGCATTGCCTTAAGTATGAAACATAGCCTCCGCTGCGTCAATGGTCAACGTGGCTACGATTTCTTGCGGGTGGGCGCTCGCCGACCTCGGCCAGCCTTGGCTGGCGCGGCCGCGAGAAGCTCCTTTGCCTGCTCGTGGGTGACCGACTTCGGATCGGTACCTTTGGGAATCTTGGCGTTCTTCTTGCCGTCGGTGATATACGGACCGAACCGGCCGTTCAGCACCTTTACGCCGTCGCCGAAATCAGCAATGTTCTTCTCGGCCTCGGTCTTCAGCTTGGCCTCGTAGAGTTCAAGTGCCTTCTCGAGTGTGATGGTGTGGGGGTCTTCCGGCTTGATACTGACGAACAGCTTGTCGACTTGAATATACGGACCGAACCGGCCGATATTAGCTTTGATCGGCTTGCCACCTTTCGTTTCGCCGACCAGGCGGGGCAGTTTGAACATTTCGAGCGCTTGCTCGAGCGTGACGGTCTCGATGCGGCTGCCGGCGGGCAGTGGTGCGAACTGGGGCTTATTCTCTTTGTCGTCGGTGTCGCCGAGCTGAAGCATCGGACCGAACCGGCCGAAACGGGCCAGGATTGGCTTGCCCGTCTTAGGGTCGGTGCCGACTTCGCGATTACTGCCGACCGTCGAACGGTCGATGCCGCCGGATTTTTCAATCAGCTCGTGGAATGGCGTATAAAAGTCGGCCAGCATCCGGTTGCGTTCCAGCTTGCTTTCGGCGATTTCGTCGAAGTGCTCCTCAACGCTGGCGGTAAAGCCGTAGTCCACCACGCGTTCGAAATGGTTGGTCAGGAAATCAGCGATTAGCTCACCGCTTGGTGTCGGCACGAGCTTGCCGCGGTCGGCGCCGGTTTTCTCCTCGACTACTTCCCGGTCAACGCCAGTCCCTGTCGTCGTGAGGACGATGACGTCGCGCGGCGTGCCCTCGCCTTCGCCCTTTTCCACGTAGCCACGCGTCTGAACGGTATCGATGATAGTGGCGTAGGTGCTCGGCCGGCCGATGCCGAGGTCTTCCAGCTTCTTTACTAGGCTACCTTCGGTGTAGCGCGCAGGCGGCCGGGCGAACAGCTGGCGGGCGCTGGCGCTGGCCATGACCAGGCTATCGCCGCTGGTCAGTGCGGGTAGCAGCTCGGCTTCCTTCTTGCTACCGCCATACACCTTCATGAAGCCATCAAAGATGACGACTTCGCCCTTGGCTTCGAACGTTTCAGCCCGGGTTGAAACGGTGATGGTAACGGTGGTCTTCTCCAATTTGGCCGGTGCCATCTGACTTGCCAGCGTGCGGCGACGGATCAAATCGTATAACTTCTGGTCGTACTCGTTCGATGAGCCTTTCTCGGCGCTCATGTCGGTCGGACGGATAGCTTCGTGAGCTTCCTGGGCGGAAGCATTCTTCGTCTTGAACTTGCGTACCTGGGAGTAGCTGTCGCCGTAGGCGCTTTTTATGAAAGAAGCGGCTGCGGCGATAGCCTGAGAGCTCAGATTGACAGAGTCAGTACGCATATAGGTGATCTTACCGGCCTGGTAAAGTTTCTGGGCACTGGACATGGTAGCTTTGGAACCAAACCCAAGCTTCGCGTTGGCATCCTGCTGCAAGGTACTGGTGGTAAACGGTGCCGGCGGGTTACGGGTGCTCGGGCTGGTCGTGACGTCGGCGACGCTGAAGCTGGCTTCGGCCAGGCTCTCCAAGAATGTGCGGGCTTCTTCCTCGGTATCGAAGCGTTGCGGAAGTTCGGCCTTGACGTCCTGGCCGTCATGCACGAACTGCGCCGTCACCTTGAACTGGTAAGAACCTTCGAAGGCGCGGATCTCGCGTTCGCGTTCGACGAGCAATCGGACGGCCGGGCTCTGGACGCGCCCAGCTGATTTACCGCCGGGTACTTTTTGCCAGACGACCGGTGATAACTCGAAGCCGACGATGCGGTCGAGAATCTGCCGCGCCTGCTGGGCTTCGACCAATCGCATGTCGACGGTCCGTGGCTGCTTGATCGCCTCGGTGATGGCGCTCTTGGTAATCTCGTGGAAGACGATCCGTTTGGTGGTCGCAGGATCAAGGCCTAGTACTTCACAAAGATGCCAGGCAATCGCCTCCCCTTCACGGTCTTCATCGGTTGCCAGCCAGACTTGCTCGGCTGTCTTGACGGCCTTTTTCAGTTCGGTAATGACCTTTCGTTTCTCAGGGTCGACTTCATACACGGTCTTAAAGCCGTGTTTGACATCAATCGGTGGCGTACCGTCTTTCGTCTTCTTTGCGATCGAGCGGATATGCCCGATGCTCGAAAGCACGGTAAAGTCACTCCCGAGATATTTCTCGATCGTCTTGGCTTTGGCCGGGGACTCTACTATTACTACGTTCTTGCTCATACTGCTTATCGCTTTTCAGCGTGACACAACTGCCTATACTACGCAATGACCATGCATTTGTAAAATATACCGTTGACAACCCTTTTCATGCGGGAGCATACTAAAGGCTAAGACGCGTGTGCAAACACCAACACAAAGCGCCCGGGAACAAACCTAAACAAAAGGATCGGCATATGTCAGAGCTGTATAAGCGTAGTCTTGGATATCCATTCGACGAGCGATTAGCGCGTCGTGAGGTAGAGAACGGTATCGGGAGTTGCGACCCGGTTGATACCACGCCGGCATTCGAGGGTCCTTCCGACCTGATGATTACTGCCGAAGATATGCCGCAGCTGACAAAAATCGCGCAGTTACGTCAGGAAATCGCCGACTGGTACCTGCACGCTGAGTTAAGTGGCGGACTGAACGACTACGAAAGCTCGGAACTGATCGTACTGGAAGCGGAACTGGTGGTGGAAGAATGCAGCGAAGCCATGAGCGCACTCGCCAGCACGCATCCGCGCTACACCGCGTTAGTCGCCAAGCAATTGACGGCCCGGCTTGACGCCATGGCGGCATTCGGTGAGCCGGTCGATCCTGAGATGTACGTCGATGCCCACGCCATGGCGGATGAGATAGTCTCTGCCAACCCGGACAAGAACGCTGACGAGCTGACGACGATTGTCGAGACGATGATGGCATTGATCCAGGCTGAGTATCAGCGCCGTCAGCTCGCACTGGTCGCGTAGCAATCCGTTTCTAATAGCGCGTCGCTTCAGCGCTCGACGTCAGCGTAACGTCCAGCGATTGGCGCCTAGCGCCCGTATGGCTCCCTGTAGCTCTAGCATGGTTATAGTAGTGGCGAAATCGGTCGCAGTGCAACCTGCCTGCCGCAGAAGCTCGTCGCCGTCACGGAGGCCGTGTGCCAGCAGGCCGATGATGGTCGTTTCGAGCTCGGTACGTCCGAGCGGCAGGGTCGCTGCACTGTTTGATGCAGATGCCGGCGGCACGAGGACGTCCAGCAGGTCATGCACGTCGGTGAGTGGTAGGGCGCCTTGGGCGATGAGTGCGTTGCAACCGGCCGAAAGCGGGCTGGTGATGTTGCCTGGCACGGCGTAGACGTCTTTGCCTTGTTCGAGCGCATGCGCCGCCGTATTGAGGGTACCACTCCGTAGCGCCGCCTCGGTAATGATGATGACATCGGCCAAGCCTGCGACGAGACGGTTACGCTCCAGGAAGTAGTGCGGTCGGGCTTTATCGTGGGGCGGGTACTCGCTTAGGAGCGCCCCGCCCGATTCGACGATGCGGTGCCCGAGCCGGGCATTGGTCGCCGGATAGATATCGGGCAGTCCGTTGCCAAGCACGGCAATCGTAATACCACCAGCCTCGAGTGCCGCCGTGTGGGCGATCGCGTCGATGCCGAGTGCCAAACCGCTGACGACGATCACACCGCGCTGGGCCAAGCTATAGGCCAGCGTGTGGGTGACTTCCCTGCCGTAGGCGGTCGGCTTGCGTGTACCGACAATCGCTACCGTCGCCGGCCCATCGGGTGGCAATGTACCTACATAATGAAATGATTTGGGAGGCTTTGCAATACTATTAACTCTCTTTAGAAATTCGTTCTTCTCTGGAGCGATAGTATTGATTTTCATAAAAAAAGTGTTGAAAGGTATTGACGGAAATCAAAAAGCGTGCTACTATGATGAACGATTGATTGAATCTGCGAGTCCAATCAAACGCACCTTATACCCCCTATTCTAACTTATGTTAGGTTGCATACAATGCGGTTCGTAGTAATCTACCCTCCACTGTGAGCCATAAAAAGTATTGTGTGCATACTAATCCCTTTAACCGGCGGACCTCCATTATTTGTGAGGTGGGTCACGCTAATGCCCGAACGGGTGGGTTGAAGGGCCAAATGGCGCCAGGTGATGCCCACCCTTACCTGGTGCCTTTTGGTTTTTATAGGGTTTTTTATTACGATCTCAAAGTAAACGCCCCCGCCGCTCCATGATTGAGCGGCGGGGGTTCGTTTGACAGGGCTACCGCCTCAGCGGTACAGGTTCAGCCAATAGCCGTCCGCCACCGCCTCACCGCATCCTCGGTGCAAGGCGCGGAGGCCGTTGCGCAGGAACGCCTCCTGCTTAAGACGTTCCGCCCGGCTAAGCAGACGGATGACCCGCCGGTGCCTATAGGCGTCGGGCAGTAACTCGGCCAGGTAGCCGTGCTCGGACACACAGTAGACCGTGTGGTCGTCCGACCCTTCATCCGGTCCGAGGGACGCGGCGAACGTCGCCCAGCGCATCCGCGACAGTCGGTGATGTGACGGCCTCAGCGGCCACTGTCGGCTGCGTCGTTCCCATGCGATATCAAGCTGCACAGCATCGACTTCTCCAACTTGAAGCCCGACAGCCACTGTCGCAAGTTCACGCAGCATTCCTTCTCCTTTTTGGTGGAGGAACGGTCCTTGTCAAACGCCGATTCCGGAGCCTGACAAAGGACAATTCCTTCTGACTGGCTCAACGAAATACTTATCAAGTTTACAGAGGTCAGCTAGCCGTGTCAATCAGCTTATGGCTTGTATGGGGATGGTTTCCGGTGACGAAGTCATGGCACATCGAACGCAGATTCGGTAGGATGGTCTCCTTCAGGGCCGTGGCTTCCTCGGCCGAGAAGCGACCCAGTACGAACTCGGTGTCGCCGATGAGTTGCCGCTTGTCGTTCGCGATGCCGATACGCAACCGTTTTGAGGCCTCGCCGCCGTGAAGGTTGACCGATTTGATACCGTTGTTGCCGGCGTCACTGCCGCCCTGTCGGGCACGCACGGTACCGAATGGCAGGGCCAGTTCGTCGTGCACGATCAGTGTATCTTCCGGAGCCAACTTGTAGAAGTCGCAGATCGCCCGGTAACTTTCGCCCGCCAGGTTATAGAACGTCGTTGGCTTCGCGAGCAGTACTTTCTCGCCATCAACTCGGCACTCGGCTATGAGCGCCTTGAATTTACTCTTCTCGCTGAACGATGCCCCGCACTCGTCAGCCAGCGCTTCAAGTGTCAGGAAGCCCAGATTATGGCGGGTACCTGTGTAGTCAGGGCCAGGATTGCCAAGTCCGAAAATCAGTTTCATATCTGGTAGTACAGTATAAACTATTGCTTAAATGTAAGAAGTATGATATAATAAAAAGATAGGCACCTCCGCCTACCTTCCCCAAAGGAGACCCAGATGCCCGAGTATGAGTCGAGCATGCACCCCAACAAGTCGGATCGAATCACTTCCTACGCAGTTCTGCTGCTCGCGCTGATGGTCACGATTGGCTGTCACCTCCTCTTTGGCGGTGACATCTGGCTGACGCGGCTGAGCGTGTACGGCGTTGTCCCGGCAGCCGCCTGGGCCGCCTGGGAGTTCGCCAAGTACCGCTGGTACGTTACCACGCACCGCCGTTCAGATGGCAGCATGCGGATCGGCAACCAGAACCTGTTCTGGAGGAACGACCGCGATCCGAGCAACCGTCGCCTCGTCTGAGGCGTCGCCGACCAACGGTTGGGACCGACGGAGGGACCCCCTTGGTGATAGTCGAGCATTCACGCTCCTATCGCCAAGGGGGCGTTTTTAATTCCTAGGCTTCGTCGCTTTTCTGGGCGCCTTTGTTGATCGGCTTCTGCCCCAGGGCGATCCGTTCCTTGTTGGCTTTGATCTGCTTCTCGTCACGGAACGAGAACTTGATCGGCGTACCGGAATAATCGTAGGTTTCACGCACCAGTCGTTCCAGGTAGCGCTTGTAGCTCCAGTGGACGAACTTCAGGTTCGAGCCGTGGATGACGAACCATGGCGGTGTGGTGTCGGTCTGCACCATGTAGCGCAGTTTCGGGTGGCTGTTTTTCAGCCCGGCCGGCGGATGCTTCTGCACGGCCTTTTGCAGCAGGTCGTTCAACACGCGTGTCTTGGTTTCCTGTTTACGGCGGGCCTCGATGTCCAGCGCCAGGTCGAACAGCTTGGTGACGTTCTGCCCGGTGACGCTCGAGGTGAAGATGAGCGGAGCCCACGGTGTGAATTTGAAGTTGTAGGCAATCTTCGGCGCCAGGGCGTCACGGGTGTAAGCATCCTTGCCTTCGACGCTGTCCCATTTGGAAATGACGATGACCAGTCCCTTGCCAGCCTCGGCGATGATACCGGCCAGGCGTTGATCGAGCTGGGTGTTTAATTCGTTGACGTCCATGAGCAGCAGGCAGATGTCGGCTTCTTCAATGGCCTGCAGGGTGCGTAGTACTGAGAATTTTTCAATACCGACCTCTTGCTTGCCCTGGCGACGGACGCCGGCGGTGTCGAGCAGCTCGATGGTGCGCTGGTTGTAGCGCACTTGCACGCGGTTGACGTCGCGGGTGGTGCCGGCGATGTTGGCGACCACGGCCTGCTGCTTGCCTGCCAATGTGTTGAACAGGTTGCTCTTACCGACGTTCGGCCGGCCAATCAGGGCGACCCGTAAAATGTCGTCATCTTCGCGCTCGCTGCGGGGAGGAATCAGTTCGGTGACTTTGCGTAGCACGTCGCTGATGCCGGAATTGTGTTCAGCCGAGGTTCGGATGATGTCCTTGATGCCGAGACGGCGGAACTCATCATCTGGCAAGGCGGTCTTCAGGTCGGCCTTGTTCGTTACCAGTAGAACGGGCTTCTGGCTCTTCAGGGCTTTCTTGGCGACCAATCGCTCCTCGTCGCTGACGTAGTGGGTCGAGTCGACGACTACCAGGATGACGTCGGCAGCAGCCGCAGCCTCCTCGATCTGTTCCTGGATCGAGGCTTCGAACTCGTCTTCGGCCGTCTTCAAACCGGCCGTATCAACCAGCCAGAACTGATGGTCGCCGTAACTTACCTTGCCGAGCACGTTATCGCGGGTGGTGCCGGCTTCGCGGGCGACGATGGCCTGCTGGGCGCGCACCATACGGTTAAACAGCGAGCTTTTGCCCGCGTTGGCACGGCCGATGATAGCGACGGTTGGTAGTTTTGAACTCATAGTGAGGCTAATTATAACAGAGGTAGCTCAACTTGGCGAGCATAAGCGGCTTGCCCGCAGCGATGGATTGACAACCGGTGGTAGGTTTGTGATGATACTACACAATCAGATTCGTGGAGGAGACCAACATATGGCGCACAGAGAATTCTTACATCGGGACGGCAGCGAGATCGTGGCGGTGACCGTCGCATCCGGCCTGACGGTACCAATGGAGCATCTGACGTTGCCGCTCGAGAAAGATGAAGAATTATATTTCCGTCATCCGCTAGGCGGCGGTCTGGTAGCTGACAGCGCCTATGTCGCGGACGAGCTGCAAGTTCCCTTCCCTGTGACGGTGGGGCCTGAGACTCACTTGGTTTCAGACCGAGGCTTGATTGGGCAGCACTATGTACGTGGGCGGCTATGGAATCCCGGTGAAGTCAGCCGACCGATTGATGATGAGGGCTATAAGCTACGGGCCGAGCAGCGCGAGATGGGGCTGGTACCCCGGTTGCTCGAAATCGAACGACGCCTAGCGAGCGCGGCGCGCACGGCTGACATGTTGTTCTAGCATATGAAAGAAATTATTCGAGCCGAAACGGTGAACTTCGAAACGTTCACGGCCAGGCTGCGAAGCTTCACGGCGCACTGCATCGAGCGGAGCGAAGCCCTGAAGGTTCCGCTCTACCCTGATGCGCGCGACCTCTTGGCGGCAAGTGATGACGACTTCAAAGTGGTCCAACTCCGGAACGCCTATACCCACCAGCAACTCGATGCACTGATTGAGTCGTGGGAGGACAGGCTGTACCGCTACCTGGCGCAGGCCTACATAGGCCGCATCGCTACGGCTGGACAGCCCGATACTCACCAGCTGCTAACCCGGCCAGTTGATACGGACCGAACTCGACACGATGGAGCGCAGTGACGGTGTAGCCTAACGCAGCGAATGTGCGGCGAATCTGTCGGTTGCGGCCTTCGTGCATGGTGACGATCCATTCGCTGCCGGAATCTTCGCGCCGACGCTCTAGCTGCAGGCGGCTGGTGCCGTCGGGTAGTTCGATGCCATGGTCGGCGATCATCTGGTGGTGCAAGGGCTCGAGCGCCCGGTCAAGGGTGACTTCGTAGCGTTTACGCTTGGCGAAGCGAGGATGGGTCATTTGCAGGGCAAAATCGCCGTCATTCGACAGCAGTAGCAACCCCGAGCTGTCTTTGTCGAGCCGGCCAACCGGCTTCAGAGCGCGCATGTCGGCAGGCAGAAGTTCGTAAATAGTCGGGTTGTCATCCTGGGCCTTGCGTGAGCAGACGTAGCCAACCGGCTTGTGAAATGCTACGTAGCGTCGCTGGGCGTTACCCGTCACCACCTTGTCGTCAACCGTCACTTGGCTGGTATCGCTGATGCGTCCACCAATCGCAGCGACCGTGCCATCGACCGCAACGCGGCCATCGGCGATCAACTCATCAGCTTCACGACGAGATACCCCGAGCTGAAGCGCGAGATGTTTATTAAGACGGATAGAAGGCTCGGACATACTTCGTTAAAGTATAGCAGGCCTGTAAGGCACCTACGATGTCGGCGTGTCGTTGTTCTGGCGCGGCGTTTCCTCGAAAGAGATGCCGCTCGGTTCTGATGAACCAGGGAGCGGAGGTACGCCGGGGCTCGGCGCAGCAGGAGGAGTACTTGGCACGCCACCGAGTTCCTTCGCCATCAAATCACCTATCGGCTGAGCTTCATCGACCGGTTTCTCAATCGGTTGGATGATGCGGTCGGCCAAACCGGCTGGGCGTGGTGTCGAAAATGGGGCGGTCGGCTGCGGCAGAGTAGTAGTCGGAGCGGACGGCTGTTCAGGAGCAGCCGGCGCTGGTGGTGTGGGAGCGGCAGGAGCCTGAGGCGCCGCAGGGGCGGGAGCCGGATTAGCTGGCGGCGTTGGTGGTTGGCTCACTTGTGGGCCAGGCGCGGTGGGTGCCGGCGTCACTGGCGCTGCGGCCGGGGCTGGTGGCTGCGGGGCGGTAGTTTCGGGACGGGGCGGAACACCAGCTGGAGCCGGTCGTGGTACTGCGGACGGTGCGCTGTTGGGAGCGAAGGCATTGGCGGTCGGCGCCACTGGTGCGTCACCGAGCACTTCGTGAACCGTTCGCACGACGTCTTCGATACCGACCTGGCTCTTCACCAAGTAACGGTCGGCGCCGAGCTGCTGGCCACGCTGCCGTTGGTCCTCGCTTGAAAGTGCGGTCATCATAATCACCTTGATATCTTTGGTCTCGGTCGTCGAGCGCAGGATATCAAGCATGTCGAACCCGGAGATCTTTGGCATCATCACGTCCGAGACGATCAGGTGCGGCCGCTCCTTGATGGCCATGGCTAGCGCTTCCTCGCCATCACCGGCACTGACGATGTCGTACCCTTCTGCTAGTAGCCTCACCCCGTATATCTCGCGAAGACTCTTGTCGTCTTCTACTAGTAAAATCTTTGCCATATTAGCTCCATTGTAACCGTAAGGTTTTTAAAATGCCATACCACTTATGGCTGATTTGTTTCCTCTGGTCCGCGAACCGGAATCTGGACGCTGCCGCGGCCGACGTACGCTCCCGGATTCTGCTCGATTTGGGTCAGCGGTACGTTCTGGGGTCCGGGCGTGAACGCTGGTGGTTGTGCGACCGGTTGGGCCATGGGGGCGGAAGGTGGCGGCACGGGCTGCACTGGTTGCAACTGAACCGGCTGTGGTGCGACATATGGCATAGTCGGTGCAGCTGGCTGGGCTGCGGGCTGTGCGTCGGCGACTGGTTGTGGCGGCTGAGCTGGTGCGGTCGGTGCCGGTTGCATCTGATACACTCCTGGCGTGCCGGTCTGTTGCATGGCGGCGGGCGGTGCGGGGGCTGCCGGGACTTCAGGTGGCAGAGGTGCGGTTTCTCCGGCATCAGCAGCGGCATCGATCGGCGTATCCATCATGTCCTCCGCCACCGTCGCGGCTTCCATCAGCCGTTCGGCTTCCTCATGGTCGATACGGGGTATCTCGAGCGTGAACGTGCTTCCCTTCTTGAACTCACTCTCCAGCTTAATCTGCCCGCCCATTACTTCCGCCAACCGTCGGCATAGGTAGAGGCCGAGGCCGGTGCCGCCGATCTCGCGCGTGGCGGTGTTATCGACACGGTAGAATTTCTGGAACAGGTGTGGGATATCTTCTGCGGGAATACCGATACCACTGTCTTGTACGCTGATACGCACATGCGTCTCGTCGCCATCGACATCGATGACAACGTCACCCTCCGGCGTGTACTTAATGGCGTTTTCAATCAAGTTAGCGACCACTTCGCGCAGATGGTCGTTGTCGACGTTGGCATAAAAGACGGGTGCGACCAGACGGTCATTAGCCGGCCGGTCATCAGGGCGCGGCTTGAACAGGAAGCGCAGGTTCTTCTCGGTCGCTTTCGGCTTCAGGCCTTCGGCCACGTCGCCGACGAAATCTACTACGTCAACCACGCCCGGCTTGTTCGATAATCTGCCATCTTCGGCTCGTGACACATCAAGCAAGTCCTGGAACAAGCGCCCAAGGTGTTTGGCGGCTTCCTGGGCCTTGCCGATGTATTCCCTGGCTTTGTCATCCACTTGAGCCGTCGCCGGGTTCAGGGCCAATCCCAAGTAGCCTTCGATACTAGCCACCGGCGTGCGCATCTCGTGTGACGCCGTCGAAATGAATTCTGCCTGCTCACGCTCCTCCGCCTTTTCCTTGGTCATGTCACGGAATACCAGGATGGCGCCGGTGCTGGGCGTACCAATCGGCGACGCCACGATGGAAAGCAGCAGTTTCTTGCCGGCTTCGGTCTGCACTGAGAAATCCTCACTGTGCACTTCCTGGTTCGAAGCCAGCACCTGTGCTATCGGGTCGTTTGCCGACGTCAGCGGCTTGTCGGCTCGGTCGAGCAGCTTGATGACCGACTTATAGCTCAGGCCGACTGCGTCGCTTTGTCCCCACCCTATCAGGCGCTGGGCGGCCGGGTTGATTAGTTGTATGACGCCTTGTTTGTCGACCGCCACCACGCCGTCGTTGATGGCGTTGATAACGGTGTCAGCCTTGTGGGCTTCATTCGTTAGTTCGTTGGCCAATTCGGCGTAGGCCTTGTCCTGCTTGTCATCCTTGGCCGATTTAGTGTGCCAGATGATAAAGCTGGCGATGAGCGGCGCGAAACCAGCCACGCCGACGACGATCAGTCCAGCGATCGGTTCCTGCGTGACGTAGCCATACAGAACGTAGGCAAACACGGCGCCGCCTATCAGCGTGAAACCGCGTAGCGCAAAAATGCCTGAGAATACGGCGATGGCTAGCCATAGCGCGACGAACGGTGAGCCGATTCCGCCTGTGCTGAGGATAAGACTGGCCGTCGTAGCGGCTAAGAGGGTGTATACCAGAAAGCTATACGTCGACAGGTTCGACTTCGGCACCCACAGGTAAAGCACGAAGGACGCTACGAGCGTGATTGCCGCCACGATAAGCCCCTGCCAGCTGACGAGGAGTAATTCACTCACCACCCCTGGTACTAATACGTACGGTAACGCGTAGAGCGCAATCACGGCGAACGAAACGAACATCGTAGCTTCGCAGATACGACGGTGCCAGAAGCGCGTCAGTGTAATCGGTTGGATAGCAGGGCCCCCTATTTGTTCCTGCGGTCATTATCGCAAATCGCTATAGCTTGCACAAGCGGAACAACAAGTTACGCTTGAGTTCGCGTTTAAAAGGAGTATCATAGCAGTAGCTACCGAAAAATGAGGTATCACGTGAAAGACATCGCTCGCCAAACCTTCGACCACCTCTTCCCTTCTCCCGAGGAACTGTGGCAGCGGGGCGGCGCCATCATGTTGGACACGGTGATCGACGAAGGGCACATCGAGCAGGTGCCTTTTTTTGACCTTGAAATCACGAAGGTCCGCACACTCGACGACGAGCCGTTCATTACCAAGCGTGGCCGTAAGCTCGGTCGCAGTGTGCTGCACCGGATCGATGTGAACGGGGTCGATCATCTGGCGCGGGCATTCGTACCCGCTGATGAGCTTCGTACCGATCACGATTTCACTATTACGAGCGGTACGGCTTGGATGACGACGATTGACGGCTATGCACTCGATCGTTCCCGAAAACTCGTCGCCGATACGCACATGCCATTACTGCAGGTCGGTCCGCCGCATAGCTCGCATGCATTGCCACGCCCGCTTGAGCTACTGCGGGTACCTCGTACCATCCGTGAGGCGAACGAAACCTCGCTGGCACGTACCGCCCAGACCGAACAGCTGGTGTTCGCGGCGCTTTCGAGCATGTACGACCTACCGCGCACGCAGGTGGCAATCGGTGATTCGCGTGACAGTAATACTACCGCTGGCCAATATGCCTACATGAAGCATTACGAGTCGGATATCATCGCGTTCGACAATAAGGGTCGCTGCGCACCCGAGAAAGTGAATTTCGAAAACCTGCCGGAGTTCGCCAACTGGCTGGCCGACACGACCATCGGTGGCGTCGCTGTTAGCCTGTGCCTGGCGAAACAAGGCCAACTAGCTAGCCTACGCGGCAGCGCCTCACTCAATCCGAATTTCATCGCCAGCAGCCTGACAGGTACCATGCGGGCGCTTGCGAGCGGCGAGACCCGTCGCATGCTCGATTGGGTGCCGAAAGACGCTCGGGGCATCGACATCCTATATGGCCGCGACGACCTGTCGCACCCTGATATCATCACCGAAGCCTGGCAGGGTCATCCTAACGTGGTGGTGAAAGTCGTACCGAATGGTACGCACGCGTCCCTGCTACATCCGTTGGCACACGCTGGCCGGCGCAAGCGCATGGTCCACCGGGCTGAGCAGTTTCGGAGCAATCATGGCGATACGGCGGCTATGGACTGGGAGCTTATCCACGGCGTCGTTCCTGCTCCGCAACAGTCACAAACTTTGGCAATAAAAAATCCGCCTCAGGCGGTGTAATGAATCGATAAAGTGTGTCCGGCGAGCCGGGACCGTCCTCCTTTCGGAGGCTCGGTCCCGGCTCGCGCTGGGGTGGGAAAGGATCAGGCGACCTGGAGCCGGTGCTGGTGCACCGCGTGCGCCCGGCGGCGCTTGGCCTGCCGCCTGATCTGGCCACGCCGCTTCAGGGTGGCCTGGGTGCGGTGACGCTCCATCTCGGTCTGCTCGACCGCCCGGCGCTCCGCCTCGGTCGTGGTACGCACCTTGGCGTACTCGACCGTCACGAGGTTGTCGGCGATGAGCCGCTCGTAGGCCTGCTGGATGGAGTTGAAGCTCGACGGGTGCATGCCCCGCCTGGCCATGACGTCCACGACGATGCCGCGGGTGTCGAGACCGGTGATGGGGGCTCCGGCTGCCGCCTCGCTGTCGATGAAGCGACGCAGCTGGCGCGGAGTGATGCTCGTCATGTGCTTGGACATACGATCAAACCTTTCCCGAATGAAATGTGCGGTACGCGCTCCTGGTCGTCGCTGGTTGCGGCGTAGGCGATTCCTTCCCGAAGAAATCATGCGTATGGACTTGTTATACGCCTCTTGACTTTAGATGTCAACGTTTTTTGCTATGTTTTTCGTGATATTCACGACAGGGTTCTATGTAGCGTATGACCAGCGAGGCGAGCCACTAACGGTGGAGCCTGAGCAACCGGCGCGAGCGAGCGTTCGAACGGACATAATGCAAAGGTTGACGCAGAAGCCCTACGCTGCCGACGATCGGCCAATATGGCAACAACAACAGCAATGAGAATGTAGTGCCCAGTGTGTACGGATACTCTATCAGCCGGTGGCTCATAACCAGCAGCCAGCCACCGGCAGCAGTCAGCAATACTAGCTCCCACCCCTGCGGCAGGAGCAGTAGCGATAGCACGCCTGCGAACACCAGAAAGCTCAGAATGCCAAATGCTACCCATGAGCCATCCCCTGCCCTGTGCTGTACGGCGGCCGGAGTAATGATGGCGGCATGACCGGTGCGTCGTATCAGGCCGGCGGAGTCGTTGAAGTACGCGCTGCGGCGGTATACTAGCGGCTGCCGACCAGCCAAGGTAGCAGGTATCGCCTCGCCGGCAACGACATTCAGTGCCCTGAACGCGCTCACCAGGCTGTCACCGGGTTGCAACGCGCGGTGCGGTAGTACCGCATCTACGTCACTCACCAGGAACTCTGCCGCCACACGACGCAGGAAGCCTGGTGTCAGGCGCTGCTGCGGCGTAAGCCAAAGTAATGCGTCGCCTTTCGTATATCGTTTTAGCACGGTGCGAGCATCCGCATCGTGCTTCAGAGAAACAACAGACAGCATCAAGCGGGTACGGTTACGGCGCTGATACCGGCGCAGTGCCGTCAAAGTCGCTTTGTTTCGCACTAATACCACTACCTGGAGCTGCTCGTAGTTCTGGGCTGCCAGGTGTTCGAGTAGCGGCCATGCCTCATCGGGCTTATCGTCGAGCTTCACTGCGACGCTCACTGGCTTCGCAGCCTTGGTGCGCCCATACCGACTCATAAGTTCAAGTAAGCGTCGGCGATCAATTGCTCGCCGTAGTTCATGCGCCCACATACTACCTAGGAAGAAGAGCGCCAGACCGGCGATGGTCAACGGCAGTGGTAACAGGAAAGCGTTCAGGTCCATTACGATACCTTCTCAAAGTCAAAGTACATCACCCGGCGGCTTTCACTGAAGATGCCTTCGCAGGTCATCAGTGTCAGGCGCGGTTTCGAAGTCGGCGCCAATATTTCGGCGGCATCTGGCTCGACGAACGTCTTGCCGGTAAAGCGGTACTGGAATGTCAGGCCGTTGGTCGTTCCGATACGTACGATGTCGCCAGTGCGCAGTTCGGCCAGCGGCATGAAGACGGCCATGGTGTTGTGGCCGTAAATGAAGGTATTGCCCACCTCGTTGTTCGGCAACGCGGTAATCGTCGCGAACATGGCCTTGTCTTCGCTCAACGTCCAGGTATCAGCTTCTTTGTCGTACTCCCCGTCGACAATGGGCAGTGTCATGCCAAGCCGGGGAACCGTGATGACGGCTGGCTGCCCTACCCGCTTGTCGCTGGTGCGGATAGTAATAGGAGGTTCGGTATTCGTCGGAACGGTTGCCAATACCGGTTCAGGGGGCTGCAATGCCCATAGCAGATAAAGCGGCCCAAGCACGAACACGTACAAAGCTACCACTCGTAGAAAGAGTGGTAGCCGTACGTTTGTTTTGCCCAACCGCTTCAAGGAAATCTCCTTTCCTTATAGTGGCAGAGTAGCTCGGCCGCGTAGCGCGTAGGTTCCGGCAGTAGCCAGGATCGAGCTGATCATCACGGCGATGGCAGCGAACTGCTCACCAGTGCCAGATGTGACTGGCAATGAGGTAACCTCACCGGTTACGGCGCCAGCACCACCACCAAGTGGGGCCACAGGAGTGGTCGGAGTCTGAACGACATTGCCGCGACCTTGGATACAGACGAATGTCTGGTCGAGTACGGTTTCTTCGTTCACGACGAGCGTAACATCTACGCCATCGCCACCTGCAGGCAGTGAGATTTCTTTCGTCTCACCAGCTGGTACGGTCACGTTTTCGTCGTTCAGTACCACGGAACCTTCGGCGTTACCGCTGTTGGTAAGGGTAAGTTTGAAAGTCTCGGTCCTAACGTCACATACGTATGAGTACGACATGTTTGGCTCAAGGACACCGGCGTCGTTACAGGTTACAACTTCGTCATAGACGGTCTGTCCGTCAATAACGATAACTACACGACTGCCATCCTCGAAGCGTACAACTTTACGTTCGCCAGCTGCCAGCGTGTATTCTGTATCGTTAACGGTAACTTTGCCCTCTGCATCTCCTTGGTTCCTCAGAATGACGCGTACGCGGTCACGAGCGTCACAGTCAACGCGGAAAGTGACCCGAGCCATAGCGTGCTGACAATCAGCATTATAAATGGCTTGTCCTGCGGCGGTCCAATTCATACCTGCGTAATACTTGACTTCTTTGTCGCGTCCAGTCCCGGCTTCATAATAAAACGGTGGGATGATGTCACCCCAAAAGTCTTGGTTCGTATTGTTGAACACTGGTCCGTTATGGGTATCATGCCCATTGGTGCTGAAGATTGAAGCTACGCTTACTTCCAGGGCGGAAGGTCCGTAGGGGTTACCCTGAGCACCTGCACCTTGTCCGCTTGAAGGTTGCGGTTGCCGACTGTGACAAATCACAACTTTTTTAACTGGGTCACCAGCTTCCGCTCCAGTGGTTGACGAAAGGCTGCCGATTAGCCCCACCGTCATCGCGATCGCCACCATCGCGGTCATTAGTTTCTTGATCATATTCACCTCTTCCTGCCTCCACTCCACGTAGGGGCACCTCGCAGTTAATGTTGTAAGGTAAAATACACTAAATTAGTAAATTATGCAACTATATACTATAATACTTACGCTTAGTCCTCCAATCTTATTTTCATTGTGGACCTCACAATATTGCCTGTTTGAGAAATAAATTACAGAAATTAAGAATAACCTGCTATTTAGCAGGCATATGCGTTAACAATGATAATTTTTGTCAATCGTTCGCTTGATATTCGGAAAAGTATTGGATTGACTGGCTTAGCGCTAGCTAAAACTTAGTATCTTTGCCGCACGCATCATATAGGTGGCGCGCGGAGCCGTCGGGCAACTGGCGGCTTCGGCAGCAGTGATACTGGCCGTATCTTCGGCGCTAGGGCTACGCAAATGGTAGTACAACGCATATCTGCCTGTGCTCCCGCAGGGATAGAACATGACGGAGTAGCGGCCATGATTCGCAGAGTTATATTCCTTATTCGGTGGCAGGCTATGAGTAAAGCCACTTGGTATAAGTTGCTGAGTTAACAAAATGTCTTCGAGCGCGCATGGATAGGCGCCGCTGAACACCCAGCCGCCGCTTCCGTCAACGCAGTTGTTGCCACTGACCCCGACGGTCGAACTCCAGCCACCACGGGGCCGTTCGCCAGAGCTGACGTGCCATCTGAGTATGGCTTTCTCAAGCTGATTCATGGCCGATCGCATATGAGAATCTTGCGCCCTCGCTTGCACGCCATTGAACGCCACGACCGTAATGGACGCTAGAATTGCAATCACCACGATGACGATGAGGAGCTCGACGATGGTGAAACCGGTTTGTTTTCGTTTTGCCCACATTATTGTTGCCACTATACCAATCCGTGGCGTTGGCCGTCAAACCGATTAGTTGTCATGCCTACAGCGGAAGACTATACTGAAAATAGCAGGAGGTAACGCCTATGATACGAGTCGACCGACAACGCTTGAGTGCATAAGGAGGTGCATATGAAAGCGAGTATGATGATCGTGCGAGTGCTTACCTTGATTCTTCTGGTGGTCGTCGCTTTTTTGGTGACATTCCTGCTGCTTCGACTCGACGGCCCGGGTAGTAGCGGTGACGATACAGCGGCGCGAAATGAGACGAAATCGGAGCAACGGACCGAAGCTACGCCTGTAAAGGCCCCGCTCGCGTTATTCTACGTGGCCATGGCGGACGAAGGAAAGGTCGGTGAACGGATTGGTTGTGGCGATAGCCTGGTGCCAACGTTGACCGAACCGGTAGAGACAAATGATAGGCTGAAGGCTGCTTTGGATCGGCTGCTGGCTGGCAGAGATTCTATAGTTTCCGGCACCGAGCTGTACAATTCGCTGTACGAAGCTGATTTGAGCGTAACGGAAGCAAGTGTGAAAAACGACGTCGCGACGGTGAGGCTAACCGGGGAGTTGCTGCTGCGCGGCACCTGTGACACGCCTCGGGCGGAAGCTCAGCTGACTGAGACGATAAAGGCGGCCGCCGGCACCGAATCGGCCGAGGTATTCCTGAACGGTGAAACGTTAAGAGAGGCGTTAAGCGAGGAATAATACACCAAGTAAAACGCCCTACCATCTCGGCAGAGCGTTTTACTTGGTGACCTGACGGGGAATATGGGAATATACTCAATCGACACGCCCGCTTCGCTGGGGTGTTCGACTGATTATCGAACCGCCTGGGGTTCGCTTCTACGCCGATGGCGTACACCACGCAAAAACCCGATCCAAAGATCGGGTCCTAGCGTGGTGACCTCACGGGGAATCGAACCCCGATTGCCAGGATGAGAACCTGATGTCCTAACCGTTAGACGATGAGGCCAAATTGTGAAGAAATGAAGTAAAAATTAGCTTGCTCATTTTTATTCATTTCTGAAAAATTTGAGGCTCATATGGCTTGAAAAGACATATGGGCCGATGGCTGTTGGCCTGCCAACATATCAACTCTACCAAACTTCACCCCTGTTGTCTACTTGCCGATTTGGCCAAGTTTGTCGATGACAGCCAGCAACTTCTTGGGCGTTATTTCTGCCTTGATAAGATAGGCGTCGGCGTTCTTTTCCATCGCCAGACGTGATTCTTCCGCTTGATCGAAGTTGGTCAGCACGACCACGCGGGTATGTGGGATCAGGTCTTCTGCCCCGCCGCGCAGGATCTGCAGGATTTCGCCGCCGCGGCGCTCTGGCAGCATGACGTCGAGCAGCATGACGTCGTACGGCTTGTTGCGGGCCGCGATAAGGCCGTCGTTGCCGTCGACCATCCAGTCCACGTCGTAGCCGGCTTTCTTCAGGCTACGGACGTACATCTCGCCGATGAAGCGGTCATCTTCAATTACCAGTATCGTCTTTATCGCCATGGTTACCCCCTGAATGCTCCGTGGTTCTTGATCCAGCCGCTCGATGAATGCTCGATGAAGGCCTGGTTGTTCGTGCCGGTACTCTTCAGCTTCTCGGCGACGGTGGCGTAGATAGGCAGGCTGAACGTGAAGGTCGAACCATGGCCTTCGACGCTGCGCACGCCGATTTTGCCGCCGTTGCTTTCGACGATTGCCTTGGAAATGTACAGACCGATGCCGGTACCAGCTACCGTCTCCCGCGAACGGTGTGACCGGTAGAACTTATGGAACAGGTTGGAGATGACGTTGGCCGGCATGCCGATGCCGTGGTCGGTGACGGATACTTCGACGAAATCGCCGCTAACCCCGGCGGTAACTTCAATCGAACCACCGTCGTTGGAATATTTTATAGCGTTGTCGATCAGGTTACCGAGCACCTCGCTCATGCTGTTGAGGTCGGCGGCGACCGTCGGCAGGCCATCCGGGAATTGCACGCTAAGGAGGCGTTGCTGGGCCGCTGCACGCATCCGCATGTCATCAGCGATGGTGTCGTAGATATCGGCGATAGTCATCTCGGTCAGGTGTACTTTCAGGTGACGGCGGTCATAGCGGGAAGCGTTCAGGATGTTATTGATATAGCCACTTAGCCGGTTGGCGCTGACGATCAGCCGCGAGAAAAGTTCTTTCTGATCGCCGTCGATCGTGCCTTCCAGCTCGTCGTTCAACGTGTCGAGGTAGCCGCGAATGACTGTAATAGGACCGCGCAGCTCATGGGCGGCGAAGGCGATAAAGTCGAGGTCGTCATCTTCCGGCTGGTATTCGTCGGTTCGGTCAAGTAGCGTGATGATGGTCTCGACGCCGCTCCCCTTTTCATACGACACGAATACGTCGTACAGTCGACGGTCAGCTTCACCTGTCAGCTTGTTGGCCACCCGTTTCCATACCTTTTCGGCATGGATATCGTGTTCGCCGCGATCGGTCAGCCACTGGTCGATCGATTCGTCGACGTCAAAGATCAGCTCCATAGTCTTCTTGCCCTCACCATCGATGTGGATCGGGGCGCTTTTGTTGGCGTAGACCACCTCGCGCTTTTCGTTCAACATGATGATGCCGGTGGCGGTATGGTTCAACTGAGCGGCGATGTCGGGGATGCCATCCGTACTGGTCTTTTCATCGGCCTCGGCCTCACTGGCCCGTTTCTCTGATTGGTCGCTGGCAAGTTCAAGTACCTGCTGCAATAGTGGTCGCAAGTGCATTCGCTTGTAGTAGTTCGCATTAAGGTTCGGGGGTGGCACGGAACTCCGTTCGCCAGCCGAATGAACTAGCGCGGCGGACAGGTCGCGTAGCGGTCGCAGAAGGGCGTTGGTGACCGCAGCGGCCGTGACTAACACGATGAAGGCAACGACCATCATCATGGCCCAGGCTTCAATGGACGGCTGCGGATAGAAGACAAGCACGATAAGGATGACGAGCAGGATGATGACGATTTGTGACACCATGGCGATGAATATCGCCCGTTGGTGATAGTTCGGCCAGAACCGGTTCAGCGGTTCGATGTCTGGCTTCTTGCCGTCCTTTACTTCCATGATACCGAGCCTCCGTTTATCGGGACAGCTGATATCCAGGTTTTACCACGCTCAAGCGCGAACGGTTTGTCGTCGAGCGTCGTGAAGCTGATCTGTGAAGCGCGACTCGGCTTGCTCCACTTCACCTTGACGACATGGCCGTTCTGGAAGACGTACGCACTCCCCTTGCCTGTCGTCGTAATAGATTCGCGGTAGCCATCTTCGAAGACCGACTTCATATTCACTAGTAGAGTGATGACGACTTTCGCCTTGATGCGGCCTTGTTCGCGGTCGTTATGTGGCGCACCTCCTTGGTCTCGCAGGTACTCTTTCTTCTGACCGTCATAGCTATAGACCGAATTGTAGGCAGCGCTACTGATATTGACGTTCACCTTGGTGGCATTCTGACTCTCGGGTTTGCTGCGGGTGGTACGCTCGAATACCTTCGGATTGGAGGTCTTGAAGCCCTTTGACGCATTCAAGGCGTCAAGCCGTGCGAAGCTGGTATAGACGTTATGAGGTGCGTAACGGTCGCTTGCCCGCCAATACGATCCCGGGTTGAAGAACTGGTCGATGTCACGGTAGCTACCGTTACGGACGATCTGAAGGGCCTTGTGGCTGCCACCGACGTGGGCGACGCTGGCATTATAGGGCGTAAGCCAGTCGACATTGTATTCTCGCAGGCTGCGTACCGGCCCGACCAACGTAGGCTTTTCCTGTTGGTACAGTGCCAGGAAACGGGTGATTCCACCTTCGGCCACCGCCTCATACACGATTTCGGCGGCCTTCAGGCCTGATTGCGGGCGGGCATCGGGACTATTCTCGATCATGATCGCAGTGACCGGCCGGGTGGTGGCCGTCTTGCTACTGACCTGCACGCCGGTGAGCGGCGCGTAGAATTTTTCGATGGGCTTCGGTTTCGGTGCCGGTTTCTCTGCTACCGGTATCGGCTCCGGTTTTTGCCATAGCAGCGCGAATGCGGTGATACTGGCAGCGATGATAAGACCGCTGCCGATGATGGCGTAGGTGGCCGTCGGGTGACGGTGCAGCCATGTCTTGAGGCGGCTGAACTTCGAGGGACGGCGGAAGGGATCGGTCGGTTGCATTACGGTTAGTATAGCAAACCGCTCATGCTTCCACCATATGTGTCTACTACTGTTGAATCGCGGTTTCGAGCCGTCGGATGACCGTCTCTTTGCCCAGGAGCGCCAATGTATCGTTTAGCTGGGGGCTGAACGGCGCCCAGGTGGTCGCGATACGGATCAGGCTGAACAAGGTGCCCGGCTTCTGGCCGGTCGTTTCAAGCAGGTCGTTCAGACATTGCTGGAGAGCGTCCGGTACCCATTCAGAAGAGACCAGCGCCGTGCGCGTCTCGCTAAGGAGGTGACGGATTTCATCGTCTGTCAGTTTCTTCAGCTGCTTGTTGTCAGAGATAAGCGAACGGTCGATGACCGGTTCCTCGAAGAAATAATTTGTGAGGATCGGCAGGTCCTTGAGTGTCTTCAGGCGGTCTTGGGCCAGGCCTAGCACCTCCCGGCGGTACTTCTCGTCGGCGTGTATGGCGCTTTCCGGCCAAAATGGGTCGGCTCGTGCCACGAGCTCATCAAGCTCGAGACTACGGATGAACTGACCATTCATCCATAGCAAGCGTTTCTCATCGAAACGGGCGCCACTGCGCTGGACGCGTGACAGGTCGAACTTCTCGATTAGTTCGTCGCGGGTGAAGACTTCCTGCTCGGTCCCATCGTTCCAGCCGAGGGTGGCGATGAAACTGATGAGTGTTTCTGGCAAGTACCCGTCGCGGATATAGTCGAGTACGTCTTTGGCGCCATCGCGCTTACCGAGTTTCTTATTGCCTTGTTCGTTCATGATGTGTGGCATGGTTGCCATGACCGGGCGTTCCAGGCCCAATGCCTCGTATAGATTCAGATAGTTCGGTACGCTGGAGATGAATTCTTGGCCACGGATGACATGGCTAATCTTCATTTCGGCATCGTCAACGATATGACAGAAGTTGTAGGTCGGGTAACCGTCGGACTTTATCAGGATGAAATCATCGATTACCTCTGGACCGGTCGACAGTTCACCCATGACTTGGTCGTGCCACGTATATGCCTTCGGCTCGGATTTGAAGCGGAGGGGCTGGCTGCCGTCCCAGGCCGGTGGGTTCTCTGGACGATGGTGTCGATACAGGAACGCTTTCTTCTCTTGCTGGGCTTGCTCGCGGAACGCCTGGACTTCCTGCGGCGTGTACGGGTCAGCGTAGGCTCTGCCCGCATCAATCAGTTTCTGGGCCCAGGTTCGATACAGCTCGAGCCGCTCTGACTGGCGGTATGGAGCGTACGGGCCTCCGATGTCAGGACCTTCATCGTACTCAAGTCCCAGCGCTCTCAGGCTGGCCGCAAGATGCTCGGCAGAGCCAGCCACTTCGCGGTTCTTGTCGGTATCTTCAAGCCGCAGTACGAACTGCCCGCCTGCCTGGCGGGCCACCAGCCATGCGAACAAGGCGGTCCGGATGCCACCGACATGAAGGAAACCGGTTGGGCTAGGAGCAAAACGGGTGCGAACGGTATTCATTACGACTGATTATAACAGAGGCTGAAGCCTAAAGACTGGTTGCGATGCGCCTGACTTGATCATTCGACAGTGCGGCGTTGCCTTCGACGGTGTAAAGGATGCCACCGTTTACCCAGGCGGCGTTACTACCATAGGTATAGACGGTCAGACCGGCGTCGCTATATGTGGCGTAGCGGCCATCTGATTTCGGATCGACATAGTTTTCAAGGAGTGCCGAAGAATCCCAGCCGCTCTTGCTCTGGGCGAGTGCGAATTGCTGCGGGCCGGAATTGGACGCAAACTGCATAACAACTTGCCCCTCTTTATAGGCGACCGGACCGTTCAGGCGGTAACCTACCGGTCGGTAGTCAGGATATGAGGCGTCGATGCCGGCTTGAGCGGCAGCGATACGTACCGAGAGTCCGGGCATGTTGACGTAGGTAAAGTAGCCTGCCAGCAACAGAACCGCCAGGCTGGCGGAGGCAACGTTCAGCACGCGGCGGTGTGGTCGTGCCTTACGCTGCGCGGGAGCTGGCGCTGCCTTCTGCATGGCGTCGTGAATGGCGGTACGCTTGATCTCATGGGCTGGTCGGGGTGCCGGCTTCGCCGGTCTGGCAAGGGTCTGGTGCGCTTTGACGACGGTACGATGCGGGACGGGGGCGACGTCAGTCGCGACCGGCTTGACTGCTTGCGGGCGAGGGGCGAACTTCGAAATGTGCGGGCTGCGCGCGACGGTGGTATGTCGTTTCATGTCCATGGCAGCACCGGCGTGGACAGGCTTCTTGACGGGAGCGGCGGTCTTCTTGACGAACTGTCGACTTAGCGTCGTAGAACGCTGCTGGGTGCGGTGCACGCCTTTGGCGTGAACAGATACGGTCCTGGCGGGTTTCGCGACAGCTGGTACGGGCTTCGAAGATTCGAGGGGTCCGAGGGGCAAGCCGGTGTGAGCGTCGTAGCGCATACCGTTGATCGAAATCGTGTTTTGTTGGCTCATTTTCGTTTCCCTGTTAGTTCCCTTGATTAATTACTATCATAATGGGCGCATAAGCGGGATGCAATAGCGTTTTGTGCGAATGCGCCGTGTATAATGGTAACTACTATGTACCGTGCGCCCTCAAAACGCCGTCAACTTACCCAGCGCATCATCGTCTACTCCCTTATGACCCTCGGAGTCGGCGCACTGGTCACCTTACTGGTCTTCCTGATGCTCGGTTACCGCTTCAATCGCGAAACGAGCACTATCCAGCAAGGCGGCTTGGTGCAGTTCAATTCCAAACCGACCGACGCTAATATCCGTATTGGCCGGGCTGAACTGCGCGACAGGACGCCGGCAAAGATAACCGTCAATCCTGGCGAATACCCCGTCACCATGCGACGGGATGGTTACCACGACTGGAACAAGGACGTGCTGGTAGAGGCCGGTAAAGTATTGTGGCTGAATTACGCCCAGTTGATTCCTAAGGACATCCCGGTCGCGCAGGCGGCCGAGTTCGAGTCGGTCGCGCAGGTCAAGGCATCTTTGAACGGTCGCCATCTGGCCATCGTCCGTATGGCCGATAATCCGGTGCTGGACATGGTACGGATTAACGGCGCCCGGACCGACCGCCAACAGATCGAACTGGAAAAGCCGGTTCCCGGCACAGCCTACCGGGTCGCTGAGTGGAGTTATGATAACGAACGACTTCTGGTTGCGGCCACGAAAGACAAGAAGACCCGCTGGTTACTGGCGAAACGCCAAACCAGCACAGCATCCGACATCATCGACCTGACAGCGAGATACGGTGAATCGCTACGCGACGTCCGCTTCGATCCACGAGGAAACGAACGCCTAGTAGTACGTACCGATGGTAACGACCTACGACTATTGAATGTCAGCGAAGACGCCATGTCATCTATCATCGTCCCGGACGTTGAACATAGCAGCTTCTATGGCACTGATCATATCTTCTATGTCAGCCGGACATCCAAGGAAAGTCGCAGCTTCGGTTATGTGAGTTTCAGCGACACCGCGAATCCACGGGAGCTGAAGCAAATCAAAGAAACTGGCCCTGTCAAAGTGGCTGCCGCGGCGTACTTCAACGACCCGCACGTGGCCATCGCCACCGGTACGATGGTTGAGATTTACCGCTTATCCGGTTTGCCGGCCAGCGGTAGCGAAGAGGCCATCACGATGGAAACGCTGAGCGGCCGGACATTGCCGACGGCGCCCCGCTTCCTGTCTATCCGGTCCGGCGGGCGTTTCGTCATGATGCAGCATGGCGGTGGGTTCGCTACATACGACATCGAGCTTGAAAAGCACACCATGACGAGCCTGAAAGGCGCCGAGACACAGGAACTTCGCTGGCTCGACCGCTACCATCCATACGTGACTGACGGTAAACAGCTACTGATGATGGAATTCGACGGCGCCAACCAGCACGCGCTCGCTACGCTGACGACACGCTTCGACGCCGTGCAAACCGATGACGGTAAATATGTCTACGCCATGCATAAGACCGACGATGCCTATGAGCTACGTCGTTACCAGCTGAATCTGAACTAGCTTAGCCCCGACCGAACATACGTTCGAAGAATGTCGGTGAGTTACCGGGCATGACCGTTTCATCGTCATCGGTATCGGCTCCGGGAGCCGGCTTGGCTGAAGACGGACTTGGACTGACCTGCTCGGCCGTCACCAGGAGACGGTTGAGAGCCGTACCGAGCGGCGTGCAGGTAATAAGCGTTACTTCAGGCTTGTCGGTTTCGTATACCAATGCCCCGACCTCGGTCGGCTTCACTACCTGAGTCCGGGTGACGGTGTAGGTGTAGCGGGTGCCTTCGTAATGCAGATAAAAAACGTCACCTTCCTTTAGCCGTTCGAGCAATGCGAAGACGAACTTATACTTACCGCCATCCAGGAAATCGTTGCTGGAGTGACCCGATATGACGGTATTTCCGATCTGGCCGGGTTTACTGTTGGCCCCTGGAATTCCGAAATAGGCCACGCCGTTTTCCATGGCTTTTAGCTGGGACGCCTGGTCGGGCGTGACGTCATAGTTGACTGGCACGTTGACGTTGATCTTCGGGATGATGAGCCGCGGTTCGGGTCCGACACGGAGCGATGAAGTCGGGTCGACCACGATGTTCTGCGGGTCGATCTCGCCCGGCGTCACGTACGCCTTGACGTTGGCAATGATCGCTCGGTTGTATTGCAACATGCCAAATATCATCAGGACAATCAACGCTGCCGCCAACGGCACGAAGTGGCGGCTTTTACGTACTTTCTTGCCCGATTCCTGAACCTTGCTAACCAGCTGTGAGCGCAAGTCGTACAGGGCTTCATCTTGGCTGATGGTCGTTTCAGGTGCGCCGGAACCGATCGGTTCAGCCGGCCGTGGTTCACTGCCCTGAGCGTCGTAGGCTTGCTTCACCTGATGGACGGCGCCCATATAATAACGTTCGTAGTATTTTTGGTAGTAGTTCTGCCACGCCGAGTGGTACTGCTGCCATTGGTCGGCCTCGACGCTATGAGCCGGTTGATGGGTACGCTGGTATGAATTGGTGACAGGCTGTGGACTCTTGGTCTGCCCCACTTCTACCTGCTGCGTCGCTTCATTCTCGTAGATAGAATCTATCTGCTCGCGGGCGATGTTCGCAACCGCATCGTGAGCAGCGCCATGCGAGCGCGCCGGTGGTTGGACACGACCGCGCGGTTCTCCGGGCAGTAACTGTTTTTCGTCAGGGCGCATACTTATAGATTCCCACTTGCAACTATTGTACAATACGGGGAGTCGTTTTGGTACGAGCCGCGGTGGTGGAATTGGTAGACACGCCGGACTCAAAATCCTGTGAGCATTATGCTCGTGCCGGTTCAAATCCGGCCCGCGGTACCAAATTGGATGGCTCGAGCCTCCCTAGCGGGAGGTTTTCTTATTGGTGACATGATTCAGGACGTCGGTCGTAATCCTGTCGAGTGTTGAGCTGACGTGTTGATCGACGCCGTCGCCCAGACGCTCCTCGACAAGCAGCCGGGCGGTCACGAAATCCCGGTCGTCGGTCGGCCAGCGTGAAGATTTCGGCATGTTGCCGAGCAGGCGCTGATTGATGACGGGAACGCCGCCGGTCGTCGGGCCGTCGTTCATGACTGACTTGACCTGGTACGGAAAGACAGTGGTCTCACCGCGCCGCCGCCGGTTGTCATATACGTGGCCGTCTACCTTGGTATCGGCAAAATTATCGTCGTAGGCCCGTGACGGCAGGACCATCAGCTTACTGGTAGTGTGGCGGCCACCCAATTGCACCGGCGTCGCCTCGTTGATGAAGCCAACCAGTTCACCCAAACGGCTTCGTTCACGGTCGGTCTGCCGAGCGCGCGGCAGCTGCCGCAATTCATCATGGAGTTCAAGGGCTTCATTAAGGGTGTCGGCACTCTCATCGACCGCTTCCTCAAGCCCGATCCTACCCGCCGCCGTCCGTGCTTCGCGGTCGGTCAGACCATCCAGGTTAAGGACCCCCGACCAGACGATAGGATGCAGGAAGGACCGTAGCAGTTTGGCGCGCAGATACAGCAAGGGATGGTCATCTTCGTTGGCTTCGACTGCAGCATCGAACCTCCGTGTGACCCCTGCCATCACCCGTTCTGTCGGGGCTTCGCCGCGCATGACCTGACCGATTGCCTCTTCGAGAGCAAGATTGGCAAGATAATACGAAACACGACCGCTACGTTCATGCTGTTCGGCCTGCAAAATTTCCTGTCGGTACACCGTACGGACGTGCGAATTCATTGAGATATTATAATATGTTTTCGACCAAAAAACAAATCAGGGCGCGAGTAGCGAGGCTGCCGTTGCCTTCAAAGGGCTGTCGGCATTCCACAGCCAGTAGGCGGCTGCCTGGGTCGCGACGCTCCCACGCCAAATCGCCATCGGCTGATCCCACGCCTGAGTAATTACCTGGCCGTCTTGTGCTATGACGATCGTATCCTTGTGCAGCGTCAGTATGGTGCAGGGGTATGTCAGGGTGAACTTGTGCAAGGCCTCGACCAACTGGAGCAGCTGCATGTTGAAGGTCAGGATTTTCGGGTAATAGACCCCTTGGAATAATTTCTGGGTCTGGGCGAAGCTGGCGATAATGAGTGTCCGGGCGCGCTCTGCCAATAAGCGCGGGTTATTCTTTACGAGATCGATTGCGTCGCGACTGACTGTCAGGGGTCCGTCGTAGTTGGCGATGAACGTTTCATAGGCGACGGCCGTTTCGCTGTTACGGCCAGCGTCCCCAATCAGCAGTAGCCCATCTGCCCAGCTAGCTACGGCGTTTAGGTCGGCCGCCGCCTCGGCGCTTAGGCTGCCTGAAGGATTGCTGGGCGCCAGGATGACATCCAGCAACGTAGCGGGGACTGCTTTTTTCAGCGCATCTGGCAGCAGTACGCGGACCTGTCCGACGCCGATTTCCAGCGCTAATTGGTAACTTTCGGCCGCGGCCGCAAAGCCGAGCTTGTTGCCACCGATGATGCCAAGCTTGCCTGCTTGGTCACGTCGTTCCGGTTTCGACCACTCCAGGTCGGGATACAACGGCTTAGAAGCGGTCTGTCTGAGCCAGTACGTAGGTTCCATCCGTTCCCTTCTCTAGCCGGTACGCCAGGTTCTTACGCTCTATCACGATTGGCCAACCATGTTGGGTAGCCGCATCGTACAGACGCTCGTCGGGATTGAACGCCAACGGGAATTCGACCATCTCCAGCATGCTGATATCGCCGCCGGAGTCACCGATGGCGTAGGATCCTTTGGCTGTCAGGTTATGGCGCTCAAGTAACTCCTGAAGAATTTCGTGTTTGCGACCGAAGATTTCATTGGTGGCGTGCGCAGTCAGCTTCCCGTGTTCGACGATATGGTTGCGACCGACGGCGATATCGATGCCGTGCAAACGCGCGAACCGGTCGACCAGCTGTTGGTGCGAGCCGCTGATGGCCACGATAATCAATCCCTCGGCCTTCAGGCGCTTCAGTAGCGCCAGCGTGTAGCGGTACGTGTGGTGCCCTTTCGCCGCCAGGATCGCATCGGCGATCTGGTTGAAACGGGGTTCTTCCAGTCCGATGATAGCCTGACGCATGGCGCGTACTAGCGTCATCTCATACTCATCGTATGGAAGCTGCCGTTCACGCCACTGTTCACGAGCGTGTAAGACTGGCTCGACTTTATCTGACGCTACCAGCCCCTGGTCGTTCAAGGCATCGAACAATTCGTGATACAGCTGCCAGCGGAAAATGGTGCCGTCGATGTCGAAAGCCGCGAACCGTTTCATGTTAGCGCGTGACCGCCATCAGGAAACCGAGGCCTACGATGACGAGCAGGAGTAGAAGTGTGAGCAGCGCGATTGGGACGATCAGGACCAGCCAGGAGAGCCAGTGGGCAGCGGGTTTGTCCGTACCGGCATCGGTCACGTCGGCAAGCTGGCGGTAGAGGACGGCGTTGGTGCCAGGTTGCAGTACCGGAGCCATTAGTCCGGCTGTCATGAGATTCCAGAGGCCCTGACCGGCAAACGTGGTCAACCAGGCGTCTTTGGTCAGTTCCAGGCTCCGTTTGACGGCGGCGGTCCCCCGTAGGTTCTCGGCGAAGAACGCCGTGCCGCTCAGGCTGTAGCGCACTGCCATGATGAGGCCAGGAATGATAAAGAGGAGCGACCACAGTAGTATCTTGAACGCGATGACCAGTTGCAGCCAGAGAAAGCTGGCGATGCGCGCCCAGACTTCGCCGAGTGCGGTCTTCAGACTGACGTCGTGACCGCTACGCAGCCGACCGGAGGTATAGTCAAGGATACCGTTAATAATCAGGCCGATCAGGATGAACACGAACACGACGGTCGCGAATGCGACCCCGTGCAGCACGAGCTCGGCTGTCGACAGGTTCTCGACGTAGCGTGCAACCGCCTGTGAGGTCTCTTTCTCTTCTTGGCGCACCTGAGCGCTCGTTTTCGCATACTCGCCGTTGGCGATGTCAGTGCTCACTTGCACTGCCTGGCCCAGCGCGCCGGCTACCGCCAGTACGATAGCGAAAATCGCCACTGAGCGGGCACGACCGAATAGTAGCTTCAGGCCATCCAGTCCGATCATGAACGGGTTGTTCTCGTAGGTCACCTTTGATTTAGCGGCCATTTTACACTCCTTTGGTTACTACTTGTATGATAGCAAATCATTCACTGTTGCGAGCAAGGCCCGGGCTTCATCGGGGGCCGCTCCTGATGCTTGCGCTCCGCGGGCGATTGCAACCAGCTGCTCAGCCGTCGCCGATAGTTGGTCCGGCCGGTTGACGAGCCAATGATGGTCATCCGTCCGGGTGAGCGACCACTCAATCGACGACTTCGCTTCACGTAGCCGTTTGTTCCGCTCGTCTCCCGGTGTCGGGTACCGAGCCTCGAACCACTGCCGCCAAACGGATGGTTCGGCACACAGGCTTATCAGGACATGACGGGCGAATGGCAGTTCGAAGTAGGAGTTGACGGAGGTGCTGAGGGTATCCTGGAGGTTGTAATAGCCTGGAAAATCAACGTTTTCGGTGCCATAGAGCTTCCCGGTGGTCGGATGGATAACGTATTGCACGAGTTGCCCCTTTGCAATCAGGCGCTCGGCCTCCTGGCTGGATACATAACGATACAAGCCGGGCTCGTCATCCGGACGACGTTGCCTGGTCGTCAGACCGCTAACGCGGGCAAAACCTGCGTCATACCGGATCGCTTCATTCATGATAGACGACTTCCCGACTGCGGCCGGGCCGACGATCATCACCAGTGACTTGCCGTGTAAGGCCTCGACCACGTCAGGGCGTGGACGATACGGGTTCATCACTGCACCTCGATACTGACTGGGCAGTGATCGGATCCCATCACGTCGGGGTGGATCTGCGGGTTCGACACACGGTCGGCGATGGCTTGGGAAGCCAGCCAGTAGTCGATGCGCCAGCCGACGTTACGCGCCCGCGCGTTGGCCCAGTGGGTCCACCAGCTGTACGCCTCCGTTCGCTCCGGGTAGGCGGCCCGGAACGTGTCGACGAAGCCGGCATCAAGGAAGTCCTGGAAACGTTCACGCTCCTCGTTGGTGAAGCCATGCTTGCCGACGTTGGGTTTAGGGTTGGCCAGGTCAATTTCCTGATGAGCTACGTTCAGGTCGCCGCAGAACAACACCGGCTTGGTCTCCTCCAGCCGCTTCATGTACGCCAGGAAGGCACGGTCCCAGTGCTGATACCGCAGATCGAGGCGGCTGAGATCACCTTTGCTATTGGGCGTGTACACCGTCACCACCCAAAAGTCGTCGAATTCGGCCGCGATAACCCGTCCTTCGTCGTTCGGATTGCCGTAGGTGTCGCCTGTCACGCCGTAGAGTTCGATTATATCGGCCGGAAAGCCGTCGACATAGCGCAGCACTGGCTGTTTGCTGAAGATGGCAGTGCCCGAGTACCCTTTCTTCACCGCGGAAAAGAAATGTTCTTCATACTGAGGTAAATCAACCTCGAACTGGTCGCGGGCGGCTTTGGTTTCCTGCAGACAAAGGATGTCGGGATCATGTTCGGTGATGAACGTTTGCAAGGCGCCTTTGTTCAGCACGGCGCGGATTCCGTTGACGTTCCAGGAGTACAGTCTCATGACGTATATTATACAGCTCTCAAACCGTTTGCAGCTTTTGTGCTTCATGGTATAGTTGCATGGTCCTGTTTTAAACCCATTCTACTCTTCGGGAGAGTACGTACATGACAGATACAATCGGGGACGTCGAATACGAATTCGACGAGCAAGCGTTGGGTACCTTACGCAAGGTAACTGACAACGAGCAGAGCATGCGTGCACGGATCATCAAGCAGGCTCGGGCCTGGACGGTCGACGAGACCACGGAGGGCGGTGCCTGGCTGCTGACGCACGTGCGGGAGTTGTCCCGCCAGCCGATCGTCAACCCGCGCAAGCCACCGACGACGGTACTCGATCTGCCGTTCATCCTCACCATCTGCCCTCGGGAGTATGAGGAGGATGCGACCTGCTTCGAGGTACCGATCGGTGCCTCGTTGGTCAAGCGTGGCAAGGATGCTTACCAGCTGATGGTAGGTGACAAGTCCATCTGTCTCGGTGTCAGGCGCGACGGCCGGCTCAAGCTCGGCCGCCACAGTGGCTTTCGCAAGGACGCAAGTTCTGCTCAGCGTCACCCCAGCGCGCAAGCGATGATGCGGGTGGTTTACACCGCCAGCTGATTCACCAAAACAGGACGATGCCGTCCGTACCCCCTCAGCCAGAGGGACGTACGGGCGGCTTGTTCAATTCTTAGAGCTGCTTGAGTGAACGGCGAGCTTCGCGGTCTTGGTCACGTCGTTTGATAGTCTCGCGTTTGTCGTAGTGTTTCTTACCTTTACCAAGCGCAATGACCAGTTTGATGAAGCGACCGCTAGTAAGTAGCTTGGTCGGCACGATGGTCATGCCCTGCTGTTTCTGCTGGGCGAAGGAATCGATTTGTTTTCGGCTTGCCAGCAACTTGCGCGGCCGGGTGTCGATGGTACGCCCCTCCGCCCCCTTCTGGTTCAGCTTCAGGCTGAAGCTGGCGTTATTCAGCCATAGCTCGTTGTCCTTAAGTGAGACGAACGAGCCCTTCAGTTGAACGTGCCCATCGCGGGCTGCCCGGGTCTCCTGCCCGGTCAGGACCAAGCCAGCCACGATCTCGTCGCCGAGGGCGTAATCGAATCGTGCCCGTCGGTTCACGACCGGTGTAGGAGTACGACGCGTCGGTGTCTTTTTCTTTGTCATTACGGCCTATTGTAACAGATACGCACTATTGACAGAATGGTTATAAAAATGCTATAATAAAAGGATAGAGTAGTCTCGTTTTCACGGGGCGACCTCGTCCCTTGTCAGAGA
Organism: uncultured Candidatus Saccharibacteria bacterium; assembly: GCA_964520495.1. GTDB lineage: Bacteria > Patescibacteriota > Saccharimonadia > Saccharimonadales > Saccharimonadaceae > UBA1020. Next base: position 137,288 of record CAZFMZ010000001.1, read on the forward strand.
AAGGTGGTAATTCGTTTGCCCAATCCGCGCCCCTGTATATGGCAGTGGACTATGTATCTCGGGATACTGTTGTTCGTGCCGGTCTACTACCTGTTGGCTGCCATGGCTATCGTCATGGGGTATGACTTACTGGTCATGGTGGGTGTGTTCGCGGTCTCGCTTGGCGGCATGTGGTTCATCCGTGTGTTCGTTGAGCAGCTCAGTCCGCGCGACATGTTTAATCCGTATGTCCAGTCGTGGGCCTTCGTGGTCGGCGATGGTCTGTTGTTGCCGCTTGCCATGCTCGGGTTCGCCCGTGGATGGCAGCAGATGGACCCGCGCAATCCGTTTTTGGATTGGAACTGGGTATGCATGGCGTTCGTCGTCGCCGTCTTGGGCAGTATCGTGTTCAGGGCTTTTGACGGCCAGCGCTACCGCCGGATTGGCCACGAGGCGGCGCTCCTCAGCCCGACTAAGGTATGGCACGACTTTGTCGTGACGCCACTGATCGCAGGTGTGCTGCTGTGGTCGGCGGTTCCCCAGCTGGTACACAATCGGTCGTACGATACCTATATCGGTCTCATGGCTCTGGTCGTCTACGCGGCTACGGTCTTACGGGATGGAATCTGGCCGGTCGATCCGGTCAGGCAACACCCCAGGTGGGATCCTGCCAACTTTCATCCTGTCACCTGACAAGGAGCCGTCTAAGTACACTTTCTAACTGAGAGTGGAACGGGCGGCTTCGTCAATTTAGGGTAGTTGTGGGGTGTCTTCTAAGCTGCTATAGTCGGTCAAGATGACCACTCAAGGTAGCCTTCCGCAACTGATCACGTTCGACGGCGAGGCTCGTAGTGGTAAGGGCACAATCGCCCACTTTATAAAGCGCGAACTGATTGCCGACGGCCGGCGCGTGATGTTGATCGACCGCGGGCAGATTTTCCGTTCCTTGGTGGTAGGTGCCGAACGCGCCGGCGTCGATATGGATGACGCGGCCGCGATTGACGCGTTCCTGGCGGATGACGCCAGCTTGGATGCGAACATCCGGCTGATAAAAGAAATCTATGCCATGGACCATCCTGAGCGCGACGCGTTACTCTATACCCCGATCGTCAGCGTCAACAGCGCCAAGATCGGTGCCCGACCGCGTAGTCAGGATTTCGCGATCAGTCTGACGAAGAAATGGGTTCATGACGCCCACGAAGAGGCGTACGACGTCATTCTGATGGATGGTCGCGCACTGCAGGCGCTTGGCGAAGAACTACAAGCCGAGGGAGCCTGTAAGTACCCCCTAGGGCTGTACTTCGTCTGTGACCCGGTGGTCGGTGCCCGGCGCACGCTCGGGTTCGCGAATACGCCCTATGACCAGCTGGCCGCTGCTGATCGCCAGGCTGTCGATCAGTTCGTCGCCCAGATTTCGGCCCGCAACCATGCCGATATGACCCGTAGCAGCCAAGCGGTCAGGCCGCCGGAGCACGCCGTCACGGCCCACTTGCCAGAGCTACCGGTGGTAGTCGGACATGACGCACCGCAGATGGTCATCATCGATACGGCTGCCGACCTGACGAAGGATGACATGGCGCGTCCGGTGCTTGCACTGGTTCAGACCTACTTGTAGGGTTCAGCGTGTAGTGTGCCGGACTGACGCGATGGCAGCGAGTAAGGCCTCGGCTGAACGATGCCAACTGAAACGGGCGGCATGTGTCTTGCCGGCGACGATAGTGGCCGTGCGGAAGCTGGCTGTCTCGAGCCGTCGTACCTGGGCCGCAAAGCCGGCTGCATCCCCTGGCGCGAAGAAGAGGCTGTGCTCACCCGCCACTTCGCGGAATATTTCGGTGTCACTGACGACGGCGGGTACCCCGGCGCCGTAGGCCTCGATAATCGGCAGACCGAACCCCTCGACCCGGCTGGCCGTCACTACCGCCCAGGCCGCGGCGAGCAGGGCCGCGTATTCCTCCTCGGATACGCCGTTGTGAAAGACCACGCTCGCATCCGCGGGTACGAGCGCCTCAAGCTCACCCTGTCGTGTCGGACTTATCTTGCTCATCAGATGAAGCTCGTATTCTTTCGGTAAGAGTGCCATGCCGCGGATCAGCGTTTCAACGTCCTTGTACGGCATGAACGAACCGATATATACCAGGCGCCGGATTGATGGGTCCGGTGTGGCTTTCAGCTCCGTGTGCTGCGGGGCGTTATAGACCACCGTGACCGGCCGGGTGGTCAGGCGAAGCTCTTCGATGAAGCCTTTCGACGTCTGGCTGACGGTAGTGACGGCATCGGCGCCGTTTAGAAGCAGTCGCTGCGGCCAGTACACCTGATGGAACAGCCACCAGACAAGGCGGACTACCGCTGGCAGGAAGGTCGGCGGTTTCGGGTACTTGTAGTAAATGATGTCTTGCAGGGTCAGGACTAAGGGGTAGCGCCGCCCGAAGCGCCCCATCACCTGTAAAGGGCTGAAGACGGCGTCGGGACGTTCACGATTCAGGCGACGACCCAACCAAAGCTCGCGTGGTGAGAACGGGTGGTTGATCTTCAGGTGTGGCACGCCGGATGGCAGTAGTTTCAGCTGGGCCTCGTCATGGATCAGCATAATGACCTCGACCCCCATGTCATGGAGGGCTTGGATCAGGCTGGCACCATAGCGGCTGACACCGTCGTAATAATCGGTACGGGTCCAGCGGGCGTCGAACAGCAGTTTCATTGCCATCATTATAGCAAGCGCCCGCATGGTATAATGGTGCCTATATGAAAATTCTGATCGCGGCCGACTTACATTGGCCGACAATCAACGGCGTTGCCACCTTCAGCCGTAATCTCGCCCAGGGCTTAGCTGAACGTGGGCATGAGGTGGTGGTGATCGCTCCGAGCCAGCGACGCTCAGGCCGGCCGTACGAGGAAGTCGATGGCGACTATCTCATTAAACGGACCGCTTCCGTCCCCTTCCCCTTCTATCAGAATTTCCGCATCAGCCTGGCGCCCCAGATGGAAATCCGCCGTATCTTTCAGGAGTTCCAGCCTGACGTCGTCCACCTGCAGATGTGTCTGACCATCGGCAACGTGACGCAGAAATACGCACTGAAGTATGGCATACCGATCGTGGCGACCAACCACGCCATCCCCGACAATCTGCTCGATAACCTGCGCTACATGGCCCCGATGTCCAGGCCGATCGGTTACGTCATCACCGAGTACGGCGTCCGCTTCCACCGCAAGGTCGATTACGTCACCCTACCGACCCGCTCAGCCATCGACATGTTCGGCGAAGAACGTCTGAGCGTTCCGGTCGAGCCGGTGTCCAACGGCATCGATCTGTCGAAATTCACACCCACTAAACCAAAACACGGCTTACTGACCAAGTTCCACATTCCCGGTAATCGTACCATCGTGACGTATGTCGGTCGCACGGACGCCGAAAAGCATCTGTACGTACTGGTCGAAGCCTTCGCCCGCATCCTCCATGAAGCCAAGCACGAACCGCATCTGTTGATCGTCGGTGCCGGCACCGACCTCGAACGCCTGAAGAACCTCACCTATGAACTGCGTATCCATAGTCATGTCACGTTCACCGGTCGTGTCAGCGACGATGAGATCGTCCAGCTGCATAAGGTGGGCGACGTCTTCGCTATGCCTAGCCCGGCGGAGTTGCAGAGCATCGCCACGCTCGAAGCCATGGCCAGTGGTAAGCCGGTCGTGGCGGTCGACGCCGGCGCGCTGGGGGAACTGTGTCAGGATGGCCGCAACGGCTACCTCTGTGAGAAAGACGACATCGAGCAATTCGCCGACGCCTTGCTTACGCTCGTGAATTCCAAGACGCAACGAGATAAGTTCGGCCGTGAAAGCTTGGAGATTGCCCAGACGCATGACATCACTCACACGCTCGACAGGTTCGAGGCTATCTATCAGGAAGTCACGAAGGCAAAAACGCGTCGATTGCCGCAGCGACTTCTGTAGGTCGCTCATAGTGCAGTAAGTGGCCGACGCCTGGAATGACGTGGAGCGTGGCATTCAGCGCCTTGGCTAGCTTCTTCTCGGTAGCGAGTGGCGTGACATTGTCCTTGTCGCCAGTAACGATGAGTGACGTGAATTTGGAAAGACGTGGTGCGTAATCGAGCGCACCTTTCTTGTTGATATCCTTATGCAGGCGGTAATAGAACTCGATATTGGATATGAAGTCGAGATTCTTGAAATGGTGGCCGTTGATGGTGCGACGCATGTCGGAGTCATTGCTCGTCAGGATGATGGCCGTGGCGATGCGTGACAATAAGCGGCTCTTTACTAGCCGTGGGCCGGCTGCCGGGACCGTCATGCCGAGAAAGTACTGCATGCGCCCAAGTAACTCACCTATCTTGCGGCTGTCGAGGTAGTTCACTTTGGTTGCCACCGGACTGACGAAGACTGTCTTCGCATGGTACAGTTCAGGGTTCTGTGCCAGCATACTGGCTGCCACCAGACCGCCCATCGAATGCGATACCAGGAACGGCGGCTCTGGTAAGCCGAGTGCGCGGACGAAGCTGTTGACCCGCCGGGCGATGTCATCGATAGTGAAATCTTCCGGCTCACGTGCGCTCTCACCGAAGCCGGGCAGATCGGGCACGATGATATGGAAGCGATCAAGCTCGGGAATGATGTACTGGAAGCCCTCGTGACTCCCGGTAAAGCCATGGATGAATACGGCTACCGGTTTGGTCGTATCGTGGTAGGTCCAGTAGCGGACGTTATCAAGCTGTTTGCTCATCAGGCCCAAGTATAGCAAAAATGGTACAATTAACAGATATGATCGCTGATATCTCGATTTCCGAAAAATCATTCGGGCCTAAGACGCTGATGACCAACGTCCGGTTCAGCGTCGATGCTAAGGAAAAAGTCGGAATCATCGGTCGCAACGGCGTCGGCAAGAGTACCCTGTTCGGCATGCTGGCCGGTAGCGATACTGACTTCGGCGGCGCCATCACCTACCGCCGCGGCTTACAGGTGGTAGCGACTGCCCAGGAACACCACGACATCGGCGAGCAGACCGTGCTGCAGTATGTCTTGGCTGGGTTGCCTGAGTATGCAGAGCTGTCACATATCATCGAGACCTATCCCGAGACGATGGGTGATGACATGGCCAAGATCGGACAGTACACCGAGGCCCTGCAGCGATTCGATGACAAAGGGTTTTATTTAATTGAGGGTGACATTGAACGTGAACTCGAGACGTTTCAGCTACCAGCTATCGCACACAAACCGTTCCGGACACTTTCCGGCGGCCAGAAGCGGCTGGTGGAAGTGGTCAAGATCATGCATGCTAAGGCTGACCTGGCCTTGATCGACGAACCGACCAACCACATGGACTTCGTCGCCAAGAAACAGTTCATCGATTGGATGAACCAGGCTCCCGAGGCCATGCTGATCATCACCCACGACCGGGATGTCTTGCAGTGCGTCGACCGTATCGTCGAGCTGAAGGATGGCGGCTCGCAAAGTTTCAAGGGTAACTACGACGCGTATCTGAAACAGAACGCCCATTCCACCGGCACGGCCATGAACGAGTTCGAGTTGATCGAGAAGCGTATCGTCAACTTGAAACAAAAAGTCATCGACTATCAACGACTGAAAGAGAAGTCGCGCAATCCCGGCACGATTCAGAAGTTCAAACGACTGGAAGAAACTTCACGCGCTGAACTGGCCGGCTTGCAGGCGAAAGAGAAACCGACCTTCTGGATCGACCGCGAATCGGCCGAGAACCTGAACTATAAGGTTGCCAACCAATATGCCAAATTCAAGACCAAGAACATCCGCATGTCGATGAAAGACGATGCGTCACGTTCGAGCCATGTGTTGGTAAAAGCGGCGAACCTAAGCCTTGGCTATGACGCTCCCCTGTTCTCGGGTGTAACGATTGACCTGCGCGAAGGTGAGGTCGTCGAACTGCGCGGTCGCAACGGTGCCGGCAAGACGACGCTTATCAAACGACTGCTTGGCAACACGACCGCTACCCTATTTAACGGCGAGCTGACACTCGATCCAAAAGTGCGGGTCGGTATTTATGAGCAGGAAGTCTCGCCGGAGTACTTCGGCTTGCCCCTGAAAACGGCAATCGAACGCACGCACCTCGACCGCAACCTGTCGGTCTCGGAGACCAAGATCCGCCAGCTCATGAGTGATTACCTGTTCACCGAAGGCGACGGTCACATACCGGTCGCGATGCTGTCGGGTGGACAAAAAGCCCGCCTGCAAATCATCGCCATGCTAGCCAATGACCCGCAGCTGCTGATTCTCGATGAGCCGACCAACCACCTCGACCTGCCGAGCATCGAGGAACTGGAAGCGGCACTAAAGAAATATGCCGGTGCAATCTTATATGTCAGCCACGACGATTATTTTCGTCGGGCGGTTGCGGCCGATGTCGTGATGATCGGCGGCTAGCGGCCGCGCTGGGCGATAGCCCGTACCAGGTCGGCATGGGTCACTAAAAGGCGTTCACCGGTCGTATGATAATGCTGGAACTTCTCGGTGCGGGTTGTCTCGAGAAGTGTCTCGAAGTCAGCCCCGGTCATGCCATCGGTGCGGTTTGCGAGGTCAGGAAGGTCAATGTCGTCTGCGTACGGCATGAACGTCGTCTGCGCAGCGTGAGGCCGATCGTAGACAGGCAGGTTTCCCATGACGTTGAACGACACCATCGAGCGCAGCAGCACGGCTCCCCAGATATCAACACGTTCCTCGTAGTTTGGTAGCGGCGCACCGACCGGCTCGATACGGTTCGACCGTACCAATGAATCCTCGAGATCCATGATGTCGGCATTGGTCGCGGCTGCGATGATGACATTCGGACACTCGGCAGACAGGCGGTCGATCTCTTTATTGAGTTTTTTCTTGACGTCCTCCCGTTCACCGGTGCCGCTGTTGCCGCGTCGGGCGAGGGTATCGAATTCGTCCATCATCACGACGATCGGCTCCCCGTCCTCGGCCCGTTTTCGAACGGCCTCAAACAAGTGGCGTACATGCTTGCCGGAATTTCCGACCCACATGTCGACGAACGAAGTCGAATCGACGGGCATCACGTGTGCGTTAATCTCCTGGGCGAACGCCTCGATGAGGGTCGTCTTACCAGTGCCGGGTGGCCCGTGTAGCAGGAAGTGGCGCGGTTTGACACCATAGAGCTGGGCACCCTCTGGATTTTTCATCATGTCGGCAATCTCATGAAGTCGCTGCTTGGCGTGCGTCAGACCGCCGACGCTATCAATCCCTCTCGGTCCGCTGGGGTTTAGCTCGATTTCTGGGACGCCATTGATATCGAATCCTTCTTTCAGGCTTATGAAATCAACATCGTCGTCGTAGGATGTCTGCGCAGGCTGCGGCGCGGCAATGACAACGCGCGGCTTGGGTGTCTCCTCACCTTCGACCACGCCGAGTTCCATGCTGATGGTATCGATGGTCACCGATAGAATCTGGCTGAATTCTCGCAGGGTCTCGACATGCGCCGTCTCGGCTACTTCGTCAGGGTCTGGCTCAAAGGCCAGCTTGCCATTGGAAGCAAAATAGATTTCACTTAACCGTTCTAAAATGAGCGAAACATGACAGCTATGGGTCGAAGTGTCGAACTTGACGCCGACTGCGTAGGCACCATTCACGCGGACATAAAAATCCTGACGTTGGTGTGGGAGGACGTATATTTCATTGCCGATATCATGCAGCTTGGCAAGCAGAGAATCCCTGATGAGCTCGTCCCATGCCACGTCGAACTCGTCACCGATGATGGCGGCATCGAATTCAAGACCGGCGTGGATGCCGATGTCATCGGACGCCTCATGGGAGTAGTCAAGCGATACCCTCTCAATCGGTTCCATCATTTCCTTCGGTTGCGAGCTCCAGAGTTCCCGGAATCCCGTGACGTTACGCAGGTAGTCGTCGAGCTGATCGCCTTGGTTCTCAAGGAAGATATCAACGTAACTTCCGCGGATGACGGTTCGGCCGTCGTCTGATAGCTCTGGTGACCTCATATGCATACACCATACGACATATTTGCGACGACGACAATAATGATGTAATGAAAATCAATTAGTGTCAGGATCATCCAGGCGGGCCAGTGCCTGCAGCAGGTCATGCCCATCGATGGTCGGCATGATGCCGGTACGTCCGTAGACCAGGCGATAATGGAGCGCAAGCGCACGAAGGGCCCGCTGGAGCCTGGCGGCCCCGTCCTGGCCCATCAGCGCTATCACCGCTGGTAAATCGATCGTATCCATCATCAAGGTCGGCCACGTGTCATCAGAGGTCGTCCGGTGCGCTTCATATTCCGTCAATATACTGACGGCTGTCAGCATATCATCAGACAACCTGATGTCTTTGATTGATATAAGAGCGGGTGCATCGGGCTCGAGGGCATGCTTGGGACGTCGGGAGGTTGAGATGGCGTCATGCAGGTCGCCCCATAATTTAAGGAACTCCAGGCTGGTTGACTGGAGTTCATCCGCTGCGCCCTCGGGGTAGTATGGCAAAGTGACGTATGCGCCGCTTGGTCTGCGCGCATCGCCCGGCAGCGCCGAACCTTCTTCGTTGAACGTAATGCTCACGACGCTGCCATGAGTCATCTTGTGTGCCAACAGATATCCCCCACTCTGTTGGGCGATAGGTTGAAATGATCCTTCGGGATAACCGTGACGCTCGATTAGATACGTCAACGCGCCGAAAAGGTCCTGCTGAACGTAGGCGTCGGCATCAGACAAGTAACTGATCGAACCCTGCAGCTCGCTGCCCTTGGTGTGGGCGGATGTGCGGATTGCAAGCTCCGAGGCAAGTACGGATGGGAGCTCGACCGCGTCGAAACGGTTTGCCACGATGATTGTTCCCGGCACCGCCTCGTGCAGGATATCAAGCAGCCCGCCGACGTCACGGATATCGATGACCACGGCGCCGCACTCAAGCCGGGCGTTTGGTACGATTTCGTGCGGACCACGCTGTTCCATGCCCCAAGCTTAAGCGCCGCCCGGAGGCGGCGCAAGCATGAGTGTAATCGAACCCTCTTACGAAGCTGCCGGAATCAGTTCGTTTTTCTCAAGTGCGGCCTGGAGCGCAGGCCGGTTGAAGCCCAGTACCATCTCGCCGTTAATGTCGGTCACCGGCACCCCTTGGAAGTTCCCGCCCAGTTTCTCGAGCAGTTCCTTGTTGGCCGCTTCATCTTCTTCGATGTTCTTAGCGACGTATTTGACGCCTAGTTTGTCGAGCCACTGCTTCTCGGTGGCACAGAAGGCGCACCAGGTGGTACTGTAGACAGTTACGGCTGCTGAATCGTTCATGGTGTGGTAATCCCCTTTGTTCTTGCTAGTTACTATACATTATACACTAAATGATCGCGGCACAAAAAAACTTGATGACGAAACTTGACCACGGTGGTACGATAGTCATAACCAGTATGAACAGACTGAGAACACGGGAATTTGGGTTCGCCTTGCCGACGGTCATGATCGCCTCGGTCGTGATGCTGATTTTGTTACTCAGCGGCCTGACAGCCACCAGCAGCATTAACAATGCTATCCGCGGTCAGTACAATAACAAGCTTGCCAAAGAGGCCGCCGACGCTGGCGTTCGCATGGCGACGGCCTGTATTCGTAACAGGACGGTGCATACCTCGGGCACTATCCGTCCTGAAACAAACTGTACGGGCGGAACGGTTTCGGGCGCGAGTCGCTTCGTGATTGACAGCACGAATGTGAAGACGCGGTTCGAAGTCGCCCCGCCGGTTGAAGAATCATATAGCGATGCCCGTTACTATAATGTGAATGTCACCGGTTACGCTGAGTTTTATCGCACCGGCAGCCCGACGGTAAGGTGGAAGACGATCACTGAAAAAGTATCATTCAAAGTGCAGCATCGATCGCAGTTCGCTTCCCTGTCGCAATCCGGCTCCTTGTACGTGTGCGGAATTATCAACCAGAAAACGTTCTGCTGGGGAAGAAACGTGGAAGGACAACTGGGCAGTGGCGGCTTCGCTCCCTCTGGGCGCTCCTATGAGGTTGATGGTTCGGGTAATCCTATCATCGTGCAGGTAGTACGTAACGCACCGGGTACCACCTACCATGACTCACGAAGCGACCTGAACGGCTCGTTAGTGAAAGATGTCGATGTTGCGGCGGGAGCGGGCTCAACATGTATTATCAGCACGAGTAACGCGGATGCTGGCAATCAGTTTTCCTATCACAATGGCCGACGCGTGGCATGTTGGGGCGACTCACCTAACGGCGAGCTTGGTCGTGGAATCGTCACGACATCGTCAACGCCGTACCCAAAGCTGACATATCAAACATGGGCGAACCAATCGCCGGCGCAATATCCGCGGCAGATCGTCGCTACCAACGGTACCGTCTGTGTGATTACCAACCGTGCCTCGGGCGATAGCAGCGGCAACACCTGGTGCTGGGGTGCGAATGGTAAGGGGCAATTAGGGCGTGGTCACACGAACACTCCGTATGCCAGTCCCGGGCGGGTACGCGACACATCTGGCTCATCCGGAACAGGAATAGTGCTGTACGCCATTGCTGGTACCCCGGACGCGCAACACCTCTGCGGCCGTACGTCTGGTAGCCAGGTTGTATGTTGGGGCTTCAACAGGTATGGACAGGTTGGTGATAATACGGATGGATCGGACGGAGCTAATGATTCCAGCCAGACAACCCAGCGCTTTAAGACATACCCCTCTTTCGTGGTAACGACGGATAATGAGCGGATGCGTGTCAAATCCGAACTTCGTGCGCTTGCGGTCGGGGGTCGAACCGTCGACGATCAAGGACATTCGTGTGCAGTCGGGCAGGCCCATAGCAACAGTCCTGGTGTGCTCGACGGACGAATCTACTGTTGGGGGTCGAACGTATCCGGCCAACTTGGCAGAGGCAGTGCCAATACGAATACCTACCGACGCGCTAATTTGGTGACCGCTGGGTTCGGGGGCACGAACTATTCTGCTAGCTTAGTCGCTAACTCGAACGAATCGACCTGTGCTGTCGTCAAGGTGCCAGCGAACGCCGCTCAGAGCAGTGTGTACTGTTGGGGTAGCAATGGCAACGGCGAGGTGGGCGTGAATACGACCGCCGCTCACTACGCTTCCCCTACGCGTGTGAGCTTTTTCGATGGTATGGAGGTGACCGATATCAATGGCGGGGCGTACCGCTTCTGTGCCGTGGCCGACCAGTCGAATTACTGCTGGGGACGTGACCACGTCGGTCAGGTGGGCGACGGTGTGGTAACAAATTGCTGTGAACTCCGTCCTTCCCTCTCGAAATTCCTCGAACCGGACTTCGCCGGACTTTCATATTGATACTAAAACATTAAACCTTACGTAGGAGTGTATGCGGATACGACAACCAAACTCTCACCGGCACAATTATCAGGCAGCGTTCGCTTTACCGACCGTCATGATCGCATCGGTCGTCATGTTACTGCTTTTACTTAGCGGCCTGACTGCCACCTCGAGCATCAGTAATTCGATTCGTGGGCAATACCATAACAAGCTTGCCCGCCAAGCTGCCAACGCAGGTGTCCGCATGGCCGTAGCCTGCATCCGTAACAAGACCGTACACGAAACCGGTCTCATGAAGCCGCACTCGGTTTCTTGTACCAACACGACCACTACGACTTCGAAGCCAGCCTACCTGGTAAGCACGCCGAACATGAAATCACATTTTGAAGTAGAGCCGCCGGTGTCCGAGCACTATCCGGATGCGCGCTATTACAAAATTGAAGCGACCGGTTACCTTGACCTTTACCGGACCGGCTCTAATCAGAAATGGAAAACCCTGAAGGAAAAAGTGACGTTGCGCATTCAGTACCAGTCGCAGTTTGCTACGAAATCGGCCTCAGGATCGTGGTATGTCTGCGGCATCATCAATAACAAGACCTTTTGCTGGGGGCGGAATACCCAAGGGCAACTCGGTAACGGTGAGGTTGCCTCAAGCTCGGAGAATTACGCCCAGGATGCCGAAGGTAACCCTATCGTCGTCCAGGTGGTCCGTAACGCGCCCGGTACTCCCTATCACGACAGTAGAAGCTCGCTTGGAGGCTCGCTTTCAAAAGACATCGACCTAGCTACCGGTAACGGCTCCACTTGCGTCATCAGCACGAACAATAACGATAGCGGTGCACTCGGTAGCTATAACTCGGCACGCCGTGTGGCCTGCTGGGGTGAATCATCCTACGGGGAACTTGGCCGCGGTGTTGTCACGACCACACCCACGCCGTATCCTCGCCTCACCTACCAGACATGGGCGAACCAGTCACCAGCGCAATACCCGCGACAGATCGTCTCTGGTGGTCACTACGTCTGTCTCATCACCAACCGTACATCTGGAGATTCAAGTGGCAACACCTGGTGCTGGGGTGGTAACACCCGCGGACAGCTTGGTCGAGGAAGTACCAGTGATTACGGTGCGTCACCGCGGCGGGTACGAGACATGAACGGCCAGTCGGGCACAGGTATCGTGCTTTTTGATATCGCAGCTACACCTGACTCCTCGCATTTGTGCGGGCGACGTAGCGCCTCGCGCGTGGTCTGCTGGGGCTTCAATCGCTGGGGACAAGTCGGAGACGGGACGGACGGTCGCGATGGCGGCAACAACTCGAGCAGTACCACGCAGCGTTTCAAAACCCATCCGCATCAAGTGATAACCACCGACAATGAAGCGTTGCGCGCTCAGGCACCTTCCGGTTCGATCGCGGTGGGAGGGACGTTTAATCGGGACGCGGCTCACAGTTGTGCCATCGGTCGTGCTCACACGGGAAGCCCCAAGGTGCTGGACGGAAGAATCTATTGTTGGGGTACGAATAATTACGGGCAGCTTGGTCGAGGTGGCCCGAATACTAATATATATCGTCGGGCTAACTTGGTGACCTCAGGTTTCGGCGGTACGAACTATCGGGCATCGATCGTCGCGCTGTCGAACGTCTCCACTTGTGCGGTCGTGAAGGTGCCAGCCAGCGCCTCACAAAGCAGCGTCTACTGCTGGGGGCACAACGGCTACGGCGAAGTGGGGGTCAACACTACCACGGAAATATACGGGTCACCGCGCAAAGTAAGCTTTTTCGACGGCATGGACGTGACGGCGCTCAACGGGGGTGCCTATCGGTTCTGCGCCGTAGCGAACCAATCGAACTACTGCTGGGGACGTGACCACGTCGGCCAGGTTGGCGATGGTGTCGTTAACTCAGTCGAGCGTCAGCCGTCGCTATCGAAGTTCCTTGAGCCGGACTACAACGGATTACTGTATTAATTAACCAAGATGCCGCTGTTTAAGTGGCGGAACTTAAATGCCAGTAACCACAGAACGGGCACTGGTACACTTTCAGTTCAGGTTTGGAAAAATCGAGGATTGCGTCGGCCACGGCTTCTAGTGCCTCGCGTTCAGAAGTAAACCGGCGCTTGCGAGCACAAGGTGCCGAGGAGCGGAACCGTTGGTGCGGAGGGGTGGTATGGCGCCGGGGCATGGTAGTATTTCCTTCGAGTTTCTGGTACTATATCTAGTGTACATGAGAGCGCCCGATGAGCCATCTGCCGGCACTCCCAGGCCGCCGAAACCTTCGACGGTCGTTTTATTGCTCGGAACCATCGCCGATACCACCTGGCGCATGTTCGTTCCGATCGTGGGGTTGCTACTGCTTGGCTTGTGGATTGATACGACGTTCGCCACCCTGCCCTGGGCCGTGATCGTTCTGACCATCATCGGTATTGTCATATCGGCCGAACTCATCCGACGTCAACTTACTAACGTGAAGAAATCATAAGCATGCTTACTACATTCGCCAGCGCCGACCTGCACATCAGCCTTGCCGCCGAGGAAGTCTTCCGTATCGGAGCCTTCTCGGTCACGAACGCCGTCATCCTGGGCGTAATTGGCATTGCGCTCATGCTAGGCCTTATGTTCTATGTCGCCGGTAAGGTGAAGCGGGGTCAGACGAACCGTTTCGTAGCCTTGTTCCAGTGGCTGTTTGAAACCCTGTTGCAAACCTGTGAAGACATCATGGGTAGCAAAGCGATGGGTCGTAAGATCGCACCTTTGGCGTTGACGATTTTCTTTACTGTTCTCATCACCTATTGGCTGGCGGTCCTGCCAGGTGTCGGTTCGATCACGATTGGCGGCGTACCGCTGTTTCGTGGCTTGCCGGCCGACCTTAACTTTACGTTCGCTCTGGCGATTATCACTATCGTGACTGGGCAGTTATACGCGATCAAACATCACGGCGTATTCGGCAACGCTGGCCGTTATCTGAAAAACCCACTGAAAGATCCGATTGGCGCATTTGAAGGAATCCTTGAATTCGTCGGCGAATTCTCACGCCTGGTCGCGTTGTCCTTCCGTTTGTTCGGTAACGCCTTCGCCGGTGAGGTGCTGCTGTTGGTCATCGCCGTGCTGACCAGTTACTTCGGCGCCCTCGTATTGCCGGCGTTCATCGCTTTCGAGCTGTTCATCGGCTTCATCCAGGCCTATGTGTTCTTTGTACTGACGCTTATCTTCACCTCACTGGCCTTAATTACCCATGGTGGCCATGATTCCCCCGACCATTCCCCTGCTGATGCTAACAAAGCCCAAGCTACAGGGGTGGTATAATGAAGAGTAATAAAATAAGGAGTTATAACTAACATGAACGAACTAGCTTTTGGTCTCGCATACGCCCTGCCTGCCCTCGGTGCAGCCATGGGTATCGGTTTCATCGGTGCCGCCGCCTTGAACGCCCTCGGCCGTAACCCAGAGAAACTATCTGATATCCGCACGCTGATGATCACCGCCATCGTCTTCGCCGACGCCCTGGCTATCATCGGTATTATCGTGGCCGTCATCGCCACCATTATCGCGTAACCACGAGGACATACGTGGAATATCCATTCGTACAATTCGCTGCCGCTACGAGCGGTGAACAGAACAAAGACTTGTTCGCGAGCCTTGGTATTGACTGGACCATGCTGATCGTACAGCTGGTCTCTATCCTTATCTTGGTATGGTTATTGAACAAGTTCGTCTACCCTATTCTCATCAAGGCGCTTGACGACCGTCAGGCTAAGATTGACGAGGCTGGCAAGGCGGCTGAACAAGCTGAGAAGAAGGCCGAAGAGGCGGAGGCTAGGATTGAAGCAACGCTCAAGAAGGCGCGTAGCGAAGCGGCCGACATTGTGACGACCGCCAAGAACGAAGCCACTCAGATGATCGAGAAAGCCGAATCACAGGCGAATCAGCGGTCCGAACGAATCGTCGCCGAAGCGCAAGAGGACATTCAGAAGGATGTCTTGGCGGCTAGGAAGGCGTTGGAGAAAGACACTATCAACCTGGTGAAAAAGGCGGCGGGCCTGGCAGTCTCCGGAATTGCCGATGATAAGCTGGACGCCGCCCTGATTAAGAAATCGGTCGAAGGAGCCAAGCGCTAATATGGCATTGCTTTCACGTCGTAAACTGGCCCAGCGTACCGCGCAGCGATTACGGGCTGGCGATGCGAAATCGGGGGTACTGCGTGAATTGGCCGCCTATCTGATTGATAGCAAGCGCACCAGTGAGGCTGACTTGGTGGTGCGCGATATCGAACGCCAACTGGCAGGTGCTGGTGTCGTTGTCGGCACGGTCGTCTCGGCCCGTCCGTTGAACGACCAGGCCCGCACCGCGGTCGACGCGCTCATCAAGCACCATTACGGCACCGCAAGCCAGGTGGTGTTACGTGAACGGGTTGACCCAGGATTGGTCGGCGGCGTCCGCCTTGAACTTCCCGGCCGCCAGCTGGACGCAAGCGTGAAAGCGAAATTAGAGAAATTGACGGTTTAGGAGAAACATATGGCAGAACTTGCAGTTGCAGAACTATCGAAAGACCTCCAGGCGGCAATCGCCGGCTTGGAGAAGACCGAAGGCTTGAAAGACGCCGGCGTTGTCATCCGTGTCGGTGACGGCGTCGCCTGGGTACACGGGCTGACCGAGGCCGGCTATAGCGAGGTGCTGGAAATCGACACCGCTGCCGGCGTGGTCGAAGCCTTCGCTCTCAACCTGATGGAAGACGAGATCGGGGCGGTCATCCTAGGTGATGACAGCCAGGTTTCGGCGGGCAACACCGTACGCCTGCGTGGCCAGGTGTTGGAAGTGCCTGTCGGCGAAGAGCTGCTCGGTCGCGTGGTCGATCCACTCGGCCGTCCGCTCGATGGCGGTCCAGCTATCAAGACGAAGCATACCGGCCGCGTCGAACGCGAAGCTATCGGCGTCATGGGTCGTAAGTCGGTGCACGAACCGCTCATGACCGGTATCGTCGCTATCGACGCCATGTTCCCTATCGGCCGTGGTCAGCGTGAGCTTATCATCGGTGACCGTCAGACCGGTAAGACAGCCATTGCCGTCGATACTATGATCAATCAGGCTAAGCAGAAGACCGGTGTCGTCAACATCTATGTCGCTATCGGCCAGAAGCTCTCAAAGATCGCCCGCTTAGTTGAGCGCCTGAAGCAGGAAGGCGTCATGGATCAGACGATTATCGTGGCTACTGGTCCGAGCGATCCAGCGTCAATGCTGTATCTGGCACCGTATGCCGCAACCGCCATGGGTGAATACTTCCGTGACAACAA
Source organism: uncultured Candidatus Saccharibacteria bacterium (assembly GCA_964520495.1). Classification (GTDB taxonomy): domain Bacteria; phylum Patescibacteriota; class Saccharimonadia; order Saccharimonadales; family Saccharimonadaceae; genus UBA1020. The sequence goes on from CAZFMZ010000001.1 coordinate 153,825, forward strand.
GGGCCATGCCCTGATGATTTACGATGACCTGACCAAGCACGCGGTCGCGTATCGTCAGATGTCGCTGTTACTGCGTCGTCCGCCGGGCCGTGAAGCCTTCCCCGGTGACGTATTCTACCTGCACTCGCGACTGCTTGAACGTTCAGCTAAGCTGAGCGATGACCTGGGTGCCGGTTCGCTCACGGCTCTGCCTATCATCGAGACCCAAGCCGGTGACATCTCGGCCTACATTCCGACTAACGTCATCTCAATTACCGACGGACAGATTTTCATGGAAACCGATCTGTTTTACCAGGGTATCCGTCCCGCCATTTCGGCTGGATTGTCGGTTTCGCGTGTCGGTGGTGCCGCGCAGACCAAGAGCGTCAAAAGCGTCTCCAGTCACCTGAAGCTTGGACTCTCCCAGTTCCGAGAACTAGCGAGCTTTGCACAGTTCGGTTCCGATCTGGACGAGGCGACCAAAGCGCAGATCGAGCGCGGACAGCGGCTGACCGAACTGCTGAAGCAGCACCAGTATCAGCCGATGGGCATCTGGGAGCAGGTCGCCAGCATATTCGCGGTGAGTGAGGGCTACTTCGACAAGGTACCGGCTGAAAAAATCAAAGATGCTCAAGCCGCCCTGTTGACTAAACTTTGGACCGATCATAAAAAAGAAATGCGCGAATTGAATACCGGTGCTGAAAAAGTCGAAGCCGGTAGCCCGAGTGCCAAGCTGATTGAAAAAGCCGCCACGTCGGCCGCGAAAGGCTTCGAGGGCTAATGGCCTCACAGCGACAGCTGAAGTCCCGCATCCGCTCGGTAAAGAGTACCAAGCAGATTACTAAGGCCATGCAGATGGTGGCCGCCTCAAAGATGCGCCGTGCCCAGGACGCGACCAAGGCGACCACGCCCTATACCGCCACCGCTCAGGCGATTCTCGCCAACTTGGCAACCCAGGGCGCCACGCACGGTCATCCGCTATTCGAGGCCCGCGAAGTTTCACGTCGTTTACTTATCGTTATCGCCAGTGATAAGGGGTTGGCCGGTGCGTATAACGCCAACGTCGCCAAGCTGTACCTGCGTGAAATCATCGACGACAAGGCGCGCAACATCTCTACTAAGACTATCGCTATCGGTCGCAAAGTCACCACGTTCGTGACACGCCTGAAGGATGCCGAACTGGTGGGTGCGTACGAGGATCTGCCGGACAAGCTGGAAGGATATGAGCTTCAACCGGCACTGGATACCGCCTATAAACTGTTCACCGACGGTGAGGTGGATGCAGTCGACGTGATCTATACCGATTTCGTCTCGTCGGTGGTGCAGACGGTCCGCACGGAGCGACTATTGCCTGCTGGTAGCGTCGACCCGTCAGAGGACGAACATATGCGGGAGGCCAAGTTCGAACCGGATGCCGAAACCGTGCTCGAAAATGTCGTGTATCGCCTAGTAAACGCCCAGCTGTTCCAGGCGTTCCTCGACGCAAGAGCGTCGGAGCACAGCATGCGAATGCTCGCCATGAAGAACGCCACCGACAATGCCGGTGACCTGATTGACGACCTGACGCTCGAGATGAACAAAGCCCGACAAGCGGCTATCACCCAGGAACTGGCTGAAATCAGTGGCGGTGCGGAGGCGATGAAATGAGTCGTGAGCATTTTCCGGGCGGATCGGTCTATGAGGATAGCATATTGACGATCGATGAGTCGGGTGAAGAGGTACGAGTGCCGTTGTCGCAGATTTCTGAACTGAAGACAGAGCCGTATCACTGGGGCGACGCGATGGTAGTGACATTTGATGATAGCGAAGGAGATAATGATGAGTAAACAAGAAGGAACAATCACCCAGGTTGTAGGTGTCGTGGTAGATGTGGAGTTTAGCGGTAAGGAACTACCGGCAATTTACGATGCATTGGAAATTAAGCACGACGGCAAGGTTGTGACGCTCGAGGTCGCTCAACACCTCAACGAACACAGCGTCCGCGCCGTTAGTCTGCAGAGTACCGACGGCCTGAGGCGAGGTGACGTCGTTTCCGGAACCGGTGCAGCGATTTCCGTACCCGTCGGCGACGCGACCCAGGGCCGCATGTTCAACGTCGTCGGTGAACCGATCGATGGCAAACCTGCGCCTAAAGGAAAGACCGCGCCGATTCACCGTGAACCACCTGCGCTGAGCGAACAGGCCAACAAGACCGAAGTTTTGGAAACCGGAATCAAGGTCATTGACCTGCTGGCGCCAATCACCAAAGGTGGTAAGGTTGGTCTGTTCGGTGGTGCCGGCGTCGGTAAGACGGTCCTAATTCAGGAGCTCATCAACAACATCGCCAAATTCCACTCCGGCAACTCCGTCTTTGCCGGCGTCGGTGAACGTACCCGTGAAGGTAACGACCTCTATTACGAGATGAAAGAAGCTGGCGTGCTCGACAAGACCAGTCTCGTCTTCGGACAGATGAACGAACCACCGGGAGCCCGTCTACGCGTCGCTCTTTCCGGACTTGCTATGGCTGAAGCCTTCCGTGACGAGGGTAAGGACGTGTTGCTGTTCGTCGACAACATCTTCCGCTTCACCCAGGCTGGCGCCGAGGTGTCTGCCCTGCTTGGCCGACTGCCGTCAGCCGTCGGGTACCAACCGAACCTGCAGCAGGAAATGGGTGGTTTGCAGGAACGTATCACCAGTACGAAGAAAGGCTCGATCACTTCTGTCCAGGCTGTCTACGTGCCGGCCGATGACCTGACCGACCCTGCTCCCGCGACGACCTTCGCGCACCTTGACAGTACTATCGTGCTGAACCGTGCACTGACGGAAATCGGTATTTACCCAGCCGTCGACCCGCTTGACTCAAACTCCACCATTCTCGACCCTGAAGTCGTTGGTGAGAAACATTACGATACCGCCCGTGAAGCGCAGCGTATCCTTCAGCAATACAAGGAACTGCAGGACATTATCGCTATCCTCGGCATGGAAGAGCTGTCTGAGGATCAACGACAGATCGTCAACCGTGCCCGACGCCTGCAACGGTTCCTGGCTCAGCCGTTCTTCGTCGCTACTCAGTTTACGGGTAACCCTGGGGCGTATATCAAGCTCGAGGACACCGTGACCGACGTGGCTGACATCCTGGCCGGCAAGTACGACGACAAGCCTGAGGGCTGGTTCTATATGGCGCCAGGCCCGCTCAGTGAGAAGAAGGACTAGCGCCACGTGAAATTCGAACTCGTCACGCTCGCCGGCATCAAACTCGACCAGGAGGTATATGAGGTGATGCTGCCGACCGCTGCCGGTCCGATCTCAGTGTTCGGTGGACATGAGCCATTGGTATCGGTTGCCGTACCAGGAGCGATTGCGGTCCGTTATGCCAAGGGCGATAACGACGACAAGCTCGATTATTATGCCATCGGTGGCGGCGTCATCGAGATCACCGGCTCACGCGTGCGTGTATTGGTCGACGAGGCGGACCATGGCGATGAAATCGTCGAAGCTGAGAGCAAGGCCGCGCTCGAGCGCGCACTGAAGCTGCGCGAAACGGCCAAGACCCAGGTGGAGATAGAGAAAGCCCATCAACTGGTCGATCGGCACACCGTACGGCTGCAGGTCGCCGGCCTACGCCGTCGCCGACGTCGTTAATTCTACACTTGAAGCTACTAATCCAGGGAGTACAATTGACCCTGGATTTTTAGTACCAAACGACCAGTTCGAGAAAGACAAAGATGGAACATACCCGAGGAGGATATATCGAAGTGAATCCAGTGATTGAGTGCGAGATTCTAACGGAAGCTGAAGGAAATATCGAGGCCACCGATACTCAGCGCGAGCGTGTGGATGAGCTGACAGAGCGGTTAATGAGTGGGGAGCTCCACGTCGGAACCGAGCATACCGTTGTCTGCGGATGCATCGACGGCCGATCGCCGGCGACACCGAAGCCTAATTCAGCCGGCGGTAGCGAGAGCCTGATGGTGGCCGACGACCTGACGAACAAGCAGTTTGCCGGTAATGACGGTACGACGCTTGCGGCATACCGCAACGTCGTCGGCTTTTTGAAGAAAATCGGCCAACCGGTCGGCGGACATGACGATGACCATGCCAGCGGTGATAAGAGCGGCTGTGGTGCCAACGATAAATTGGAGCAGATTTATGACATGATCGTGCGCAAGGGTGAACACATCAGAGACCTGGCCGCTCAGTACGGTATCGTCATTGACGATGAGACACACGAGCTGATAGTGAGTAACGCGGCTCAGCGGGCGGCGTTCTCGCCCGGCGCAGAACTGAAGGCGGAACTCGACTGGGTTACCGAAGGTACCTACGACCGGCTGCAGGGTTCCCATAATGAGGTCATCGTGGCGCTCAATACCGTCGCCGGTACGACGCTCGACCGTGATGCGCTGCGTGAGGCCTTTGGAGACGAGTATCAGGCTTTCAACGTTGACGTCTGGGCATTCCAGGCGAGCGCTAATCTCATATCAACGACCGACGATAGCCGCGAGGCCCAGCAGAAAGTGGCAGCTTTGGCCTACTATAACTTCGCGACCGCCCTGACCCTATGCGGGGCCAGGCATGCGTGTTATCGTACGGTAGCCAGTATCTGACGGACTTCTTCAGTCGACCGACTATGCATGAGCCGGTCGCGTAACTCGGCGGCGCCATCGAAGTCTCGGATGTAAATCTTAAAGAAACGCTTGAGGGGATCGAACTTACGTGGTTGCTCTGGGCGGTCCCATTCATCGTGCAGATCAAGCTGTAGGTTGAGTAGTGCAAGAAGCTCTTCACGGCTGTGCGCCCGAGCGGTGCTCTCGAATGCGAACGGGTTGGCGAAGATACCGCGCCCGATCATGACGCCGTCGACGCCGGTGTCGTGCACCAGTTGTTCGCCGTGGGCATAGTCGCGAATGTCACCGTTGATCGTCAGTAGTGTCTGCGGTGCAACCGCGTCGCGCAAAGTTTTGATGGCCTGTATGAGTTCGAAGTGCGCCGGTACCTTGCTCATCTCTTTCTTGGTGCGGAGATGAATGGTGAGGTTGACGATATCTTGTTCAAACAGATACGTCAGCCATTCCTGCCACTCGTCGGTGCGACTGTAGCCAAGCCGGGTCTTGACGCTGACGGGCAATCCGGAGGTCTTCGCGGCCGTAATCATCTGGCCGGCTAGCTCGGGCGTACGAATCATCGCTGCGCCGCCGCCGCTCTTCGTTGCTGAGGCATCCGGGCACCCCATATTGATGTCAATGCCGTCGTAGCCAAGCCGCTGACAGTGCTGGCTTAATTTCGCCATCGCGCTCGGTACACTGCCCCATAGCTGGGCGACGATTGGCCCTTCGTCGTCGGTCTTTATGAGCCGACCGCCGACAGCTTTCTCCCCTGCCGCGTCCCATCCGGTCGCGTTGGTGAATTCAGTGAAAAACACGTCTGGTGAAGCCGCCTGGGCGACGACATGGCGGAACACGACATCAGTGACTGCCTCCATCGGAGCCAGGATAAAGAACGGACGCGGTAAGTCGTGCCAAAATGAAGCCATGACTCAGGCGCTGAACGTAAGGCCTTCCGGTACGTCAATGGTCTCGCCGTGCTTGCGTGCATAACCGGTCGTTTCCGTCAGGACGACCGTTTTGCCGGTGGCGGCTGTGCCGAGCCTGATGGCGCGGAGTTCTTCGAATACATCTTGGTCTCGTTCGGCGGGCCGTTCAGAAACATGCAGGTACAGGGGCGTATCAGAGCCAAGCTCGTTCAATGCGGGTGGGACTGATGGTGATTCATGATTGTTCCATGTCATGGCGTGCTCCTCGTAGCGTACATGCGTAATAGACCTAGTATATCATAAATGGTATATGGGAATCACGTCTGACATTTGACACAAAGCATCGTTTCTGTCGAATGTGAGACGGACAGGAATAGTGCGTGCTGTTTCCCCATGATCCACGCCGGAGGCGGAGATGTCCGTTCACGTCGCTTCGATCGCGACTCAGCCCTTGCGGTCCTGACGTCGTGCCTCGAAGTCGAGGTTGCGAACAGCCTGGCTCGGGTTGTCGCTCACCAGCCTCTGTTCGGCTGGTGTCCGCTGGGACGGCGGTATCTTGGCCGCATCCCGCTTCTGCTGTTCGGTGGCCACATCGACCACCTCCTTCCATCTCGTAGGATTGCTGTTACAGAAGGAGCCAGACGGGCGCCGAGGTCGGGGGAGGCCCCGAGCGCCCGCCTGGCAGCTTGGACGGTGAGCAGAGAGCAGCTCCCTCCGGGGAGTCTTCCCCGCCCCCTGCTCACCTGCTTCACACAAAACCCTCTGCGGGTTTTGAAATCATTGGGGCGACACCCCGAAGCTGGCTCGGGACCAGCTCCGGGGTGTCTTTTGGAAAGGACCATATGGGGAATGGCCTCTCTCCTCACCACCGACCGCCACATCAACTTCGGGGGCGTCTCGGGTCGCCCAGCACCTGCCGGAAGACGATCGGGGCTTAATTGCACTATTCCTGTCTGTTAATGTGCATTCGAGACAGGAGCGCGGACACGAGGACGCGAATCGATATTCGTATCGCCGTGTCCACGCTCAACCGTTCGAAGGCAAGTTCAATAATACCGTAATTAACTATTTTCGTCAATGGTCTCACCGAGGAGATCGCGCTCCAGCTGGAGCATGCCGGCATAGTCCGGCGTGTAGGTGTCGGCGTCTGGTAACTCAAGCGTGACGATACGCTCGTAGACGGCTTCAATCAGTCGTGAAAAGCGTTCCACCTCGACATCATCATATTCAAGATCAAGCGCATGAATCGCACCCGTTGTGTCGGGCTCGACGAACTGCAGGACGCCTTTTTTCACTTGATAGGAGCCATAGTCACGCGAACGTTCCACTAGCAGCTTATAGAATAGGAGTTGCTGACGATATTTATGTAGCTTCACCTTTTCCCAGTCCTCGCGGCCGCGCCAGCTTTTGGCACTCTTGCCGGTCTTATAGTCGGTCACGACGATGGCCCGATCCTTTTCGTCGATATCAACCAGGTCGAGTGCTCCGGTCAGGATGGCCTCGCCTACCCGGCTTTGCTGGTTGGCGAAACTCAGCTCGGTACGTTGCGAACGCACAAAGCTGTCGTACGCCTGCGCCAAGAATGCCTGCAGTACCTCGTGACCATATTGCAGATAATGTTGCAGGTCATGATCGGACAGGCGCATGCTAGCAAGCTGCTTCTCGTAGTCCTGCATGATGTCTTCGACTGGCTTTGGCTTATCATTGGTTCGAAGATGATCGTGGGCCCGCTGCAAGGCACGATGCATGGCTGAGCCGTAGGCAGCTTGCGGTGTCATCGCCTGGGGGAACCGCAACAGGTTATGGAGTAAGAAGGCCTGGGGTCCGCCACGTGAAACGTCGAGGAATGAGTTCAGGTGGGTTGCACTTAGCTTGTAGGTTTCAAGCACCGGCGCTAACAATCGCTTCATGTCGGTTTGCTCCAAGCTGATGAGTGGCCGGTACCATTCCGTCTCTAGTTGCTGCGTCAGGGATTCAAGCTGCTCGTTCGCTGGTACGACCTCAGCTTCCCAGCTTTCGCCAGTCAGGAAACTAGCCCTTAGGGTGGTTTTTCCGTTTTCGTCGGCTGCGGCGTAGCTGATGGCGAGCGTCCGCTTGGCTCGGGTCATGGCTACGAAGAAGAGGCGCAAGCGTTCATCGATGGTTTCGCCGCTTGGCCGGAGTTGAAGATTCTCAGGATACCCTATCAGGCGAGATCGCGATCGGACGCGTTCGCCCCACGCAGTGTCGACGGCACCGATGATATGTACATGTTCGAATTCAAGCCCTTTCGATTTATGTGCCGTCATCAGCTGGATGGCGCCGGACGAGACATCACTTCGGACGCGGACGCTGGTAATGGCGCTGCCTACTCTGTGATGTAGCTTCACGAACTCAACGAAGTCGTGCAACGTGACCGTCCGATCGGGGCGATATTCGCGCAACCTGGTGCGGATGGTACGCAGGGCTTCGAGAAATGTCAGGTATCGTTCGGCGTCCTTCTGACGAGCCTCGTCGGAGAAAAAATGACCGAACAGTGGTGAGGTAAACCCATGAGCAGTACCGGTGGCAGGAACGCCAATCAGGCGATCGAGTATCAGCTCGGCTGGCTCATGTAGGGCAAGTCGAGCTGTATCGATGAGCCAGGCGTGCAGGTTCTTGAAGTCTGGCGTAGTTGCCATCTCCTCCAGCCAGCTGCCATGATGACGATAGGCGCTCAGACTCAGCTGCCACAGGGCTTGGTTGTCGACATCCCAGGCTGGGTGTGCCAGCAGCCGCGGCAACAGGGCATCGGCATCACCGAGCCGCCGGTCGGCGATCAAGCAGATGATGTCAGCCAGCAGGGTCAGCTGCACGATGACCTCGGCTTCGAGCACATTGTCGCGCCGTTCATAGTTGACGCTGATACCTTCGTCGTAGAGGTATGGTAGTAAGTTGGTCAATTCCCGGTGCCTGCGGGCTAATATGGCGATAGTGGCCGGGTCAACGCCGCTGTCGATTTGCTGCCGGACTCTGGCGGCCAGGCCGCGACGTTCGTCCTCAACGCGGGTGTATTCCAGCAGCGTCACCTGACTGCCGGTCGCTGACGTATGAGCGGTCAGTGTCTTGTCGATCTGCTCGACATACTGCTCGAGCCGCCCCTGGCCGAGCCGAATGACGTCTCGTGACTTGTCGAGGATAGCTGCCGCCGAACGATAGTTATCGGTCAGCGTCACGATCTTCAGATCTTCATATCGGTCTTTGAATGACAGGATGTTGCCGACTTCAGCACCTTGGAAGCTATAGATCGCCTGATCATCATCCCCTACGACCATGACGTTGGGGGCGTCACCGAAAGGTCCGCTGGTCAGATTGTGCAGGATACGCATCTGCGCCATGTTGGTGTCCTGAAACTCGTCGACCATGACATACAAGTAGCGTTCCTGGAGGTTGTAACGTAACTCAGGAAAGACTTCCATCGCATGGACGACGCGCAGTACCATGTCATCGAAGTCATAGAGTTCTGACTCCTGCATCTTCAGAAGGTACTGATAGTACAGATAGCTGACCGAGCGTAGCTTCTTGATTCGCTTGCGATCCTTGAAAATAAGCCTGCCAGCGCCATCCTTTTCGAGGTAGAGGTTCTTCCAGGCGGTAATAGGCTTGGTTGAGTCGGTGTCCTCGGCCGCATCGACAGCATGTGCCAAGCTGAGGGCGAGTACGCTCGAGAGCGGCGAGATACCTGGCGGCAGATGTGGTATTTCCAGGCTCGCCAGTCGGGTGGCGATGGGCGTCAAGCTGGCGGCGGTCTTGGCGGAGATGCGCGGGCTGAAGGCCTCGGCTAGGTCGGACTCGCACAGATCGAGTACCGCTTCGTTTGCCTCCAGTACTTCCAGAAGTTCGTCGCTGGTGAGACCACCCTTCTTCAGTTCACCGATTGTCGTCAGCGTGTCCGCCAGATGGGTATATTCCCCATTCATCTGTGAGGCGAGCGGGTTTGATAATTCGAGTGATTCAAAGATATCGCGCAGGATCTCGTACGCACTTAGTTCCGAAGCTGGCCGGAAGTCGGCACCGTGGTAAAAGTACTCCCCGTTCTGGTTGATGATTTCCGAACCGAAACTGTGAAACGTATGGATGGCGACCTTGTAGGCGGCCGGGCCGATGATTTCACTGAGGCGCTGCCGCATGGCTGCCGCACCGCTTTCGGTGAACGTCAGACATAGGATGTTTTCGGGTAAGGTGTCGGTCGAACGCAAGATGTTGGCCGTCCGCATGCTCAAGAGTTCTGTCTTGCCGGTGCCTGGTCCTGCCACCACCATTAACGGGCCATCGATGGTATCGACCGCTTCTTTTTGGCGGCTGTTCAGCTTTGCGTAACGTGTCTTGAAATCCACTGTTTTTATTGTAGCAGCTGCCGGAGGATAACCCCTGTTCGGATTTTCGGCCTAGAGGTGTACAATAAGTGGCATGAATGACCACGTCTATGATGACCTCGCTTTAGAGCAGATCGCGAAGACGAAGTTTGGTCTGGCGCTTGAAATCGATCATGTCATCGTCCGGGCGGTTCCCGTCAGCCGCGTGGCAGAAGCGACGTTGTTCCTGACGACCAAGAAGCAGCTCTACCTCCATGTCAGTGGCCGTTCGAAGCTGTTGCTGTCGGACATCAAGAAAATCGTTGCGCGCATGGGGTTGGTAGCCGATACCTACATTCCGCCGAAAGCACAACCGCACTACTTCGATGATATCGGCCGTGCGAAGTTTAAAGACGTCTTTCCTGGCCGCCGTAACCCCACCAAGTCAGACCTTATGTACTACCGGACGCTCGCTCCCTATAACCCAGCCCTGGTGCTTATCGCCGAAGTGAAGACCGGGGAGATCATGCAATTCGATACCGATTCCCGGGGGCAATGGCGCGTGGCGACGAAGTTCGCCTACCGGCGCATCAAAGCGCTGTAAACGGACAGGTCGTCGCGTTGGAAGTGGTGGGTCGTCCTTGACTGCTACGGGCCACTTTCCAGGTAGCATCTTGGCTCGACCAATAGGCCAACAGGTACGAGCCACGGATGCTTTCGCCGCTAGGCAGGCTGTACGTACAAGCGGTGGAGCCGCTTTTGAGCGTGATGCTGTAGGAACGGGCGGCCGTGCCGTCGCTATCGAGCTTGGTCAGATAGTACACCTTGGTCTTGTCGTGAGGGTTCGGTATACAGGTAGAAGAGACACCGGCGCAGCCGCGTAGTTGCACGTTTGGTCCATCGAGGTTCGCGATGGGTACACCCAGCATACTGTGGGCGGTCGCCAGGTTCGAGAGCTGGGTGCCGGACGGATAATCATTGTTGCGATTAAAATAACGCTCCGCCCCTGCCCGCACGGAATTCGCCAGGCCGCGGGCCTGGGCATCATAAGAACGGTCCTGGTACATGACGTAGGCTGTCGTGACGATAGTCGCGAGGAGCGTGATGACGCCGATCACGACCAGTACTTCGACGATAGTAAAACCGCGCTTCATGCCATTACTGTACGGCAAAACGAGAAGCTACGTCAATCAGGCTTATGCTTTCAGCCGGTCGAGAACGACGAGGTGCTCGATATGTGGCGTGGCTGGAAAGAAATTATATCCGGTATGACCGCGGATACCGTAACCTTCGGCTAAGCGGGCGACGTCACGGGCCTGGGTGACGGGGTTGCAGCTCAAGTAGATAATACGGTCCGGTTTCGTTTCAAGCAGGCGTGTGATGACCGCTTCATGCAAGCCGGCCCGGGGTGGGTCAAGGATGATGGTGGCATCGCCTACGATATACTCGAGGGCGTCCTCGCTAGCGGCATGCACGGCGGTCGCGTCGCGATGCAGCCGTTCGATGTTGCGTCGCATCTCGCGCACCGCATATTCATCGAGCTCTACCAACGTGGTGGCGGGCCCGCCGATAGTGAGACCGATGGTGCCGACCCCGCTGTACATATCGACCACCGGCCCAGCGGGCAGCCAGGCTGCCATATCACGCAGCGCCATTTCGTACAGAGGCAGGTTCACCTGAAAGAACCCTTCGGTCGCATAGGAGAAGGAAATGTCTTTCACCTGGTCGGTCAGCACCGTCTCGCCAAACGCCGCCAGTCGTTCGGTGATACGACTGGCCGGACTGCGTGGGTCGGAGTATATGATTTCACCGCCGAGTGCCGGCAATGCGGCTACTTCGGCTTGAGTGAGGAGCGGGAGCTCACGTTCCTTGACGTATAGTTGCCAAACGCAGTTACCCGCCTGATCACAACGGATCATCAGGGTCTTTAGGTCACGGGCCTGGATAGACTTTTGGCGCAACGTGTCGCGCATGGCTCTGGCCAGGCGGTTGATATTGTCGTGGGCCAACGAGGTACCGTCGACCGGCACCTTGCCTTTGGACCCACGGCGAAAGAAGGCCAGTTCGAGCTGGTCGGTATCATGGTCCCAGTACCAGCTAAACTCAACCTTGTTACGGTAGCCGAAACGCTTACCGTCGGTCTTCACTTCGATCGGGTGCGGCAAGACGATATCGTGCAGCTCGAACGCTTCCTCTATCAATGCCGCCTTGTAATGCGTCTCAGCCTCAGGCGTCATGATTTGCCATGGACTGGTCGAAAGGAAGCTTTCTGGGTCCCGGGCGTCAATGCGTTGGTCGCTCGAGGTGAGGACCTCTTCCACCCTGCCCTCGACCATCTTCGAGCGTCGCTTGGTCACCTGTGCCCGGACGGTCTCGCCAGGCAGGCCACCCCATACGAAGAACTTACGTCCATCGGGGTAAAGTCCGAGTGCCTGGCCACCACCAACGATGGCGCCAAGCGTCGTTTCAACAATAGGATACGAAGCCATTATGCTCTATTGTACCGCGTCACGGCCTTGTTAGGCTTTGTCGACGAATGTCAAGGCTGCACCTTTGGCGCCGCCACGACCGGTTCGACCGATGCGGTGAACATAGTCAGAGTAGGTCGCCGGCTGATCGAAATTGATCACGTGCGAGACGTTCGGGATATCGAGGCCACGAGCAGCCACGTCGGTGGCAATCAATACCTTCACCTTGTTGGTCTTGAAGGCATTCAGGGCCCGTTGGCGCTGGCTCTGCGACTTGTTGCCGTGAATGGCTTCGGAAGGAATGCCCTGTTTCGTCAGGCTGTCGGCTAATCGCTGGACACCGAATTTGGTTTCGCCGAATACCAGTACTTTATCGAACTGTTCTTTGGCGAGCAGTCCCTGCAGGATGTCCTGCTTGTGCTGCTTGTCGCTGGCCTCGATGATGTCCTGCAACACGTGATCGCTGGTTTCACCGGTACGTACGGAGACAATCTCTGGGTCACGCATGAAGTCATGTACCAACGCCTGGATAGGTGGCGTAATAGTGGCACTGAAGCAGAATGTCTGGCGGTTGTTAGGCAATTGCTGGGCAATCTTTCGGATGTCAGCGATGAAGCCCATGTCGAGCATGCGGTCAGCTTCATCGAGGACGAAGTGACTAATCTTGTCGAGTCGCAGGACACCACGGTCTAATAGGTCGTTCAGACGACCAGGAGTACCGATGATGAAATGTGGCTGACGCTTCAGGTCGCGGATCTGGCGGTCGATGTTGGTACCACCGACGACGACGGTTGAGAACAGACGCATGTCGCGTGAGAAACGCTTACATTCGGCGTCAATCTGCTGGGCCAGTTCACGGGTAGGTGCCATGATGAGTACGCTTGAGCGTTCCGGCTTCTTGGCGAGGCTGGTCATGATAGGCAGCAAGAAGGCGGCCGTCTTGCCGGTACCCGTGTTGGCAAGCCCGATGACGTCCTTGCCTTCGAGTAGCAACGGAATCGCCTGGTCCTGAATAGCGCTCGGCGTGTCGAAACCGATACTTGTCAGGTTCTTGTGCAGCTGGTCGGCTAACGCAAAATCAGCAAAGCGGTGCGTGGGTACGTATTCGACGATTTCCTGCTCCTGAGTAGTCCGATTGATGAACTTGCTCGGGTGGATATACTGCTTGCGGGCGCCTTTCTTGGCACCACCGCTACGGAATGAGCGGGCACGGTTGGTAGAGTTTGGCGCGCGACGAGCACGCGTAGAAGAGTTATAAGACATGAATACCTTTCTTATCGTTCATGCGGGTGATGAACGGCCAGAAACAGATTCTCGGTATTCATCCAGCGCCATACTTGGACGCCTTTATCTTTCCATTATAGCATAAGAAAAATACTTTGTCGAGGGCTATACTAGATATATGGACAAGACGACCCTACGTACGACTATGACAGCGAGGCGCCGTGCGCTTACGGCTGCTGAGGCCCAGGCCCGAAGCGAGCGAATCGCCAACCATCTGAAAGGCCTGCTCGAATGGGAGCAGATTTACCATCTGCATGTCTATCGCTCATATGAGGAGTGGCGCGAGGCCGACACTACCTGGCTGGAGCGGTTCATCACGGCTGAGTGGCCGCACATCGAGCTGACCATCGGTGACGTCTCGCGCACGGCAGCGGTGCCGGAGGCGGTCTATGACGTCGTCATCGTGCCGCTACTGGCGTTTGATGACGAATGTCGGCGACTAGGCATGGGCGGCGGCTGGTATGACCGGTTCTTGTCGGCGCAACCCCAGGCATTAAGCGTCGGCCTTGCGTATGAGCTGCAACGGGCCAAAACCGTGCCGGTCGAACCGCACGACATTGCGCTCGATTACATCGTGACCGAGGACCGTGTACTTATGAGATCGGCATCCCACCCGTAACGGCGATGATTTCTCCAGTGACATAGGACGACTCATCGCTGGCCAGGAAGACGTAGGCGCCGGCAAGTTCGGCTGGTTGGCCTGCCCTGCCCATCGGTGACTGAGTTCCGAACTGGGTCAGTTTCTCCATCGGTTGTCCGTAGCTAGGCTGAAGCGGGGTCCAGATCGGGCCTGGTGCGACGCCGTTCACGCGGATACCTTTTTCTACCAGTTGAGCTGCCAGCCCTTTAGTGAAGTTGGCGATGGCCGCCTTGGTGGCAGCGTAATCAAGCAAGCCCTCCGAAGGCTTGTACGCCTGGATTGACGTCGTATTGATAATGGTCGCCCCTGCCGGTAGGTATTTCATTGCGGCGCGCACTATCCAGAACATCGCAAATACGTTGACCGTGAACGTCGCCGTCAATTGCTCGGTAGACAGTTTGCTAATGTCATCGACATATACCTGTTTGCCGGCATTGTTGACCACCAGGTCTAAGCCGCCCAGTTCCTTGGCGGCAGTCTCGACCAATTGTATGCAGAACGCTTCATCGGCCAGGTCACCCTCGATACATACTGCCTTGCGCCCGGCAGCTTCGATCTCCGCCTTCACTATGTCGGCGTCGACCTTCTCACTCGGCAAATAGTTGATGGCAACATCGGCACCCTCGCGCGCATAGGCGATGGCAACGGCCCGACCGATGCCAGAATCGCCTCCGGTAATCAACGCTTTACGGCCTTTCAGCCGGCCGTGGCCGACATAGCTGTCGATGCCATGGTCAGCCTTCGGTTGTAGTTTGGTGTCAAGACCCGGCTCGGGCTGTCGCTGCTCGGGAATGTCAGGTTGGGGGTATTTGGTAGTCGGATCAATCAGGTCGCTCATGCGTGTTCGTCTCCTTTACTTTATTTCTTATGCCACTTGCCATCGTCGCCTTTTTGGTACGACTGTTTTACGGCGTTCCACGCCACCTTGTGGGAGGTTGTTTCGCGGTCTTCGTCACCACGGCGGCTTTCAGCCTGTTTGTATTGATCCCAGGCACTGTTGAAGGCTTTTTTGTAGATGTCCTGGGCGTGAGCTGGCAGCACGTTCGTAACGCTGTCAGGTAGTTCGTTGGTTGAGTTATAGGGCATTTCTTCCTCCTTCTCCTTCAGTGCTTTTAGCGGTATTCGGGATTCTCAAACCCCCAGCGTTCGCCGCGCTCCCACTGCTCGGGCAGGTTGCCTTCGGTCGGGACGCCGCCCGCATCTTTCAATAGCTTCGCTAGGTGCAGCAGGTTATGAGTCATGAAAGTGATGTTGCGGTTAGTAAAGTCACTCTCCGGGCCGCCGGATCCTTCATCGAGATAGCTGGGGCCGGGTCCGACCGGGCCGATCCAGCCGACGTCTGCCGCTGGCGGAATAGTGAAACCAATGTGTTGCAGGCTGTAGAGAACGTTCATGGCGCAGTGTTTGACGCCGTCCTCATTGCCGGTGATGATAGCGCCGCCAACCTTGCCGTAGTAGGCGTATTGTCCCTTGTCGTTCAGTTCGGCAGAGTTACCGTACAAACGTTCGATCAGCTTCTTGGTCTGCGAACTGTTGTCGCCGAGCCAGATGGGACCGCACACCACGACGATGTCAGCCCGGGCCACCTTCTCAAATAGCCGCGGCCATTCATCCTGCTGCCAACCATGCTCGCGCATATCAGGTTGGACGCCGCTCGCGATGTCATGATCGATCGTACGGATGAGTTCAGTCGAGGCGCCTTTCTCTTCCATCAGTTTCATGCTGGCGCGCAGCAGGCCTTCGGTGTTGCTGACTTCCGGTGAGCGTTTCAGGGTGCCATTGAAGAACAGCGCGTGTATCCCGTCAAATCGGGTCGTCATGGATGGGCTACCTCCTTCTTTCACCAGTCTATGCCTTGTTTCTGAGAATCAGCTGAAATCAACGGGTAGCAAAACGCGCCCCTCTCGCAAGAAAGGGGCGCGTTCACACGGAGATTTTCAGGACCGGTTATCCGCTGACGGATACCAGCGTCCAAAGACCACCGCGGTTGTCACTGCGCAGTCGGAACTGCTGCTGGCCATCGCTCAGTGTCAGAATCTGACTGAGCCGGGTACCCGAACGGACGATGCAGCTTAGGCCGGCGTCGATAAAATCGTACGTCCTGCCGTCGAACTCCATCTGCCGTGGGTACGCCGTCAGGTTCTTCTTGAACCCTACGGCCGTGACGTTGACTTGTTTGTTAATGATTGTGTTGTGCATATTCTACTCCCAGTTCCCCGCCATTTTCATCAAATGGAGCGGAAGCTAATGTTTAATTAGCGAACGGATTTTGGAGTGAAGCGAAAACCGAAAGGGTTGGCCGACCGTTCGGAACCATCCTGTTTACGGCCTTCACCGATGTTGAATATGAGGCGACCTTACAGATAAGGGCACCGATGTGAAGGTAAAGCCTGCCGGTAGAAAGTGCCCGTTTGATGAGCCCAGTACTGACATAGCCATAACCAGTATAGTCCTAAAATCAGGGCGTATCAATGCGCGAGTGGGTATCGGATACGTACCGCGCCCGGTTTGATCGAGGCGTGTAGTGGCGTTGACAGCTTTACTTCCCCGTCCAGCTCAACCGGCTGAGGAGAATCGGTCAATATCTCAAAATCACGGCCAATCATATATGAAGCATGCGCGACCTTTCGGCGTGGCCCGACATAAAAGTCTAGCAAGTGTTTGGCGAAGCTCAGCTTGGAACGGCCGCCTAACGCGAAGACGATCAGTTCACGGTTATCGACCGAAGCGTCCGCTGCCAATAGGCGACCGCCATGGTAGCGTCCGTTGGCGATGATCAGCTGGTGCGTCTCGACATGGATCTGTAGCCCGCCGCGTGTGTCGCGTATCGTGGCCCGGAAGGGTGCATGTCGCATGAACGTCGCCAGGCCCACCAGCCCATAGGCAGCGCGGCCAAAGCGCCGCTTAGCTGCGTTGGTAACGTTGCGGGCCGTACGGGCGGATAGGCCGATACCGGCCACGTTGGTGAAAAAATCGCCATTAATGCTACCAAGGTCGACCCGGCGTGCCCGGGCGTTCGCCGCCACACCAACAGCACCCTCGATATCAAGCGGCAGATTGAGGCTACGGGCGAAGTTATTGGTCGTACCGAGCGGCAGCAGCGCTAACATGACGTCGCGACCGGCCACATGGTCGACCACTTCGCTAATGGTACCATCACCCCCGCCCACGATGAGCAGCTTCGGTTTGCGTGCCAGGATCGTCGCGATTGTTTCGCCGATATCGTCGTGTTTCGTCAGTTTCGTGGTGGCCGTAATCGTCACACCCTCAGCCTCGAGACAGTGGTGAATATATGCCAGTGACCGTCGGGCCTGACGTGAGCGTGGGTTGATGAGCAGCTCTGCTTTCATATCCGTAGTATAGGCGCATTGTCGTTCAGTCCGCAATGTCAGGGTACGGTATAATGAAACGATATGAAAGGCCGCAGACGCCATATTATCAAGTTCCTTCCCCTGGCTATCGGAGTGCTGTTGTTAACCGTAGGGGCGCTTTTTGTCCCGTGGCGCGAGGTCGTACCTTATCTCATGACACTAACCCCGCTCAGCTACGGCCTCATCCTTGGCCTTGGCATGGCGTTTTATCTGGCGCGGATCATGCGCTACAACTACATGCTGCGCGTACTCAAGGCGCCTCACTCATTCCGTCGCACCGTCGTGGCATATTTTGAGGCGCAGCCAGTATCTCTGATACCTGGTGGCGAGGCCTATCGCACGATCACCCTGAAGAAGCATATTGACGTGCCGTTCTCGAAGAGCGTGCCTGTAGTGTTCCTGCAATCGTTCACCGAGAACATCGGTTTGGTCGTGCTAGCACTTATCAGCGCCATGCTACTGAAACAACAGATCGTTATCGTGCTGGCGTTAGCGTTCGTTTATATCATCATCCTGCTACTGCTACGGACCCGCCGAACTGCTGACCGTAGCCGCCGGGTACTCAACAAACTGCCATTCGTCAATCTGGCGAAAGCGAAGTTCATGGCATTCATCGGCAAGAACAAAACGCTATTGAGTGGCGCCAGCCTGGTGGTACTGTTGCTGACCAGCGTGGTCTCGACACTCATCGCCTCCCTGCTCCTGCTGCTGATTGCCAATGACATGGGAATCGAGTTCAATTTCGCACAGGCGGTCGTGGCCTTCACGCTCCCGACAGTATTGCAGAACGTCACCTTCCTTCCCGGCGGCATCGGCGTGAACGAGCAAGGCTCGGTGGGTATCATGGTGCTGCTCGGCGCAAGCCTGCCGGCTGCTGTGGCCCTGACCATTATCATGCGTTTGGTCACGCTCGGACTAGGCGTGGTGCTAGGTCTGTTAACGATAGCGGTGGCGAAGGTTCACCCGGCAATCGAATCATAAATTGACCGACAGCTATTGTAAATGTAACTACAAACTGATATAATAAAGAATTAACCAAGAACGGAGATTAACACCATGGCAAAACAACGAAACCGCCACAGCGCAGATATCAAGCGCGCGCTGAAGAAAAAACTGCGCACCAACAATCAGCGCAACGCGTAAGGATATATTTTCTCAGAGAAGTAAAATAGGCTTCGCTTTCACGAAGCCTATTTTATTAGCTGGATGACTGGGGATAGTGGATGTGTTTCAGGAAGAAATATCTAGGACAGCTCTCCGGCTATTGGAAGATGATGAACTTTATGTATTGACCCCCCTTGTTCTTCGTTAACGTATAGCACGTTCACTTGAGCCATCCAGACAGAGGCCAACTACTTCCTTGGGAATATCAAGGCCATCAACTTTTTCACAACCGAACCATGCATCACCTGTATGATAAGCAACTAGCTTCCAAGTACCAGCATCATCTTTTAGGGCGAATGCCCCGGCGTTGCTACCGCAGCCTCCTGCAACATATACCCAGGTCTGATTCTCATTTATCCTGCCGTGCTGTTTGTATTCGATGGGGCCAAGAGAGGGGCCTGATTTGATAACTTTGGTAAGTTTATTAACATCAAAATCATTTGATCCATCGCTAATACCTAAGCTGCAACCATTCGGTAGCGCTTCTACAAGGGCTGCTTTCGTCAACGGAGCTTTTGAAACTTCAGTCTTTTGAGACTCATCGTTTGCTTTATTGTTTGAATCCGTCTTAACGACTTCTGTCTTCGTTACAACCGGCTCTTTGTGTATAAAGTTTTGCCAGAAGATAAATCCAAGTGCTCCGACAAGGGCCACTATGAGACCGATGATAAGAAATGCGTGTGCGAAGCCTATTTGTTGAGATTTCATTGATGCCCCATGTTATGTAATTGTCTCCATTAAATCAAAAACAGACCACGATAGAAAGTCTGTTTAGCTTAAGCAACTTGGCTGGGGCTGGCGGATGTGTTTAGGAAGAAAACATCTATGTATGCGGCCCCCTCGACAGGCTTGTTTGCCGCTGCAATGGCAACTAGTTCAATACTTCTATGTCTTTAACTCCAGCGTCTAGTTCATTGAAGATTTGTTCAGAGTCTACGGTAGAAGGGTCGTTCTCAGTAGGGCCCATATATCCAACGTGCCTAAGCTCTATCTTCACAATGTTTTCGTTAATCACCATGAAGTATGTTCTTATTGTTGTGCCAGCATCTCCAACTGTCCCACGGTAAACCTTTACGTTATCCGCCATGAACGAAGGTACTGTCGCAGCTATGCTAAACTCGCCAGATGTTTTATATGAATCTGTCGCCGAGTCGTAAGTCCGCGTTGGAAATTTAGTATTGCTAAGTAACCCCGTCTCGACATCATAGTAAGTCTCTTGTAGCCCATGCCCAACACCAGCATAGCCACTACGAAGCGGCTCATTGGCTATAGTAAACGTGAAATCGTCATTCCCTGTAATCGCAGCGGAATAAACGATATTCGAACTTCCAGCGGATATTTTCGTAGAAGGGTCTAGTCCTCCTTTGAACACTTCATAATTAGTGGTTTTATTAAGCTTTGACAAAAAAATACTAGGCAGCTGGAGCTTTATTCCTACCTGCGGGGAGCAGAATGTATTAGTTCCTGCAGCTATACCTTCTTGGCCTTCACACGGATCAGACGAATCCACCGGTTGCGTATTATTGCTGTTCGATGTAGATCTTGTTGAATCCTTCTCTATGTAGTTCTGCCAAAAGATAAATCCAAGTGCCCCGACAAGGGTCACTATGAGACCGATGATAAGAAATGCGTGTGCGAAGCCAGTCTGTTCAGATTTCATTGATATCCTTTATTGAAAGTATCTTTATTTAATCAAAAACAGACCTCACTTGGAAGTCTGTTTAGCATAAGCGTCTTGGCTGGGGCGGAGGGATTCGAACCCCCGAATGCCAGGACCAAAACCTGGTGCCTTACCACTTGGCGACTCCCGCATGTAGATGATGCTTTTAACGATGATTTGATGTCTTATTCGTTCTGGCAGACGACCCCCGAATGTCCCGCCAAG
>CAZFMZ010000001.1:174447-351661 GCA_964520495.1 uncultured Candidatus Saccharibacteria bacterium
CCGAATGCCAGGACCAAAACCTGGTGCCTTACCACTTGGCCACGCCCCAATGCGCAGTAGTTATTGTACCATATCAACCCCTATGGAGAAGGTAATGAAACACCGCCCGTGGGCGTGGGCGGTGTTGACTGATGGTGGGCGTAAGTAAAACGGTTACGAGATCCGGACGAGCTTCAGCTGGTTGGTGCCGAGGCCACTTCCCCATTTGATCGTCTCCTCGATAGTTCGGCCAAGCAATGTCTTACCGAGAGGGCTGTTAGCTGAGATACGACCGTCGCTCGGATTGGCTTCGATACTATCGACCAGCTGGTAGCGTACCAGGCGACCATTGGTGTCAATGAGTTCGACGACCGAACCAAGCGCCACGCGCAGGGCATCACGTTTGCGCGGGAATAGCTGAGCATTCATCAGGTACATCTGCTTGTCGGCTAACTGGCTCTCGACAATCTCAAGTTCTGCGAGTTTTTCAATCCGGGCCAGACGCTGGTCGTGAGTGTCCGTCTTATCAAGCTCGCGTAACTCGGCAATGATCTGCTGCTGCTTGCGCTCCAGTTTTGCGACAGCTTTCTTCAGTTCCTTCATACCACGTTTGCTCAGTAGGATGGTCTTTTGTGCGGTTTGCATAGTGTTCCTCCTGTTTGACTTTTAAGGTGTATTCCACCTTGTGGCTTTCACTATACGACTTGAAACTGAGAATAGTCTGAAAAAATAAAAAACGTTAGCGATTTTTTCGAAGCTGCGGTAGGGCCACTGTAAAACGGGTAATCTCCCCCGGGGTGCTGTGCACCGTGATCTGGCCGTCGTGCAGTTCGACAATTTTTTTGGCAAGTGACAGTCCGAGGCCATACCCTTTGTCTGTTTGCGCGCTACGGGAGCGATCTGCTCGGAAGAAGCGATCGAACACGTAGGGCAAGTCTTTTGCGGTAATACCCTCACCTTCATTCGTGATAGAAATTTTGTAGGTACGACCTGTCGTGCTGAGGTTGATGCGAACGGCACTCTCAGGGGGGCTGTATTTGAGCGCGTTATCAATCAGGATGCGGAGTAAGTCTTCAATCATCGGCCGGTTGCCGTCGGCGATGACCGCTTGGTCGGGTAGATTCAGCTCAAAACGATGCGTCGGCACATCGAACGATGCCGCCGTTGTGCGCACCAGTTCTTGCATGTGAAGACGATCGTTGCGTTTGATAGCGCTGTACTCGAGCCGCGACAGGCGTAGTAAGGTAGACGTCAGAGCCGTCAGCTTATCAACTTCTTCCAGATTGCTTTCGAGTAGTTCGGACAGCTCTGCCTTGCTAATTTTCGAATCACGTAGGGCGACCTGGATCTCTGATTTCATGACGGCCAGCGGGGTGCGCAGCTCATGACTGGCGTCGCTAGTGAAGCGAGACTGGGCCTCGTGGGCTTCCTCGATCGGCTGCAACGTACGGCGGGCCATGACGTAGGAACCCACGCCACCGAGACCAATGACCGCCAAGTTCATGTAGAGCAGACCAAAGAAAATATTGTTCCGTGCTTGTTGCGTCTGGTTCATGCGTACATCGTTCAGCGTGAGCGGTCCTGGCAGCACCAGAGTGTCTCCGCTGCCCTCAATCCGGATTTGCAGACGTTCGAGTCGGCGTGAGACCTCTCGTGTCGACACCTCAAAGATCATGAAACTGAATAGGAAGCTGATGAGCACGATAATCAGCAGGTAGGAGGCGGTCAACTTGACGGTGGCCGATTTGAACATACGTTTCATTCCTTGTCCTCCTCGATCTTGTAGCCGAACCCACGTACCGTCTTTATCAGTCTTCGGCCGAACGGTTTGTCGATCTTTGCCCGCAGGTACTTGATGTAGACTTCGATGGTATTGGGCAGGATATCGGCATCATAATCCCAGACGTGCTGCATGATAGAGTCTTTCGACAACGGTCGATTCTTGTTGCGTAGCAAGTATTCGAGCAGGCCGTATTCTTTTGATGTCAGACGAATTTCCTTGTTGCCACGCGTCACGCTACGCTTGGACGTATCGAGCGACAGATCATCGGCCGCCAGAACGGTCGACTGCTGGGCGTCGGGCCGTCGTAGTAACGCCCGTACCCTTGCCAGCAGTTCATCAAGCGCGAATGGCTTTACCAAATAGTCATCGGCGCCGCTATCGAGCCCTTCGGTCTTGTCCTGCACCGAGCCCATTGCGGTCAGTAGCAGTACAGGCGTATGGATACCTTTCTCACGGAGGGCCCTGACGATGCCAAGGCCGTCATATTCTCCCGGTAGCATCCGGTCGATAATCATAACATCGTACGGTTCGGTCGTGGCCATCGCGTACCCGTCGTCGCCGTCATATGAAACGTCGACGGCGTAATGTTCCTGCTCAAGTGCTTTCTTCAGCGCCCGGGCTATCTTATGTTCGTCCTCAATGACCAATACGCGCATAGGTATATTATATAAGGTAAAGTCTTTATCTGAGAAAAAGCTGAGAAAATCAGCGTGCGTATTTGTGCGACCAGGTGTGCATATCGGCCAGAATCGGCATGAGGTCACGGCCCTTATCGGTCAGCTCGTACTCACATCGGGATGGTGAGGTCGGTCGCTTGACGATGATTCCGGCTTGTTCAAGCTTAACCAGGCGTGCCGAGAGGGTGCGCGGGTTGATCTCACCCGTCAGATCCTGCAACTGACAGAAGCGCACGGCCGGTTCGGACGCGAAGAAACGCAGCAGACGTGGCGTCCACTTGTCGCCTAGGATGTCTGTCGCGGCGTCAACCGGTCCGATGTTCATCTTCATAGTATCTTAACTATACATTGTCTAGTGCTGTTCGTCAAAACGGTCGCGACTCACGTATACTGGATATATGCGCAGCTTCGTCCATCGGTTCGACCGTTCCCTCACTGCCGGTATCGTTAATCTGTTCGGGCCTAATCTCCGCCAATTCTTCGAAGCCATTACTTTCTTGGGTGACCCGATTGCAGTCTTTCTCATAGCTGGCGGAATCGGCATCTTCGGCTACATGCAGGCGAATATGCGTTTGTTCCTGGCTGGTATGTCGATACCCCTTACCTTACTGCTCGGTACCTTGCTGAAGCTGGCGTTCGAACGAGCCAGACCATTAACCGAATACGCATTGGACATGCGGTTACAGACGTATAGCTTCCCCAGCGGTCATTCCAGCGGTTCGATGATTACCTACGGCCTGCTGGCCTACCTTGCTTTCATGAAACTACCGGCACCATGGAACATTCCAGCAGCTATCAGCTTGATGATCTTGCCTATCCTGATAGGAATCTCACGCGTCTACCTCGGCGCTCACTTCCCGAGTGACGTCGTGGCTGGTTGGCTTCTTGGTATCATCGTCCTTATCCTGGTCATCTTCGTGCTTCGTCCACTGGGATAGATGCGCTTCTTCGCTCGGATTCATGTATAATCACGGTATGAAAGTCACTATCGATGCCTCAACGAAAACCTTCGTCCGATTCTGGCTCGTCCCGCTTGGATTGTTCCTGGCTGGCCTCGCCATCTACAGCTCCCGTACCGCCCTTATCATCTTAGGCACCGCTCTCTTCCTCGCACTTGCCTTGAACGGTCCCGTCAGTCGGCTTTCACGGCATCTGCCGGGCCGTAGCCGTGTCTTTAGTACCGCAATCTCGTACGTGATGGTCGTCGCGTTCATCGGGGCATTCTTGTTCCTGGCTGTCCCGCCCATTGTTCAGCAGACTGCCCGGTTCATACAGACTGTCCCAGCTTTGGTTGACACAGTCCGTGATGATTGGCAAGGCTTGAACGTAATCATCGATGAGTATGGCCTGCAGCCGCAGGTAGATCGGGCGGTGGCTTCGATTGAAGATAACTCCACCCGCTGGGCATCGAGCGTCGGGTCGAACATCGTCACCGGCATCGGTTCGTTCTTCTCGGTGTTGGCCGCCGGTATCCTTGTACTGGTATTGTCATTCCTGATGCTAATCCAGGGCCCAGGTGCGATGCGTAAACTCTGGGCATTGTATGACGACCACGAGCGGATGGAATACCATCGCAGCGTCGTACAGCGCATGCACGCCGTGGTATCGGGCTACGTGACCGGCCAGCTGACCGTATCCGGCCTTGGCGCGCTTGCCGCCGGGTTAGTGGTGTTCATCCTCAGTTTCTTCTTCAGCGTCCCGGCCAATCTGGCTATCCCGACGGCCGCCGTCACCTTCATCCTGTCGCTGATTCCGATGTTCGGTGCCACTATCGCGGGCGTACTCATCACCGCCCTACTGGCGTTTAACAATGTGACCGCCGCCATTATCTACGTCACTTTCTTCATTATTTACCAGCAGATTGAGAACAACTACATCGCACCTGCGATTCAATCGAAGCGCCTTGAGCTGTCTGCCCTGGCGATTCTGGCGTCGGTGACAGTCGGTTTGTACTTGTTCGGCATTGCCGGTGGTATCATCTCGATTCCGATCGCAGGCTGTATCAAGGTGTTGTTTGACACCTGGCACGAGCGCGCCCAGGCCAAGCGTCACAAGCCGAAGCAACCAATTGCCAAGCTGACAAGTAAGATTAGCCAGAAGTCTTAAGCTGCGTAGGTCCAAATGACACCGTATGGGGTGTCACGGACAGCGACATTCTGCTCGGCGAGTTCATCCCGTAAACGGTCGGAGGCCTGCCAATCCTGCTCGTCACGTGCTCGTTGGCGCTCTATCAAGAGCCGCTTGGCTTCGTCGGATATGTCCGGTGTAGATACGAACAAGTCGATGCCGAGCAAGTCACGGATAGCTTCAAGTAGTTGCACAAGGCTTCGCTGATGAATCTTGACGGCCGAACTGCGTTCAAAAGTTGAAAATGCATCGTCAATCAGTGCAAGGGCCTTCGGTGTGTCAAGATCGTTAGCCAGTGCTTCGACAATCGCAGCCGGCGTAGCCAACAGCGAGACTGTGCCGTCGGTCGAGCTCTTTTCGTCATCATCATCGAGCGTGTCATGAGTCTGATGCCGCAGGACGGCTACATCCTGCCAGTTCTTCAGTCGGTTGGCGCTCGCATCAAGGATGTCCCAGCTGAAGTTACCCTCTGTCTGGTAGTGTTTAGTGAACGCCAGCAGCTTGAAGGCGTTCAGGTCATAGCCACGATCGACGATATCCTGCAGAGTGATAATATTGCCCAGCGACTTGGAAATCTTGGTGCCGTCAATCTTGATGTGGTTATTGTGAAGCCAGATCTGGGAAAATTGCTTGCCTGTACGGGCTTCGGTCTGGGCGATCTCGTTGGTGTGATGGACCGGAATGTGATCGATGCCACCGGTGTGGATGTCGATCTGGTCACCAAGCGTCTCACGGGCGATGACGGAACATTCTAAATGCCAACCTGGGAAACCCTTTCCCCACGGACTGTCCCATTCCATGTCGCGTTGACTGGCCTCTGGGCTGAACTTCCAAATCGCAAAATCAGTCACGTGTTGTTTGCCGCCCACTGCCACTCGGACGCCCGCCTCAAGCCCGTCGATATCTAACCGCGCCAGTTTCCCATAATCATCCAATTTCGAGGTATCGAAATACAGGCCTTCACCGGGAATTTGGTAGGTGTAACCCTTCTCCTCTAGCGTCTTGGCAAACTCAATCATTTGCGGGATGTAATCGGTGGCACGGACAAGGTGGGTCGGCCTGACCAGACCTAACAGGTCATAACCTTCGCGCTCGGCGATAGCGATGTACTTATCGGCTACGTCCCATGCCGTGCTGCCTTCGTTGCGGGCACCCTTTTCCATCTTATCCTCGCCCGCATCGTCGTCACTGGTCAGGTGACCGACGTCGGTGATATTCTGCGTCCGCATGACATCAAAGCCTTGGTGCCGCAAGATACGGACCAGCACATCCCAATAGAGGTACCCAAGCCAGTTCCCGATGTGCGGCTGAGAATACACGGTCAGCCCGCAGGTGTAGATACGAACGACCATGTCCTCATGCGGCGTGAGCTCCTGCTTCAAGCCGCCAAGCGTATTATGCAGTCTCACGGAGAGCTCCTTCGGCAGCGGTTACGAGTTCGGGCACGATTGCGTCGTACGTCTCATAAACACGGAATCCGGCCGCGTAGGCATGTCCGCCACCGCCGAAGTAGCCGGCAATCATCTCTGATACGGGTAGGTTTGAGCGAAGTTTGCCAGTCAATTTGCCGTCGGGGTAGGTCTTAATGGCGACCGCGACATCTACGCCTTCAACTAGGCGCATCTCATCGAGTACGAGCACGCTCGGGTTGTACTGGTCGCTATAGGTCTGGATGTCATCCCACGGGATATGGACCAGCGCCAGCTTACCGTCGAGTAGATATTCAATGCGTGACAACAGCTGGCCCTTGTAGCGCAAGATTTCCTGGCTTTTCTTCATGAACTCACGCCGGCGTTCTTCGATGACGGCTACACGGGCACCGAGCTCAGTCAAGTCGGCGGCCAAACGGTAGGTCGCGGCGGACACGTTCTGGGTCGAAAGGCCTAAGCTATCGGCTAAAAGCGCTACTAGCATATGCTCTGCCGCCTGGGGGTTAATAGGCCAGTCTGCCGCTCGGCTCAAGCCGAAGATCAGTTCACTGGTGGCGACTGCGTCGCCCGCAAGCATAGTATGAGAAAAACTGAGCGTGCTGGCTGTCACATGGTGGTCAATCACGAGAACCGGGTGTGATTCAAGAAATGATCGTGCGCCAGGCGTAGCGAGTACCTTGCCGAGGAGTACATCGGCGCTGGTATCCAGGATGACGGCCAGGTCAGCCGTGGTGTCGAATTCACTGACCACCCTGTCCCATCCTGTCACGTAGCGCAGATACTTCGGTATTTCCACCGGACAGTATAATGAGACCTCCTTGTCTAAGTCACCAAGTATTTCCTCCATCGCCAGAGAGCTGGCCAGGCTGTCGCCATCAGGATTCTCGGCTTGAATGATGATAATGCGTGAAGCATCGTTCAACAGGGCGATTGCAGCGTCGTACATGCGTTTCATTGTAGCAGAAATCACCCCGTTATGGCGTGAGCGAACGACGGCCTTCGAGTGCATGACTGAGTGTGATTTGATCGGCATATTCTAGATCGACACCGACTGGTATGCCGCGGGCTAATCGGGAAAGCGAGACGGTCACATCCGCATCCTGCAGGTACTTTTGCAGGAACAAGGCAGTCGACTCGCCTTCAACCGAGGCATTGGTAGCAATAATGAGTTCTTTGACGTGATCGCGACGGATTCGTTCAACCAGCTCGGGTATATGCAACTGCTCCGGACCGATGCCATCAATCGGTGAAATCGCACCACCCAACACATGATAGGTACCGTGAAACTGGCCGGTGCGCTCAAGCGCAACAATGTCCAGAGGCTCCTCGACCACGGCGACCAACTCCTTGTCCCGTGAAGGATCATCGTACAGCGGTGAGACTGTCTGATCCTGGTCAATCAATGCGAAAGTGACCGGACACTGCGTGACGCCGGCGTGTACCGTTGCGATCCGCTCAGCTAAACGTTCAGCAGTACGCACGTCGTTTCGTAGCAGGAAATACGCATAGCGTTCGGCGGTACGTGCACCGACACCAGGCAAGCGTCCAAGCTCATCGATCAATGCGGTCAAGGCCGCAGGCAATATCTGCTGCGACACTCGGCTTACATCCCCGGTAGGTTCAAGCCGCCCATCAGGGGCTTCATGGTCTCGGCAGCGATTTCTTGCGCTTTGGCCAAGCCGTCACGGACAGCGATCTTGACCCAATGTTCGAGTTCCTCGATATTTTCGAGGTCGACTTTCTCTGGGTCGATGGTTATATCATCAATCTTCAGCTCGCCGGTCACCCG
Organism: uncultured Candidatus Saccharibacteria bacterium; assembly: GCA_964520495.1. Lineage (GTDB taxonomy): Bacteria > Patescibacteriota > Saccharimonadia > Saccharimonadales > Saccharimonadaceae > UBA1020. Next base: position 182,233 of record CAZFMZ010000001.1, read on the forward strand.
TACCACGACGGCTCCGTCACCCGCTTCTACTTCGACGATCTGTTTCTTCAAATCTTTCTGAGCCTTACGTAAATCGTTCAGCATTTTCATCTGGTCGAATGCCATATCCAACAATCCTCTCTTTTAGTCCCTTCTAGTATACGCTACCGGTCGTCGCTTTTGTAGAGGTAGAAGCGGTCAGCGTTCGCCGCTGTGCCCGCTACTAATATATCGACAGGTACGTTCGAGCTGTCGCGTACCGCTCGTTCGGCGACCACAAGGCGGGCGTCATCCTTTGGCAGCCAGGTCACGACAGTGATGTCGTCGACATGTGCCTGGTGACGGGCATACGCCTGATAAAATTGTTCGTTCTCCTTGGAAACGACAAGGACAATGCTTTCATCCTTGTCGCGTACTTTTAGCTCGTCGGAAAGAATATTGAGATCAAAAGTGTAATTACGCTGCACGCTACTGTCGTAGTGGAAGCCATAGGCGTACCTATCGATACTAGAAGCGACGAGACCGCCGAGCAGCACCGCCAATGGTAATAGGCCGAACACACGGGCGTACGGATTGCGTGGAAACAGGCGGTACCACGACCAGATTAGGTAGTCGATACCGAGTGCAAGCAACAGCACTACCGGCACGAACGTGATGCTGACGAACTCGGGATTGAGAAACACCAGGGGAATCATCAAGACGAGCCAGAAGCTAAGAATATAGCTTTTAGTGGTGTATTTGGTGCTGAGAAGCCGGTACAGACCGAGTGCGAGCAGTAGAATGATGCCAAGACCGTAGACTGGAATCAGGACTTCACCACTATAAGGAGCATATACCTGACCGTACTGGCGAAACAGTTCAGCGGCGTTGGCACCGAGGTTCGACAGGCCGTTCGGAATACCGGCAAGCAGACGCAATACTTCTGGCTGTTTGAAGGCACCGTACGCCAGCGGGGAGAGTATCAGTAAGAATACGAGTGAGCCAATAGCTATGACGGTCTTGGAAGCTTGGTGTTTCAGTAGATGCCGGGCATGAGGATGTACGAGAGCAGTTGCCAGCAAGGCCAGTAAGACGTAGGCATTCAATGGCATGTAGAGGCTGATGGCAGCGAGGGCGAAACCGAAAATCACCCATAGGTGTCCGTATGTGGTACGCTGCGCAATCATAGACGCGGCGATCAGTACGAAGGTGGTCAGGGTGATGTAGGTGATACCGGGCTGACCCGCCTGTGAAGCCAATAGGAACTGGTTCGTCGTGACGGCGACCATGGCAGTGACGATGGCCACATTGCGCCTATACCACAGGTTTAGCAGGTACAGTATGCCAAGCGCCGAAATGAACCCCAGCACGATCGAGGGGAGCTTGATAGCGAAGGGGGTGAAACCGAAGACCGAGATGCTGGCGGCCTGAAGTAAGTAATACGGCAGATAGATCAGCTCATCGGGTTGCAGCTGGAACAGGCCGCCCGGGGACAGGCTCTCGCTCAGGAGTGCGGAACGGATCTCCCCTTCCGCAAGGCCACCCGGTAGGAAGAACCCCGCCACCACCAACAGCGTGCCGAGGGCGACGCTGAACAGTGTGTACGCCAGGAGGTAGCGCCAGCGGTACAAAAGGAGTTGGCTGAGTTTTTGTCTGACCATTCGTGCCCTTGATTATACCATGCCGCTTAGTCGGAATGCTTGCGGTCGAGCGACATGAAGCGAAGCCGTTCGGGGTGGAAGTACAAGCCTACTTCACCGACCGGTCCGTTACGATGCTTGGCGATGATGAGCTTGGTGATGTTTTCTACCTCTGGGTTGTCGGGCTCGTAGTAGCCAGGGCGGTAGATGAACGACACGATATCGGCATCCTGCTCGATACTTCCCGATTCACGCAGGTCGGACAGCATAGGAATCTGCGGGCTACGTTGTTCGACCGTACGACTGAGCTGGGATAATGCAATGAGGGGGACGTTGAGCTCGCGTGCAATCAACTTCAAGCCTCTTGAAATCTCGCTTACTTCCTGGACTCGGTTGCCGTCACTGCGCCCGGAGCCCTGCATCAGCTGTAGATAGTCGACGATGATCAGGCCAAGTGGTGAATCATGTGAGATACGACGGGCTTTGGTGCGCATTTCCAGGACTGACAGACCGGGCTGGTCATCGATGAATATCGGTGCTTCAGCCAGTTCTCCCATGGCTTCGGACAATTTCGAGAAATCCTCATCGGACAGGTTACCGGTCCGGATATTCCAAGCGTCGACACCAGAGGCATCGGCCAGCATACGATCGACCAATTGCTCCTTGCTCATCTCGAGGCTGAAAAACAGTACCGGTTGCTTGGCAATTGTCGCCACGTTATACGCCAGGTTCGTGACCAACGTGGTCTTACCCATGGCGGGGCGTGCCGCCAGGATGATCAGGTCGCTCCGCTGCAAGCCTGCCGTCATGTTATCAAGATCACGATAGCCGGTGCGGATACCTCGAAGCTGCCCCTTGTTGCGGTGGAGCTCTTCCATGCGGTCGAAACTGTCGGTCAGGATATGTTCGAGACTGACGACGTCCTGTTTGAGCGACTGGTCGGACACCGAGAACAGTTCGGCCTCGGCTTTTTCAAGCAATTCCTGAGTCGTCGTGTCTTCATCAAAGCCCATTTCTGAAATATCGGCACTTGCGCGGATTAAACGGCGGCGCACCGCCTTTTGGGCAACGATTTCAGCATAGGCCGCGGCGTGCGCGGAGGTAGGAACGTAGGTGGTCAGCTCGGTCAGGTAGGCAGAACCGCCAATCGTTTCGAGTTCTTTCTTCCGCTTCAACTCATCCGTCAGCGTGAGCAAGTCGACAGGCTTGTGTCGCTCATAGAGCCGCATCATGCTATCGAAAACGATGCCGTGTCGCTTGTCATAAAAGTCATGGGCAGCCACGAATTCCGAGACGTCCGCCAGCACCTCGTCATCAATCAGAACAGCGCCGAGAAGACTCTTCTCCGCGTCGATACTTTGGGGCGGCACTTTGCCTGCCTGAACCTCTTTGTCTGCCATGGTCTTATGCGGCGTCGTCGACGCCTACCTCTTCTCCTCCACCCATAATAGCAGCTACTTTTGCGGCCTGGCTATCTTTTAGCGGCTTCGTCGTGGCACGGGTCTCGATTTCCAGGTGGCCGAATCCTAACTCCTCAAGCGCCCCACTTAGCAGGACGCGGTACTTGCTGTCGTCCAGCTTCTTCTTATAAAAGGCGGTTCGGGTATACAGAATCAGCGTATCGCCCTCGTGTTCGGGCTCGCATTTGCACAGCACGCTGTAAAGGGCGACGTGGTGAGCTTTTATGTAGGCTACGAGCGTATCCCAGTCGAATGGCTGGCTGGGTACGTTTGAACGTTTTTTGGCGGGTCGTTTCGTCGTTTCAGGCATGACCTGCGCGTTGCTTTTTGACGTAGCTTGCGGCGCGGCGGCTTTCGGTGCTGTCGGACGGACAGGCTGCGCAGGCGCCGGCGATGTGGCAACTGGCGCTGAGGCCGGCCCGTGAAAAAGCCCGAGGGTGGTGAGTAGCTTCAGATCGGGGTAGGCCGACTGGTGGACGTCGAGCAACGAATCAAGTAACGGAAGTAACTCAGGCTGGTCGCTGAGCCGGTGACGGATCGCGTCGGTCACCTGAGCGGCCACTACGCGAGCCGCGATACCGTTCGCCGACAATTCATCCAGTCGTCGGGCGATAGTCTTGACGTCGCCGCCAAGAACCGCCTCGAGGATGTCGCCGACTTGGTCTTCGTCGGCAAGTCCGAGCGAGGCCTGGACTGCCTGTACCGTCAGTGTCTGGTCGCCATGACCGCTGTAAAGTTGGTCAAACAGGCTGACGCTGTCTCGGAAGCTGCCGTCCGCATGTCGTGCGATGAGACGAAGCGCGTCATCCTCGATCGTGATATGTTCGGCGGCGGCGATGCGGCGCAGATTCGTCACCAGATCTTCGATACTGGCGCGCTTGAACGCATGGCGCTGAGTACGACTGAGGATGGTTTCAGGTACTTTGTCGATGTCTGTCGTGGCTAGGATGAAAACGACATGCTCTGGCGGCTCCTCAAGGGTCTTCAAGAGTGCATTGAAGGCCGGTTTCGACAGCATGTGTACTTCGTCAATGATATAGACTTTCTTCTTGGCGCTCACGGGTGCGGTCTGCACGCGTTCACGTAGGTCACGGATATCCTCGACACCGTTATTGCTCGCCGCGTCAATCTCGATGATATCAAGATGAGTACTTTCGTCATCATACGGCAAGCCATTTAGCTCATGCGCCAGGATACGCGCGATTGAGGTCTTACCAACACCCCGCGGGCCAGTAAACAGATAGGCGTGGGCAACCCGATCCTGGGTGATAGCCTGTGCGAGGAGCGACGTCACATGGGACTGCCCGACGATCTCGTCGAGCGAACGGCTACGGTACTTACGATATAGCGCCAGGCTCATAGTAGAGTCACACTCCCCTTCTTTATTTCTATATTGTACGACAGTCGGGGCGTGACCAGCGTTGTGTTTTAGATGTGACCGCCTTCGCGCACATAGCAGCGGCCGCATAACGAATGATAGGTTACCTCGCCATTGCCGTCGATGGCTACCTGATCACCCTCAAACACGTAGGCACCGTTCACGCGGCGACAGTTGAATTCCGCTTGGGAGCCACAGAAGCACATAGTCGGCAACTTCTCGATGTTATCCGCTACCTCGAACAGGCGCTCACTACCGGCAAACAGCTGCGTACGAAAATCCGCCCGCAGACCATAGGCGATCACCGAGATGTCATCGTGTTTCGTCAGGCGGAACAGTTGGCCAATCTGTTCTCGGCTAAGAAACTGCGCTTCGTCAACCAATACGCATGCCACGTTGTCATGCGACCGGACGGCCGTTTCAACGTCAGTTTCCGGGGTTGCCAAGACGTCGGCGATACGAGAGTGACCGCCCCGCGCCATCACCCTGGCATCATCCTTGGTATCGATAGTTGGCTTCACCACGACCACTTTCAGGCCGCGCTCCTCATAGTTGTAGGCGGTCTTTATGAGCGTGTCGCTCTTCCCGCTGTTCATCGCTCCGTATTTGAAATGCAGTTTTGCCATTACTTTTTAGTGTAGCAAAAACGCGACCATGACAGGTCGCGTTTTCTCATTGTGCGGTGAACCTAGAGGGCCGCTTCGACCGCTGCCCAGGTAGCATCCTGGTTTTCGGTCGGTACGATGATGGTGACCTGGTCGCCGACGTTGATACGGAAGTACGTCACGCTCGCCAGCAGGATGCGGTACTCCTTGCCATTGGCTTCGACATAGTACGCCCCGTCATGCTGAGTCAGGGTGCCGATGACCTGGGTACGCGGTACCGGACCGATTTGCTTGTAGATAAAGCTACCGTCGTCGGCAATCGTCAGTTTGAGGATGTCACCTTCGACCAACTTAGACTTTGAAGCGTAATTGGCAGGTACCGGGTATTCCTTGCCATCGGGGCCGGCCATTTTTTGTCCATCGAAGACACCCTCGACAACCTTGCCGCTAACGTCTTCACGACTGTTCGTTGGAGTGACGACATGTCCGTCGTCGCCGATGATGCTAATCAGCAGCTCTTTGGCAGCAGCAATGTTCGTCTCAGCCTCCTGAATGAGGGAGCGAAGCCGCTTCACCTGTTTCTCTGGTAATTCAGACATATTGCTCGCAGTATCCTTTGTCTGTTTTATGCAGTAATAATAACTCCATTATATACCAAAACTGGAAATTAAAAGTCAACATTATTTTTATCCACACGGATTTCAGGGGTCAAAATGACTTCGTTGTATTTTTTGGCAACTGAAAACCACCCCTGTTAATCAGGGGTGGTTTCATGTCGCAACAATGTAGTCGATGTAAATTAGCTAAGCTCGACGGTTGCGCCAGCTTCTTCGAGGCTCTTCTTGGCTGCCTCAGCTTCGTCCTTGGATACCTTTTCCTTGACAGGAGCAGGTGCGCCGTCGACGATTGCCTTGGCTTCACCCAGACCGAGACCGGTCAGTTCCTTGACGGCTTTGATGACGGCAACCTTCTGGCCACCGGCGTCCTTCAGGGTGACGGTGAATTCGGTCTTTTCGTCAGCGGCGTCGCCAGCGTCACCACCGGCGGCAGGACCGGCGACCGCGACTGCGGCTGCAGCCGGCTCAATGCCGTATTCGTCCTTCAGGACATTCTTCAATTCGTTTACTTCGAGGACGGTCAGCTTAGTCAGCTCTTCCGCCAGTTTCTTTACATCAGCCATTGTATGACTCCTTTATTATTCTTACAGATTAACTTGTAGCTTTAGCTTCCACACCATCGAGCAGTGCGTGAAGGTTGCCAGAAAGCGCATTGGTAACGTCGTGTACCGGGCTGAGCAGCTGGGCGACGACTTCGGCGATAAGCTGGTTCTTGCTTGGCAGACCAGCCAGGGCCTTGACGTCACTTTCACTGAGGGCCAGACCTTCGTCCGAGAAACCGCCCATCAGCTTGAGGGCCGGGTGGGTTTTCGCGAACTTGTCGAGCACCTGAGCCGGTGCGACCTCGTCGTCAGCGCTGATCGCGTAGAGAAGTTGTCCCTGCAAGCCCGACGTGTCGGTCTGCTTGTAGGTGTCAACGCTCTCAAGGGCGACGCGGACCAGTCGGTTCTTGATGACCGTGATGGTCACGCCGGCTTCGCGAGCTTGAGCACGCAGTTCCTGTACGTCGGCGACGGTCAGGTCCTTGTACTCAGCGAAGACGGTGAGCTTAGCGGTAGCGAGCGAATCGCTCATCTTGGCAACTAAAGCTTGTTTTTTATCGCGGGTAATTGCCATAAAAATCCTTTACTTTAGTGTTTAAAAAATCGACCACATTGTTAACGTACAGGTCGACATCACGCGTAGTGAAACAGGATTGATTGCCTCGGTAGCGGATTAAGTCACCTTCAGGTAACGGCTACTGTCTTCGGTAATGTCTGGAGTGATTGTAACAGATAATAGCCAGCAGCACAAGCCACGCGGCATGGACAATTAAGCGTAAGTGTGCTATAATAGTTCGAATTGTGAGTAATAATATTGAAACGCACCAGGAGCGGCTGTTGCCGACCTATCGCTGGGACGAAGATGACAAATTATCCGATTCAGAAACGGAGCTACGCACCCATACCTCGCGGCTGCTGAATGATTTCAGGTCTCATGCGGTTAAGGCGGGCATTGATGACCTCCCTCCGAGTGACATCATCGACGCCATCGCAACCATGAACGTCGCGAAACGATCTTCGGCGACTCGTCGGGCTGAACATCTGATTGCCGATGGGGTTATCCAGCGACCACCGGCATCATTGATCCCTACCTTCATGCAGAGCGGCCATGAGATTATCGGCCTGGAGGATAGGTACATGACGAACGACCACCCGAGCCAGGAACTGTTTGCGTACAATCGATTGGCCAAACGATCGTGGTTGAACCGTCGTTTCGGTGAACATTGCCTACGGGCAATTAGGTTCGCTCACCCTCACGGCATCGTCAGAGCATCGGACACGCCGACCCGTGTCAAAGCCCATTCGACCGCTCATGTCGGCATGCAGACGGCCCAGGCCAAATCTCAAGAGGAGTGGGTAATCGTCTCAAGCAAGTCGCCGATTGCAACCATCGAGGAAAAAGGTCGGCAGGCCTCCCTTATCTCGCGCGTTACCGGTGCGGTGGACCTGACGAGCCCGGCTTTGAAGCCGGATGTCATCGATGCGATTAGCGATTTGGCGCGCCATGAGATCGTTCCGGAACATGCCGCTACTACCGTCATCGGCCAGAAGGCGGTTCTACTCGACGCGATTGTCAATCACGACGAACGCGAAGACAACCCGTTCTATCCGGTTATTCAGACTGTGTACCTGACGCAGCTTGCGCAGAAACCATAGCGCGGATATCCTCTTGGATATCATGAATAGGACGCATCTCACCGTTCTCGTTGACGCACGATAGGGCGACAAACTCATCCGGGTATAACGTGCATAGTTCCTCGAAATTCGACTTCGCTTTCTCAAGATGGTCAGCGTCGGCTTCATGGATATCGCGTTTGAGCGTGGTGTAGTCACGGGCTGCTTTCTTATCGACATTCGTCTGCATATGCTCAGTCGGCATGACCAGAACGATGGTCATATCCGGCTTAGGGATGCCCAAGACGTCATATTCGGTAATTTTCGTTCGTTCATAGAAAGCGTTGCGCGTCGCAGCCTCATCAATCTTTGCGCCTTGGTGGGCCAGGTTGCTCGCCATATAGCGGTCAGCGATGACGACGGAATTTGCGTCTGATAATGCGAGCCGAAGCTCGGCACTGGCTGCGAAGCGATCAATTGCGTAAGGGAGCACGCCGAGATCGGCCGGCACGTCATTGGCATTGCCATACGCACCGTTCAAGTATCTCTCGACATAATAGGCCGAGTCGTTGCCGTAGCGAGGAAAGCTAATCTTGATCACGGTCATCCCCTGACCTGTCAGGTGCTGGAACAGCAGCTCGGCATGGGTTCCCTTGCCCGAGCCGTCACCGCCTTCAATCGCGATGAACCGCCCCATCGCCTACTTGACCCCTTCGCTCAGTCCTTCGATGACCGGCGCCGCCATGCGGGTGTCCTTGAACGCTCGTGGGAGCATCATCTCTGGTCTCCAGGTACGAATGAGTTCGTCAAGGTCGTCGGTATGCTGGTATTTGCCGCTCATTCCGCCCCGGCCAGTGGCGTAACCACCTTCAACCGGGCCTGTATGATGGAATATCAGTTGACCAACGCGCTCGCCTACCGGCAGTACGACGCTTTCATGCATGTTGAGGTTGTAGATTTCAAGTGTGATGCGGTTAATGTAGCCTGGATCGACCCAGCCGGCGTCAAAACAGACCGCTACGCCGTTACGACCCCAACTTGAGCGGCTCTTCACCTCACAGGCACCGCCGTGCGCCCGGATGCCGACGAACTCATGGGTGTGGGCCAGGATCCGTTCACCAGGCTGCAACACGATGATCGGGTGATCGGCCGGGATGTTAGTGAACGGCTTCAGTCCATTCTTATCACACCATGCGTTGTGCGGCATGGCTTCGAGCGGTCCTTTGAAGTAGCGAGCCACGTCGGCTTCGTCAAACGGGTTGTAGACGCCGCTTGATTCGGCCTGGTACTCCTGCTTGTAGAAATAGTGGCCCAATGTGAAGTCGAGGCTCGCCTCGGACACGTGATGTTTGTTGAATGGCACGCTGACGATGGTTCCGTCATTGACGGCCGAAAGGATCTCGGTGTTACTGTATACTCCCATAAACTTGCTTCATTGTAGCATACGCCTTAGACGTCAGTCGCGAGTTTGATCAGATGGGCATGATGATGACTGACCGTACGTGAAGTGTTTGCCGGCGCGCGGGAATAGAGCGAGTAGCCATCGGCTTCATAATCTGTCACCAGGCGGAAGAACTCCTTGGCCTCCTCATTCGAGAACTCGGTGAAATGGGTAATATGCCGCATGGGTACTATCATGTAGTGGCTAACTACGGGAAGCTCGTCCCAAATGCTGTAGGGGAACCTGTTTGGGAGGATGCGGAAGTGCTCATTGGTCGCCACGGGCCGAGTCGAGACGCTTTCTTGCGGATCGCAAAGGATGCATTCACCAGTATAGCTGGCTCGGTACTCATCGTACGCGGCCTGGGTACGGCTGTCTCGGTGACTCATCATCCTTACGATTCTAGCATGCTACACTTTTATATATGAAAGCCATCGTGGTAGCTATGGACAGGCAGAATGGTATCGGTGCCGACAACGATTTGCTTTGGCAGCGGGACCTTCCGGCCGACCTGGCCCATTTCAAGCGGCTGACAAGTGGCGGCTCGATCGTCATGGGGCGCAAGACGTTTGAAAGCATCGGCCGACCTCTGCCAGACAGAGAGAATATCGTCGTGTCGTCTACGCCGACGGGCGTAAAAGGCGTGTTGACGGCGGTCAGTCTACCTTCGGCCTATGAACTTGCTCGCTACCCTATCTTCGTCATCGGCGGCGGTCAGATATATGCGCAGTCGATTGACGACATGGACGTGCTATACGTGACTGAAGTCGATGCTGAGTTTGCGCAGGCGACCGTCTTCTTCCCAGCGATAGATTCGAATGTATGGCGCGAAGCATCACGTGAGCACCACGAGGCGGATGAACGAAACAAGTATGCGTTCGACTTCGTCACGTACGAACGACGCTAGACCGCGATCGGCGCCTTTATGGCCGGGTGCGGATCGTAGCCTTCCAGCGTGAAGTCATCAATGGTGAAATCAAAGATATTTTTGACATCCGGGTTAAGTCGCATGGTCGGTAATTGCCGGGTTTCACGGGAGAGTTGTTCCTTCACTTGCTCGACATGGTTCAGATAGATATGGGCGTCACCAAACGTATGGACGAATTCACCGAGTTTCAGACCGGTGACCTGCGCGACCATCATGGTTAGGAGTGCGTAGCTGGCGATATTGAACGGTACACCCAGGAACGTGTCGGCGGAACGCTGATAGAGCTGGCAGCTTAGCTTTCCATCATTCACATAGAACTGGAACAGGCTGTGGCAAGGCGGCAGGCCTGCCTTGGCCATCTCCTTGATGTCGGCTACGTTCCAAGCGCTGACGATGATGCGCCGAGAATCAGGATTATGCTTCAACGTGTCGATGACTTCAGTGATCTGGTCGATTTCGCCGCCCTGCCCATCCGGCCAATGGCGCCACTGGTAGCCGTAGACTGGCCCGAGCTCCCCATATTCGCGGGCGAACTCATGATCAGAACGAATCCGTTCACGGAACTCCTCGATTTTCTGGTTCCATGCATCAGAGCCAACCTTGGGAATTTCCTGGTTTGTGCGCTGTAACCAGGCTTTGAACGGCCACTCGTCCCAAATGTGGACGTTGTTCTTTACCAGGTATTCGATATTGCTGTCACCTTGCAAAAACCACAATAGTTCGTGAATGATGCCGCGCAGGAAAAGTTTCTTGGTTGTGACAGCTGGAAAGCCTTCACTAAGATCGAAGCGCAATTGCCGGCCGAACACGCTTTTCGTGCCGGTGCCGGTGCGGTCACTCTTTTCTGTGCCGTTATCCATGATGTCTTGAAGTAGGTCTAAGTACTGACGCATGTTTCCCCTCGTTTTACTCTTTAAAGCATAGCAAAACGTCCGCCGCTTGGGTAGCGACGGACGAATGAACGAATCGTTCAGTGTATTAGCTGACGACGTTTTCTACTTTGATACCAGGACCCATGGTGGTGCTGATATTGGTAGTTTTTACGTAGCCACCCTTCAATGAACCTGGTTTCTGAGCCTGCAGGCTATCGAAGAAGGCGCGCGCGTTCTGCTCCAGCTTGGCAGCACCGAAACTCACCTTGCCGATGGCCAGGTGAACGATTGCTTGCTTGTCGACGCGGTACTCAACCTTACCACCCTTGGCTTCGGTGACGGCTTTGCTGACGTCGGTAGCGACAGTGCCGCTTTTCGGGTTCGGCATCAGGCCGCGTGGACCGAGCAGCCGGGCGTATTTACCGAGCTTCGGCATGTACTGTGGCGTCGCCACCAGCACATCAAAGTTCAACTCTTCTTTGTCGAGTTGAGCCAGGAAGGTCTCGTCGCCCACGACATCGGCACCGGCTTTCGTCGCGGCGGCGTGTTCGGCTTCAGGCGCGAAGACGGCCACGCGGACGGTTTTACCGCTACCGTTTGGTAGTACGACGGTCGCACGGATGTTCTGGTCGGCTTGGCGTGGGTCGACTCCAAGTCGGACGTGGACCTCGACGCTGGCGTCGAACTTGACCGGATTGGTCTTGGTCGCCAACTCCAGCGCTTCGCTCAAGCTGTATACCTTGTTCTTTTCAAGCTGCTCGGCTACCTTGCGGTAGTGCTTGCCTCGGCGTTCGATCAACGGTCGGACAACTGGCTTCGGGCCCTTCTTGACGATCGCTTCAGCGTCATCGGTCTGCGGAGCGGTGTCGCCAGCTTCTTTACGAGCTTCTTTCTCAGCCTTCTCTTCGGCTTCGCGCTGCGCCTTTTCGCTGCGCTTGCCTGCCTTGGCGGCAGGTTTGTCGGCCTGGGCCTCATCGCTCGCTGGAGCGTCCACGCCAGCGATAGCGGCCTCTATCTCGGCAATAGTATTCTTCTCGGTCACGTCAAGCTTCAGCTCGGCGGCTTTCTCAAGTAAATCGGCTTTCTTAGCCATGAGGATGGATCCTTTCTGTGGTACGAACGGCTCGCGCTTTGGCGTCGCCTCCCAACATTGATTGCTTACCTTTTTATTATAGCACGAAAAGTCGCCATCGTACAGGGGTGGGGGCTAGGAGTGATTAAGGGTCGGCCACTCCCTCTCTCGTACTCGGCGGCCTAACATCGCCGGGCGAACTGCGCTATACTAAGGTCAGTATGCAACGGTACCGACTGGTTATTGTATCTAACCGATTACCTGTCAGTGTTTCGAGAGAAGACGGTAAGCTGGTGTTCAGGCCGAGCTCTGGCGGCCTGGCTACGGCTATGTCGTCACTGACCCAGTCTGATCGGATATGGGTCGGTTGGTCCGGTATGGCGGCCGATGAGCTGACCGAGGATGAGAAGCAGGAAATAGAGACCGAGCTGGCAAAATACAACTGTTATCCCGTTCACCTGACCGCTCATCATGAAGAATTATTCTATGAAGGCTACGCCAACGATACGCTCTGGCCGCTCTTCCATTACTTCCAGTCACTTATCCGGCACAAGGACGAATATTGGGACGCCTACCAGGACGCCAACAAGCTATTCGCGGAAGCCGTCGCGCACGTCAGCCACAACGACAGTACCATCTGGGTGCATGATTATCATCTGATGACCCTCCCTGCCTTACTGCGCGAACGATTGCCAGCAGCATCAATCGGGTTTTTCCTGCACATCCCGTTCCCTTCGTTCGAAATCTACCGACTGCTGCCGGAGCGAAAGGAGTTGCTGCGTGGCCTGCTCGGAGCCGACCTGATCGGGTTCCACGTCTACGATTATGCGCGCCACTTCCTCTCCAGCTGTCTGCGTCTGCTTGGCGTCAGCAGTCACCAGGGCGTGATGGAGTATGAGGGACGGGTCATTAAGACCGATGCGTACCCGATCGGCATCGACTACCAGAAGTTCCAGCGCACCGTGAATAGTGCGACCAGCAAACAGGCGCTGGCTGCCATGTGCGAGAACTATAAGGGCATGAAAGTCATTCTGTCGGTTGATCGACTCGATTACAGCAAAGGCATCCCCCAGCGGCTCGAAGCGTTTCGCCTGCTACTTGAGGAGTATCCTCAGTACCGCAGCAAGGTGAAGCTTGTGATGATCGCCGTGCCGTCGCGCACCGAGGTTGAGACCTATAAGGACCTACGTGATGAGATTGAAATGACCGTCAGCCGTATCAATGGCGAGTTCGGAACCGTCGACTGGGCCCCGATTTCCTATCAGTTCCAAAACCGGCCGTTCGAGGAAATCGTGGCGCTGTATGCCTTGTCGGATGTCGCGCTCGTGACGCCGATCCGTGATGGTATGAACCTGGTCGCCAAAGAATATGTCGCTTCTAAGCATGGCCGACAAGGTGTGTTGGTACTGAGCGAAATGACCGGGGCGATCGACGAGTTGCCCGAGGCCCTGTCTATCAATCCGAATGACGCACATTCGGTCGCCCAGGCGATGCACAAGGCGCTGACCATGAGCAAGCGTGAGCAACAGCGCCGTTTGACTGTCATGCAACGGCGTCTGAAATCTTATACCGTACAATCATGGGCCAACGATTTCATGGGTGACCTACAGTCGGCAGGAGGTAATCGCGAACAGCAACTACACAAACGCATGAGCTCCGAAGCCAAAGAAGAGGTTATGCGGCGGTTTGACGCCGCCGCTTCGCGGCTCATCGTGCTCGATTATGATGGCACGGTACGCGACTTCGTTTCCAGCCCCCGCCCACTGATGGCCAAGCCATCCATCAAATTGCGCCGGATACTGAAGACCCTGGCGGCCGATGAACGCAACAAGGTGGCGATCGTCAGCGGTCGTCCGAAAAAGGCGTTGGAACGTTGGTTCCGGGGTATCGACATGACATTGATAGCCGAGCATGGCGCCTGGTCACGCTATGACGGCAGGTGGACGCATGTCGAGAACGACTTCCAGCGGGTGAAGAAGAAGCTGAAACCTCTCATGCAGAAGTATATCGCTCGGACAGCTGGTTCCGAGGTCGAGGAGAAGGACTATTCATTGGTATGGCATTATCGCAACGTCGCGCCGGAACTTGCCTATGTGCGGGCCGGCGAGATGAAGCGAGAACTAATTGAGACGCTGGATGACGACAGTATCGGCGTGTTCAGTGGCGACAAGATCATCGAAGTGAAGCCGAACGACATCAACAAGGGCTACGCCGCCAGTGAGCTCGATGCCGTCTATCAATCGGAGTTCGTCCTCTGCGCCGGTGATGACTACACCGACGAGGACATGTTCCGTGAGCTTGATGACGATGCCATCACTATTAAGGTTGGTGCCGGCGAGACTAGGGCACGGCTGCAGGTGGCCAATGTAGCTGACATGGTCCGTTTACTTGAAGACCTTTCCAGGCGGTAACGCGGGAGTGGAGTAAAAAAATAGCAGCTCCTGGAGGAGCCGCTAGTGTGAGTCGGATCAGAGTGACTGCTACTCGGTCACCTCGACGCCCATCGATCGGGCGGTACCAGCGATGACCTTGATGCGACCTTCGTCATCGATCGCATTCAGCTGGTCCTTCTTGATCTCAGCGATTTCAGCCAGCTGAGCTCGGCTGATTGAGCCGACTTTTTCTGAGTGTGGTTTACCGCTGCCCTTCTTGATGCCGGCACGATCACGAATCATGTCGTCGACTGGCTGGCCGAGGCTCTTCCAAGTGAAACTACGGTCTTCGTATACCTTGACGTGGACGATGACGTCTTTGCCCATCAGGTCCTTGGTTGCGTCGTTGAACGGATTGATGAAATCCATCATGTTCAAACCCCACTGCCCGAGGATAGAGCCTACTGGTGGACCTGCGGTCGCACGGCCAGCAGGAATACGTAGTTTCAGATTACCGATAACTTTTTTTGCCATTAAGATTTCCCTTTAGATTACTGCTAGTAAGTTGAAGCATTTAGCAGTGCGTAACAGTAGTATTATAGCAGGTTAGCCTCGTAGTGTCTAGCAGCCGTGGACGTAGTCGGCGTTGAGGCGATTAAGGATACGCTGCATTTCATCCGGAGTTAGCTCACCACCCTCCAGGGCCGCGGCATCGGTGGCTCGCTGAGCGAGATGGAGATTGAGGTTCGGAGTTGGCGCCCGCTCTGCTTCCTGACCCGTGAAACACGTCACTTCTTCGTAGATTGAAGGAATACGCTCCGTCATTACGCCTCACGGTCCCGCTTGAGAGCCAATGCTTGTTGCATTGCGGTGATGATGGCACGACCTGCTGCGGCATCACTCCTGGCCTTTTCGAGTGCGGCTTCATGGGAACGGACGTACTCATCCGTCTGTTCATTCAGTGTCTGCTGAGCTGCGATGCGGTCGCGCAGTTCGGGTTCGTCAAGCTCGAGCCATGTCGTAGGGTCAGTTTGCCAGGAGTCGGGCTGTAGATTGAGACGCTCCATCAGGCAACGTTAGACCTTCGATACCTGCAATGCATCAAGCTCGACCGGGGTGTCACGACCGAACATGCTGACCATCACCTTGATCTTGCCCTTCGCGGTATCGATTTCTGAGATAGCACCATCGAAGCCCTTGAACGGACCATCGGTGATCGAGACGACTTCACCGACCGCGAAGTCGATGTGATGTTTCGGATCTTCGACGCCCATGCGCTTCTTAATCTTGCTAATCTCGTTGTCCGAAACCGGCGTTGGTTCGGTGCCGCTACCTACGAATCCAGTGACGCCAGGGGTGTTGCGGACGATATACCAGGTTTCATCTGTCAGCTTCATCTCTACCAGTACGTAGCCTTGGAAGATTTTTTTCTCGACGACCTTTCGCTTGCCGTTCTTGATTTCAATCTGTTTTTCTTTTGGTACCATGACGTCGAAAATCTTGTCGGCCATGTCGACGGCGTTGATGCGCTGTCGGATGCTGTCACCTACTTTTTCTTCATACCCGCTATAGGTATGGATGGCGTACCATTGCCTGGTTGAGTCGTATCGGTTCTTTGACATTTCCTATCTTTCCTTAATCTGTTACTGCAAAATCTGTTCGAATAGTAGCTTGAAACCGGCATCGAGCGCGGTAATGAACGCGACGAAGAATGCCGTGAACAATAGGACGGCTCCGGTCAGCCCCCAGGTTGCGCGTCGGGTGGGCCATCGCACCTGGCGGAGTTCTTCCCACGCACCTTTGAAATAACCGCCAAGCTTGCTTAATATGCCGTACTGACGCGGCGCACGCGGTGTCGTGACCGCTTTCACTGGCTTCGCCGAGCTTTTTTTCGTGGTCTTCTTGACCGCTGGCGCATCACTGGCCGAGATCCGTGTTACCTTCGTCTTTTCTTTCTTAGTTGCCACCGTACGTGTTTCTCCCAATTTAAAAGTCTGCTTGCAAGCAGACTGTCAATACTTACTGTAGCGTACAGGGGCGAGCCGGTCAAGTCTGGCCGACAAATGATGGTACAATGGCTGCATATGGTAGAACTTGTCACGCTAGGCGCGTCAACCCTAGTCACCGGCCTCTTGGCCGGCCGTACGATCTGGGGTCTGAGGCGTTATGAATACCGCCCGGTCGAAGTGCCAGCCGATTCAGATCCTCCGACCATTTCGGTGTGTATCGCTGCCCGCAACGAAGTCCATGCCTTATCCCACTGCCTCGAGCGAGTGCTGCAGAGTGATTACCCCCGTCTGGAAATATTGGTGCTTGATGACGGCTCAGAGGACGACACCCCGCATGTCATCAAATCATTCGCTCACGCCGGTGTTCGCTTTATTGCCGGGCGTGACATCCCCGCCGGGTGGCTGGGCAAGAACCATGCGTATCAGACCTTGGCCCTAGAAGCGAGCGGCGAGTATATCCTGTTTCTCGACGTCGATGCCACGCTTAGGACCCATTCCATCAGCCAGCTGATGGCACAACTGAAAGCGAACGATCGCTCCATGTTGTCGGTACTTCCGCGACGCGAGGATGCGCACAGGGCCAGCGCGATTTTCGGCAGTCTTCGCTACTATTGGAGCCTTGTATTAGCTTCGAAACGTACGCCGCCCTCGGCCAGTACGCTATGGATGATACGGCGGCAGAGGCTGCTCGAGCTCGAACGTGGCTTGCCAGATTATGGCCGCTCGGTACGGCCGGAAGCGCATATCGCCCGACAGCTCCAGGCAGATAAAGATTACTACTACTTGATTGGTACCAGGGCCCTCGGCGTCGGCGTCGAGAAGCGATGGTTTTCTCAGGCAGAGACGGCATTCAGGCTATACTACCCGATTGCGGGCCATTCACCGTGGCGTGCAGCGGTCGCATTGATGAGTCTGCTGTTTGTTGCCGCGCCGCCAGTCATACTGATGACACTCAACCTGAACCCAGCCGAGTCGGTCTGGGCGGTCGGTCTGACGCTATTAGCCTTTCTTTCCTATGCCGCGTTCACCCTCCGCACTGCCAATCGACCAGGCTGGCAGCTGAGACTGCTGGCCTGGCCGTACGTCGTACTGCAGGAAATCGGTTTGCTACTGGTCAGCATACTGCGCTACGCCACCCGGACAGTCACCTGGAAAGGTCGCCCCGTGCAGGCGCGACCTCGGAATCGGACTCATCTATCCATCAATGAATAGTCTACATCTAAGCGTCGGCTTCGTGTGCCGGTAACTCGAAGCTGAAGGTGGAGCCATGGTTCAACCGGCTTTTTACCTGAATGTCGGCACCGATTTTCTTCGATAACTTACGGGCCACGTAGAGCCCCAGGCCGGTACCGCCGGTCTCGCGTGTGCGGTAGTCTTCAGACCGATAGAACTTATGGAAAATCTTTTCCTGGTCACTCTTACTGATACCGATGCCCGTGTCACTGACAGAGAACGACACGACACCCTTCTTTTTGGCTATGGTCAGCGTCACGCTACCTTCCCTGGTGTACTTTATGGCATTGGTGATGAAGTTCTGGAGCAACTCATGCAAGTAGAGACGACTGGTTGAGACCCGTCCGACTTTAGGCGCAAGCTCCAGGTTGAAGTGAAGCTTTTGTTTCTCGGCTTCGGGTGAGTACTCATTGAAGAGGTCGTGCGCCATCTCGGCGACGTCGATAATTTCGGCCTCAGCCGCCACGCCACGTTCGGCTCGCGACAACGTACTGAGGTCGTTGATCATCTTGGCCAGGAAAATCACTTGCTCGTGCGCTTCATCAAGACTCTCTTCTATCTTCTTCTGGTCGGCCTGACCCCGCTGCAACATGAGCTGCACGTTACTGATCGTCCCCTCGGCTACCGTCACAGGAGTACGTAGTTCATGACTGACGACACTGATGAATTCGTCACGCTCCTCCTCGAGGCTCTTAATGCGGGTGACGTCGCGAGCGATGATGATGAAGCCTTGTAGCTGCCTGTCGGTTCCACTCGGCGTGAAACTACTGCGTATCGGGGCGTACGTGAACTCGAACCGGGTGACATCATCCCCGATTCTTCGCCGTAAGCTGTCGTCAACCGTCACCGCCTTGGCCTCTTTGATGCGTTCGAACAGATCAACCTTGTTTTCGTCACCATCCTCAAGGAGGAAGACTTCCTCAATGTGCCTGCCTTCAATGCTGGCATTGGTATCAAGCAAGCCGAGTCCGGCCGCATTATAGATGGTAATGACGCCGGATTTGTCTGTCACGAATACCGCATCGGCTAGGTTGTTAATGATAGTAAGGATCCGTTCATGCTCGATGTGTTCACGGGTACGGCTGCGTTCGGCCGCCCGACGTTCATCGGTGCGCATCATGCTAATAGCAACCGCAGCGGCGGCAATAAGCAGCGTCAGGATAACATTGACGTAGTTAAGCAGTACTTCGGCGAACTGGTACGGCTGGTTGGCGATATCGATTGATGCCAGCAGTACTAACGTCACGGAGCTGATGGCAAACCCATAGAATCCGAAGTATAAGAACGACATCAGACACAGGAGCGCCCAGCCTGACACGAAAGCGGCGGAAAATCCGGCGATGAGGAGGAGGTACAACGCGGCGAAGACATGGTGGAGTATCAGCACGACCAGATGCTGGCGCGCGGTACGGCTGGGTCGCAGGAAACGCCACAGCGCCATGGCAATCCAGGCCGCCATCAGCATGATCATGAAGGGTATGCCGCTGAAATGAAGATTGCTCGCAAAGCCGGTCGGAATCAACCAGGCGTAGAAAAATAAGACGACAGGTGCGACCAGTCCGATGACGCGTGCCGTCTGCGCGACACGGTTGTTGACGTACCCACCCTTTTCCATATGTGCAACATTATAGCGCCTTTCAGATGGATGGGCTATGCCTTTTTATCTCAGCCCGATGTCGCTTGTAATCCGAATCCATTGCTTCGAGAGTTTGCCAGAACATAACTGAGTGGTTCATCTGCTTCGTATGAGCCAGCTCATGCAAGATGACATAATCAATCAATTCATATGGGAGGTTCATCAGGGCAATATTCAGACTGATGACACCCTTGCTATTACAGCTTCCCCATCGTCCGCTGGCATGCGAGAAGCGCACCGAATAGTATTCGTGGCCATGTTCGGCGGCCAAACTGGCGAGACGCTTGGGAAGATATTCCTTAGCTTCGCGCCGAAGCGCTTTGATGATGTGGTCACGGCAGGTGTGTACGACATCCTCGTCGCTGACATCAGCACCGTCAGGAAGAGTGACAATCAAGTTGTTAGCCTGCCGCCGTACCGACAGTGTCCCACCGCGACGAATCAGCAGACTGTGGCGCTTACCGACCGGCATGCCGTCGTAAATCACCAGGCGGGGATGACTCTGATGAAGGTTGCGTAGCTGTTGCCGTGAGCTCGCAATCATCCGCTTAATCATAAAAAGGGGGGCGAATGCCGGGGCTGAGATTCGGAGCGTGCCATTTGGCGCCACGCTGACCTTCATGGCAGAGCTGCGTGCTGAGCGACGAACGGTGATGCGACCGAACTCCTTGTCTTCGATGACGGGCATCAGCGTCGTGCCTACCGGACGATAATCTGACCTCGCGCAGGCCCGGGTCGTTGTGGGGCGGAGGCGCGAGGAGCTGACAACTTCTTAAGGATGATGCGCGCCTGGGTCGCATAGGTATGTTTGCCGCTTATGACCAGTGGACGCTCTGCGGCGGACGGTGGGGTAAAACGTTTCAATTCGGCATCGTATAACTCAGCCGTGACGCCGGCTTGCTTCATGCTACGCACCTTGGCCGTTTCCACGTCTACCTGGACCCACACGAAGAGTGGCGTATATCCAGCGTCCTTCAACTGCTTCATCAGCTGCAGGCGGCT
Source organism: uncultured Candidatus Saccharibacteria bacterium (assembly GCA_964520495.1). Lineage (GTDB taxonomy): Bacteria > Patescibacteriota > Saccharimonadia > Saccharimonadales > Saccharimonadaceae > UBA1020. The sequence goes on from CAZFMZ010000001.1 coordinate 202,612, forward strand.
GGCCTTGGTTGCCGTATCGACTTCGATGACGATGGAATGCCGAGTCTTCAGGACCTGCTCGAGCATCAGCTTCACGAGTGCGTCGGTCGCACCGGTATCGATGGCGTGGGCCGCCAGGGCATTTTGCTCGATGAAAGGAGCGTTAAAGGTGTCAGAGAACTTGCGGGCAAAGAATGATTTACCGCTTCCCTGGATTCCGACCATCACTATGGCATGCGGCTTTTCGAGCTGGAGTGATTTCATATATTGCTAGTATAGCAAATATGTGCGCTGATGTGGCTAATAGCCGGAATCATCGCCCAGGTCGAGCAATGTCTTCACTAGATCCTCACGCTCAAGGTGTGAAGTTTGGATGCGGTTGTGTTGCGCAATCACATAACCCTGAATCAGTTGCTTCAGCTGCAAAGCATCTTTGCGCCAGAAATAGTCGATTTCATAATGGTCAGTCGAGTTCATTACCCGACTCGAGATGATGAGCGAACCAAAGATCGGTCCGGTCGAACAGGCGACGTTCAGAACATCCTCGATACGGATACTGATGACACTCGATGTCCAGAAGAAACTCCGCTTCGTAATGGTTATCTTCGTCCGATCGACTACCACGGTGTCGGGAAACAGGTTCATCGGCAGAATTACCGTTTGGGCGCTGGCCAGAATCTGGTGTGACTTCTGAACGATACGCCGCAAGCTTTCGTGCGGATCAAGCGTTTTGACGTCGCGCTCATCCTCTTCGCGGTCACTGTTTTCAAGACGCGCATCTTCCATGCGCGTCTCAGTATCTTGGTTGTCGGTTGTGCCGCTATGACGGTGGGGGGTAATCCGCTCACGCATGTGCCGCAGCTTCGGATTCCCGAACAATATACGATCGGGGTGAAGCGTAGAAACATCCTGTTTCAGGAATTCTTTCGTTACGTCGTACGTGCGTGTTGCTAACCCGCCCATCTTGCGACTTTGTCGCATCAGCAGCTCATAGGCGGTCGGTTTGCTCGAGGGCAAGTCATCGGCAATAGACGCGGGATTCAAGGACTTCTGTTCTTCCATGTCACTACCTCCGATTTGATAGTATCTATATTATAGCACAGATGTAGTGCTTACTACAATCTCTATGACGCTATGCACACGATTGTACGACACGATTCTGAGAATAGTCTGAGAAATTATCTTTTCGAAGAGATTTTGAACGAGCCGGCCTATTTACGGCTCAAAGTTAGGCTTTTACCTTGGTAATCAGCCTAAGGTTAGATACGTACTGCGCAGCGTCAACGTTCAGATGAGAGCTCAGATAATCCATGTGCTTGTCGATGAACGTTAGATTGCCCTCATGTGCCGCCGGCGAGTAGGTCGAAGCCGTATTATAGCCTTCACTTTCCATCATAGCTTGTAGTTCGGCGCGCACAAGCTTTCCATCAGACGAGCTTAGAAATTCCTGTGCTCGTAGCGTTATCTTACGTGAAGTCCTCATCATATGTCTTTCTGTTTGACTAGTATTCTTTACCAGTATGCGCCTCTTTGCGGGATAAACCTAATCTGGAACATGCCAGCAGCTATGTCTTGCCCTAATAACCCTTCCCGGACGGACACCCGATAAATGCACGGAAATTGCGATCTGCCTTAATAAAATTCTGGGTGATAGACGGTGAATGAACGCTCGTAACTCCCGGCCATTTACGACAAGTTCGCTGCGCGCACACCCTGCACCCCAAGCTGCTTGAGCGTGTTACCAGCCCCATCGACTCCTGAGCAATTTAACACTGTTATCCTGTTCACTCCGCCAGCGCAACTCATAACGATCACAGCTTTCAACGGTCATCGATGCCAGGTTCAACTGCGACTGACTGCATAATGTTTGTACTCCAGAGCCGTTAGTAAAGTATGGTCGATAAGAATAGGCACTGATCCCGGGCCCAGTTGAAGCTATGAATGAATTACCGTCCGTTGTCCATCCAGGTGCGATGAAGGCATCGGCATTAATCCCAGGCAGATTCGCCCTAATCCATGTTTGAGTATTCTGAACAATGTCGTCGTACCGGGGGTAGTGTTGGTTCAGCACACGAAACTGTGCAAGTGCCTTACTCACATTCTTTATATCAGTTTGCCGCTCGGCATCATTCGCTCTCGCAGTGACACCGTTGAACGCTAAGACAGTAATTGCAGCTAGAATTGCTATAACGACGATGACGATAAGGAGTTCAACTATCGTAAAGCCTTTAGTTCTAGTAATAATCATGCAGCACCTCCCTTTTTACTTGTTAGGCTTACTTTACCACCACAATGCTAAAAATAAAAAGCCTACGCATACTGCATAGGCTTGGCAGCCATCGTTAAGGCATTTCGCAACAGGTCACTGTTGAGCTAGAGATTCTATAGCAACGATATTTCCAAGTTTTACGGTCCAGTCTTTGTCGTACCTATCTTCGCTTAACTCTCCCTCACTGAGAAATACATTCTTACTTTGTTCATCTACGTTTCGAACAGTGACCGTGCGGGTAAGAGGTTCTCTCACATCGTCAAATAAGCTATAGCATGGAAAAGAGGCGTTGTATTCGCGGCTGCTTGTCCAGCTCGGTCGAAAAGTCATACAGACTTCCTGGCCTGTTTGCATGATGACAGTATCGAGAAGAGCGCGTTGAGCCATCTGCCTGTATGCATCTACTTTTTCTAAAGCTCGTTTACGCTCTTCGAATGTACTCCCAATAAATTCAGTAGTTGCTATCAGTTCCTGCGCTCCACTTATCTCTGTGGCTAATTCAGACATACCTCGCTCCTTTTGCTGCATTATAGCAAAAAGAGGCCTAACAATAGCCTCAATATAGTTCGCTTATGCTTGGCAGGAGTGGAGGGACTCGAACCCCCGACACCCGGTTTTGGAGACCGGTGCTCTAGCCACCTGAGCTACACTCCTACGCCAACGAAGATTGTACCAGAAAACGCACCCCTTGTGGAGGCTACTTCTGGTGTTGTAAGCGCACGGCGCGTCGGAACCGCTTCTCGGTTTCCGGGTCGGCATGACGTACGATCGGATCGCCTTCCATCGGGCGGTTCTTCTTCAGAATGCGGCCGTTTTCTTTCTGCAGTTCGTTCACGAAATACTGTTCAATCAGCCATTCACGTCCCGGTACCGTCTTGCCCTGCACCGTTATCATCCACAAGTCTTCACCCCATTTGACGGATTCTACGATTTTGAGCTTCTCGACGACCAACAACGTACCGGTGGGAAGCTTCGACATCGCCACCTTGACCATCTTCTCACCGATTTCCTTGTCGTTGACAAGCACATCGACGGCAATCGTACGTGTTCCCTGTGGCGTGACGTGGACAGCATCGATCTTTTGGTTATGAATCCAGACGACCTCGCCACTGAGCGAACGGACTTTCGTGGAGCGAAGCGTCATACGCTCAACCACGCCGGTAACGTCCCAGAATGGCTCAACTTTGATGTAGTCACCTACCTTGTACCAGCGTTCGGCGATCATGATGGAGCCGGCGGTAATATCGCGCAGAAGCGTGCCGAGTGTCTGACCGGCCACGACGATGAAGACGGCACTGGCACCGATGGCGGCGGCCCCGCTGCCACCGAGCTGCTTACTGCCTTCCGGACTGATAATCCGCCAGGCGATGTACGCGACGATGACAACGAAGGCTGCGCGGACGACGGCTACAGTTATGCCAAGATAGGTTTCAACCTGCCGCAACCGCACCGCTTTTAAGATGTTCGACTCGTTGTCGGAACGGACGGCCACTTTCTGGGCCACCGTAATGATGAATTTCGCCAGGAACCGGCTGAGCCAGTACGCAAGAATGATGAGGGTGATAAGAATCAATATCGAGCGGAATGGGTTGGGGCTGGCAAAAAATCTGATGATCTCTTCACCCGAGAAAGTCAGGAAATTGATGTGCTCCACCGCGTCGACTGTTTCTTCTGATAACATAACCTCAACCATTGTAACTGAGCCCTAACGGCACGCAAGTAGTAAATGTTGTGAAATAACCCTTGTCAAAAGCATAAGCACATCCGTATAATGCCACACAGGAAAAGAAATAGGAGGCACGGAGACCGCACCGGTATCCGAACAGCGGTATGAACATATTGATGCTAGGGTGGGAATTACCGCCACATAACAGTGGTGGATTAGGAGTCGCCTGCTACCAGATGTCCAAAGCCCTGGCTACCCAGGGGGCATCAATCGACTTCGTGGTTCCCTACACCGCCTCACATCCCAACATCTCGTTCATGCGCGTGCATGGTGCGACGCCGCTCGGCCCAATCCATAAAAATGGTATGGGCGCGTACGACAGTGCCGGCGTACTGAAAGATGCGCTCCATCGAAAGTTGTCGAAGAACCTTTCGACTATCCGCGACGTTCAGGCACGTTACGGAGAGTTCGTAGAAGAACTGATTGCTGATTCTGCGCCCGATGCCATCCATGCGCATGACTGGCTGACGATGGAAGCCGGCATGAAAGCAAAGGACCTGACCGGGGCGCCGTTGATCGTCCATGTTCATGCCACCGAGTTCGACCGATCCGGAGAGCACACCGGCAACCCCATCGTACATGAGATCGAGCAGCAAGGTCTGCTAATGGCCGACCGCATCATTGCCGTTTCCCGTATTACTAAAAACATCATCGTCGAACGTTACAATATTCCAGCCGACAAGGTCGAGGTGGTGCATAATGCCCTCGATGTGAATGAGCTTGGCGACTACCATTACGATTTACGCACCTATAAATACCTTGAACATTTGAAACAGGAAGGCTTCACGGTAGTAGCGACCGTCACCCGATTCACCATCCAGAAGGGTTTGGTTCATTTCATGAAAGCCGCCGCCCGTGCCTGTGAGCGGTATGATAAACTTGTCTTCCTGCTGGCCGGTGACGGTGAACAGCGAGACGAGCTGCTGAGACTTAGTGCCGACCTAGGGATCGCCGACAAGGTATTCTTTACTGGTTTCGTGCGCGGGAAGCAATGGCGTGACGCCTACTGCGTGGCCGACATCTTCGTCATGAGTTCAGTGTCTGAGCCGTTCGGTCTGACGGCGCTCGAAGCGGCGCACCACGATAACGCTCTTATCATTTCGAAGCAATCCGGTGTGGGTGAAGTATTGCATAGCATCTTCCGGTTCGACTTCTGGGACACTGAACGGCTGGCTGACCAATTGGTGGGTATCGCGGCTTCACCAACGCTGAAGCGCGAACTGACCGAAGGTGTCCAGCGAGAATACGCCCAGCTTTCATGGGACGACGTCGCCGAACGTTGCCTGGGGTTATACCGGCATCTACGTGAAGGGGCATACGCATGAACCAGCGAGGAATCGTTCTCTACCTGCATGTCCATCAGCCATGGCGCGTGCGTGACTATTCCGTCTTCGATACGGCTTACCACCATGACTACTTCGACGGCAACGCTGGTAACGACCGTAATAATCGCCGCGTGCTGGAAAAAGTCGCCGAAAAATCCTATCGTCCAATGAACGCCTTGCTCGAAACCCTGTTGGAGCGCCATCCTGACTTTAAGGTATCACTCAGTATTACCGGCACGTTCATCGAACAGTGCGAGCGCTGGGCGCCGGACGTACTGGAGAGCTTCCAACGATTGACTGCCACCGGCCGAGTCGAAATCGTCGCCGAGACGTATTATCACTCTCTTGCCTTCTTCTATAGCCGTGAAGAATTCGAACGACAGGTCGATGCCCATCGGGAAAAAGTCCAGTCGTTGTTCGGCGTCACGCCCACCGCATTCCGCAACACTGAGCTTGCTTATAACGATGAGCTGGCCAAGTGGGCTGACGCCAAGGGCTACAAGGCGGTCTTGGCAGAAGGATGGGATCCAGTGCTTGAATGGCGCAGTCCGAACCATGTCTACCAGGCGCCAGGCACCGCTCGGACGAAGCTACTGTTGAAAAACTACCGGCTGAGTGACGACGTCGCCTTCCGGTTCTCGAACCAAGATTGGCAACAATGGCCACTTGCCTCGGGTACTTACGCGCATTGGCTCGATTCGGCCACTCAGAATGGCCCGCTAGTCAACCTGTTCATGGACTACGAGACGTTCGGCGAACATCAATGGGCTGACACTGGTATATTCGAGTTCTTCGAACGCTTCGTCGGTGAGTGGGCCAGCCGTGAGGATGCTACGTTCTATTCTGTCTCCGAGGCCGCTGACGCCTTTGAGGTAGCAGGTGAGATATCGATGCCGCGCACCGTCACATGGGCCGACACCGAACGCGACCTGACGGCATGGCTTGGCAACGGCATGCAGCAGGAAGCCCTGCGACATCTGTACGCGCTCGAGCATGACGTCATGCGTTCCGGTGATCTGCAGCTGATATCTGACTGGCGCAACCTCCAGACTTCTGATCACGTCTACTATATGTGCACCAAATGGTTCAGTGACGGCGACGTTCATGCGTACTTCAGTCCATACGACTCGCCCTACGACGCGTTCCTTTATTTCATGAACGTCATCCGCGACATGCGCTACCGTCTGATGGCGTACCACAATACCGGAGGTGGACATGGCTAGATCGGTCGTGCTTTCGAACGGTGAACTGCACGTTGGCCTGAACGACTACGGCTTGGTGCATGACTTTTACTATCCCTATGTCGGCTTAGAGAACCATAGTGCCGGAACCAACATGCGCCACAAGATAGGCATCTGGGTGGAAGGTAGGCTGAGCTGGCTAGACGACGACAGCTGGGATATTCGATCGTGGACGGCTGACGGCGCGTTGATTGGCCACACCCGTGCGCACCATCAGGAGCTGGGCATCGTGGTCGAGTTCGACGATGTGGTCGATACCGAGGTTAGCGTACTACTGCGTAATATCCACGTCATCAACGACCATCCGGTATCGCGTGACGTTCGTCTGTTCATGCGCCAGGCCTTTGCCATTGGCGATTCCCGCAGTAACACCGATACCGCCCAGTACCTGCCTGATAGTGACGCCGTGCTACATTATCGTGGTCGCCGCGCGTTCGTCATCGGTGGTCGAACCATGGATGGTCAGGCATTCGACCAACACTCGGTCGGCTTGTCTGGCATCGAAGGTCGTGAAGGAACCTGGCGGGACGCCGAGGACGGTGAACTGGCGGGGAGTAACGTCGAGCACGGCAGGGTGGACTCCACCATCCGCTTCCGCCTCGAACTGGAGCCGCATGCGTCGGGCCGGGTGCATTATTGGATCGCGGCCGGCACTTCAACCCGTGAAGCGCTCTATATCCATAAGAACGTCCAGGAAAACGGCTTAGACTACTATCTGCAGGCGAGCGCCTTGTGGTGGCATGAATGGCTCGAACCTGTCCGACGATCCGCCGAGAAATTTGATCCTAAACGGCGCCGCCTGTTCGTTCAGAGCGCACTTGTCATCAAGGCACATACCGACAAAAGGGGCGCCGTCATCGCCAGCACCGATACCACCATGCTGAATTACTCACGCGACGCGTACGCCTACTGCTGGCCTCGTGACGGCTCGTACGCGTTGTGGCCGCTTATCAGACTGGGATACGTAGCGGAACCACGCCGCTTCTTTGAATTTGCCCGGCGAGGCCTCCACTCCAGCGGCTACCTGATGCATAAATACCAAGCCGATGGCGCACTTGGTTCAAGCTGGCACCCGTACGTGCACGATGATATCGTCGCCCCACCGATTCAGGAAGACGAGACCGCCCTGACGCTATTCATGTTTACCCAGTTCTATCATGTCCAAAAGGATCCGAAGCTGCTGAGCGAGTTCTACGAGAACTTCATTAAGCGAATGGCGGACTTTCTGGCGGGTTATATCGATGAATCAACCGGCCTGCCACGACCCAGCTATGACTTATGGGAAGAGAATTTCATCGTTTCAACGTACACCACTTCGGTGGTCTATGCCGGGCTGGAGGCGGCAGCGGAACTAGCCGAGCTGGCCGATGATCCTGACTCGGCAGTCCGGTGGCGGTCGGCGGCTGATGACATCCAGCATGCGGCCACCAAGCAACTGTTCGATAGCGACAAGGGTGTGCTCATCAAGGGGCTACGGCCGGTTAACGGCGGCTATGAACAAGACAATACTATCGATTTGTCGAGCTTTTACGGCGCCTTCATGTTTGGTCTGTTCGAACCTGACGGTGAGCATGTGCGCCGTACGCTCGACGCGATCCGTGAGCGCTTCATGCACGGCAATCCGGTCGAGGGGCTACCTCGCTACGAGAATGATTACTATCACCGTCATAACCCTGATCTGCCCGGCAACTGGTGGTTCATCACAACCTTGTGGCTGGCACAGTACGGCACGGAACTGGGCGATCACCGTCTAACGGAAGAGGTGCTCGACTGGGTAGAGACGCATATGGCGTCGTCTGGCATGCTGGCCGAACAGATCGATCCGGACACACTCGCGCCGTTGTCTGTCTCGCCTCTGGTATGGAGCCATGCTGAATACATGGCCACCTTACTCGATACGCTACCTCCCGGAGCTCATAAGCATGCATAAACGGGCACGCCTAGAGGCTGTGCTGCCGCGCGCACTCCTGCCGCGCACCAAGGCTACGCGCAAGCTGGTTGAAGCGTTCGCCGAACGGACGAACATGGTGTATTTCGGCTATGTCAGTCAGCGCAGTGACGAGCACCATATCGTCCGTGGCATGACGGTCTCGACCAAACATGTCGATGACCATTATTGCATCGGCACCTTTCTTGGGTATGACGTCGTATTCGTGGAACGAACTGACTCAATTCAGAAAGGGCGTACGCACCGTTGGCACATCATGGAGTTCGACCTGAAGACAAACGTCGATCTGCCTCATATGTTCATCGGCTCAACCACGCATGGACATGGTTTTCATCATCTGCTGGCCACCAAGTTCCCTCACCTGGCACCAGTTGCACTCGGTACCGACGTCACCTACCCTACCCAGTTCACCAATCACTACAGCCTGTACGTTACACCGGCGCATCAGCAGGCCGCTGAGCGGATTCTCACGCCGAGCGTGGCGCTGAAGATTGGAGAACATTTCAAGGGCCTGGTCGTCGAAGTGACCGAACAGGCCTTATATGTGTATTCCGAACAGCCGCATTTGTCCGCCGAGCTGCTTGATGTCATGGTGCGCAACGGTGCCTGGCTGGCTCGTACTATCGACGAAAACAGCCAGCTGACATAGCTGGCTGTAACATTGACGATCAGCGATTGACTATCCCTTGCGAGCTTTGACTTCGTTACGACCGAGGTTCTTCTTGGTCTCGGTGTAGACGGCGTGCTTCCGGGCGACTGGGTCGTATTTCTTAAGGCTGATTTTCTCAGTCGTATTCTGAGTGTTCTTGGTGGTGTAGTAGGTACGGTGACCAGTCAGCTCGCTGACAAGACCGACCAGTTTGCGCTTGGTGTTCTTCTTCGCCATGTCTCTCTCGTTTAAAGATTAGTATTGATACTTCTTATCATTATAGCACAATCTGGTTAAAAATGCTAGCGGCATGAAAATGGAGCCATCGTCGGGGATTGAACCCGAGACCTCATCCTTACCATGGATGCGCTCTACCAGCTGAGCTACGACGGCACATTTTCTAAAAATGGTACTGGGGGCAGGATTCGAACCTGCGAAGGCGAATGCCGACAGATTTACAGTCTGTTGTGTTTGACCGCTTCACTACCCCAGCCTAAAACTGTGGAGCCGCTTCAGGGATTCGAACCCAGGACCTGCTGTTTACAAAACAGCTGCTCTAACCAGCTGAGCTAAAGCGGCATATGTAGGTACAATAAGGTACGACCGCCTTGGCGGCATCTCGGATAATTGTACCCGAACGAACGCTGTTTTTCAAGGGATGACCAGCGGCGTAACCGCCGTTACATCACTACCCGGCGAGGCTGCTTGACCCGCTTAGGTTGGCCTTGCGGGATGATCATCTTGGCTGCCTGAGCCCGCAGATCGATCGACAGGTCGTCTTGTCCGACGCGTTCGTAGGCGTCGGCCAATATCGTCAGGGTCTGAGGGTTCTTTTCCAGCTCGACGGCCCGCTCAAGCGCGGTAATCATCCGCTTCTCATGGCCGAGCTTCTCCTGCACTTTGGCATAGGCGATGTGCCGAGCCGCCAGGTCTTCTTCCATGCCGAGCGCCTGCTCGAACGCCAAGGCAGCCTTTTCGTACTGCTCGGTCTCGAAGTAAATCAGACCGACGTTATGCAGACTCGATGCGCTCGGTTCCAGGCTCTGGGCAATTTCAAAGCACTCGATGGCGTCATTGTATGCCTGCTGTTTGGCATATAGGATGCCAAGACGGTTGTAAGCAGTCGCGTTGCGCTCATCGACCCGCAGGATGGTCAGCAATGCCTTCTCGGCTCGAAGGTATTTCTTGTCACGCAGACTCTCCTGGGCGATCTCCCACAGGCGGTCAAGCTTGTCAGTGATCTTGGACGGAAAGTCCATGGTGACTTCGGCGATGGTCTGACGCTGATAGAGTGCCCAGACACCTAGCAACGCAAGGAGGGTTAAACCGAGCATATGCCCATATTATACCACAGCGGCAGCCAGCTGCAGCCGGACGTTGCCGTTGGCCTTGATGGCCATATAAGCCTCCAGTAGGCTGTCAATCAGACGAAGCGTCGAGCGGGCGTCTGCGGACATCGGTACGGTGCGGCGCAGTAGCATGATGACGGTGTCGATGAAGCGCAGAGCCACCTCCCTGTCCTCTTTCAGCTCGTTCGCGACGATGAGTCGTTGATATGACGTACCTTCGATAAACAGGCGTGCCCGCCGGACGTCACTGAGCAGTTTGTCGAAGTCCCCGGCCACACTTAGCCGGCTCAGCTCGGCCGGTAGGCCGCTTGCGACGTACAGCAACTGCGTACGCTTCGTTTCATCCGTAATGCCAAGGCCTTTGACGAGGCGATGGCTGGACATCTCATCTATTGACGGTACTGCGAATTGCCAGGTACGCGAACGGATCGTCGGGAGCAGGACGTCCGGTGCATGGGTGGTCAGAATGAAGTGGACGGACTGGTTCGGCTCCTCCAATAGTTTCAGGAGAGCGTTTTGGGCAGGCTGGTTCATACGGTCGGCGTCATCGATAACCACGAAGTGGCGACCATCGAGCATGGTGCGGGTTTCGTCGTACAGCTCACGGACACGCTCGACCGATATGATCACTTGACCTTTGGCGGTCTTGGCAATCGGCTCGATGATATCAAGCACGCGTCCGTTCGTCTGCGCCATATGTAGCGCCAATGTTTTAAGGCCGACGCCGCGCGGCCCGCTTAACAACACGGCATGGGACGGGTCGGCAGAATAATGTTCAAGGAACGCACGTGTCGGTTCAGCCAACTGCAGGCTCACCGGGTAAGCTCCTGTTCAAACTCAGGCGGCAACGGTGCCTCAAACGTAGTCCGTACGCCTCCGGGCAACGTGACCTCGAGCGACGCGGCATGCAGGTACATCCGTTCGGCTTTTCTCTTGCCATACACCGTATCACCAAGAATCGGCGCACCGAGATACGCCATATGAACACGCAGCTGATGTGTGCGACCGGTCTTCGGCAGCAGTTCGACTAACGTCTTGTCTGTCGATTCTTGCAGCACACGGTAGGTGGTTTGGGCGGATTTGCCGTTGGCATCAACCCGGAATGTGCTCGGTGCGTTCGGGTTACGGTTGATTGGCAAGTCGATGACCGCTTCGGGCTGCTTCAAGGTTCCTTCTAGCACGGCCACGTAGCGTTTCTTGAGCGTGCGATCGGTGAACTGTCGCTGGAGCATACTAGCCGACTCATCGTTCTTGGCACAGATGATGATGCCCGACGTGGCACGGTCGAGCCGGTGGATGATACCGGGGCGGTTAGTTTCCGACTTATAGGTGGTCTTTGGCCGCACAAACTCAGCCACAGTGAATTCATCGTTCAGCTCGCCTTTGCTGTGTGTCAGTACGCCGACCGGTTTGTTGATGACCACAACGTTGTCGTCCTCATATACCACCGGTAACTCTTGCGTCGTGAAATCGGGAGCATCTGGTTGGCGCACCGTTACGACGTCATCCTCACCCAGTTCACGTTTGGTGCTGGTTTCAACCGTGCCGTTGACGGACACCTTGCCGGCTGCGATGAGCTTTTGCCATGTGGAACGTGAATGTTCCGGCCAGAACTGGGCTACGTAGACATCTAGTCGCATGGTTATACCTTCGGTCGCAGACCGACCGCTTGCTGCACGGAATGAAGGCGGCTATTCGCCTGCTGGTTCATAAGAGACTCGGAGGTTTCGAGCTTTGACAACACGGCCGCATCATCAACCATAGCCAGGCGCTGTTGGAAATCTTGCAAGAATGCTTTCAGCTCTTCGGCCACGACTTTCTTGAACTCACCGTAACGCGTCTCGCCAGCGAATTGAGCAACGGTTTCTTCAATTCCTGCGCCACGTAACAATGCCAGGATTTCCAGTAGGTTGCTGATGCCCGGTTGGCTCTCGCGGTCAAAACGGACATTGGCTACGTCGTCCGTAGTAGCGCTCATCACCTTCTTTGCCGCCTGGTCGGGGTCGTCACCCAGGAAAATGACGCCGCGGCCGACTTCATCGCTCTTACTCATCTTCTTGGTTGGGTTTGCTAGGTCCATGATGCGTAAGCCTTGGTCTTTACCGAAGAATTCATGCTGCTTCTGTACCGGCTCAGGCACCACGAACAATTCACCGAAGCGTGTGTTCATGCGCTCGGCAATGTCGCGAGTGAATTCGAGGTGCTGGGTCTGGTCATCACCGACTGGCACGTATTTGGCGCCGTACAATAAGATATCGGCTGCCATAAGGACGGGATAGTTGAACAGACCGACACTTTCTTTATTCTTTTGAACCTTTCTTTGCTTGTCCGTTTCTTCCGAGATTATTTTATTAAACTGCTCCGTGGTACCTGTGTTACTAAGCTCTGCCTGAAATCGTTTGAGGATATTGTCCCACGCAGAAATTTTATCAGCATCACTAAGCTTCCCTGATTTCTCTTTGTATTGTGTCATTCGGAGCATTTCACCTGTATCGGTGAAGCAGTTTAAAATCCACGTCAATTCACTATGAGCAGGCACATAGCTTTGGCGGTACAGGTGGATATTCTCATCATCAAGCGGCAGGCCGGCGGCCACGAACAATCTGGCGTTATGCAGAATCTGTTCGTACAACTGCGAGTGATCGATCGGCGTCGTGAAGCTGTGAAGGTCGGGGATGAACATGTTGATCTGAAACTCGCTCGAGCGTGTTTTCGCCATGTCAATCATAGGTAGCATGCCGCCGAAATAGTTGCCAAGCGTCAGGTCGTTATTGGCCCGCAGGCCGGTCAGAATCACAGGTTTTTGCATTACTTTCCATTATACACGCCTACACGTTGTAAAATAGAGGTATGAGAAAGCAACTGCTTCTAGGATTTATCACCGTGGTACTGGTAGCGCTCAGTGTATGGGGCGTGCTCTACCTTCGCAACAGCCAGGAGGCCGCTCGTCAGAACGAAGCGATCGAACGGGCCGACATCGAAAAGGAGCCGGCGCCGATGGAAGGATCGGCCGAGGCGACAGAGGGAAGCTACGTGGGTTACTCGGAGCCTGCACTCGACTCGACGAGTGGTCGACGGGTGCTGTTCTTTCATGCGCCTTGGTGCCCACAATGCCGCATGATAGAGGCTGACATCGAGAAGTCGACCATCCCTGCCGGCATCACCATCTTCAAGGTAGATTACGACTCGAACCAAGCATTGCGCCAGGAATACGGCGTCACCCTGCAAACGACGTTCGTAGAGCTTGACGAGAACGGCGAACTGGCCGCGAAGTATGTGGCCTACAACGAGCCGACGTTCGAAAGCCTTAACGACAACTTGCTCGAGCGATGACCTTAGCGCTCGTCGCCTTCCTCGCCGGCGCGCTGACCATACTAGCCCCGTGTGTCTTGCCAGTATTGCCGATCATCATCGGTGGTAGCAGCACCGATACGTCAAATGGCTGGAGGCGGGTGGCGCTCATTATCAGTTCGCTTGGCCTGGCTATCTTTGTTTTTACGCTGCTACTAAAAGCCACCACCGCGCTGCTCGGGGTGCCGCAGTTCGTCTGGCAGCTGCTATCAGGCGGTATCATCCTGCTCCTGGGTATCGTGTACTTATTCCCGATGTTATGGGACAAACTGATGCTTGTCAGCGGTCTTATGCTGAAGTCGCAGTCATTGGTCGGTTCAGCCCGCGCGACGAACGGTGTCACTCAACCGATACTGACAGGTGCCGCTCTCGGGCCGGTGTTCAGTAGCTGCAGCCCGACATACGCGTTCATCGTCGCGGCAGTCCTGCCGGTTTCGTTCATCGAAGGAACTGTCTACTTACTACTTTATGTCATAGGATTGATGCTCGCCCTGTTTCCGCTGGCGTATGGCGGTCAGCGCTTAGTACGGCGGCTCGGGTGGGCCCTGAATCCCCACGGATTGTTCAGGCGCGCGGTAGGCATCGTCTTCGTACTGATTGGTGTCTTCGTTCTTATTGGAGGTGACCGTGTACTACAAGCCGCCATATTGGAAAGCGGCGCGTACGACCCAATCGAATCACTTGAACAGTCACTGCGACGTTAAACGCCACAGGCAGACACTAAAAAGACATCCCATGGTGGGATGTCTTTTGTGTGCGCTACTAGTACGAAGTGATTAACGCTTCGAGTATTGTTCGCGCTTACGGGCTGAACGCAGACCGTATTTCTTACGTTCCTTCTCGCGTGGGTCACGCTTAAGGAATTCAGCCTTCTTCAGTGTCGAACGCAAGTCAGAGTGATCGACAGTCAGTGCTTTGGCGATGGCCAATTTGATGGCATCTACCTGACCGGAAAGACCACCACCGCTGACGCGGATAGTGACGTCGAAATCCTTCTGCTTGTTCACGAGTGCCAATGGATCGGTCACTTCGGCAAGCAGCGTAGCGTTGTCGCTAAGGTACTCAGCGGCCGGCTTGTCGTTGATAGTGACATTACCCTTGCCTTTGTACAGGCGGGCACGTGCCGTTGCGCTCTTGCGTCGTCCGAGGCCGTAGGCGTACTTTGCTTCTGCCATGTTACTTCACCTCTACTTTCTCTGGTTTCTGAGCCGCGTGGGCGTGTTCGCTACCAACAAACACCTTCAGGCGCTGCATGCGGTCTGGGCTCAGCTTGTTCTTTGGCAACATACCTTTCACGGCGTTCTCAATGATTCGCTCTGGGAATTTCTCACGAACTTCCTTCAGCGTGGCATCCTTGATGCCGCCTGGGAATCCACTGTGACGGTAGTAAATCTTTGCTTCTTCCTTGTTACCGGTAACCGGTACTTCAGCGGCATTGATGACGACGACATAGTCGCCTCCATCGATGTGCGGCGTGTAGGTAGGCTTGTACTTACCGATCAGGTACTTAGCGATCTCTGTGCTCAGGCGTCCCAGAGGGGCGTCCTTGGCGTCAATCAGCACCCAGCGGCGAGTAACTTCGCTTGGCTTCTGAGAATATGTCTTCGACATTACTTGCTCTCCTTCGCAACAGGCTTGAGTTCGTCGACGAAGCTGATGGTAGCCATCTCGGCACCGTCACCCTTACGGATGCGGGTGCGCTCAACGCGAACGTGACCACTGGTGCGTCCGCCAAGCTGTGGAGCGACTTCGTCGACCAGCTTGAAGGCGGCAGCCTGAGTGCTTAAGCCTGCGATCACCTGGCGACGTGACGCGAGGTCACCTTTCTTCGCCTTGGTGATTAGTTTTTCAATGTAGCGGACGAGTTCCTTCGCTTTTGGCAGCGTCGTCTCAATCTTGCCGTGTTCGACCAAGCTGGTGGCCAGGCCTTTCAGCAGCGCGCGGCGCTGGTCGCGTTCACGACCGAACTTGCGTCCTTTATAACCGTGTCGATGCATACTCTAGAGCTCCAGTTCCGCCAACTTATCTTTGACTTCGTCGAGCGCCTTCGAGCCGAAGCCCTTCAGCTCACGCAGGTCCTGCTCGCTCAGAGTGACCAGGTCGTGCACAGTACGGATATCGTTGTTGATCAAAGCGTTCGCAGTGCGGGCGCTCAGGTTCAACTCTTCGATTGGGGTGTTCAGCTCGTTCTGCTCGTCGGCGTCGTCCTGACCCAGGGCGGGTGCGGCTTCGACGCTGGTGCTACCAGCCAGGGCCGTGTACTGGTTGACCAGGATAGCGGCTGCTTCCTCGAAAGCATCCTTCGGAGCCATGCTGCCATCGGTGTCGATGGTCAGGCGTAGCTTGTCCAGGTTGGTCTCCTGGCCGACACGGGTTGGGTCGACCTTGTAACGGACACGTAGCACTGGGCTGAAGACAGCATCCAGGGCAATCATGTCGCTGTGCAGGCGAGCGTTCGAAGACTCGTCGATGGTGCGGTAACCGCGGCCAGCTTCGACGACGAGGTCGACGATGACAGACTTCTTCGGGTCGTCGATGGTGCAGATGACCTGCTCAGGGTTGACGATTTCAACGTCGGCCGTGGTCTTGATGTCACCGGCAGTGACAGGGCCTGCGCCCTTCTTTTCAAGACGCAGTTCGACCGGCTCTTCGCTGTGTACCTTGACGCGGACGTTCTTCAGGTTCAGCATGATGTCGACGACATCTTCTTTGACACCGGCAACTGTAGTGAACTCGTGGGTGGCACCTTCAAAACGGAAGGCGACGATGGCTGCACCACGGATGCTCGAAAGCAGGACACGGCGCAGACTGTTACCCAGCGTGTTGCCGTAGCCGGCGTGCAGTGGTTCGATGACGAAGGTTGCGCTCACGCCGGAGTGCTCTTCGATACCAGCCAGTGCGGGGTTGTGAATAGCTTTTGACATAGTGTGTCTCCTTGATTAGCGTGAGTAGTACTCAACAATTAATTGTTCGTTGATCTCTGCCTCGGCTTCTTCGCGCTTCGGCAATCCGGTAACTTCAATCTTGAGCTTCTTCGTGTCACTCTTCAGCCAGCTCAGCGGACCTTGGACGCTGTTGGCGACCACGTCGTCGATGGCGGCGAAGTAACCACTCTTCTGACTCTTCGGACGTACCGTGATGACGTCGCCCGGCTTGACGCGGATCGACGGAATGTCGACACGGCGGTCATTGAGCATGAAGTGGCCATGACCGACAAGCTGTCGGGCGGCGCGGCGGCTGGTAGCCAGACCGGCACGGTAGACGGTGTTGTCCAGGCGTAGTTCAAGCAGCTGCAGCAGGTTTTCACCGCTCAGGCCTTCACGACGGCTGGCTTCTTTCATCAGCTTTGCGAACTGCTTTTCGAGCAGACCGTACAGACGACGGACCTTTTGCTTTTCACGTAGCTGAATCTGGTACAGACTCGGCTTGCTCTGGCGACCGCCGGAGTGCTGGCCTGGAATGCCTGGTTTCTTAACCAGGATCTTGTGTGCTTTCGGATGCAGGGCGTAGCCTTCGCGGCGGCTCTGCTTCACGATTGGTGAAGTATCACGTGCCATGGACTAGACCCTCCTTGCCTTACGTGGACGGGTGCCACCATGCGGGACACCGGTCACATCTTTGATGCTGTCAACCTGGATGTTGAAGTTCGTCATGGCGCGGACGGCCGCATCACGACCGAGCCCGACACCTTTGACGAAGACGTCGACCGACTTCATGCCATGCAGGTTCTGTACCATCTCGGCTGCTTTCTCGGCCGCAACCTGGGAGGCGTATGCCGTACCCTTCTTGCTACCGCGGAAACCGCAAGCACCGGCGCTCGAGGCACAAAGAACTGCGCCCTTCTTGTCGGTGAACGTGATGATGGTGTTATTGAATGATGCCTGTACGTGCATCTGACCAGCCGGAACTGATCGGCGCTGCTTCTTGCGTGCAGCAGTTTTCTGAGTTGCTTCTGCCATATATCAGTTCCTTTCTACGTCTTCGACGCGGCTTTCTTCTGAGTTCCGCCGACGGCGATAGCTTTACCCTTACGAGTTCGTGCGTTCGTACGGGTACGCTGGCCGTTCACTGGCAAACCTGCCTTGTGGCGGAGGCCACGGTAGGCGCCGACGTCTTTCAGTCGCTTAATGTTGTTGGTTACGAGACGTTGGAGATCACCTTCGGTGGTGTAGTCGCGGTCGACTACTTCACGAAGTTTCTGTTCTTCAGCCTCGGTGAGATCTTTCACCCGAGTGGTCGGCTCTATCTTTGCCGCCGCAAGGATGTCTCGAGAGTGCTTGGGGCCGATGCCGTACACGTACGTCAAAGCCACTTGCACTTGTTTCTCAGCGGGAATGGTTACCCCAGAGATTCGAGTCATGCTTAACCCTGCCTTTGCTTATTCTTAGGTTTCTTCTTGTTGATGACACGCAGGCGGCCTTTACGGCGTACCAGCTGGTCATCGGGACTGATTTTCTTGACACTCGCACGAACTTTCATGAGCGCGTAAAAACTCCTGTTCCCTTAACGTTGATATTTAAGCGGTCCGGGTAGTGGGCCGCTCGTCTCGCAGGCGGAAGCTGATTCGTCCCTTCGTAAGGTCGTAAGGGGTCATCTCAACTTCTACCTTATCCCCCGGTACCAGGCGGATGTAATGCTTGCGCATCTTACCGCTGATGTGGGCGATAATACTATGACCGTTCTCAAGTTCAACCCGGAATTGAGTGTTAGGCAGTGCTTCCACCACCGTTCCTTGCATCTTGATTACTTCCTTTTGTCCAGCCATAAATTACAATTATGAATTATACAGTAAAACAGATGTGGCGTAAAGCATTTAAAAAGATATTTTCACGAATCGCGCTGATTGGTGAATCGCTAACGTTATGATACTTCACATTGTAACCTACCCATGCGCGGCGTCAAGCCTGATTGACATTGCATCATGTTTATGATATTATGAAAGTATAGTTGTCTCGCCGTGAGATGACCGCACCAGAAGGGTTCACTATGAGCAACAACGGACAGTACGACGACCTGAACGCGCACGACATCCAGGCCATCCTCGACAACGCCGCCGGCGTGGTTCGGGAGGTCGACGCCGGTTCAACCGCGTACACCCCGGAGCAGTACCGGCACGCCCAGGACATGCTCAGCGCCAGCTGACCTTCAACCCCGCCGCCGCATGATGAAGAGGCCGTCGATGGCTACCATGTTATCGACACCCAGCCTCCGTCAACGGCGGCCTTTTCATTTGGTTCTCTTCGTTAATCTTTCGCGAGGGCACGCACCATGATGCGTCGGTCATACTCACGAAGCTTTGGTACCCAGTTACCGCTCGCGATGACCAGGCTAAGACCTTCGCGCTCCGGTTGGGCCGATGTCATCATCTCTTTCATGCCGGTCGCATTCACTTGCGCGATTGGCATCGACCGAACATCGTACACCTCATATTCGATGACAACGCCGTCGCCGCGTTCGATTGCGATATAGTCACCCTCTCGAAGTGATTCAGCCCGGGCAAACACGCCTGGCTTCGTCAGGCCAGCGCTACGGCCGTCAAGCAGCACTACACCCGCGCCACTGCCGGGCAGCGAGCTTTTGTCATACCAACCGGCATCATGCACGTTGGCAGGCAACGCAAGGGCGTTATTTGCTTCGACGCCCACCGTCACCACACGTGCCCGACTGACGTCGAGCATCGGAATCGTCAAGTAGCGCGGATGGCTTGGATCGGCCGTGAACCCAGCCACCTGCTGGGCTGTCAACTCGCGCTCATCAATCATCGGGCCGGCCGCCGCCACCGGAAGCGGCAAAGGACCGGTCTCACCAGTGTTATACCAGCGAACGCCGTAAAATGCGGCCAACAGGCAGAGCGCCACGAACATCACCGCTGCGATCAGACGCAGCTTAAGATGAGTGTTCTCGTGTTTGATTTTTAACCCCGAAGCCATTTCTACCTGAAAGTATACCATAAGCGAAAACGGCCCGTGAAGGCCGTCTTGGCGTGTCTGTCATTTGGGTATTGCGTGCCGTTTATTTGTAGTCGTCGTACGTTACCATCAAGGCACGCGAGTTAATCTGACGCAGTGCCTCAAGCGCCACTGACACGACGATCAGGATACCGGTACCACCGACCGCGAGGTTGCTGTTTTGCACACCGGCCAGCTGATAGAGCAGATACTCGGCCACGAACGGCAGCACGGCGATGAGGCCGAGCACCAGCGAACCGAACAGAATCAGACGATTCATCGTACTGGAGAGGTACTTCTCGGTCTGCTCGCCAGGACGGACGCCTTCGATGAAGCCACCCTGCTTCTGCAGGTTCTCGGCGATTTCATTCGAGTTGAAGACGATGCCGGTGTAGAAGTACGTGAAGGCGATGACCAGCGCGAAGTACATACCAGGATAGATGAAGGCCTGCCACGTCTCGCCGGTGAACTCACCTGGGTTCGGTGTCTGGAACCAGACGATAAGGTTGTCGGCCAGCTGGGCCAGGTCTGGGTTGCCGGTGGCTTTAAGTACCTGGCCGACGAACGCCGGGAGACTCAAGAAAGCGACCGCGAAGATGACCGGGATCACACCAGCTGCGATCAGCTTCATCGGTAGGATACTTTTGACACCGCCATAGCTGGAGTTGCCCTGGACGCGCTTGGCGTAGTTGATCGTCACCACGCGCTGTGCCTCGTTGATTTTCACCAGCAGATAGAGGACTGCCAGCGACACCAACGTAATCGCCAGTATGATCCAGAAGGCGAGCGGATTGAACGGCAACGTGAACCAGCCGAAGACGCTCAGCGCACCGGATGAGGTGTCGAACAATGATGTCCCCAGGGTCTGCAATGTCATCGGTAGCTGGCTGATGATACCCGCAAAGATCAGCAGGCTTAATCCGTTACCGACCCCTTGTTCGGTCATGATCTCACCTAGCCACATCAACAGTAGTGAACCTGCCGTCATTGCTCCGACGGCCACGATCCATTCGATCAACGTCGTCTCGCCGAGGCCAGAGGTGGTATTGCCGGCTAAGACCGACTGGCGCAGGATATAGATGAACGCGATCGACTGCACGACCGCGAGCGGCAAACTGATGATACGTGTCCACTGCTGAATCTTACGGCGGCCGGATTCGCCATCCTTGTGGAGCTCTTCCAGCTTCGGAATCGCCTTGGTGAGCAGCTGCGTGATGATGCTGGCGGTAATGAACGGACTCAGCCCGACCAGGACGATCGAGAAGCTGGCCAACGCTCCACCTGAAAGCAGGTTAAGGAAGCCACCGAAGTCACTCCCTGAAACCACGCTGTTGATGACTTCACGCATCTCCGTCGGTTCAGCCAGGGGGACAGGTACGTGCGCCAGGAAGCGGTAGACCACTACCAGGCCAAGCACGACGAGCAGTCGTTTACGCATGTCCCCGTTCTTTACGGACTTAAGGATGGTTTTCCAATTCATCAGCTTCTACCCTTCATATTGTTCGCATTTCCTGTTTCGAGCCGTAGCATACTTGTATAAGTATACTACGAGGCAAACAGCAAATGACTATTTGTCAGCCTTCTCGGCTTCTTTGCTGCTTTTTGGCAGAGGGGTGGTGGTTTTGT
This sequence comes from uncultured Candidatus Saccharibacteria bacterium, assembly GCA_964520495.1. Classification (GTDB taxonomy): domain Bacteria; phylum Patescibacteriota; class Saccharimonadia; order Saccharimonadales; family Saccharimonadaceae; genus UBA1020. The sequence goes on from CAZFMZ010000001.1 coordinate 224,023, forward strand.
TAAATGTTCCACCAGCCTTTTCGATGGCTGCCTTGACGCTGGCGCTGGCGGCCTGCACGTTCAAGGTCACCTTAGCGGTTAGTTCGCCGCGGGCGATCACTTTCACGGTGTGAAATGGTGTTGCGATCAGACCGGCCTCAAACAGGCTCATGTTGTCTGCGAGCTTGCCGTCAAAGCCGTTCAGATGGTCGAGGTAGACGACCTGGGCTGGTGTACGCAGGCTCTTGAAGCCACGGTTTTTCGGAATCGCCTGCACCAACGCGCGCTGGCCACCCTGGAAGGTTGCGTTCAGCTTCTTACCGGTGCGGGCGCCCTGTCCTTTCGTACCACGGCCGGCAGTCTTACCTTGACCGGCTGAAATACCACGACCGACACGCTTCTTGTTCTTATTGGCGGAAACCTGGAGTTCATTGTATTTCATTACTTGTCCTCCTTCTTCGCGGCCTTCTTCGCAGGCACGGCGTTGACCCACTGGTCTTTTGGCACCATGCTACGCAGTGCTTCGATGGTGGCGTAAGCGATGTTGACCTTGTTGGTCGATCCGAGGCTCTTTGACAGCAGGTTGTTGATGCCAGTAACACCGATGATCTGACGGACGACGCCACCAGCGATGATACCGGTACCAGGCGCAGCTGGCTTGATAAGCACGCGGGCACCCGACAACTTAATCTCAGCTTCGTGCGGGATGGTGGCGTTCACGATTGGAACGGTCACCATGTTCTTCTTGGCGACATCGGTTGCCTTCGAGATGGCAGACTGCACGTCAGCACCCTTGGCGACACCCACACCGACCTTGGTCTTGCGGTCACCCACGACGACAAGCGCCTTGAAACGGAAGCGACGGCCGCCCTTTACGACACGGGCGACCCGGTCGATGTTAATAACGAGCTCCTCGAACTGCTTTGGTTCGGCAGGTGCCTGGTTTCGTCGGTCATCGCGACGACCACCGCGGGCTGGTCGCTGCGTGCGTCCTTGGGCCTGCGGGGTAGTATTTGCTGCTTGTTCAGCCATACTAGAACTCCAATCCTTCTTTACGTGCCGCGTCAGCCAGAGCCTGGAGGCGCTTGGCGTAGGCCCGACCATTACGGTCGAAAACGACGGCGTTAATCTTTGCTTTCTTTGCCTTCTTGGCGATTTCGGTGCCGACGACGGCAGCCTTCTCAGTCATCGATCCGCTCGCTTTCTTGCCAACGGTCGTGGCGGCGGCCAAGGTCTTCTGATTGACGTCGTCTACCAGCTGGGCCGAGACGTGCAGGTTCGAAATCGTCACGGTCAGACGAGGGCGCTCGGCCGTGCCTGTTACCTTCGAACGGACGCGAGACTTACGCAGCCCCTTGTTCATGAGTTTCTTAGCGAGATTGTTCATGATTACTTACCTGCCTTTCCAGCCTTGCGCAGAATCGTTTCGTCAGCGTACTTGATACCCTTACCCTTGTACGGCTCAGGCTTCTTCAGGGAGCGGATTTCCGCAGCGGTCTGACCGACTTTCTGCTTGTCGATACCATTGACGGTGATCTCCATCTTGTTGACGGTCAGAGTGACGCCGTCCTGGGCCTTATATTTGACAGGGTGTGAGAAGCCGAGACTCATCTCGATTTCCTGTCCACCACCGTTGACACGGAAACCGACACCGTTGACCTCAAGCTTCTTCTCGAAGCCTTCGGTCACACCGACGACGGCGTTGTTCAACAGGGCACGCTGCAGGCCGTGCTGGGCCTTAGCGATTTTCTGGTCATCCTTGCGGGTGACCGTGGCGACACCATCATCGACGCTGACTGTTACGTCGCTCAGATGTGGCACGGTCAGTTCGCCTTTGGCTCCCTTGACGGTGATAACATCTGAGTCGACCGTGATTGTCACGCCTGATGGAATCTGAATTGGTAGTTTTCCGATTCGACTCATAGTAAATCCTTCTTTAATTGTTTCCTTAGTAAACCTTCAGCAGTACTTCACCGCCAAGTCGTTGCTTGGTGGCTTCCTGACCGGTGATAACACCCTTCGAGGTTGAAACGAGCACGATACCGCGGCCGCTCTTCACCCGTGGGATGTCGTTGGCGCTGACGTACATGCGACGACCCGGTTTGCTCATGCGGGTCAGTTCGGTAAATGTCGCGTTCTCGCCCTCTTTGTTAATGGTGACGACCAGGGTGTCGCGCGGCTTGCCGGCTTCGACCTTGACGTCGGTCAGATAGTTATTCTTCTTCAGCTGCTCAGCGACGACCTTCTTCAGCTTGCTCGATGGCACGCGGACTTCGGTCTTGCCGACCATGGCAGCGTTCCTGATACGGGTCAGGAGGTCAGCGATTGGGTCTGTAGATTGTAGTGACATATGCTTACTCCTTTCCTACCAGCTACTCTTGGTTACGCCAGGGATCTCACCCTTGCTTGCTTTTTCGCGGAAGTTGATACGGTTCAGGCCGAAACGGCGCATGTAGCCGTGGGGACGACCGCTCAGTACGTCGCGGTTCTTCCAGCGGGTTGGGCTGCTGTTGAGAGGCAGCTTCTGCAGTCCCTCAACATCTCCTAGTTCCTTCAGCTCGGCGCGCTTGGCGGCGTACTTCTTGATCATTTTCTTGCGCTTTTCGTCGCGTGCGATCATGGATTTCTTAGCCATTACCTGTTTCCTCCTGCTTTCTCGAACGGCATACCGAATTTCTCCAGCAATGCACGGCTGTGGGCCTTGTCTTCATTCTTAATGACGAACGTGATCTGTAGACCGTGGATCAGCTGCGTTTCTTCGAAGGTCAGTTCAGGGAAGATCGACTGCTCGATCAGGCCGAGGTTGTAATTGCCGCCCTTGTCGAACGCCTTCGCCTTGACGCCGTGAAAGTCACGGACGCGCGGCAGGCTGATGCTGATGAGTCGGTCGAGGAACTCGTACATACGGGCTCCGCGTAGGGTGACCACTACGCCGATTGGCGCGCCCATCTGGGCACGGATCTTGAAGCCGGCGATTGACTTCTTCGCCAGGCGCTCAATTGGTGCCTGACCTGTGATTTTTGTCAGGGTGTTCTTGACGGTTTCAAGCGTGCGCTTGTCTTCCTTGCTCTTACCGGTTCCTACGCTTACGACGATCTTCTCGAGCTTCGGTACCTGATGGACGTTGTCGAGGTTCAGTTCGGCCTGCAGTTCCTTGACGTACTGTGTAGCGTACAAGGCTTTCAAGCGAGGAGCGGTACTAACGGCTGTCTTTGCCATTATTTAATCTCCTTGTTCTTTAGGGCGCGAGCGACACGGACTTTGGTGCCGTCGGCCTTGGTGGTAAATGCGACGCGGGATGTCTGGCTGGTCTTCTCGTCGACGACGAGCGCGACCTTTGAGACGTCAATCGGGACGTGGATGTCCTTCTTGCCACCGCGTGGGTTCAGCTGGCTTGGCTTGACATGACGGTGACCGACACCGACACCTTCTACCAGGACGGTAGCCTTCTTGGTGTCGACAGCCAGTACCTTACCGGTCGTGCCTTTGTGTGCGCCGGCGATGATCTTTACCTGGTCGTTCTTGCGAATACGTGCCATGTTAGAGTACCTCCGGTGCTAAGCTGATAATCTTGGCGTAACCCATGTCACGCAACTCACGCGGGACCGGTCCGAAGACACGGGTGGCGCGTGGCGTCTTGTCATCGTTGATGATGACGGCGGCGTTGTCATCAAAGGCGATGGTCGAACCGTCTTTACGCTTGATCTGGTTGCGGGTACGGACGACGACGGCTTTGACAACCGACTTCTTCTTGACGTTACCAGTCGGGTTAGCGTCCTTGACGGTCGCGACGATGACGTCACCGACGTGAGCGTAGCGACGCTTGGTGCCACCGAGTACGCGGATGCAGAGGATTTCCTTCGCACCGCTGTTGTCGGTCACCTTGAGGCGGGATTCCTGCTGAATCATTACGCTTCCACCTCCGTGACGTCTTCCTTCAGGTCGAGGCTGCCTTTCGAGCGCTCCTCGATGTTCGCCAGCTGGAAGCTTTTGGTCTTTGACACAGGGCGGATCTCAGAAATCTGCACCTTGTCTCCCATGTGGGCGTCGTTCTTCGGGTCGTGAGCCTGGTACTTGCGGTTGACAGTATACTGCTTGCCGTAAATAGGATGAGTCTCACGACTAGTCACAGTGACGGTAATAGTCTTGTCGCGACTGTCCGAAGTCACGATACCGGTCAATGTCTTGGCCATATTATTTACTCTCCTTTGCTGCCAGCTCTTCGGTACGGATGGCCGTGAGCAGGCGGGCGATTTCTTTGCGTGTAGCGGTGATGCTACGGGGGTTAACGAGTTCACCGGCGTGGTTGGACTTCTTCAGCTCGAACAGGTCGGCGCGCTTGGCGGCCAACTGCTCGCGCAGGCTTAGTTCCTTCTTCGCGGCAGGTTTCTTGGTTGTCTTGGTTTCAGCCATAACGTTACGCCTCCTCCCGCTTGATGAACTTAGTCTTTACCGGCAGCTTGTGGGCAGCCAGGCGCATCGCTTCACGGGCGATGTCTTCCGGCACGCCTTTCATCTCGAACATGACGGTACCAGCCTTCACCTTGGCGGCGAAATATTCCGGGTTACCCTTACCGCTTCCCATCTTCACGTCCTGCGGCTTCTTGGTCACGGGAGTGTGCGGGAAGATGCGGATCCAGATCTTACCACCACGCTTGATGTAACGGGTCATCGCCTGACGGGCGGATTCGATCTGACGGCTGGTAACGCGTTCGTTACTCTGTGCCTGCAGGCCGTAATCGCCGAATGCGACATAGTTACCGCGGGTAGCGTTACCCTTGTTCTTGCCGATGCGGACTTTTCGATATTTGGTCTTCTTCGGTAGCAACATATCTACTGGCTCCTTTCACCCTTGTTGATCCATACCTTGACGCCGGTGATACCACCGCCATTCGGCATTTGGGCTCGGGCTGTGTGGAAGTCGACGTCGGTACGCAAGGTGTGCAGCGGGACTGAACCTTCCGATACTTTCTCGCGGCGGGCCATCTCAGCGTTGTTAAGACGGCCAGATACCTGGATACGGATACCCTTGGCACCAGCGTTCATGGTGTTGAGCGCTGCCATCTTGGTCGCACGGCGGAAGTTGATACGGCGCTCCAACTGACGGGCGATGTTCTCGGCTACCAGCTTGGCGCTTAGTTCCGGGCGCTTGACTTCCTCGATGTTGATACGCACTGGTAAGCTGGCGATCTTTTCGATCTGTGCTTTCAGCTCGGTCACGCCGGCACCACCACGACCGATGACGACACCAGCCTTGGCGGTGTGAATCGTCACGGTAATCAGGTTCGCGCTGCGTTCGATTTCGATCCGGTGGATGGTCGGGCGCGAGTTGTAGCGCTTCTCAATCAGATCGCGGATCTTGATGTCTTCAGCCAACCAGTTCGCAAAGTCTTTCTTGCCGGCGAACCAGCGAGAATCCCAGTTCTTGTGAACCTGGAGGCGGAAGCTGATTGGGTTTACTTTCTGACCCATGTTACTTCTCCTCTTCTTTCTTTGCTGCTGGCTTTGCGGCCGCAGGCTTCTTGGCTGGCTTGAGGGCACCGCTCACCTCGACCAGGATGTTGCTGGTCTTCTTCTGGAACGGACGAGTCATACCGCGCATGTGCGGCTTGAAGCGCTTCATGCGGGTACCGACCGTCACGCTCAACGTGGTGATCTGCAGGCTTTTACCGTCAAGTCCGTGGTTGTTAATCGCGTTGGCCTGCGCGCTGGCAATCGCCTTTTTCAGTGGCACGCCGGCGCGACGAGGCACGTGGTCAAGGATAACCAGAGCGTCAGCCACCGAGCGGTTGCGGACCAAGCTGGCGACAACACTCACCTTGCGGGGAGCGATTTCTACACCTTTGGCGTAGGCGCGGACAGTATTCTGCTCAGCCATTACTTCTTATCCTTTCCACCATGTCGACGGAACTTACGGGTCGGGCTGAATTCACCCAGCTTGTGACCTACCATGTTCTCCGTGACGTAGACAGGCACGTGCACCCGGCCATTGTGGACGGCGAAATTCCTGCCAACCATGTCCGGAGTGATCGTGCTGGCGCGAGCCCAGGTCTTGATGACGGCGCGGTCATCATTCGACAGGGCGGCGACTTTCTTGGCCAGTTTCGCGTCAACGAATGGGCCTTTTTTGAGTGATCGACTCATAAACTACCTCTTCCTCTTCGCGTCGTGGCGCGTTCGAACGATTAACTTGCTAGTGCTCTTGCGACGTCGGGTACGGTACCCGAGAGTCAGCTGGCCCCATGGCGTACGCGGTGCTTTACCGCTACCATGACGACCGCCGTCACCACCACCGTGCGGGTGGTCAGCGGCGTTCATAACGACACCACGGACGGATGGTCGGATGCCCTTGCGGCGATTACGACCGGCCGAACCGACCTTGACGTTCTGATGCTGGACGTTACCGACCGTACCGATGGTAGCCTGGGCTTCCACGCGGAAGCGACGGACTTCACCGGAAGGCAGACGCACCAGGGCGTAGTCACCTTCACGGGCCATCAGCTGTGCCTTGGCACCAGCTGAACGGACCATCTGCGCACCCTTGCCCGGGTTGATCTCGATGGCGTAAATGCTAGTACCGACCGGTATCTGGCTGAGCGGCATGCGGTTGGACGTCTCGATAGGCGCGTCCGGGCCACTGGCGATTTTCTTACCGACGGTCATGCTGGTGTCAGCGATGACGTAGTGGTACAGACCATGCTGGTCTTTGACGCGTGCGATACGGGCCGAACGGTTCGGGTCGTATTCAATCTGCTCGATCGTTGCTGCCAGACCTGGGGCCAGACGGTGGTTCACCAGGCGGTAGTGCCGCTTGACGCCACCACCACGGTGACGCACGGTAATGCGGCCCTGGTTGTTACGACCGGCGTTCTGCTTCTTGCTCTTGACGAGGCTCTTGAGTGGCTTACGGGTCGTGATGTCAGACAGGTCTTGGCTGGTCATGCCGCGACGAGCAGGAGTAGTCGGGTTGTATTGCTTAATCGGCATTACTTCTTCTCCTCAGCGGCCTGCTCTGGCTGTTCGAACATCTGTATCGAACTGCCTTCACGCAAGGTGACGTAGGCCTTCTTAGTGTCTTTACGGTTGGTCGTGCCTGGGTAGCGCTTCTTGCCACGGGAGTAGCGGATAGCCTTACCGGCCTGGACGGCGGTCGCCACGTTTGCGACAGTCACATCGTACTGCTCGCTGACGGCGGCGGCGATCTGCTGCTTGTTGGCGTCAAGAGGGACGTTGAAGACGTAGACGTTCTTCTGGCTCTGTCCGTACGCCTTCTCAGTGGCACGTGGGGTGATCAGGATATTCATTACTTGATCTCCTTTCCGGTCAGCCATGCTTCAATCGTCTTGACACTTGATGGCGCCAATACGATATGATCGGCGTTCAGAATGTGGTAGACGCTCAGGTAGGTACTTCGGATAAGCAGGACATTCTGCAGATTGCTGGTAGCGCGCAGCAGTTCCGGTGTCTTTTCGTCGACGACGATAAGTGTCTTACGGTTCAGCTTGTTGCTCTCCAGGAACTTGACGATTTCAGCAGTCTTGCCGGTCGTCTTGACGTCTTTCACCACGATCTTCTTGGCTTTGTTAGCCAGAGACAGTGCCTGGGCGACGGCGACGCGCTTGCTGGTCGTACTGAGACGCTTGGTGTGGTTCTCGTTGCCGGTCGGACCGAAGACGATACCACCGCCTCGCCAGATCGGGTTACGGCTGGAGCCGAAGCGGGCGCGACCGGTACCCTTCTGCTGCCATGGTTTCTTACCACCACCACGGACATCGCCACGCTCAAGCGTTTTGGCTTGAGCCGAACGGCCGTTGGCTAGGTAGCTGTCGTAAGCGAGCTTGAGCAGCTCGTGATTGTCGACCTCGACGCCGAAGACGCTCTTCGGCAGGGTCGGAGTGGTTGTTTTGGTAGATTCAGCCATTACGCGCTCCCTCCTTGTGCCAACGTCGCAAGCGAGGCGTTGATCACGATCAGACTTTTGCGTGGGCCAGGTACGGCACCCTTGAGGCCGATCAGGTTGTTCTCAGCGTCCAGGTAGGCCACCTCGAGGTTTGAGACGGTCACGCGCTCACCGCCCATACGGCCGGCCATGCGCTTACCCTTGAAGACTTTCTGCGGATACATTGATCCGATCGAACCCGGCTTACGGACGTTACCGTTACCACCGTGGGTCTTCTTGCTGGTATTGAAGTTATGGCGCTTCACCGTGCCGGCGAAGCCTTTACCTTTACTGGTGCCTGTCGCGTTGACGTGGTCACCGAGTGCGAATGCACTTACGTCGATGGCGTCCCCGACTTTCAGGTCGGTTGGCAACTCTTCGACGCGGAATTCCCGAATATACTTCGGCGATGCTTTGCTGGCTTTCACATGTCCAGCGACGGCCTTGCTCAGGTTCTTACCCGATCCAAATGCAACCTGTACCGCATTGTAGCCATCTTTTTCAAGAGACTTCACCTGAGTCACGGTGACAGGGCCGGCCTGAATCAGGGTAACCGGCGTCGCCGTCCCATCCTCTGCCAGGATCTGGGTCATACCAATTTTGGTACCGAGAAGTGCTTTCATGCCTTCTTTTCTCCCACTTAAAATCCCCGGCGGCTGGCGGTATCCTGGGGTGGACCTACCAATTCGCACAGGAACGAGTTGTTATTACGTAATAAGTTACCAAGCTATCGTAGCATGTTTACTACTGTTTGGTCAAGGGGTGACGCCGCAGCGTGACACGACGGCTCAGATGACGATGCCGGCTGGCTGCATATGGGTGATGACGGTCACGACGATCAGCAGCGCGTACCATATCTTTCGGTCAGCCTGATGACGCTCGAAGGCCCGTACCAGCAAGAAGCCCACGAAAAGGCCGACTGGCAACGCAGTAAAGACAAGCCCGCCCCATTGCAGCGGTTCGGTGAATTTTAGCCAGAACGTACCGAGCAGGAAGACGTGCACCAGCTTCAGGAAATAAGTGCCGTCACTCTCGAAGACTCGTTCATGAAGTTTTCTGCTACGGGGTAACTGTGAGGTGCCGCCCCCGTCTTTTTTTGTTAGCCGCGTCTTGGGCTTTGCTGTGTGTTTCGTCATATCTTCAACTGATTGTAATAAAGGTGGCCCACAAGCACAAGCAGTGTATACTATGGGCATGGCTACTAAAAAAACTCCAACCAAGAAATCCGCTCCAAAGAAACCAACCACCAGGAAACCGGCCGCCAAGGCGAAAGCCGCCTCAGGCGCAGCCAGTGATTTCATGACCTTCCGCGTCACGAAAGAAACCTTCCACTGGGTTGTATTGGGCGTGGTCGTGCTATTGTTCACCGTCTGGATCCTGCGCCTGCAAAGTGACGTCCAGTCGCTGTATGACGAGATTGAGATCCGTCAGGCCGATACCGACAGCACTTTCGTCCAACCGACCGAACCGGCCAAGAAGACTGACGACAAGAAGAACTAGCTACCAGTCAGCTGCAAGAAAAACACCGCTCTTTACGGGCGGTGTTTTTATGACGGCCGATTAGGGCTCTTTACATCCGGATTTCTGCGTCAACACCGGCCGGCAGGCTCAGGTTCTGCAGAGAATCGATTGTCTTAGGCGTCGCATTGGTGATGTCGATCAGGCGCTTGTGCACCCGCATCTCGAAGCTTTCACCACCTGTCTTGTAGACGTGCGGGCTCTTGATGACCGTGAACGTGCTCTTGCGGGTCGGCAGTGGCACGGGTCCGGCGATAGAGGCACCGGTACGGACCGCGGTGTCAATGATTTGCTTGGCTGACTGGTCGATCACTTTATGATCGTAGGCTTTCAGGCGGATACGGATCCGCAGACCTTCTTCTTTGGCCATGAATATTACTCCTTCAAGGCTTGTATGCCGTAACCTCTGGTTCGAATCGTGTCCTTTGGGGGCTCACGTCTGACCGAGTTCTCGGCAAGATTAGTAACTACATCCGTTAATATACCACAACGGGTGACCTCTGTAAACTTGCTTTTTGATTGTGTTTATGCTATAATTAAAACATGAACTTGTATACGAAGGAACGGGCGCTCCACCTAGAGCGGGAGAATAAGCGCTTCCGTGAAGTGAGCCGCGTCAAGCAGGCCCTTGCCCACTCCGTCCTCTCACGTATCCATGAAGAATGGGAAGCGGATCCTGAAGCGAGTCTTATCCGGGCAGACTTCAAACGTCCACTCGATGGCCTTGCCCGCCGCATCCTGACCCGCCACCCGGAAACGGTCAGTAGTCGCGTGAATATCGGACGGATGGTCGTCCTCCGTCTCGACGAGAGCAGCGAACCGCCGGTATTAGAAATCTGCCTGGGCGAATGTCCCGACAGCGAAGAATAGGCGAACGACACAAAAATACCTCCGATTGCTCGGAGGTATTTTTTCGGACGGGACAACTGATTACTTGGTAATCGCCGTCACGACACCTGCACCGACGGTACGGCCGCCTTCGCGGATAGCGAAGTTCAGACCCTGCTCCATGGCGATAGGCGCCAGCAGCGTGACCTTGAAGGTGACGGTGTCACCAGGCATGACCATTTCCTTGTCAGCTGGCAGCTCGACTTCACCGGTCACGTCAGTGGTCCGGAAGTAGAACTGTGGCTTGTAACCCTTAGAGAAAGGAGTGTGACGACCACCTTCTTCCTTCTTCAGGACATAGACCTCAGCCTCGAATTCGGTGTGAGGCGTCAGGCTACCTGGCTTGACCAGCACCTGACCACGCTCGATCTGCTCGCGCTCGATACCGCGCAGCAACAGTCCGGCGTTGTCACCAGCCTGACCTTGGTCGAGGTTCTTCTTGAAGGCCTCGATACCGGTCACGACTGACTTTTGTGTGTCCTTGATACCGACGATTTCGACATCGTCGTTCAGCTTGATGACACCCTGTTCGATACGACCGGTTGCAACCGTACCACGACCCTTGATCGAGAAAACGTCTTCGATCGGCATCAGGAATGGCTTGTCCATGTCACGGGTTGGCTCTGGGATGTAGTCGTCCATCGCCTTGACCAGTTCCATGATGGCACCTTCGTACTTCTCATCGCCTTCGAGAGCCTTCAGGGCAGAACCCTTGATGACTGGGGCGTTGTCGCCGTCGAAGCCGTTCTTGTCGAGCAGTTCACGGACATCCATCTCAACCAGTTCGACCAGCTCTTCGTCAGCCATGTCCATCTTGTTAAGGAAGACGACGATTTTAGGAACGCCAACCTGGCGAGCCAGCAGTACGTGCTCACGGGTCTGAGGCATCGGACCGTCGGCAGCTGATACGACCAGGACCGCACCGTCAACCTGAGCGGCGCCGGTGATCATGTTCTTGACGTAGTCGGCGTGACCAGGCATGTCAACGTGGGCGTAGTGACGAGCTTCTGACTCGTATTCCTGGTGTGAAGACGCGATGGTGATACCACGAGCCTTTTCTTCAGGAGCGTTGTCGATGTCCTCGTAGTTACGAGGCTTGTTGACGTCGCTTGGGAGCTTCTTGGCGAGCACATGGGTGATCGCAGCGGTTAGTGTTGTCTTACCGTGGTCAACGTGACCCATGGTACCAACGTTGACGTGCGGCTTACTTCGGTCGAAATCTGCCATTGAGATTTGTTCTCCTTTATTACTAATAACTTAAGCGCGCAAGTCCAAAGAACCTCGCAGGCGCAATAGTGTCAATTATACATGGTTACCTCAAGTCCGTAAAGAGTAACCCGTGGAGTCGTCGGAGCGGATTCGCCGGCTTGGCTCAGGCGTCGCCCAGCGTTTCAGGAATGCGCAGTTCCTTGACGGACTTGGCCCGCCAGGCCTTGAAGGCCCAGCCAATCGGCAGCACGTCGCGGTAGCCGATGATGTCGGCTGCTTCGCGCATGAACGCTCCCGGTAGACCTCCGAAACGGAGTCCGCCCCATTCGAATAACGCCCAGTTGTGTCCAATCGGCACCACGCAAGGTGGCTGAATGGCTTTATAGGCATTCTTCGCGCCCATCAGATGCTTGCTGACGAAGATGGCATCATGCAGCGCGGTCTGCGCCAGACCTGCATACGGCGTATCGGCATTGTCACCGATGACGTACAGATGATCATGCGACCGCAGGAACATGTCAACTTTTACCTTGCCGCGTTCGTTCAGTGTGAACTGGTCGGCGTTGGCCTGGTAGAACGGTGCATTGGTGACCCCCGAGGTCCAGATGACTGTCTGCGTCATGAGCGGCTTACCGTTGACGATCAGGCTGTCCGCCGTCTGACGCTCGACCTTCTTGTTCGTTTCGACGTTGATGCCAAGTTTCTTGAGCTGCAGTAGCGCACGGTCACTGGAGGCCTGGCTCAATCGTGGCAAGACACGTGGCGCCGCTTCGATCAGGCTGATACGGAGTCGCTTCTTACGGATACCGAAGTGCGTGCGTAACGTACGTAGATATTCTCCCAGCGCACCAGCCAGTTCGACACCGGTCGGACCAGCGCCGATAATGACATAGTTCTTTTCGTCGTCACTGCCGTCACTCATCTCATCCCAGAGATGTTCCTGCAGGCGGCGTATCTCTTCCTGTGATTTGATGCCGAAGGCATAGGTATCGAGTCCTTCGATCCCAAAATAGGTGGTCACGCTGCCAAGTGCCAATATGGCGTCCTCGTAATGATACTTACCGTTGTCCCCAGTTAATAGGCGGGCACTGGTATCGATGGTCCGGATGCCGTCGTGCACCAACTTGACGTTGCTGCGATCTTTGAATATGTCTATCAGCGGGACCCATGATTCCCGATGACTGTGGCCGGTCGCAGTGGCGAACAGAGCCGGATAATACTGGAAATCAGTCTTATCTGAAATGAGAGTGATCCGATTCGAACTCTCTTTTGATAGTTCCAGGGCCGCCTTGACGCCGCCGAAACCGCCGCCAACGATAGTGACGTTCAGGTGCTTACTCATACTACGATTGTTTCTTTCCCATTAAGCGTTACCACTATTATACCGTAGGTATGCCCTTCACCAAAGCGTCGAGCAGTACGGCGACGAGCAGGAGTACCGTTAATAGTAGCGAGACCACGAAGACACGACGCGCCCAGCCGATCGGGTCATCTACCGGTCGCAGGAAGATCCAGGCCCAGTACAATGCTCCCACGAGCAACATGCCGCCGCCAATCCATCCGATCACGCCACTCGCCAGCATCAGCACGATAACCGCCAAATAGGCCGCCATGTAGATGCCCATCTGACGGCGGACGGCTCGAAAACCCCGTACGACACCCAATACTGGCAACTTGGCAGCGGCATACTCGCTACGTCGAAAGATAGAGATGGCATAGAAATGAGGCATCTGCCAGGCGAGCACGAGCGCGAACAGCAACCAGGCGGCCGGATCCAGCGCCGTACTGATGGCAACATAGCCGGCCATGGCCGGCAGGGCGCCAGGGATGGCACCGATCAGCGTGCTGTGGACGGTGTGACGCTTGGCGACGGCATAGATGAGAACGTAGAAAACATACGCGACGAGACCGATAACGACCACGAGCAGGTTCGTCAGCCACAACAGCAAAGCCAGGCCGAAGGCGAACAGTCCGGCCGCAAAAATCAGTGCATCACGCAGCGTCACCGTTCCGGTGACCGACGGCCGAGAACGGGTTCGTGCCATCCGGGCGTCGATGTCACGGTCGATATAGTTGTTCAGCACACAAGCCGAGGCGATGATGAACGACGTACCAAGTAACACGCCGATAAGCGGTTGCCACGTCAGACCGTAGCCGGCGGCGAAGATGCTACCGGCCAGCGTATGTAGGAGATTTCCTTTGACGATGCCCGGCTTGGTCAGCCGGTAATAGTCACGCACTGCCACCGGTTAAAAACCTTTCTTATTCTGCTGCAGCATATATTCTTGCATGGCGTCAGGCGAGATATGCATGCGGTAGTCGAGGTTCTGCATGATCCAGAGTGAACCGATGACGATGATAAGCGCCATGCCGATAGTGAACAGGAAGGTGCCCGTCCGAGAGAACGGATCGCGGTCGGCGCCCATATGCAGGAAGCACACCAGCTGGATAACCAGTTGCACCACGGCGAGTCCCAAGATGATCAGCATAGTGAGTGAGGCGGCGTCGCCGAGCCATGCCTCAGTGACGATAAGGTAACTCGCGATGCTCAGTAGCAAGGCGGCGTTAAAGCCGATGACATACGTCACCAGCAGACGGCTGAAGCTCACGTTTTGTTTCATGACAATCTCGCTCCTAGATACACGATGGTAAAGATGAAAATCCAGACGAGGTCGAGAAAATGCCAGAAATAGGTAAACAGCGCGAATTTACGCTGGAAATGGGCGGTGACTCCGTGAGCGGTCGCATACCATCCCATCGCACCGGCCCAGACCAGGCCGATGAAAATATGAAGTCCATGAGTACCGACAAGTGTAAAGAACCCGGACAGGAAGGCACTGCGCCGCCATGATTCCCCTTCCGCCACAAGCGTGCCGAACTCCAGCAGTTCCAGCATCAGGAAAGCGGCACCTAAGACGATCGTCGCCGTCAACAGACCGAGGCCGAGCCGGTGCTTATTGAACCGGAACGCGAGCGCGGCTACGCCGGAGGTAAAACTACTACAAAGCAAGATGATCGTGAGCAGCAAGGCGTAGGCCGGATCGAACAGTTCGGCTGCCGACGGGCCCCCTGCCGTGTTGTGACGCAGAATCATATAGGTCGCGAACAAGCTGGCGAACAGAACGAGGTCGGTCATCAGGTACAACCAGAATCCATACTCTGCCTTGGTTCGCTTTTGGCTCAGATATGACGCGGATAGCTGGTGTCTCATGCGGCCGCTCCGTTCGCTTCCTTATATAGCTCGTCGGCCGTTATGCAGTAATCCATCTCATCCTGTAACGTCCGCCAGACGATAACGATTATGACAAGCCCTGCTGCCGGCACGGCTATCCACCATAGGTGCCAGATAATCGCGAACCCGAATACCAACGCCAGTCCCCCGACTATCAGACCGATGGCGCTGTTCTTCGGCAACCATATGTCCTTATACTCCTCTTTCGCCGGCTTCGTCACGCCCTTTTGTTTGCGATACCACCACTCGTCACGTTCGTGTACCGTTGGAATGACGGCGAAATTATAGTGGGGCGCGGGTGACGGTACTGACCATTCAAGCGTCCGGCCGTCATATGGATCGCCGGTGCTATCTCGCAGCTCCTTACGTTTCCAAAGACTATATACTACCTGCAGCGCGAACAGTCCGACACCGAGTGCTACCACCATCACACCGACACCGGAGACGATGAAGAACGGTAGCCAGGCCGGATCGCTGTAGTTGTCGAGCCGACGGACAGCCCCCATCAGACCGAGGATATAGAGTGGGATGAAGGCCAGGATAAAGCCGATCTGCCAGGCATAGGCCGACCATCGGCCCAGCCGGTCATGCAGCCGGAAGCCGAATATCTTCGGGAACCAGTAGGTCATGCCGGCGAAAAAGCCGAAGACGACACCACCGATGATGACGTTATGGAAATGAGCCACCAAGAACAGCGTGTTGTGCACCTGGTAGTCGAGTGCCGGAACTGCCATCATGACGCCGCTGACGCCTCCGACGGTAAAGGTGACCACGAAGGCCAGGAACCATACCATCGGCGCAGTGAAGCTGATGCGGCCGCGGTACATGGTGAACAGCCAGTTGAATATCTTTACTCCGGTCGGAATAGCGATGACCATGGTCATGATACCGAAGAAGGCATTGACATTGGCCCCTGCTCCCATCGTGAAGAAATGATGCTGCCAGACGATGAACGAGAGGAACATGATGGCCAGCAACGCATACACCATGGTGCGGTAGCCGAACAACCGCTTCTTCGCGAACGTCGCCACGACTTCCGAGAAGATACCGAAGGCAGGCAGCACCAAGATATAGACTTCGGGATGGCCCCAGGCCCAGATAAGGTTAATGTAGAGCATCGGGTTCCCTCCCATATCGGAAGTGAAGAAATGCATGCCAAGCGTCCGGTCCAGACTGAGCATGGCGAGCGTGACGGTCAGGATCGGGAATGCCAACATGATAAGTACGCTCGTAACCAGTACGCTCCATGGGAAGATTGGCATCTTGAACATCGTCATGCCGGGTGCCCGACATTTCAGGATGGTGACGAAGAAGTTGATCCCGGAAAGCAGACTCCCGATACCGGCAATCTGGAGCGACCATATCCAATAGTCCACGCCGGGTCCAGGATTATATTCCAGCCCTGTCAAGGGTGGGTAGCCGAGCCAGCCACCGTTACTGAACCCTCCGTAGACCAACGACAGGTTTACCAGTACCATGCCGGCCGCGAACAGCCAGAAACTGATTGAGTTCATTAAGGGGTAGGCCATGTCGCGAGCTCCCAGCATCAACGGCATGATGACGTTCACCAAGCCGAACAGCAGTCCCATGGCTACGAAGAAAATCATGATGGTGCCGTGGGCCGTAAACACTTGCTGGAAGGTGTCGCTGCTGAGGGGTCCGGTCGCGTCACCGGCGCTGAGCGCCGTCTGAAGTCGAAGCATACCGGCATCCGCTAGGCCACGTAACAGCATTACCATCGCCACGATCGTGTACATGACGCCGATTTTCTTGGCATCAAGAGACGTCAGCCAATTGGTCCATAGCCATTTCCAACGTTTGAGGTAGGTAATCAGACCGATCAACAGTAGTGCTGACACCGGCATGCCAATGGCGGCGCCGATCGTGACCGGGTCCTGCGGGAAATATTCCAATGAAAGTCGGCCAGTGATGAATTCCCAGAAGCCACTCATCTAGTGTGACCCTCCGTGCGAGGCGTGTCCGGACTGTGCGCGCATGATGGTCGCGAACAAGCCAGGCTCCGTCAGGCGGTAGGTACGCTCGCGGGTGTCGCTTTTTGGTGCGACGAGCGTATCATACGTCGGTTTGTCCATCTGCGGCGTTACCTGCTTGGCCTGGGCCACCCAGTCGGAAAACTCGGCCGTTTTGAACGCCTTGAGCTGGAAGGTCATGTCGGCGTACCCTTCGCCATTAATGTTAGTGGTATAGCCGGTGAAGCTGCCGGGCTGGTTGGCGACCAGGTTGAGTTCGGATTGCATGCCGTTCATGGCATAGATCTGGCTCCCAAGCTTGGGAATCCAGAATGCGCTCATGGGGGCGTCGGCGGTCAGACGGAAATGAATCGGTCGGTTGACTTCGACCGGTAGATGGTTAAGCGTCGCCACCCCGTACTCCGGGTATAAGAACAACCACTTCCACCGGAGCGCGACCACTTCGACCTCAAGAGGCGCCTGGTCGCTCGCCAGCGGCTTATACGGATCGAGACTATGGCTGGTTTGGTAGGTCACGACACCGAGCACGCCGATGATGGCAATCGGGATACCCCACCACAAGCTTTCTAGCAGTCGGTTCTCGCTCCATTCCGGTTCATACCGTGCCGCTTTGTTCGAGGCGCGGTATTTGACGGCGAAAACAATCAACATCGTAAAGACCGGGACAACGACGAGCGCACTGAGAAACAACGTCAGGTACAGCAGTGCCAGCTGTTGCTCGGCGACGGCGCCGGCTGGCTGGAGTACGTCAATCGAGGCGCCGTTGAGCAGCCACCAGCCTCCAGCTAGCAACCCGCCGATGACACAAAGCGGCACTAATACCCCCACGAAACGTTTCATATGTGGTCTTATGATACCGCTTATACTAGGTTGCGACAAGCGCTAGAATGATGCCTGCGATTCAGCCTCTGCGGAACTTTCGTCCTCGACCTTGAGCGACTCAAGCTGCTGTTCGGCCCTATTCAGGTCTTCCGCGGTCGTAATCACTTCAGCCGTGTCGGTGTTCGAGACGCTCGTGGCAGACTCAGCTTTTTCCTGACCGAACGATTTCCATGCCACGATGCCTAAGCCCCCGATGAGAATCAGGACGCCGGTGATCACCAGCACTTCTATGAGCGAGAATCCTTTGAACGGGCTCATGCCGCCGGCTCACCTTCCTGCTCCGTCACCGATTCGCCCTTTGAATCGTTGAGCGCTTTCTTCACCACCAGTAGCAGATCAACGACCGCACGGCGGTAGTCACTCAAGCCTTCGTGGCGGGCCTGCAATAACGAGGTGATGGTTCCGGCCGGTTTGTTGCCGTCGGCTTGCGTGCAGTCGAACGTCGTACCTGCCATGACATCGATGGCTGCCGCCGCATCAGCTTCCTTGCTGTCGACATTGGCGACTGCCGCGTCAAAGCCGTCGGCGGTCAGCTGCTTGTCATCGTAGAATTTCTTAATACCCTCTTCCAGCCGCTGGATGACCCCGAGCTGACGACGCGCGTTCTCGACGCTTCTTTCGAGCAGTTCATTGATGCGTGTCTCACGGTTCTCACATACCGCCAGCCGACGACCTTCCAATCGCTGCTTCACCTCGGCACGGCGCTCCTGCAGCTGGGCTTCCAGTTTCTGGCGACGCTCCTGAATGCGAAGTTTCTGACGCTCCAAGCGGGTCTTCTGATCATCGCTACTGCGAATGTCGGTCTTTACCTCAACTTCGAGTTTCTCTGTGTTGTTTTCGACCTGGTTGAGTATGTTCGCGGCCGCTCCGTTGCCCTTGTCGCCCTCATGACGTGCCAGCACCGGCGTGCCCAGACCGACCAGCATCGCCAGGGCCAGGACCGGAATGATGAATGATGTCGTTCGTTTCATAGTTTCCTTTTCGTTAGGCTGTACGCCCCGATTATATCACTCATGCTTTGTAGCACGAAAATACCGCACACCCGGTAGGTATGCGGTATCTGTGAGATATCATCTCGTCAGCAGCTATTTGCTGGAACGCTTCTCGATGATCTCCTGTGCGACGTTCGGTGGTACTTCTTCGTATTGGGCCAGCTCCATGGTCGAAGCGGCACGACCCTGACTCATCGAACGGATATCGTTGGTGTAGCCAAACATCTGCGCCAATGGTACGAATGCCTTGATCAGCTTTGCGCCGCCAGCCAGGTCTTCCATCGCTTCGATGCGTCCACGACGAGAGTTAAGGTCACCGATGACATCACCCATGAACTCTTCCGGAGTGGTGACTTCGACACGCATGACAGGCTCGAGCAGAATAGGAGTAGCCTGCTTGACACCTTCACGTGCGGCCAGGCTACCAGCCAGGCTGAAGGCCAGTTCACTGGAGTCAACGTCGTGGTAGCTACCATCGTACAGGGTTGCCTTGACGTCCACTACCGGATAGCCGGCAATGACACCACCATCCAGGGTATCCTTAATGCCCTTCATGACGGGCTGGCGGTATTCCTGCGGAACCACACCACCTTTGATTTCATCGAAGAATTCGAAGCCCTTGCCAGGTTCGTTCGGCTCGAAACGGACCCAGACGTCACCGTACTGGCCGCGACCACCAGATTGCTTGGCGTGCTTACCTTGTACCTGTGAGGTGCCCTTGATTGATTCACGGAACGCAACCTGCGGTTCTCCGATGTTGGCTTCCACCTTGAATTCACGCTTCATGCGGTCAATTAGGATGTCGAGGTGCAATTCACCCATGCCGGACATGATGGTCTGACCGGTCTCCTCGTCGGTGTGGACGCGGAACGTCGGGTCTTCCTCGGCCAGACGCTGTAGGGCGATTCCCATCTTTTCCTGGTCGGCCTTACTTTTCGGCTCGACGGCGATGGCAACGGGCGGCTCTGGGAAAGAGATGCTTTCAAGCGCGATCGGGTTAGCCATCTCACACAGCGTATGTCCGGTAAAGGTGCTCTTCAGGCCTACGACGGCAGCGATGTCACCGGCGGCGATTTCGGCGATTTCCTCACGCTTATCGGCGTGCATTCGGACGATACGACCAACGCGTTCTTTCTCACCGGTCGTGGTGTTGAGCACGTAACTGCCGGCCTTAAGGGTTCCTGAGTAGACACGGACGAAAATCAGCTTACCAACGAATGGGTCGGTCGCGATTTTGAAAGCCAGACCAGCCATCGGTTCGGTCGTGTCAGGCTTACGGGAAATATCTTCACCGGTCTTCGGGTTGACGCCCCAGATGGCATCGACGTCGAGTGGGCTTGGCATGAAGTCAGCCACCAGGTCGAGTACCTTCTCGACGATTACGCCGCGGCCGTCACCGCCAGTTACCAGGTAGAAATCACCGGCTAAGACACGCTTGCGCAGGGCCGCCTTCAGTTCATCGGTCGTAATGGAGTCTTCGCCGTCATCGAGGAAGCGCATCATGAGCTCATCATCAGCTTCGACGGCCGCTTCGACGAGCAAGCTGCGGGCGTTCTTGGCCTTGTCGAGCATGTCGGCAGGAATGTCTCCCTGTACCAGTTCCTTGTCGGCGAAATCACTATAGGTGTAGGCTTTCATGTCGACCAGGTCGACAACCCCGTTGATATCTTTTTCGAAGCCGATCGGCAGATGGACCGGTAGGGCATGCTTGGACAGACGGGTGTGGATGCTCTGCAATGATTTATAAAAGTCACCACCGGTCTGGTTGATCTTGTTGATGAAACAGATACGAGGTACGCCGTACTTGTTGGCTTGACGCCAGACGGTCTCAGTTTGCGCTTCGACACCCATCTTGCCGTCGAACACGACGACGGCTCCGTCGAGCACGCGCAGGCTACGCTCTACCTCGGCGGTGAAGTCGATGTGACCCGGCGTGTCGATGATGTTGATCTTGCAGCCTTTCCAGAAACAGGTGACGGCAGCGCTGGTAATGGTGATGCCGCGCTCTTTCTCCTGGGCCATCCAGTCAGTCGTGGCACTATCACCGTCGGCACCACGGACTTCACCGATCTTGTGATTGATACCGGTGCGGTACAGGATACCCTCGGTGGTGGTCGTCTTGCCGGCGTCGATGTGGGCGATGATGCCGATGTTACGGTAGTCCTTCAACGGGACGTCTTTTTGGGCCATGAAGTGGTGCTTCCTCTCGTTCTAAATAATTTTTGCCATAAAAAATAGCACTTTGCTATTCATCATAGCACAATTAGAGGTGTTAATCTAGCGGCTTGTCCTCAAGTGACTTATAGAAGGTCGCTCTGATCGAGCCGAGATGATCGATTGAGGTCAATGGCACCGTCAACTCGATCGGGGCGTCATCCATGTCGTCATGGTGCAGCAGCATCCTGAGGTGCGGACGCACCACGTCGTCGTCATCTTCCGGTGCCGCCTCCCACTCTACCGACTTTACCGTCGCCAGCGCACCGGCCGTAAACTGTACCCCTTGCAGCTCACCGGAACGGTGATGGAGCCACGCGCTTCCATCGGCGAACAATTCATACCCCAGCTGCCGGTCAAAGCTGAACAGTGACGCCAAGTAAACTTGAAGTGCGGCCTTTGTCTTATGCAAAAAGGCTTCATCCTCGCCATGAGGCGTATCGGTCAGCTTCCACTCGTACTCAGCCAAGCGCATGATGCGCTCGCACTCGTCAGTCGCCTCCTTGAAGACCTCATGATCGATGTCGCTAATCATGTCAGGAAAATGATACTCCAGCCACCCGCGAGCCCGCTCCGGCGACATGAACTCCTCGAACTCGAAACTGATGATGTCGTCGATGCGAGCGGAGCCGTTCATAATGAGATGGTTCGCCCGACTGTCGAGTCCTTCTCTAATCAGTCCGATCCGTAAATCATACCAGGTCGGCTCATCTCCCGACGGCTCGCCAAACTCACGGGCATGCGCTAGTACGCCTCGGAAAGAAACGGTCTGGTTCTCATAATAATCTTTCCGTATCGTGTCTGGTCGGAGCTCCTCGGCGTCCTCTATCATGTAGCTCGCAAGCCCAGTCATCACCGCATCCTCACCCAGTAATTCCTCCCACTCTTCATTCACATCATTGACGATCTCAGTAATCGTATCGAGATCCACTGGCTGCTCTGCCAGAAGCTGGTTGTACGTAGTGATCTTGTCGAACATCCGCCGGAGTAGCGGGTCCATGTGCGTCGCTTCGAAGGCCTCGAATTGCTGCATGAACTGGTCGGGTGAGTGTCGTAGCTCTGTCATTTTTGCATTGTAATCCTTCTGTCAGTTCCGCACAAGCATGCTGCGGGCATGCCCCTATGCCACCGATGGTAAGGTGAAGAACCGTGTCTGCTGGCGCCGGCCGTTCGTGAAACCCTGCACCCGGGCGATTGCTCGCAGTGCCTGGCGAGCCGTACTGATTTCCATCGCCGCCAATCCTTCCCGCTCCGGCATCAGCCCTAAATGACCATCTTCCATCAGTTCCAGTTTTTGCTGAAAATTTGAAAATCGGTAACGTTCACGCTCCTCTTCCGGCATGTTGATATCGCTGAGACTTTTCAGGCTGACCGTATCATACAGCCGGTCGACCTGCCACTTTTCCCGCACCCATTGCTCCATCACGTCGCTATCGGGAATTGCGGGCGGTTCGGTCACGGTATGGATATAGTTGTGCAGCTGGCGCGGTAGCCTGATCTTCAGCGCTGCTGTGCCACGGTATTGGCCGCCCAGGACTGAATCAGTCTCCTTATTGATCCGCTTATACTCTGCCTCCGGCCAGGCGACATGATGCACGTCGTAATGACCGGTCCAGATGTGTTTGGTGGCGAGGGAGGCCAACACGTCGCGAATCAGTTCGCGAGGGAGCGGGATGCCGTGCTCGGAGACCGGAACCGGTATTTTTTCGAGGACAACCAGTTGCCCGTCCCGGCGATCGAGTAGCTCGCTCAATCCTACCAGCGGCGCAAGGGACTGCTCGCCACGACGCGTGGAGAGTCCCTCGTATGCCATCTCAGTCCCCTAGCCCCGTGTGTGTTTGTCGCCCCATTTGCTGAGCAGTGTACCAAATACATAAGCGGCATGTAAAGTATTTTTTCAAACCAAAACCACCCGCTACTTCTGCGGGTGGTCGTGGAGCCGTGCGGTGACTGATTAACCGCGGGCGAAGTGGGCGAAGGCACGGTTGGCTTCGGCCATCTTGTGTGTGTCTTCCTTCTTCTTGAAGGCAGCGCCGGCCTCGTTGTAGGCATCAACGATTTCAGCTGCCAGACGACGTTCATACGGCATACCGCTGCGGGCACGGGCGCTCTGGACCAGCCAGCTGTACGCGAAGTGCAACTGACGGTGACCCTGAATCGGGAATGGAATCTGGTAGTTCGCGCCACCGACACGGCGACTCTTTACTTCGAAGCTAGGGCTGATGTTCTTCAGCGCCTTCTCAAAGACTTCCAGTGGGTCTTCCGACTCGACTTTCTTCGCGGCCTGCTCTAAGGCAGCATAGACGGCTCGTTCGGCGGTCTGTTTCTTGCCGTCCAACATACTCTTGTTGATCAGACGCTGGACCAGGATGCTCTGGTATTTGCGATCCGGGTTCAGCTCACGCTGCAGTTTGCGGGTAACTTTACGAGGCATTACTTGGTCTCCTTCTTGGTACCGTACTTGGAGCGGCCCTGAGCACGCTTCTGTACGCCCTGAAGGTCAAGTGCACCGCGTACGATGTGGTAACGGACACCCGGTAGGTCAGGTACACGACCGCCACGGACCAGCACGACGGCGTGCTCCTGCAGGTTGTGGCCTTCACCACCGATGTAGGCCCAGACTTCCTGCTTGTTAGTCAGGCGGACACGGGCGACCTTACGTAGCGCCGAGTTCGGCTTCTTCGGGGTCTTGGTGGTTACCTTGACGCAGACACCGCGCATCAGCGGGGCGTTCTGCTGGTAGTAACGCGTCTTGAGCGCGTTGTGGATGGTGCCGAGCGCAGGGCTCTTCGACTTCTTGCCGGCCGTCTTGCGGGGCTTGCGCACCAATTGGTTGATGGTTGGCATAGAAAATGCAACTCCCTTGATTAACTGATTGAATTATACGGGCTCGGATCAGCATTCCTCGCGCCGTGTCTTTGCCTTTCCGCGTCTGCCATGGTCGTACACGTGACCGAGGTAGCTGGAAAGAGGAAACTCTAGCTATGACTATAGCATTTTGCCACTGGTATGTCCAGATATGAAACCGAGCCCGCATCCGATGAAGGAGCAGACTCGACTTCATGGTTGCGGGCTCGTTGCTGTCAGCCGCCCTGACGGCGGAGAAGCCAGAGCTTCGCGTGGTTGTAGGCGTACGCCAGGTGACGCAGCACGGGAGTCCGCTGGAGGCGGACTCGGAACGAACGGTTCAGCTTGTCGACCTCGCGGTCGAACTCCTTATCCGTCATCATGAGGCAATTCCTTTCACGAAATTGATATCACTGAAGGCGCGGACGATGACGTCCTTGACTTCACTGGCCGTGGCATGGTCGCTGAGCGTGAACCAGACGGTCATCAGACCGTTCGTCCACGTCAGATGTGCTCGCTGGCAGAACCAGTTGACTCCCCCGCTGTTGAGACGGGTCAGTCGACGGCGCACCTCCTCGTACTGGTCGCTGTTGACACCTCCGTAGGAAAGGAGGCCAGCCTGTTCTGAAATGAGCTCCGGCATGGGCACGTCCTTTCCGTCGATAACAGAAGTATGTCCATCCTGACAACTTATTATTATAGCACATATTGTAAGAATTGTCACTACCTACGCAAAGCCCCCGCATTGCTGCGGGGGCGGAGACGGCGAGGTATCGTCCCTAGGCGTCAAATGCGTCATCATCGACAAGGACTTCGTCTTGAAGTTCCTTGGCGCCGGTTCCGACCGGAATCTTGCGACCGATGATCACATTTTCTTTCAAGCCGTTCAGATGGTCGGCTCGACCACTGGTGGCGGCATTGATGAGCACGCGGGTCGTGTCCTGGAACGAGGCGGCTGAGAGCCAACTGTCGCTCCAGATACTGACCTTGGTAATACCAAGCAGCAACTGGGTGTACTGGACCAACTCCTTGCCTTCACGCGCCAGTGTCTCATTGGCTTCAACAACAGCGGCCTTTGACACGATGTCACCGGTGACGAAGCTGGAATCACCCGGATCCTCGACCTGTACCCGTGAGAACATCTGACGGACGATGATCTCCAGGTGCTTGTCGGCTACATCTTGACCCTGTGCGGCGTAGATACGCAGCACTTCGTTGATGATGTAGCGTTGGGTAGCTTCGGTGCCCTTCAGACGCATCAGGTCGTGTAGGTTGAGCGAACCAATCGTCAGGCGGTCACCCGCTTCGACGTTGTCACCAGCACGAACGACCAGCTGAGTAGTACCTGGCACCTCGTAGCGGACCGGCGCGCCAGCATTGGCTGCCAGCACGAGAGTGTCTTCGGCAATCTCTACCACGCCGTCGAATGGTGCGACCAGTGGCTTAGCTTCGCCCTCGGCGGTCGCCAGGACGTCGCCGACCTTGACGTTACTACCGGCCTTGACGTTGATGGTACGGCCTTCAAGCGCGATACGCTCAACGTGTCCGGCTTCCGGTGTCACCTGGACGACGTAGTGCTTACCATCTTCCCAGACATCGACCAGACCAGTGACTTCCGTCACATACGCCTGACCCTTCGGGCTGCGGGCTTCGAACAGCTCTTCGACACGCGGCAGACCCTGAGTGATGTCGCCACCTGCCACACCGGAGGCGTGGAAGGTACGGAGCGTCAGCTGGGTACCAGGCTCACCGACCGACTGGGCGGCAATAACGCCGACCGGCTGGCTGCGGGCAACCAAGCTACCGGTGGCCATGTCGATACCGTAACTTTTCTGTGGAATACCACGCAGGTTCTTCGTCGAAAGCACACTCATGATACGGACAGCGTCAATTGACTGATCAGCCTCGATCGCGTTCGCAATCGCACGGGTAATCAGCTCACCCTTCTTGACATGTCCAGCCACGTCCTCGGCGGCGAAGCGGCCGTACAGACGGTTGGCGAACTCGATCATGGTCATCTCGGTCTCACTGCGGTAGATGGCGAAACCTTCGTCATCTCCCGATTCATCCTCAACCGTAAATACGTCTTGTGAGACATCGACCAGACGACGGGTCAGGTAACCTGAGTCGGCGGTCTTCAGGGCGGTGTCAATCAGACCCTTACGGGCACCACGGGTGGCAATGAAGGCCTCCAGGCTACTCAGTCCGTCGCGGAAGTTGCTGCGGATTGGCAGCTCGATCTCGCGGTTTGACGCGTCGACCTGGATACCGACCATTGCGCTGGCCAGCTTGACGTTCGAAATGTCACCACGGGCACCACTGTTGACCATGACGGAGATGCTGGTGTCCATCACCGATAGCTTGCTCTTCAGGAAGTCGGTGACCTGACTGTCGACACCACGCCAGGCGTTGACCGTGAGGTTGTAACGCTCCTCCTCGGTAATCAGCCCCTGGTCGTACTGGTCGGAAATGAGCGCCGTCTTGGCGTCACCTTCGGCCACGAACTCAGAGATCTCGTCGAAGTGGAGGTAGTCATCCTTACCAGTTGAAACAGCAGCGACGGTCGCGTAGCGGAATCCAAGTCCCTTGATGCGGTCGGCCGTAAGAGCGGTCGTCTCAGCGCCGTAGCGCTCGAAGATTGCACCGAAGACTTTCTTGATCTGCTTCTTCGTCTGAATGTTGTTATCGTACGGATAGTCTGCCGGCAGCAGTTCGTTGAAGAAGACTCGTCCGAGCGTCGTGTCCCTAATTTCGCCCTTGGCGAAAATACGGATAGGACTTTGCAGTTCGAGCTTGCCATCGTCGTACGCCATCTCAGCCTCGTAAACCGAGCTGTACGCCTTGACCTCTTTGGTCTGGGCGGCCGGCTTTTCGTACGTCAGGTAGTAGTTACCGAGCACGATGTCCTGACCGATGTTGATGACCGGTGCACCATCAGCCGGCTTCAGCAGGTTGTTCGTGGCGCTCATCAACTCGCGGGCCTCGCGCTGGGCTTCGTCGGACAGCGGCAGGTGAACCGCCATCTGGTCACCGTCGTAGTCAGCGTTGAATCCGGTTGCGACCAATGGGTGGAGCTGGATAGCCTTGCCTTCGACCAGTTTCGGCATGAATGACTGGATGCTCAGACGGTGCAGTGATGGCGCACGGTTAAGGAGGACGTACTTACCTTCGATGACGGCATCGAGGGCGTCCCATACCAGTGCGTCACCGGCTTCGATCAGCCGGGTGGCTGAACGGATGTTGTGGGCGTGTTCACCGCGGATCAGCCAGCTGATGACGAACGGCTTGAACAGTTCAAGTGCCATCTGCTTCGGCAGACCACACTGGTTAATCTTCAGCTTCGGACCGACCACGATGACGGAACGACCCGAGTAGTCGACTCGCTTACCAAGCAAGTTCTGACGGAAACGTCCTTGCTTACCCTTCAGCATGTCGCTGATTGACTTCAAGCGGCGACGGCCACCAGTCGCGTTGACGGCGCGGCCCCCGCGGGCAGCCGAGTTATCGATCAGGGCGTCGACCGCTTCCTGCAACATACGCATCTCGTTGCGACGGATGACTTCCGGTGCATTCAGGTCGACCAGCTTCTTCAGTCGGTTGTTTCGGTTGATGACGCGGCGGTACAGGTCGTTCAGGTCGCTCGTGGCGAAACGGCCACCGGTCAGTTGGACCATCGGACGAAGGTCCGGTGGGATGACAGGTAGAACGGTGGTGCACAGGCTGCTCGGCTTAATACCTGCGGCGTGCATGCCCTCTAGGACCTTGAGGCGCTTGAGCAGTTTCTTCTCGCGCTGCCCCTTGGCAGATTCGACCTCTTCAGACAGCTGCGCAATCAACATTGGCAGGTCAATCTCGTCGAGCAGGGCCTTCAGGGCGGTACCACCCATGCCGACGTCGACCAGTTCTTCGTATTCTTCCGGCAGGTTGCGGAAATCAGTTTCCGAAATCAGCGCACCGTGGACCAGGCTTTCCAGCTGGCTTTTCTTCAGTTGGTAGCGTTCTTCAAGCTCTTCCGTTTCACGGGTCTGAGCTTCAGCCAGTGCCTTGACGTCAGCGTCGTCGGCTTCAGCTTCCTTCTCGTAGCGGATCTTAATGGCCGCACGGGCCGCTTCGGTCTCGGCTTCGAGGTCAGCCAGCATCTGCTCACGCTTCGCTTCGTCACTCTTCAGGATGACGTAGGTTGCGAAGTAGGCGATACGTTCAAGGTTGCGGACGGTCAGACCGAGTAGCAGACTCATCGCTGACGGCGTACCGCGCATGAACCAGATATGGGCAACCGGCGCCGCCAGCTGAATGTGCCCCATGCGTTCACGACGAACGATTGACTTGGTCACCAGCTCGCCGTTCTTGTCGACGGCGGCCTCGCGTGATCGGACACCCTTGAGCTTCGAGTCGTGCGGGTTGATGTCCTTGACCGGTCCGAAGATCCGCTCACAGAACAGGCCGTCACGCTCAGGCTTCTGGGTTCGGTAGTTGATGGTCTCCGGCTTGGTTACCTCACCGTGACTCCATTTCAGGATGTCTTCCGGACTGGCGACGGCAAGACGGACGGCATCGAAATCAGCGATGCCGGTGGTTGTGATGACACGCGACATTATCGGGCCTCCTCTTTCTGTTCTTCGTCGTTAAATTCCTCAGCGGTTTCAATCGTCAGCTCATCCTCGACCAGGTCGATGTCGTCGGCTTCATCCATGACAGTTTCTTCACTGTCACTCACGACGATGCTGGGCTCAGCCGGGACGGTCTTATCATATGGTCCGGCTTCGGCGATGACCTCTTCGGCATCGACAATATCGGTCCCTTCGTCACTTTCATCAAGCAAGTCGACACGCAGACCGAGTCCCTGAAGTTCCTTCACTAAGACGTTGAAGCTTTCCGGCAGTTTCGGGCCGACAATCTGCTCGTTCTTGATGATGGCCTCATACGCTTTGGCGCGGCCGTAAACGTCGTCAGATTTGATGGTAAGCATTTCCTGCAACGTGGTGGCAGCGCCATACGCTTCCAGGGCCCACACCTCCATCTCACCGAACCTTTGACCACCATTCTGCGCCTTACCACCGAGTGGCTGCTGGGTCACCATGGTGTACGGTCCAATCGAACGGGCGTGAATCTTGTCACTGACCATGTGGTGCAACTTGATGATGTGCATGACACCGACCGTGGTGCGCTCTTCGAACGCTTCACCGGTACGGCCGTCGAATAGCTGGCTCTTGCCGTCAGGCGCGTAGCCGGCTTTCTCAAGTTCTGACGAAATGACGTCGTTCGGCACCCCGTTGAACGGAGGTGTCGCGACTTTGTAGCCGAGCGCGCGGGCGGCCATACCTAGGTGGGTTTCGAACAGCTGTCCGATGTTCATACGGCTCGGTACACCGAGGGGGTTCAGTACGACGTCGACCGGCGTACCGTCTTCCATGAATGGCATGTCCTCGACAGGCAGGATGCGGGCGACCACACCCTTGTTACCATGTCGACCGGCCAGCTTGTCACCGACCGAGATTTTGCGCAGCTGCGCGACATAGATCTGAATCTGCATCAGGACACCGGCTTTCAGTTCATGGCCGTTCTCTCGAGAGAAAATCTTGACCCCGACAACCTTACCACCACCGGCATTATTCATGCGCTGCGAGGTGTCACGGACGTCCTTCGCTTTCTCGCCGAAGATGGCCCGGAGCAGACGCTCCTCTGAACTCAGCTCCTGCTCGCCCTTCGGCGTAATCTTACCGACCAGCACGTCACCGGCCTTGACTTCGCTCCCGACTTGCACGATACCGCTTTCGTCGAGATGACGCAGGGATTCTTCGCTCACGTTCGGGATGTCACGGGTGACGATTTCCGGGCCCAGCTTGGTTTCACGGACCTCAACGTTGTAGTCCTTGATGTTAATACTCGTGAGGCTGTCGTCTTGGACCAGCTTGTTTGAAAGCACGATGGCGTCGTCCATGTTGTAGCCACCCCATGGCATGAAGGCGACAGTCAAGTCACGGCCAAGCGCCAGCTCTCCGTCGGCGACGGAAGCGCCCTCGATCAGGATGTCACCGGCCTTGACCTTCTGGCCGCGGATGACACGAACTTTCTGGTTGATGGAGCGGTCGTCATTGCTTTTGGCGAAGTGAATCGGTTCGTAGACTTTGACGCCGTCCTTGTACTTGACATGGACTTCGTCGCCGTCAGCGCGCACGACTTCACCGGTACCTTCGGCCAGGACTAGCTGCGATGTGTTTTTGGCAATCTCAGCTTCGATACCGGTACCGACGGTCGGTGCTTCCGGTGTCAGGAGCGGGACGGCCTGCTTCTGCATGTTCGAGCCGGTTAGGGAGCGGTCGATACGGTTCTTCTCAATGAACGGCACGAGGCTAGCGGTCGAACCGAGGATCTGCTTGTTAGCAGCATCCATGTAGGTGACCTCACTGGCGTCGACCTGCTCAGGCAGCAATCCGTTACGAGCGCTGACGCGTTCAGCCACGAAACGGCCCTTATCGTCGAGCTTAGCTCCGGCGTCAGCGATCACCTCGGTGACTTCCTGTGAAGCGTCGAGATACACTACTTCGTCGCTTACCTTACCGTCCTTGACTTTCAGGTACGGCGTCTCGATGAAGCCGTATTCGTTGACACGCGCATAGGCGGCCAGGTTCAGTACCAGTCCGATGTTGGCGCCTTCCGGCGTCTCAACGCTACACAGACGACCGTAGTGGGTCGGGTGGGCGTCACGGACATCGAAGCCGGCACGCTCGCGGGAAAGACCACCAGGTCCCATCGAACTGAGACGGCGCTTATGTGAGAGTTCAGACAACGGGTTGACCTCGTCCATCAACTGACTCAGCTGACTGGAAGCGAAGAATTCACGCACCGCCGCTACCACGGGGCGGGCGTTGATAAGCTGGCTTGGCGATACTGTCTCGAGATCGCTCATCGACATGCGGTCCATAGCGTTGCGTTGCATACGCAGCATACCGACGCGGAACTGGCGGGCGACCAGTTCACCGACCAACTTGACGCGGCGGTTGCTCAAAGCGTCGATGTCATCAGGTAATTCCTGGGTATTGTTCAGGCGGATGATCTCCTTGATGATGGCGACGAGGTCGTTCATCTGGAAGACACGGTTCTCGGTAGTGTTGGCCACTTCAAGGCCGAGACGCTGGTTGAGCTTGTAGCGACCGACACGGCTGTAGTCAAACCGTTTGAAGTCGAAGAACATGCGCTCAATCATCTGTCGGGCGTTATCAACCGTTGCCAGATCGCCCGGGCGCAGGCGACGATAGACTTCGATCAATGCTTCGTTGGTACCACGAGCGGCATCCTTTTCCAGAGTCGCATCGATGTACTTGGTCTCACCGGTATCGACGTCGGCGAACAGGCTTTTGATTTCCGATGTCTTGGCGTGACCGAGGGCACGCAACAGTGTGGTAACCGGTAGCTTGCGACGGCGGTCGATCTTAACTGAAAGCACGCCGTTCGTGGCGGTTTCAAACTCAAGCCAGGCACCACGTCCTGGAATCAGCTTAGCGCCGTAGTAGTTACGACCCGTACTGCCTTCGGCGGTAAAGAAGACACCGGCGGAACGGATTAGCTGAGATACGACGACACGTTCGGTACCATTGATGACGAAGGTACCGCGGTCAGTCATCCATGGGTAGTCACCCAGGTATATCTCCTGCTCTTTGACCTCGCCGGTCACCTTGTTGGTCAGTTCAACCGTGGCATGGAGCGGGGCGTCGAATGTCAGGTTGTTCTCTTTGGCGAAGCTTTCCGAGTTCTTTGGTTCTTGGAAGGCGTACTTACCGAAGCGCAGTTCGAGTTTCTGGCCGGTGTAATCTTCGATTGGGTTGAGCTCCGCGAAAATCTCACTCAGACCAGTTTCAACGAATTCCTGCCAGGAATTCTTCTGGTGAGCCATAAGATTTGGGAGCGGGAGTGCCGTGTCGTCCTTGGTGAAAAAGACACGACCGGTGTTGGTGGTAGCTGGCTTTGTTGCCACGTGCTTATCTCCTCGCATGAGATTAATGATTGGTACTGGTCGGCGCCCGAAGTATCTAAACTGCTCTAACACGCAAAAACGCCTCGCCTAATGGCGTGCGTGTCCTAGCCGCAGCTTATTCAACCTTCATTACCCCTGATTATGAGGAAGTCCGGGCGAAATGTCAATGCCCCGAAAATGAGTAACGGGCGGAACCTGGCGACGAAGTGGGTCGCCAGGTTCCGCCCGGATGGACATGGGGTCAGGATGCAGCGTTCAGGCCGCGACGCGCGCGTAGTGCGTGTGGCGGGCCGAGGCCTTGACGATGACCAGCCGCTTGGGCTGGGCAGGGTGGCGCTCGGCGGCCATGGCACAGGCTGCGTCCAGCGCTTTGCCGGATTCCTCCGGCATCGTGAAGGACGGGCCGGTGAAGAACTGCGTGATCCTCATGATGATGTTCATTCTGGGTATTCCTCCCGAAAGACCAGGGATTGCTCCCTTTGGACACCGTGTCCGCTGCGCACTATACGCCCATCGGCGCCTCATGACAAGCGCCTTAGGCGTTTGTGACGACTTTATCGGCCAGACCGTATTCGACGGATTCGGTGGCGCTCATCCAGAAATCACGGTCGACGTCTTTTTCGATCTTTGACAGACGTTGGCCGGTGTTCTTTGCCAGTATCTCGTTGAGACGCTTCTTGAGGTAGATACCCTCGCGCAAGGTAATTTCCTGATCGGAGATTTTTCCCTGGGTGCCGCTGGAGGGCTGGTGAATCATCACGCGTGAGTTCGGTAACAGGAAACGCTTCCCCTTCTTGCCAGAGGATAACAGGAATGCGCCCATGCTGGCCTGTAAACCGATACCATACGTGGCAACATCAGGCTTGATGAATTGCATGGTGTCAAAGATAGCCAAACCGTCGTACACGCTGCCGCCAGGACTGTTGATATACAGGGATATGTCCTTGGTTGGGTCTTCATACGCCAGATGGAGCAACTGGGCGACTACCAGGTTTGCCGTATGCTCGTTCACCTCTTCTCCAAGGAAAATGATACGTTCCTTGAGTAACCGCGAATAAATGTCGAACGCCCGCTCGCCTTGGGGTGAGCTTTCGATGACCGTCGGTACGAGATAGTTCGAGGGTGTCTTCATACCCTCAGTATACTCATAAGCTGGCACTCCTGCAAATAGAGTGCCAGTTCGTTACTCTCCCAAATCGTGTTCTACGACATTTTGACTGCGGAGACGCTTGAGCATACGGTCGTCAAGATGCTTGGCTAGTAAGGCAGCCGCGCCGAGTGCCGCGACATCGACTGCCCAATCGCGGACACGCCGCTCCTTGGCTGCCGACAGCAAACGTTCGAGTGAGGGGCGCGGCATGCCGATACGACCTACGAGTTCAGTTCTACGAGTCGCTCCACCGTCTTCTCGGTCAGCAGGCGGTTAGCGATATCACGTTGGGCTTCGGGTTCCTCGAAACGCTTCACCATGTCGGGATTGTTGGCATATTGCTGCTTGTAGAGGTTGATGTGCTCAGCAAGCTCTTCGCTGGAGGCTTCGATTTTCTCAACTTTGCTGAGCTCGGCAAGTACCAGGCCTGCCTTGACCCGTTTCTCAGCGGCGGGCAGGACCTCTTTGCTACGCCACTCTTCTTTGTCCTTGAACTGCTTGTTCTTGACGTACTGCTCGATAGTCAGACCTTGGTACATCAGGTTCTGTGTCATATCGGTTTCAATCGAACGGGCCTGGTCTTCCACCAGGATCTGGGGGGTTGGAATATCGGATAGCTCGATCAACTTCGAAACTAGTTCGTCCTTAAGAGCATCGGCCGCTTCGCGTTCCTTCTGTGCCGTCAGTTCTTTCTTGATGTCGCCCTTCAGTTCTTTCAGGGTCGCCAGTCGGCTGTCAGCTTTTTTGGCGAAGTCATCATCAAGCGCCGGCTTTACCAGTTCCTGCACCTTCTTGAGCGTCGTCGTGAACGTCACGTTGGCGCCAGCGAGGTCTTCGACATGGTAGTCCGCCGGGAATGATAAGTTGAGGTCGAAGGTGTCACCAGGCTTTTTGCCGACGATACCAGCTTCGAATCCCGGAATGAATGAGTTTGAGCCGAGCTTCAAGGCATAATCAGTCGCGGTGCCACCGTCGAAGGCGACGTCGCCCTTCTTGCCGACGAAATCGATGATGACTTCGTCGCCGTCAGCTGCGGGCCGGTCGACTGCCTGCTTCTCGCCCATGCCCTCGCGCATACGCTCGAGAATTTCAGCGACGTCAGCCGCTTCAACTTTGACAGGTTTCTGGGTAACGCCGAGCTTCTTGTAGTCACCGAGCGTTACCTTCGGGAGGATGTCTGCTTCGGCTGTGAATTCAGCTTCCTGGCCAGGCACGAATTTTACCAGCTCGACTTCCGGACGCTGCAAGGCCTGGATGTCTTCGGCCATGAATGCTTCGGCGACGGCCTTGGATATGGCGTCATCGGCCGTCTGCTGCGCCAGCAGGTTTGGATCGACGTGT
The DNA here is from genome assembly GCA_964520495.1 of uncultured Candidatus Saccharibacteria bacterium. Lineage (GTDB taxonomy): Bacteria > Patescibacteriota > Saccharimonadia > Saccharimonadales > Saccharimonadaceae > UBA1020. Next base: position 258,180 of record CAZFMZ010000001.1, read on the forward strand.
TTCGCCGCCACGCTGACCGGCACCTTACCTTTACGGAACCCGGCGACTTTCAGGTCACGGGCTAGTTTACTGAGCGCGACCTGTTCGGCCGCTTCGAGCTCGGGCTTGCCGAGCGTGATGGTCAGTTTGACCTTGGTCTTCGAGAGATGTTCTACTGTCGTCTTCATACAAACGACCAGTATAACAGAGATAAACTAGGCGAACAACTCGTCGGCGTCACCTTTACCGACGCGGCGGCGATCCTTAATACGGGTGACCAGCCGCTCGAAGCTCAGTTTCTCTTCTTCCCCGCTCACCGTATCTTTCAGGTTAAATGACCCGGCAGAAAGATCATCACTGCCGACGAATATCATGAACGGGATACGCTTCTTGATGGCGGTCTTAATCTGCTTATCAATCTTACGGTCAGTGAAATCGAGTTCGATATTGACGCCTTCTTCGCGCAGGCGGTGAGCCAAACCGTAGGCTCCCTCTAACTGCTCGCTGCCGAGAACGATCATGTAGGCTTCGGTCGTCGAAGGCAGCTCAGGCAATAAGCCGTGTGTCTCCAGGAATAATTCGGTCATCGACAAGCCAGGAGCCATGCCGACCGCGCTTAGCGGTTCGGCGCCAAAGAGACCCACCAGGCCATCATAGCGCCCACCCCCGAACATCGCCCGGTTATTGTCGGGGTGCGTGTCGTAAAATTCAAACACCGTCCCCGTGTAGTAGTCGAAGCCGCGCATCAGGGAGATATCAAAGGCTACGTTGGTGATACCGCGGGTTTTCAGCAGCCCACTCAGCCGAGTCAGCTCACCTGCAGCCTCGCTCTCACGTAGTTCGCGAGGCAAGTCAGCAAGTTCCTTCGCGACGACCAGTTTCGCAATCCGCCCCAATCCCTCGGCCGCGTTGTCAGTGCCGAATATTTCGATAGCCTGGTCGCGGAACTGTTCGTTGGAAATCTTCGCCTTGCGGTCGAACAGGCGTGCCATCAGTTGCGCCTGGATCGGGTCCAGCTTCAGGTATTCACGCATCATCACGTCGATCAGGCGGCGGTCGTTCAGCTTGATAACGAACATGTCGTCGCTTGCACCAAATTCTTTCATCATCTGCCAGCCTGCCTGAATAATTTCAGCATCTGCCTGGACGCCTGTGGCACCGAAAAGGTCAACGTTTAGCTGCCAAAACTCGCGTTCGCGGCCGCGCTGGGGTCGCTCGTAGCGCATGAAATTCGCAATTGAGAAAAGTCGCGCGGGATAGGCCATCTCTTGGCGGCGACCAGCCACCATACGTGAGATGGACGGCGTCATCTCAGGGCGAATCACCACTTCACGATTGCCTCGGTCACTGAAGCGGTAGGTCTGCTCTCCGACCAACTCCTGACCACTCTTGGCAGCATATACCTCAAGCGGTTCCAGCATTGGTGCACCATACTCCTCATAGCCGAAACGGTGGGCGGTCCGACGCCAGACGCGAAAGATATAGTCCTGGACCCGCTTATCGGCGGGATAGTAGTCGCGGGTACCTTTGTAGGGATCAGTCGACAGAGAGCTCATACGTGCTATGATTGTGACACTTTTCACCCCTTAGGGCAAGCATAGCCGTGTTTTACCTGTGACGCTGTCGTTCAATCAGCTCAAGTGTTTCCACTGCCAAGAGCGGTGAACCGGTTTCAAGTGCCTGGGTAAGTTGATCGCGTGCCTCTTGGAGCCCAGCTGGCTGCTTAAGGCGCTCGGCCGAAATGCCGAACCCCACACGCACGGTACGGTCAGGATCAAGAAAGACCGTATCGTGAAGAGCCCGGGCGGTTAGCTCATCAACCACTACCCCGAGGCGGATTAGCATGCCGGGTTGGCGATCAGGTAGTAGCTTAAACTCAGCCTTAGGAAGGAGAAGTCGCTGACCGTTCGCCCTGTGACGCAAACTTGCGTGCAGGCCATCAACCCGCTGAAGGTCCGAAGCCGCCGCCGAGGTATCGTCATCGTGCCAGCGGTGCCCGCCGTGATGGTAGAGCATCCCTGCCTCAGAGTACAAAAAAAGGGCCGCTTGGCCCATGCGTGCCGCGAACGGCGGAGTTTGGAAGTCTGCAAGATGGTCACGCAGCGCCTCGTTGGCAGCAAACCGTAACCGAGCGACGTAATCGGGTGCGTCGCCAGGTCCGCTATAGGACGTTCGTGCTTCGCTCATAGCTTCAGTATGAAACCTTCCTCGCTACTCGTCAAGGTGTGGCGGCCCTGCAGGGTTAGGCATGGAACGCAGTCACAGGCAGTGGCTGCCAATCGCGCAGGGTCACGGTAACGATATGACGGCAGAGAATACGCGTATCATCGTAAAGGGAGGACCTCGGTAGCGCATCGATATCAGCCAGGCTCAGCCAGCGCAGATCGGTCGACTCTCCCGATGCCGGTACACGAAGCGGTTCGCTCGTCGTGACGAACGCATAAGCTGAGTCGGTATGATGATGGGGCACCCCGCCGTTATCGATTTCATGGGTATTGACGATGCACGGAATCGGATGAATGGTTTCTCCTGGGAGTTCCGTCAACATGCCGACAGGTTGCAACACGTCGAGCTGATCGAGTCGGTAGCCGGTTTCCTCCAGCAATTCATGCGCGATTGCCTGCCAAGGGTTTTCGTGTAGCTCAACGTGCCCGCCCGGTTGAAGCAGCTTGTTGAACTTTTTATGCATATGCAAGAGAATTTTCGGTTGTTCGTCTACCATCCGAATGATAAACGCGCTGACGGTCGTATCGTGCTGACCAGCACCGGTGTGGATATGAGGCATACCTGGTAGTGTAGCAAACAAAAAAGACCTCGGAAGGTCTTCTTTACTTGGTACACGAGAGAGGACTTGAACCTCCACGTCCCGAAGGACACTAGCACCTGAAGCTAGCGCGTCTACCAATTCCGCCACTCGTGCTCGTGTGTTACTCACCCATTATACAGGAAACCGGGCGAGTGCCTAGAATTTCGCCAAATGATCGGTCGCCGACGGACCGTGGTACGTGCCCCGCAGCTGCTTGGCTAATTCACGCACGTCTGACGGTTGCTTGACGCCAGGATTAAGGATTCCGTGCGGATCGAAAATCGCTTTGATCTTACGATACAGTTCGGCCAGCTCGTCATGCTCGCTCCGCAAAGCGGCAGCGAAGCGACCTTCACCGCCGGCCCCGAAGGCACTACCACGATATTTCTCAACCAGTGTCAGGAGTTCGGCTGAGAGCTTGATCAGCTTCTGCTTGTCGCCGACCGTCGAGAGACGCAATGTCGGGCGCACGTACCATAGCTCATCAAGCGGGCGGCCATACAGCGCCAGACTGACATGATGCTTCTTGGCGAGTTCATCAAGCGTACGACTGAAGTCCTCGAAGCGTGCCGTCGGTACGTACAATCCATCGAGCAAAGGTGGGGCCGACAGCTCACCCTGATCAGGGTTCAATGCCCAGTAAGTAACTGAACCGAGAGCACGTAAATCACTGTTGATCAGGTCAGTCGTACTGACTATATGCGGCGCCAGCGGCTTGAAGCGAGCGAGAACTTTCTTCATCTTCTTTGCCCGGGCGCGTTCGTTGAAGTCATTGATGGTGACGATAAGGGTCGCAGCGACGGTACCAAGCGACTCCTTGGCCTCATCGAAGAAGCCGAACGTCTTGCCTGCTTTCGCGGCCGCTTCCAGATACGCGGTATCGACATACTCTACCCAGGTGACATCGAGTTCGTCCAGGATATCGATGGCGTCGTGGGCCTGGCTGGTCGTGGCGAACGACGCTACGATGAGCGTCGGGCTCTGATTGACGAAATCCGCCTTCAGAATCATTTCGGAAATGATACCCAACGTACCTTGGGTACCTAGGAACAGGGGCGCCAAGTCGAGGGAACCGTCGCGTTCTTTCACCTGCTCGATACCGGCGTAGCCTTCGTGTTCGATGCGCTCGTCATCATGCTGCAGCTCATCAATCAGCTGCTGGTTATCCTCAATTAACGCGTCGACGGCCCGGTAGATATCAGCCTCGAAGCCTGTCTTTCCCTTCATCTTTGTCAGCTCCCGCTTCGACAATCGGCGGGTTTGCAATACGTCACCGCTGGCAAGGACGATTTCCAACTGATCGACGCATTCAGCGGCCAGGCGCGTACTGGCCAGTACTCCGCCGACGGTCGCCCGGGCATGCTCCCAGTGCAACTCCGGCACAGCCGTACCGTGCAGGGCAAGTGCATTCCGGAGCGAGGAGACCGTCACGCCGGGTTGCAGGCGCACCAGTTTCTGACGGGCATCATATTCGAAGATATGGTCCATGTGACTGCCAGTGGCGACGACTAGACCGGTACCGATAGCGCCGCCCGACGTGTCCGTGCCTGCGCCGCGCGTAATCAACGGGAGTGAATGTCCTTTCTCTGCCAGCTGCCAGGCAAACCGGGCCGCTTTGCGGATGTCGCTGGTGGAGCGAGGAAAGGCTACCATCTCAGGTACATGCGTCAGGGTACTGCCGTCGGTCGCGAAGGCAGCGCGCACGGCTGGGTTGGTTACTACCTCTCCAATGATGTGCGTGTTCAAATAGTGTGCGATCTTGTTCATGCAGTGCCCCGTCGTGATTGCTTTGGATATATCATAGCACAAGCGGTACCCTCCACCGACTTTATCTGTTGGCGTTGGTTTGCTATAGTGATGAGGCACCGATTTTACGCGCGAGTGGTGGAATTGGTAGACACGCATGCCTTAGGAGCATGTGCCTTCGGGCGTGGAGGTTCAAGTCCTCTCTCGCGTACCAACGAAAAACGCCGCAATAGCGGCGTTTTTCGTATTCACGTGACAGCTGGTTATTCAGCCAGAGCGGCATCAATCTCACTGGTATCAAGCTCGCTTTCGACATCAGTGGCGCTGACAAATTCTTCGGCGTCCTTCAGGTCATCACTCTCTTTTACTTCTGGTGGGTTGGAGGATTGACTCGTCTTGGAGGCTTCGTCAGATTGCGCTTGCATCGCTTCATACGCCCGCCATCCTAGAAACCCGAGGAGGGCGATGACGGCGACGACCAACAGGATTTCAACGGCCGAGAAGCCGCGCGGCATGGTTGTATACTTACTCATTGTCGGATCCTCCTTCAGGACTACTGGTGTCGTTCGTCCGGCTGCTCTGGCTCGCCTCAGTACCCGAGTCCTGTTCAACCGCTGCGGCGGCACGCATGGCGCTAATCAATGCGACCAATGTTTTCTTGTACCCCATCAGTGATTCCCGTGCATCCTGAACGGCTAGTCGATAACCGTCAAGCTGCTGACCAACGCGAGGGTTCTCGCAGTCAAGCTCAAAACTCTGACTTTCGATACTGGCTACCGAAGCAGCTGCATTCGTCTTGGCAAGCTCGACGGAGGCGGCCAGTTCGTCATAGTTTGCGACGGTCAGCTGACCTTTTTCGTAAAAGGTCGAGACACGTCCATATACGGTATCCATCGAGTTCAGGACAGAGGTCGCACCTTGAGCCAAGCGGGGCATCACCCGTGTGAGGTTCTGCTGTCGCCTTTCACACACTTTCTCCTTTATCTCCGCACGGCGCTCTTTCACTTTTTGCTGCAGTTCAGCTCGGCGCTCTTCGACTGATGCCATCCGTTCCTGGGCACGAGCCTCGGTGTGTTCGCGTGGTTGCGTCACGGCCGGACGTACCGTTACCTCGTTCTCCCCACGGTCCGTAGGTTGGGCCAACACCGCTACGGGGGTGATACCCACAGCGATAGCGGCTGCTAAGGTTACCAATGAAGTCATTTTCATGCACGTGTTCCTTTTTATTTAGGCTTTGCGTGCTTCTATATAAGCGTATGCACTATACCCTGTCAAATGACCCCGCGATAAGGAGTTTCATCATCTTGCGGATAGGCCGCTAGCGTCGTCCAGCCACTTTAGCCCGTCTAATCACCTGACCAAGTTTTTCGTGAAGCAATTCGCAATCGGCCGGCGTCATGTTCTTCTCGTACGCTCGTCGTACGCGATGCAAGGCGCCACTACTCCGCATAAGATCCGTCGTACCAGCATCGACATCTCGAACCGCCTTAACCTGCTTTGTTGCAATGATGAGATTACTCGCGACCGCCCCAATAAAATATCGAGTCTGTATCTTTTTTTCACCTTTGTTATGTGGCATGCGGGAGCTGCGCGTCAGCAATATCTTCATTCGCCAAAGCTCTTCATCCTCATGGTGAAGCATTGCGCCGGCGAATATCATCGTATCGTTTAAGTCATCCGTTGGTCCTTGGGGTGCAAGGCTTCTGGCTGCAAAGGTCTTGTCTGAGTCAATCGTCAATATGGGTGTCTTCGGGTTCGTTGCATCAAAGAACTCATTTGCTACGACAGCGCGTAGTTCCGCAGCCTCGTCATAAGTAATCTCTGGTCCGTCGGCACCAAGTGACGGACCAACTTGGGTATAGCCACCAATCTGTCTTTGCTCCCGGGAACCGCCAAACATGGCGTCATTGTACTCCGCTCATTAGGTTACGGCAAGTGAAAGGCTCCATACTGACGCGCGGTGATGAGGCGCGTCAGTATGGAGCCGGACGGGACGGAACTCGCGACCTACTGGTCGGGTCCGCAGTCGTGCGTGAGGGAGTCTCTGAGTGGGACGGTCAGTCCCTCCTGCTGCTCGCCGAAGGCGATGCCGCTGAGCTCCATCCGCCTGGTGGTGGGGGCCGGCTGTTGAGTGAACGTTGCCGGGTGCCCTTCTCCGTAAGCCATTTCCGAAGCGGCCATCAGCCACTCCTTTCTGCAGAGGAGGATATGGCGACCGGATGAGTCGTCATAATTATATTATACTGCTTCTACTTAAATTTGTCAAGCTAAAAGACGCCCTCTCAGGCGTCTCGGCGGTAAAAGGTGAGGTAGAGATTTCCATAACTACGATTGTCCACCACAACAACTCCGGTCTTGGAAGGAACCTCACCCTTACCTGGATGAGATAATACCATAAGCGCTCCAGGTTTGAGTAGTCCAAAAAGGCGTTCTACTGTGGAAAACTGTGGATCATGATAAGGCGGGTCGGCAAAGATGAGATCGAATGAAGGTTCGTCGGCGGTCGCGAGCCAGTTACTGACCGATGTAGCGATGACCTTTCCGGCAGTATCAGCAGCGAGCAGCTGCAGGTTATTGCGGATTATCTTGGCTGCGATGCGGTCTTTCTCGATAAAGACGCAGTCGGTCGCTCCCCGGCTTAACGCTTCGATACCGATGCTGCCCGACCCGGCGAACGCATCAAGGACATGCGCGTCCTGCACGTTCGCTCCGATGACGTTGAACAGGGCGTTCCGCGCCCGCTCGCTCATGGCATGGGTCGACGTCCGGCCAGGCGCATCAAGCTTCCTTCCCCCATACTTGCCGGCGATGACACGTACGTTCACGCCTGGTCCTCGAGCTCCAGAATGGCGGTCATCCACCCCAGCATGACCATACGGATAATCTCAGGCACCAGTACGTTCTTCGTCTCGCCGGCCAGATGCCTGGTCCAGCCTTTGAGGGCGAACTCTTCATACATCTCCATGTCAGCCACCCGTTGAACCGAAGCCTTGAACATAGCATCGAATCCGTCGCGTTTGAGCTCACTTTGGAGTTCCTGAGTGAAGCTGAGCGTATCGAATTTCATCGTCGAGATTGCCGTCATGATGCCAAGTTCGAAATGCAGATGCGTTGTCATCACGCCTTTGGCACCCCAAAACTCCCAGTTGTTCTTCAGCATCTGGCGCTTCGTCTCACCAGGTATGATAATCTTTTTACGCTTGGTATTGCGGGTTTCCAGTCCTTCGCCGCCTCTGAGTTCAGCCAATTTCTCCTCAAGCGGATAGTGGTGGGCCGGCGTCAGACCGTCCGTGATGGCATGGGCCAGCCAGGCGGCTTCGAAGGCGGCTCGCTGACGGTTCCCGTCCTTCACTGCCTGAGCCAGGTTATGGATATGATCATGGATGATGGCGAGGAGCGGCGCACCATGCAACTCGTCGACATCGAGGTAGTGCCATGGTTCGTCCTTGCCCGGGCTTTTACGCTTGATGCCGTCAGGTCCGTTCAGGCCTTCGAAATGCAGGATCTCACGGATGGTAGGAAACTGCTTTGGCAGCGTGACATGCCGGGCCAGGTGCCGTCGGGCGACACGGTCGATTTTCTGATGCACGCCCATGACACGGCCGGATTTGGTATTGAAGGTTGTTCCAGAGTACATATCAGTTCAACGTCGTCAGGCGCTGGTAGTGTTCCACCCGGGCCGATAACTGTTTGTATTGTAGCAAATCGGCGCCGGAATCGACGAAGGCTTCGGCCGCTTGCTGCACCCGTTGTATGAGCTTCGTATCGCCAAGATTGGCAATCTGCAGGTTGAGCGCGCCGTGCTGGGCTCGTCCATAAATCTCACCCGGACCGCGTAGACGAAGATCGACTTCCGCCAAATAGAATCCGTCGTTGGATTTTTCAATCTCTCGTAAGCGTTGTGACGGTTGCTTGGTGTCGCTCGTTAGCAGGTAGCAGAAGCTTTGATGTTCGGCCCGACCGACCCGCCCCCGTAACTGATGGAGCTGGCTGAGACCGTACTGATCGGCATCTTCGATCATCATGACGGTGGCGTTTGGCACGTCGACACCGACTTCGACCACGGTGGTCGCAACGAGGATATCGAGCTCTCCGGCCGCGAAGCGACGCATGATGGCCTCTTTCTCCTCAGGTTTCATACGACCATGGAGTAGACCGATGCGGCGATGCCCAAAGACGGAATTCTGCAGTTTTCTATATTCGGTCTCGACACTCTTGGCTTCGTTCGCCGGGTTGTCATCGATGACGCGGCAAATGACATACGCCTGCCGGCCCGCAGCCAGTTGTTCGTCTATTGCGCGGTAGACCGTCTTACGGCTCACGGGAGAGACGATCTTAGTGATAATCGGCTTACGGTCCTTCGGTTTCTGGTTAATAATTGACACACTCAGCTCCCCGTACACCGTCAAGGCCAGGCTGCGTGGAATCGGGGTCGCCGTCATGGCCAGCAAGTGCGGCATATGTGCCGACTTTTTCAGCAGCTCCTGACGCTGATTGACCCCGAACCGATGCTGTTCATCGATGACGACCAGGCCGAGCCGGCGAAACTGGACGGCCGGCTCTAGCAAGGCGTGCGTGCCGACCAACACGTCGACCTCGCCTGCTTTAAGCTTGGCGAGGAGCGGCTGCCGGGCTTTCGCCGTCACGCTGCCGGTCAGCACGGCGACGGTCACGCCAAACGGTTCCAGTAGGCGAGCCACGCTCTCAGCGTGTTGCATCGCCAGGATCTCGGTCGGCGCGAGGAGCGCGGTCTGAAATCCGTGTGAGGCCGCTTGTCGGGCGGCAATGCCAGCCACGACCGTCTTACCTGCCCCGACATCCCCTTGCAGCAAACGGTTCATTGGCACCGGCTGTTGCAGATCCTGCAGTATCTCCCAGGCAGCCTGTCGCTGGGCCGGCGTCAGGTCGAACGGCAACTGCGTCACGAAGTCTTTGACGACTAGCTGCTCAAATGGAATCGCCCAGCCTTCGAGTTTGGCATTCTCACGCTTATTCAGGGCGGCGGCGAGCAGAAGTTCGAACAACTCTTCGAATGCCAGCCGTTCCTTTGCCCGACGTACGTCTTCAACCCGTTCAGGAAAATGCATTGAAAGCAGGGCCTCGGACAATGACAACAGATTGTGAGTACGGATGATGCCAGACGGAAGCGTATCGGGCAGCATCGTGATGAACGGTCGTAGCTCCATCAGTATCTTACGGACCAACTGACTTTTTAAGCCCTTAATCGCAGGGTAGACGGGCAGTAGCCGGTCGGTCTGCACCGGCATATCGCTTACCTTCTCAGCGCTTGGGTTGGTCAGTTGGTATTTGTTATAGGAAAACTCGAACTCACCGGAAAAGAAAAATTCCTGGCTGGAATCTTTCAACTGCGTAGCTCGGTAGGCCTGATTGAACCAGACGGCCTGCAACTTACCCGAATCGTCAGTGAGCGTGGCGGTCGTCACCTTCATGCCACGACGTACCATACGGGTCGATACGCGCTCGCAACGGGCCTTGATCGTCCGCTTACCCGGGGTAATGTCGGCGATAGTCGTGACCTCGGAATAGTCTTCGTGCCGCTTCGGCAAGAAGCGCACCAGATCCCCCACTGACACCAGCCCACTCAAACGGAATTGTTCGGCCGTCTTATCGCCCACACCTTTGAGCGCGCTAAGGGGTGTAGTCAGGTTCATCCCTCGAGCAAAATACCTTCCAATTCGCGTGAAAGAGATTCAAGCATATCATTGACCGCCCCTAGTTGCTGGCGGATGCCAGACGGATCGGCGTCGGCTGTTTGATGCCACTGCACATAGAGCTTCAGTTTCGGTTCGGTGCCGCTTGGTCGGATAGTAATACGACGCCGTTCATCACCGAACTCAAGGACTACCACGTTGCCCTTCACTTTGCAGGCGAGGTCAGATTGCTCACCGGTAGCCAGGTCGGTTTTCTTGCCCGACTGGTAATCCGCCACCGCGGTCACCTGGTGATGTGCGACTGTCTGCGGCGTTGTAGACCGCAGCTTCGCCATAATGGCCTGCATCTGCTCGAAACCTTTCGCACCCGGACAGACAATCGTATCAAGCCGTTCAGTATACAAGCCGTGCTCTGCGTAGAGCTCGAGCAGGCGGTCGAACAGCGTCTTGCCGTCCCGCTTCAGTTCGGCGGCATATTCGGCTAGGACCAAGGCACCGACGGCACCGTCTTTATCACGGGCATAGTCACCCTTAAGCAACCCATAGCTCTCTTCGCCGCCGATGACGAAAATCTCGTCGGTCGCTTCTTTCTGCAGTAAAAGCTCGCCTATATATTTGAACCCGATCAGCATATCGCCATACAACGTCACGCCATAATGATCGGCCAGAGCGGTCATCATATCAGTGGTGACGATAGTCTTGGCGATATAATGCTTCGGCGTCAGCGTACCAGCTTCCTGCAGCTTGCGAAGTGCGAACTCGGTCGCCAGAACGGCCGTCTGGTTACCCGATAGGTAGATCGGCTGATCGCCTTCGCGCACCGTGACGCCGATGCGGTCGGCGTCAGGGTCGTTGGTGATGGCGATGTCGGCATCTTCGGCCAGCATCTGTGCCACGGCCCGGTCGTTGGCCGCCTTCTCCTCTGGGTTAGGCTTGCCATTCTCGACGGTAGGGAAATTGCCATCCGGCACCATTTGATCCTTCACTGTGCTGATGGAAAAACCGGCGGTTTCAAGCGCCTTCAGGGTATTGGTCTGACCGGCACCATGTAGCGGTGAATAGACGATCGCCAGCTCACGCGCGTCACTTACGGCCTGCCCGACGACGGCAGCGATATACGCCTCGTCGACCTCCTGTCCGATCATCACAATATGTCCGTCGCGCTGGGCGGCAGCGAATTCACGTGTCTTGATCATCTCGACCTGCGTGGTCAAGTTGATGATTCCCTTGTCGTGCGGAGGTACCAGCTGACCTCCGTCGGCAAGATAGGCCTTGAAGCCGTTGTCGGCCGGTGGGTTATGGCTAGCGCTTATGACAATGCCCGCCGCGGCCTGGAGGTGGCGCACGGCGAAACTAAGCTCTGGCGTAGCGCGGAAGCCATCGAAAAGATAGGCCTTTACCCCGTTACCGGCGCAGACCTCGGCGGCGTACCGACTGAACTCGTCTGACGATAGGCGCGTATCACAGGCGATGACGATACCCTTGGTGGTGGCAGCAGGATCAAGACCGACGACATACTCACACAATGCCTGGGTTGCCTCGCCGATAGTAACTTTCGAGATCCGGTTCGTACCGATGCCGGTGGTACCGCGGATACCACCCGTACCGAACTCGATCACCTTGAAGAACGCGTCTTCAAGCTCCGTCCAGCGACCAGCGGTAATCATCGCCTCTAACTCAGCTCGGTAGGCGGCATACTTATCGTGCGTCAGCCACCGTTCGATGTTCTCATATGCTTCATTGGAAACGTTCGCGCGTAACTCCTCGGTCATCTTTCCTCCGTTCTACTCATCACATGAGTTCTCATTATAGCAAGCGTCGTTAGCGGACCAGGAGAAAGGCGTTCTTGCCTTTCTTAATAAGCGCCGGGGGGACGAGTTCCTGGTCTTGCGTGACTTTCTCGCCGTTGACGCTGATAGCGCCGCTGACGATAAGCCGACGAGCCTCGCCGTTGCTTGCCGCGACGCCGGATGCAGCCAAGGCTTCGACGAGTTGTGTCAGCCCGCTAGTGGGAATCTCACTTGCCAGCATGGCCAGTTCGTCATCGGTCAGCTCATGGACACCTCGGTTTCCGAACAACGTCGCCGTGATGTTACGCGCCGCGTCGGCACGGGCTTTACCGTGCACCAACTTGGTTACTTCATATGCCAGCGTTTTTTGTGCCGTCCGTTCCTGCGGCTGAGTGCGGGTAGCCTCTTCCAGAGCGTTAATCTCGGCGCGGTCGAGGAGGGTGTAGATCTTCAGATAGTCCGTGACGCCTTCATCATCCAGGTTCAGCCAGAACTGGTAAAACTGGTAGACACTGGTCTTGGCTTCGTCCAGCCAGACCGCACCACCCTCAGATTTTCCAAATTTGACACCCGTCGCCTTGTTGACGATAAGCGGCGTACTATAGACATGCGCCTGGCCGCCCTCGAGTTTCCTGATCAGCTGGGCACCGGTAATGCTGTTACCCCACTGGTCGGCACCACACAGTTGTAAGGTAGCCTGCTTTTCGCGGTAGAGGTGCAGGAAATCATAGCCCTGGATGAGCGAGTAGCTGAACTCGGCATAACTTATGCCGGCTCCGCCGTCGCCGATGCGGCTCTGAACGAACTCTCGATCGAGCATCTGCGTCATCGACATATGCTTACCAATGTCACGCAGGAAATCTAGGTAGTTGATGTCCTTGAACCATTGGTAGTTATCAACCACCTCGAACTCCTGACCTGCAAAGACGGTCTGGTATTGCCTAGCGATGGCTGCGGTATTCCTTTGCAACTCATCGAATGTCTTGAGTTCACGTTCCTGCTTCTTGCCGTCAGGGTCACCGATCATGCCGGTCGCACCCCCGACCAACAGGATAGCCTTATGACCGTGGTCGATGAAGTGTCGGACCATCATGGCCGCCGCCAGATTGCCGATCGTCATACTGTCGGCCGAAGGATCAACACCGAAATAGAACGTCCGTGCCTCATTGATTTCTTCGAGGTTGTCGAACGTCATCTGGTTCACGAACCCGCGCCATTGCAGTTCATCGGCAAGCGCCATGCTGGATACTCCTTGTCTACTATCGGTTACTTGTGTATAAGTATACCGAAAATTCAAAGGTGCGGCCAAACATTAGTGGTATAATGGAGCTAATCATTAACGTGAAGTGGAATATTTGATAAGTGGCTAAGAAATCCTCGCACCGACGCATGAACGTCTATTCGAACCTGTCGCATGCCCGTAAGACCCGCAAGGATCGCCGGTCACGTCAAAAGGCTGAGTATCTGGCCAGTCTCCCCAAACACCCTCTCAAACGCACGATCGCCCGCATGCACCCTAAGCGCATGGCCACCTTCTGGTTCAGTCGCCAAGGAGGTGTAATGGCGCTGAAAGTATTCGGCGTCGCCGTGTTGCTCTCAGTGCTGTTCGCAGGCGGGCTGTTCGCCTACTACCGTAAGGACATCGATCAAATCCGTCCGTCTGAGCTCGCCAAGCGTGTTCAGACGACGGTCACCCGTTACTATGACCGTAACGACAAGCTGCTGTGGGAAGACAAGGGGGATGGTAACTACAAGTTAGTGGTGGCTGATGAGGACATCGCCAAATCCATGAAACAGGCGACGATTGCGATCGAGGACAAAGACTTCTACGCCCACCAAGGTGTCAGTCCGACCGCTCTGGTGCGGGCCGCTGTCAACAACTCACAAGGAGAGTCGACTCAGGGTGGCTCAACGCTGACGCAACAATTAGTAAAGCAGGTCTTCTTCGCCGATGAGGCGGCCGACCGGGGCTTCGGTGGCATCCCGCGCAAGATCAAGGAAGTTATCCTGGCTATCGAGGTCGAACGCATGTACGAAAAAGAGCAGATTCTGACGCTCTACCTGAACGAATCACCCTATGGCGGACGACGTAATGGCGTCGAGTCGGCAGCTCAGACGTATTTCGGCACGACCGCCAAAGAACTGACAGTTTCTCAGTCAGCCCTTCTCGCCGCAATTCCTAACCAGCCAGGTCTGTATGACCCTTACAATACCGCAGGACATGAGGCGTTGATCAAGCGACAGCACCGCGTACTCGACAATATGGTCAGCCAGCGCTTCATCACACAGAAGCAGGCTGATGCGGCCAAGAAGGAGCCAATCCTTGATACCATCAAACCGGAGTCGGCCCAATACAGGAACCTGAAAGCCCCGCACTTCGTTCAGATGGTACGAAGTGAATTAGAGCGAAAACTCGGCAAGGCGACGGTGGGACGTGGCGGCCTGGTCGTGAAGACGACGATTGATTTACGTATCCAGAATAAGCTACAGCAAGAAATGGATGAGATGTTCGGCTCATACTATCCTAGCTTTGCTGGTTTCAGTAATGGTGCCGGCACGATAGAAGATGTGAAAACTGGACAGATTCTGGCCATGATCGGCAGTCGGGACTTCAATCATCCAGGCTTCGGTCAGGACAACGCCGCCGCCGCGTTCATCCAACCCGGCTCTTCTATCAAGCCATTGGTGTACGCCCAGCTGTTCCAGGATAAAGGCGAAGACGCCCAGAACTTCGGTAGCGGTTCAGTGTTGTCCGATGTGCCAGTCGACATATCTGGCTATAAACCGCAGAATGCTGACGGCAAGTTCCGTGGCAATATCAACCTTCGTCGCAGTTTAGCGCTCTCCCGTAACATACCGGCCATCAAGGCAATGCAGGTGAACGGCGTTGAACCGACCCTCAAGACGATCAGGGCGATGGGCAATAAGTTCTACTGTACCCAAGGCGCTGAGAAAGAAGCCGGATTATCGTCGGCCATCGGTGGTTGTGGTACTCGCATGATTGACCATGCCAATGCAATCGCCTCACTGGCCCGTGGCGGCGTCTATATGCCCACCAGCACCGTATTGGAAGTGAAGAACAGTAGTGGTGATGTCCTTGAGGAGTATAAGAAAGAATCAAAACGCATCATCGACGCGCAGTCGGCCTATATCGTCACTGACATCCTGGGTGATTCGAACGCCCGACTCGGCCTGTTCGGTCGTAGCATCACGCCAGAATCGGACGCTGCCGGTGTCAAGATCGCCGTTAAGACCGGCACCAGTGACAAGAACCGCCAACCGAAAGATATCTGGACCGTCGGCTATACGCCCTCACTTTCTGGGGCTGTCTGGCTCGGTAATCCAGACACGACCCCGTTAGTGAATGGTAACTCGTCTATTCCGGCCCAGGTGCTCGACCCGGTCATGGCGTACGCCAGCCAGATTTATCAGAAAGATGGGAAGGCCAAGACCTCCGATTGGTTCACGGCCCCCCGCGGCATTCAGACTATCAATGGTGAGCTGTTTCCCTCCTGGTACAATAAGGCGAAGTCTCAGACTGGCGTGAAGATGACATTCGACAGGGTGTCACGTAAGATTGCAACCGACTGTACGCCTGGTCCTGCCCGCATCGAGCTGACCGTCATCAAGACGACGGATCCTATCACTAAGAACGCCGTCTACCTGGCACCTGACGGCTACGACGCGTCACAGGAAGACGACGTACATAGCTGTAACGATGCTAAGCCGCGGATCCTCGGCATCACCATCGACGGTAACACCATCAGTGTCCGTGTCTCGAAGGGCACGCACGCCCTTGAATCGCTCAACATCAACGTGGGAAGTGAGAACGTTGCAACCCTCAATGTCAGCGGCAGTGGCACGTACACCACTAGCTATAATTTCAAAGATGACGCGACGGTGTCCGCGACTCTCCAGGATACCGCGTTTTACACGGCGAGCGCCAGTGAGCCCTACAAGGACTCTGGCAAAAAGAACGACGACGATTAAGTCGTCTTGTCGCCGGACTGGGAATTGACGAGATCTATCAGGCTGTCTTCGACGGTACGTTTCTGCCGAGTGTTGCGACGACGAGGTTTCTGCGTACGCTCTGGTGATTCCGCATGCTGATTCGCGCTGGCGGGCTGGGCAGACGATGGTGTTTTCTCCGAACTAGGCTCGGTGTTGACTGCTGTTTTTTCAGTCGGCTGCTTACCCTGCCGTTTCGCGCGACTGGCCGGCTTTCGCCCTGTGCTGCGAGACGACTGCTTGGCCTGTTTGTCTGCGCCGTCGTTGCCACGTTCTTCGGCTGATGGTTCAGCTTTTTCATCTGCCTTGGCCAGCTTGGCGAACATCATGCGACCAGCAGCGGTTTGCAAGCTGCGAATAAATTCGACCTCGACGATCTTGCCTAAGTGCTTCGCAGCCCGTTCAACCACCACCATTGTGCCGTCGGCAAGATAGCCGACCGCCTGATGCGCGTCCTGCCCTTTCTGCTGCAAGCTGATACTGACCGACTCGCCAGGCAGGAAGGCCATCCGTATGCTTTGAGCCAGCTCGTTCAGGTTAAGGACCTCCAGGCCGTTGGCTTTGGCGACTTTGTTCAAATTGAAGTCAATCGTGCAGATAGCCCCGTGCGACAGCTTGGCGAGTTCCACCAAGCGCTCGTCGACGCCTCCTGTCAGGCTGTCGTCGTCATGGATTTCGACTTTGACGTTGGTCATGGCGCGTAGCTCGCTGATGACATCTAAACCGTGGCGCGCCCTAGTGCGCTTATCACTATCAGCCTGGTCAGCCAGAAGCTGCAGCTCGGCCACGACGCTCTTCGGGATCACGAGCCGTTCCGGGATGAAACCTGTTCGTGCGGCGGTCAGAATTCGGCCGTCCATCAACGCGGATGTGTCAATTAAGATCGGTTTGACTCCCGTTGCCAGCTTGCGCGAGGCTGGGTTTTTAGCGATAAGATATTGCAGCTGGATAATGGCAACTACGACCAGGATGATGAGGATATATTCCATGAATGTTCTTTCGTTTATTACGTTATTTCAGATAACCGATCAATGCGTGCCGTAGGTCACTCACAGGTGTGGTGACACCTGCCGTGCGGGCTGAGGATGGACCGATAGCGGTCGTAAAGCCTAGTTTCTTGGCTTCCGCCACGCGACGCTCAGTCGAAGTTACCGACCGGATCTCGCCGCCAAGCCCGACTTCTCCGAAGACCACGGTCTGCTCATCGAGTTTGCGCTCGGCTGCGGCGCTGGCGATAGCCATACAGATGGCCAGATCAGCTGCCGGGTCGATGACTTTCAGGCCACCGACGACGTTGATAAAGATATCTTTGTCCGATAAGTTCAGTTTAGTCCGCCGTTCGATGACCGCGATGAGTAGGTTGAGGCGATTCAGATCGAAGCCGCTGCTCGTCCGTTTAGGATACCCGAAGCTAGTCGGATTGACAAGCGCTTGGATCTCAACCAGAAGTGGTCGGGTACCTTCCATCGTAGCGAGTACGACCGACCCATCGGCGTTCTGCCGCTCCGCCAGCAACGCGGCGGAGGGATTCTCGACGACGGCGAGGCCCTTCTCTTTCATTTCGAAGATTGCGGCTTCACTGGTTGAGCCATATCGGTTCTTGACCGCTCGGACGATTTTGAACCCTCCATACCGGTCGCCTTCGAACTGGAGCACCACGTCGACCAAGTGCTCCAACACTTTCGGGCCAGCAATACTGCCCTCTTTGGTGACATGTCCGACCAGGATGACGGCAGCCCCTGATTGCTTAGCCGCTCGGATGACCGCATTGGAAGAGTTGGTAATCTGACTGACACTGCCCGGGGCGCTGGTAATCTCATCAAGGCTCAAGGTTTGCACGGAGTCAATTATGACCAGTCGGTATTTGCCGGCGCGGATAGTCGCGGCGATATCGTCGGCGCTGGTACTGGAGACGAAGTCAAGTGATTCGCTTCGTTCGGCACCGAGGCGTATGGCCCGTAGCTTTACCTGCTGGGCGCTTTCCTCGCCGCTGACATAGAGTACGGTGGCGTCGTGGGCGACCGACGCGGCTACTTGGAGGAGAAGGGTGCTCTTACCAATACCAGGCTGGCCTGCCAGCAACATCACGCCGCCGGGTAGGATGCCGCCGCCCAGCACCGCGTCCAGGTCGGCGACGCCACTCGAAAGGCGGGCCGAAAGCGCCTTGTCATTAATCGTGCCAATCGGCTGCACCGTGAGCGTCTTGCCCGATGTCGCACTACGCGCCAGCGGCGACGCACCGGAAGAGACCGTTTCCTCGACAAGTGTGTTCCATTCCCCACAGTTTTCACAGCGGCCCGTCCATTTCGGGTATTGAGCGGCGCAGTTCGTGCAGACGAACTTCGTTTTAGATTTTGCCATTAGCTCCCATTATAACGTAGGCACGGCCTCAAGGTTACTATCCAAGCTGCGGTTCAGGCCGGCTGACTCGGCGTTGATCGCGTCCAGACGGGCGAGCAATGACTGGTAGGTAACGATATCGCTTTCGATAGCCTGCTTACTTGCCTCAAGCTGCTGCTGCCGGGAATTCAGGCGAGCCAGTTCGGCTTCAAACTCGGCTTGAGTAGTGAATCCGCCGGGTTGGCGGGCGCGTTGGTTAAACTCATCGACCTCGCGGTTGAGCTGACGAACACCCTCGTTATACGACACTGTAGCCTGGTTGATGGAAGTAACCAGTGAATCTATTCTCGCCGCTAATGCCCGGGCCTCGCGTGACAGTTCATCGAATACGGCTTCGACCTCAGCGTGAAGCTTGGCGAGGGCCTGGCGGTCAGTGAAAAAACGAGCGTAATGTTCTTCCAGTTCGTCGCCGATAGCAAGGAATTCGGTACCGATGATGGAATGGAGCTCGTTGAGCGATTCGCCTGGCTGGGTGCGCTCATAATACGCCATCCGCTCCGTCAGGCTATCAGACGAAAGACGGCTATACGCATCTTCCAGCAGCGGTCGCAGGCGGTCTTTTTCGGCTTGTGACATCCGTTCATAAGCCGCATGTAGCATTTCGTGCGCGGCCGTGACGGTCTTGATGCCGTCGAGACGCTGATCGGTTATATCATAGATATAGATGCGCCGGGCGGAATAACAGCCCAGAATCGGACTACCCGGTTCCCTCCGCTCACAGCTACGATTAAAGTCATCTTTCGATTGAACGACCGGACGGGACGCATAAAACATGAAGGTACCGTCCTGCGTCATGCCAGCGTCACGGGCAATCTGACGAATCTGGGCTGTCGGCTGATACTGGTGATACGAAACCGCATCGACCACCCACTGCCTGGACTGCCACAACCATAAAGATCCAACGATTAAGAGGCCGGCAAGTAGCCAGCTGGTGTACGAACTAGCTCTCGTGCGTGACATGCAGCGATACTGCGCCTTTCGCCGCCCGGGCCGTCAGAACCGTTCCCTTCCCATACTCGCCCGACAGGATGCCGTCGGCGATGGCATGTTCGAGTTCATCCTGAAGCGCTCGCCTGAGCGGGCGGGCTCCGTATTTTTCGTCGAATCCTTTGCTGATGATCTGCCGTTTCGCTCCCGGGGTCACAACAAGGTGGATGCCTTGCCGTATCAGCCGCTCACCTAGTTCGGCTACCAGGTTATTAAAGATGACTCCGACCTGCTTGCGCGTCAATGCCCGGAACGTGACGATAGCGTCGAATCGGTTGATCAGCTCTGGTCGCATCATTTTACGTAGCGCTTCCGTGGCATGCTGAGCGTTCTGTGCGTGCGCGACGTCTAATTCACGTTCGTCCGAGCGAGTCGCGGCATGAAAACCGAGTGACGATTCACGCTGCATCGCTTCGGCACCAAGGTTACTTGTCAGTATGATAATGGTATTGGTGAAATCGACCTTGCGCCCCTTGGCATCGGTCAACGCCCCATCCTCGAGCAGTTGCAGCAGTAGCTGAAAGACGTCGGGATGGGCCTTCTCTATCTCATCGAATAGTACGACACTATAGGGCTGCCGACGGATTTTGTCCGTCAACTGACCACCGTCGTCGTAGCCGACGTAACCAGCCGGCGCTCCTAGCAATCTGGCTGTATTGTGGCGTTCGCCGAATTCACTCATGTCAATCTTAATGAGGGCATCGTCGCTTCCGAACACCTCACGGGCCAGTACACGCGCCAGCTCAGTCTTGCCGACACCGGTCGGACCCATGAAGATGAACGAGCCGATCGGTCGGTTCGTAGAGGCGACACCGCTCCGGGATCGACGCACCGCCTGGGCGACCTTTGAGACCGCTTCGTCTTGACCGACGATGAACTTCGACAGATGTCGTTCGAGCGACCGCAACATGCCGGCCTCAGATTTCTGCACCCTGGTTACCGGAATGCCAGTCATGACTGAGATCGCATGAGCCACATGATCCTCCGTCAAGATGATCGGTGTCTTATTCTCGTGCTTTTCTTTCAATTCCTCAAGCTTCTCGCCGAGTTGGACCGAGCGAGTCTTGTAGAGCGCCGCTCGTTCATAATCCTCAGCCGCCACGGCTTCATCCATCTTCTCGTTCAGGTTTTTCAGCTGCCGCATATAATCACGCACCTTACTCGGCTTATTGTCGCCTTTGACGCGGGTCAATGCCGCCGCTTCATCAATGACGTCAATCGCTTTGTCAGGCATATAACGTTCGGATACGTAGCGGTCGGCCAGATAGACTGCCGTCTCAATCACCTCATCGCTGATGGCTACCCCGTGATGTGATTCATAATAGGGTTTGAGTCCTTTGACGATAGCCAGGGTGTCTTTCAAGGATGGCTCAGGTACCGTGATCGCCTGGAACCGACGCTCAAGCGCACTGTCCTTTTCGATATGCTTGCGGTACTCGTCTAGTGTCGTCGCGCCAATCAGATGGAGCTCACCGCGAGCCAAGGCTGGCTTCAGCATGTTTGCGGCGTCGAGCGCTCCTTCGGCCGCACCGGCTCCTACCAATAGGTGAAGCTCATCGATGAAGACGATGACGTTCTTTTGTTCGGTAAGCTCACTGATGACCTTCTTGAGCCGTTCCTCAAATTCGCCTCGATATTTCGTGCCTGCAATCATGGCTGCAAGATCGAGCTGTATCACCCGCTTATCAAGCAGGTAGTCGGGCACGTCCTCGCGGGCGATACGTTGAGCCAACCCTTCCACGATAGCCGTCTTGCCGACACCAGGCTCACCTATGAGAACAGGATTATTCTTGGTACGACGACTCAGGATTGTGACGAGACGCTCCTGTTGGGCATCCCGACCGATGACCGGGTCGAGCTTACCGCCACGAGCCCTCGTGGTCAGATCGGTCCCGAACGTTTCAAGCGCCCCGCTCCGCTTCTGCTTTCGTGGAGTTTCCGTTTGTACCGAATCACTATCATGGAAAGCGTTATGTTGGCGATCGAAAAAGTCCTCAAGGTCACCCTTCAGCTCGATGACATCGACGTTGAGTTCACGCAACAGAGCGGTCGCGCGCGCGCTTTTCTGCGACAAGATACTGTAAAGGATATGTTCCGTACCCAAGTAATCCTGGTGAAATTCCTGGGCAATCTCCCATCCCATCTTCAGGGTCAACTTCGCCGTTTCACTCATTCCAAGCACACCCGTCGTAATCATGATATTGCGCGGGCTCAGGTTCAAGGCTAACTCAGCACGCTCAAGGGTGACATGGGCATCTGCCAGCATCTTCGCCCCCACCGAGGAACCTTGTGCCAACACTCCCAATAACAGATGCTCGGTACCAATATAGGCACTGCCGTAGCCGCGCGCGATGGCGTTCGCGTGCTGCAGGCTGGTCTTAGCGTTGTCCGTCAGCCTGGGTACGAATTCTGCGAAATCGTCAGCCATAATCTTATTATCATCCTCCTAAGGGCGAAGCGCAAGAGGTCTTCTGTACGCATTCACTATATCTATAATAGCAAAACTAGCACTCGCGTCAATGGAGTGCTAGTTTCTACGGCGCGGTTTTTTTATTCGTCGCTCGAATTCAGCGCGTCGAGCAGGCTGTCTTCGATGTTCTTCTTGGGAGACTTCGGCTCAGCTTTCTGTGGCGTCGCGGTCTCGATGTCGAGTTCATAACCTGTCAAGCGTGAAGCCAAGCGGACGTTCTGACCGGCGCGGCCGATGGCAATCGATTGCTGGTCCTCGTTCACGAACACCTTTGCTCGCTTGCTTTCTTCGTCAATCTCAACCCGAACGACTTCGGCTGGGCCGAGCGCTGAACGGATGAACGTATCCGGATCCTCGCTGAACGGAATGATATCGATTTTCTCCTGGTCGCCTACTTCATTCATAACGGCCTGAACACGGGTACCATGGCCTCCGACGAAGGTACCAACTGGATCGACTCCTGGCACGCTTGAGAACACGGCCAATTTCGTGCGGCGACCAGCTTCGCGGGCAATCGCCTTGATTTCAACGGCACCACTCTCCATTTCTGGCACTTCCTGGCGGAAGAGGAATTCAATGAAGGCCTCGTTGGCGCGGCTCAGAATAAGTTGTGGGCCGCGGTTGTCGCGCTCGATGTCCTTGATGAATACCTTGATACGCGAGCCGATGCTATAGAATTCACCCTGGATCTGCTCGCTTCCCGGTAGGATACCGACGGCTTTGCCGAGCTCAACGCGCACGACGCGTGGCTCAACCCGCTGAACCGTACCAGTCACGATCGTACCGATCTTGTCTTCGTACTCCTCAAGCACGACTTCGCGCTCGGCCTCACGCAGTCGCTGCAGCACAACCTGCTTGGCAGTCTGGGCGGCGACGCGGCCGAAGCTGGTGACCTGGTGCTCCTCTTCGATAAAGTCACCGAGCACCGCGTCCTTCTTCTCTTTCTTGGCATCCTCGAGGCTGATTTCAATCAGGTCGGAGCCGACTTCCTCTACCACCTCACGACGCACGAACACACGGGCGCTGCCGTCATTCACGTTCAGTTCTGCCCGTACGTCCTGGTCACGTTCACCGTTGTCACGACGCCAGGCAGCCGCGATGGCTTGCTCTATCACGTCCATGACGGTTTCTTCGGGCAGGTTCTTCTCTTCGGCAATCGTCCGAACGGCGAGCGTCAGTTGTTTGATGTTCAAGTCTTCCATATCGTTCCTTTCAATGTTATGAAAAAATCCGACCTGCCGGCCGGAATGTACTACCCGTATTATAGCAGCCTGACGCGAAACCTGCAAGTCTGTGACATTGTTCACAGCCTCTTTCACGCTCCTGCGTTACCATACGAACACTACTAACCAGGAGTATTGATGTTAGCAATCCAAGACCGACCGTTGTATCAGAACAGGCTCCTCCTCGGCGCGATGGCCGTGCTCATAGGCTTCGTGCTGACGTTCGCGCTCATCCGAGCGTTCGCACCCGAGGACCAGCAAGCAGCCCGCACCAGGGACGCTGAAACTTCCCGTGATACACGAGGGGCCACTGCGACCGATGAAGAAAAAGACTCCGACGATAAAAAGACGTCTGGAACGTCCACGGCCGATAAGCCTAGTGGCACCGATGGTGGCCAATCAGCACCGGCTCCTACCGGCACCGGCGGGACGAGCTGGAGCGGCGTACCGAGCTATACGCAGCCATCGAGCGGCGGGACGGCTGCCGAATCTCCATCTACTTCACTAAACAAAGAAACCTCCAGCGAACCGAAGCCCTCTAGCAATGAATCGGATGATGATTGTGATTTAATCGATGTTGTTGAGTCGACTTTGACAGAGCTTGACCCCTGTCTGAACTAGCACCGCGCCAACACGCGCCTGATGGCATCCCGCTCGGCCGGTGTTACCCATAAGGCATACTTCTGTTTCACTCGCACCTGTCGGTCGACGTACTGACAACGGAATGGTCTGTTCGGTGGTAACCACGTGGCCGCATCACCGTCCGCTTTCTGCTGGTTCGCGGCACCATCCACCGCCAGCAGGTTCAACGGATCATTGCCGAAGAGTACCCGCCTTTCATATGGCAGCCCCTGCGCTCCGGTCTGCCAAGCGTTCGAAAGCGCCACGACATGATCGATCTGCACCGCCTCGCTGGTGGTCGCACCGCGCAGGAAGGCAATGGTCTTGCCGGTGTACGGGTCTGCTAAGCTGCCTGAGATTACCCTGCACTCAGTATCGATCCGAACAACAGTCAGATCCCGGGCCAGTACCCGATTGCGTGTATCACACCCGAGAGATGAATCCCATCCATTACCGAATTGCGCCCTTTCGTAACCGGTCTTTGGCGCTCTACCTTTTACAGGTAGCTCGGCGAGGAGCGCAGCTGTCGATCGGCCATCATTGGTTGATGGTTCGGTGAGCATGAAGGAAGGTGCGTCAAAGTGTCCATTGGCAAACGGCACCGCTACCATAAGCAGCAGTACGATGAGGGTTACGAGGCGACGAAGACGGTAACGCTTCATGAGTCGTAGTATACTAAAGGGATGGATTCCGTACGACGACTTACTCAAACCTTTAGCCCAGAACACTATTCACTTTCCCTCGATATCGATCGGCCGGGTCGCACGTTTAGCGGCATCGTGAGCATCAATGGCCGCTCCTCATCAAACACGATTTCGCTCCACGCTAAGGAGCTAACCATCGATTCCGTCGTGGTCGACGGCCAAACAGCGGACTTCACCTCTAGCACGAACGATGAACTCGATATCTCTTCTGCGTCATTGGCTGCGGGCCCGCACATGGTCGTGGTCGAGTTTCATGGTCGAATCACCGATCAGATGCACGGTATGTACCCTTGTTTCTTTGAGCATGAAGGCCAGAGAAAAGAGCTTATCGCTACCCAGTTCGAAAGTCATCATGCTCGCGAAGTATTTCCATGCGTCGATGAGCCGGAGGCCAAGGCTACGTTCGATGTCACACTGACGACCGAAACGGGCGTCACCGTACTTGGCAACATGCCCGTCACGAGACAGTCAGAGACCGAAGACCGGCTCGTCACTACATTCGAACGGACGCCCCGTATGAGTAGCTACTTGCTCGCGTGGGTTTACGGTGAACTGCATAGCGTCAGCGGCACTACTCAGAGCGGTGTTGAAGTCAACATCTGGGCGACACCTACCCAGCCCGCCAGTAGTCTTCAGTTTGCCCTCGACATCGCCACCCGCACCATCGACTTCTTCGACGAGTACTTCGGCGTACCCTACCCATTGCCGAAGTCCGACCATGTCGCGTTGCCAGACTTCTCAAGTGGAGCCATGGAAAACTGGGGACTTATCACCTATCGTGAGGTCGCCCTGCTCGCACAGCCAGGTGAGGTGAGCGTTTCAAGCAAGCATCACATCGCGACCGTGATCGCGCATGAATTAAGCCATCAATGGTTCGGCAATCTGGTGACGATGCGATGGTGGAATAACCTATGGCTGAACGAGAGTTTTGCTAACTTGATGGAATATGTCGCACTTGATGCCCTTGAGCCCAGCTGGAACATTTGGTTCGACTTTGCCAGTTACGAGTCGGTCATGGCCCTTCGACGAGATGCCATTGACGGCGTACAGCCGGTTCAAGTCGATGTTTCGCACCCCGATGAAATCAGCACCTTGTTCGACCCCGCCATCGTCTATGCAAAAGGTGCTCGGCTGCTGCGAATGTTGGAACGACATATCGGCTCAGATGCCTTCAGAGCCGGTCTGCGTGACTACTTCAAGACGCACGCCTATCAGAACACTGAGGAAACCGATCTTTGGTCGGCTCTGTCAGCAGCGAGTGGTGAGGACATCGAGGCGTTCATGACCCCCTGGATCTCTCAGCCGGGATATCCGGTAGTAACGGTGTATTCCGATAAGATCCAGCAGGAGCGGTTCTTCGTCGGTCCGCATACCGCTCGCGATGACCTGTGGCCCATCCCTCTTGGGAGCGAGGATAGTCGTCTTCCTCGACTATTCGAGACGGCGAGCCAGGTCATAGCCATCCCGTCGGACATACACCTCAACCCGGACGATAGCGCCCACTTCATCACCCGCTACTATCCAGAAGCACTCTCGGCTATCACGGAACGGATCGCCAATGGTTCGTTGAGCCCCATCGGCCGTCTGCAATTGCTGAACGAACAGGCGCTACTCGCCCGGGGCGGCCTTCTCGGCAGCGCCGAGTTGGTGCCACTACTGCGACGTTACGAGGAGGAATCTGCCGAAAGCGTATGGGAGCTGATTGCCGCTACCTTAGGTGAATTAAAGAAATTCGTTGAAAATGACGAACCAAGCGAGAACGCCCTGAAGCGCCTGAGCCACGAGCTCGCCCGCTCGCAATACGAACGCCTAGGGTGGGATGCGACGGAAGGGGAACACGAGTCTGACACCAAATTGCGAGCCACCATCATCGGCTTAATGCTCTATGCCGAAGATAAAACCGTCTTGGCTGAAGCTTCACGACGCTATGAGGCCGGTATCGACACGCTCGATCCGGAGCTACGCGGGCTGGTATTCAGCGCGGTGGTACGTCATTCGACCGACGACGCGGCGTTCGAACAACTGACAGAGCGATATCGCACTACCGCTTCAGCTGAGTTGCAACAGGACATTTGCGCCGGTCTTACCTCTACTCGGCAGCCTCGCCAGATCACCCGCCTACATGCCATGATGAAGGACCCCGCTATCATCCGGAGTCAGGACGTCGCCCGCTGGTTCGTGTACCTAGTGCGAAGCCGCTACGGACGTGAGCTCACCTGGCGATGGCTGCGCGACAATTGGCAATGGATTGAGCGGACGTTCGGTGGTGACAAAAGCTTCGATGATTATCCGCGCTATGCCGCTTCCGGCTTGATGACACGACAACAGCTTGAAGAGTATCGTGAATTTTTTGCACCGCTCCGATCTGTCGTGGCGCTACGCCGCGTCATCGACATGGGCCTGCTGGAAATCGAAGGACGGGCCGAACTGATCGAGCGGGAACACGCTGCGGTTCGGAGCGCTCTACTCCAACACGAAAAATGATTCGAGTTGTGGCGGCCTGCCGAAAGTCGTGGCGACCGCGAGACGCATATCGCCCGCGTTATCATGTCGCTGCGCGTAAAGGGTAGCGGCAAAGCGCATCTGCGAGAGTTTCCGCGGCGTAATTGCCGCAATTCCTCCGCCCTGCGCCGCGTTCGTGCGGTGTTTCACCTCAACGCAGTAGGTTACCCCGTCACGGCGAGTAACGATATCCACCTCGCAACGAGCAGTACTCCAATTACGAGAAACGATCGTGTGCCCTTCACGTTCCAAATATGCTGCGACAGTCGCTTCTGCCGCATTCCCCAGTGCCTTAGTAGTGACCGCTTGCAGGGCTGAGTCCGCCGGCTGAGAAGTTCGTCCGACCAGTTCGGCGATAGGCGCAAAGCTTCGTCGATGAAGTGGCGTCACGCCATACGTTTCCAAGGCCGCCCGATGAGCTGCCGTCCCATACCCGACATGTGTGCCGAAGCCATAGCCCGGGTATCGTATCTCCTGTTCAGCCATCCAGGCGTCACGGGCCACTTTGGCGATAATCGCAGCGGCCGACACACTACCGATGAGCAAATCAGCCTTCTTCATGGTCGTGACATACGGACCTTTCCTTGTATCTTTCAATAAGTTGACCGTGCCGTCGATAATAATTTCATGATAGGGTACCGTCAGCTGCTCAATCGCTCGCCGGCAGGCAAGCTCCAGGCTCTTTGATAGACCCTGAGCATCAATTTCCTCGGCATGGACCCAGCCTAGGCCATAGCTCGCGGCCTTACTGCGTATTTCTTCATCAAGTATACGCCGCCGTGCGGCACTCAATTTCTTGCTATCGGTCAGCCCTTCTATAACGACGTCCCCTAATACGACCGCCCCGACTACCAAAGGCCCCGCCCATGGCCCTCTACCTACTTCATCAACCCCGGCTATCATCTGCTATCAAGTGTACGCCAAAACGAATGCCCCCGCCACAAGGCGGGGGCATGACCACTCTATCGTGCTCAGAAGCTATTTGTTCTCGTCGTGGCGAGCTGCTACTTCGGCAGCTTTCTTCTCAAGCTCAGCCTCTTCGGCGGCCTTCTCGGCAGCTTTGGCTTCGGCGGCCTTGGCAGCCTCTTCTTTCAGACGCTTAGCCTCCTCCTCGGCATGCGGATCACGCACATCGTTGACAGCTTCACGGTCGAAGTTGACAGCTGTCAGGCGTGCACTCTTACCGGAGCGCTTGCGCAGGAAGCTCAGGTAGTTTCGGCGAACCTTAGCGCGGCGGACGATTTCGACTTTCTCTACTAGTGGGCTATGCAGTAAAAAGCTTTTTTCGACGCCTACGCCACTGGCTACCTTGCGGACAGTAATGCGGCTCGTATGCTGGCTCTTGTTGTCGGTACGGATGACTACGCCTTCAAAGACCTGGATACGTTCCTTGTTACCTTCCTTAATCTTCTGGTGCACGCGCACGGTGTCACCGCTGCGGGCGTCAACGACGGCTGGCTTTTTCTGGGCGTCATTGACTTTCTGAATCAGTGCAAAACTCATTGTTCTCTCGCTTTATGGTTACTAATGCAATCAGATATCAACTATAGCATAGTCTGAAGAGTTTTTAAAGGGTATACTAAGGGGTATGGATTATGACAAACTCGCTCTCGACCTTCATGCCCGTCATGGAGGAAAGATTACTACCGCACTGCGCGACGCCGATACACTCGACAAGACGAAGCTCAGCGCGTACTACACACCGGGAGTCGCGGCCGTCTCCAAGGCCATCGCCGACGACCCATCAAAGCTCCCGGAATACACCTGGACGAATAATCTCGTGGCCGTCGTCTCAGACGGTTCGGCTGTGTTAGGGCTCGGCAATATCGGACCGCGCGGCTCGATGCCCGTGATGGAAGGAAAAGCCTTATTGTTCAAGCATTTCGCCGATATCGACAGCGTACCTATAACCCTCGACGTCCACACGCCCGATGAGATCGTAGCCACCGTCAAGGCCATCTCATCCAGCTTCGGTGCTATCAATCTTGAAGATATCGCCGCTCCACAGTGTTTCGAGATTGAAGATCGCCTCAAGGAAGAGCTGTCCATTCCTGTCTTCCATGATGACCAGCACGGTACGGCCGTCGTCGTGCTGGCCGGACTGATCAATGCCGCCAAGCTGACGGGTCGTACGCTCAACGAAACACGATTCGTCGTGGTCGGAGCCGGCGCCGCCGGTACCGCCATCATCAAGTTGCTTAATCTCTATGGTGTCGGTTCGATCCTGGCGGTCGATAGCAAAGGCATCGTCTCGAAATCTCGCAGCGATCTGAATGATCAGAAGAAAATGTTGCTCGATTACGTCGATGGTTCGGTTGATGGAAACCTGGCGGATGCACTAAACGGCGCGGATGCGTTCATTGGCGTATCACAGCCAGGGCTCCTGTCGGCCGAGTTAATTGCTGGCATGGCGGACGATCCTATCATCTTCGCCCTGGCTAACCCGACACCGGAAATCCTGCCGCACGAGGCTAAGGCGGCAGGAGCGGCCGTCATCGCGACAGGACGTTCTGATTTTCCGAACCAGGTTAATAACGCCATCGCCTTTCCTGGCATATTCAGGGGGGCATTAGATAATAAGGTCCGTACTATCACCGATGAGCATAAGATTGCAGCGGCAGAGACGATCGCCGCGTTGGTAGAGTCACCCAGCGCTGATGAAATCATCCCTAGTGTGTTCGACGAGCGGCTCGTGCCTCAAATCGCCGCCCGCATCACGCCGTAGCCGGTATGTGTTCGCTTAGATAACGCGGTTTATTTCGTCGAGGGTGGTTTCACCACGCAAAGCTGCCAACACCCCTACCTGGAGCAACGTGGCCATACCGGCTTTCTTGGCCGTCGCTTCGATCAATTCGGTATGAAACTCCGATTCGTCACCTCGTAGAAACCTCTGGATGTCTTCATTAACGATTAGCTGCTCCATGATGACCACCCGTCCTTTGTAACCGAACGGTGCGGCTTCCGTTGGTACCGGTCGCCAAAGAGTGAAATTCTCGAGATCAGGCTTTTCGATTGATTCCGGCAAATCCTGCAGCACCTCACGGACCCACTTCTTCGTCACTTCGTCCGGTTCATATGCTTCTTTGGTTTCGTCGTGGAGCCGACGGACCAAGCGCTGCGCAATGACCAGCCGGATAGCGCTGGAGAAAATCGGGTTCTGCCCGATGAGATCGATCATACGACTAAAGGCGGCTGAAGTAGAATTCGCATGGAAACTTGAGAGCACCAGGTGACCGGTGATAGAAGCCTGGATGGCCGTGCGGGCCGTGTCTTGGTCACGAATCTCACCGACCATCACGACGTCGGGATCAAGCCTCAGGACGCTTCTGAGAGCATCGGCAAAGCTCTGGCCGTCGGTGGTGTTGATGGGAATCTGTGAGATGCCGCCAATGCCATATTCGATCGGATCTTCCAGCGTCAGAATCTTACGGTCAGAGCTGTTGAGCGCGTTTATCATGCTGTAGAGCGTGGTTGACTTACCGCTTCCGGTCGGTCCTACCATCAATACCATGCCGCGCGGATGACTGATGACCTCGTCGATTTCGGCGCGTTGTCTTGGAGGGATATTTAACCGGTCAAGTTGCAACAATGATTCATCGAAATTGAACAGACGAAGCACCGCGTCCTGACCGTACATGGTCGGCACGGTCTCGACGCGAAGATTCAACAGGTGCGTGCCCTGGTCGGTCGTGATTTCTTTCTGCATATGACCGGATTGCGGGCCATCGGCGGCGGCTGAGATGTTTGCTCGCGAACTAAGTGCTCCCATGATGACGCGGTAGCGATCCTTGTCCAATTCGGCGACGGGATGGAGCGCACCATCAACCCTCATACGTACCCGTATGACCGTCCGCTGATTCTCGATATGGATATCGCTGGCTCCTAATTTGTCAGCCTGGTCAATCAGGTAATCGAAGACCTGATCGGTACCGACCGAGTTAAGGGTCTTTGACACCTGTGTCAGCGTGTCGCTGTCACCTTCACGCGCAATCTCAATGTCATCATAAATGACTTCCTTGGGTGGATCGTAGCGGTTCATCAGTGCCTTGAAGCCACTGTTGCTAATCATGACGAATTGAATGGAATCACCCCTGTCGTTGTACTCACGTTCTATCGTCTTGACGAGTGACTGTGGGGTCTGCGTCGTGATACCGAAGATGTAGGGCGTATCCTCGCTTTGGTGCTTTAGCGGTACCATGCGGCCTTTGTACATAGCGTCGTTCTCAAGCACTTCGTCTACGAGGGGCATGTCCCGTTCGAACGGTCGCGTGTCGAGATATTGAACCCCCAGTATTGCAGCACGCTGACGCGTCGCGTTCTCGTCGTTCTCGCGCCGCTCGGCCTGAATCTTATCTTCGTCCATTGCCCTATACTATAGCAAAATGCTTACGGTTCAGGTAGGTGCTACAATACCTACCATGCCGGATATCACGCTTCTCCTTCATAATATTCGATCGACCCACAATGTCGGCTCAATCCTACGCTCAGCTGAAGGTTTCGGCGTAGCGCGGGTAATTCTCACTGGCTACACCCCCTACCCTGCGCTCGCGAACGACAGCCGCCTCCCACACATCCGCGACAAGCTTACGGCTCAGATTCATAAGACTGCTTTGGGTGCCGAAATGATGATACCGGTGGAGTACCATGCCGACCCTCATACATGGCTAACATCGAATCGTTTGCCGTTGCTTGCCCTTGAACAGGCACCGCACAGCATGGACATACGAGGCTTCACGCCGCCGGAGGAATTTGTGCTACTACTTGGCGAGGAAGTGCACGGCATTGAGGAGGCGCTTCTTGCGCGTGCCGATACCATCCTAGAGATCCCGATGCACGGTAGCAAGGAATCATTCAACGTCAGCGTAGCCGCAGCCATCGCCATGTATCAGCTAACGGCTTGATCAGGTACAGACCGGTCCGTAATGCTGCAGCTGAGTGTTCCCGGTATTCGTACCGCCGTTGGCATTCTTGCTCTTTCCAAACGACCATATCGAATCACGGTTACAGCCACCGTTCTCTCCTTCGTTCTCATCGATAGCATACGGACTCCCCCAGGGATCGCCCTCCTTTAAGCTCGTGAGCGTAGTTCCAGACGCAGCTGCGATTGCATCAATCGTGGCATGGTAGCGTACCCAGCAGGAATGGGTCTTCGGCAGTGTGCTGTAGTCGGTCATATCGCCACTCGCATACGGGCAGGCGCAACGGGTGCAACCAGACCCTGTGATACTAAGCAAGGTGGTATTGGCGGTGGTCCGCGCCAGGTTCATCGCTTTGACAAGGTTTGATATATCAGCTTGCACTTTACTGGTGCGGGAACGCTCCTGTACTCCATTGAACGCGACCACGGTTATAGCCGCGAGAATCGCAATCACCACGATCACGATGAGTAGTTCGACGATAGTGAAGCCGGTGCGGCGCGGATAATCTCGCATTATGCTTATGGTAGCAAGATTGCGTTTATTTGACCACTACGCAGTCTTCACCGAGCTGGCGCACCAACTCGTCTATCAATGACTGGTTATCTTCGACCCTGAATGGGAGTTTAATCGCTGATTTCTTTTCAGCTCCCAGCACCAACACGATGTCGGATGTCCCAGGATGTTTTGCACAAACATCCTTAAGACGCATGAGCCGTTCGGCATCTTCCGGGTCTTTTATGTGCACGAATAGCTTGCGCAATACCGGCACGTCAGGCTTATAACTAACCGTTGGCGTCGCAGTAAGGGCGACGTTCTTCTTCACCGTCACCGGTCCGCCGGGCCTGGCCTTCGGTGCCTTCATAGCCCTGCCAGTGGATTCGTATTCCATCAGTTCCTTGTCGGTTACGATGTTGACCTCGTCTGCGATAACTTTCACATCACTGATAAGGTTGCCGTCTCTGTCTTTGGCATTGGCTTTTCCCGACACCCGCACCACTGCATCCTGCGTCAGTTTGGCACCGACCTGACTGTAAAGATCCGGGAAGACGATGATTTCTGATTCACCCGTCTTATCCTCGATTGCCACGAATGCCATCTTGCTGCCCGATTTGGTGATGATTGAACGCACACTAGTGATGATGCCGCCGACAGTCACCTTCTTATTATCGATTTCTGGCTTCAAAAGTAACAAGGGGATAGTTTGCTCCTGAAAATACGCGTCGTAGCTGTCGAGCGGGTGGGCGCTGATATAAAGGCCGAGAAGTTCCCGCTCCCACATCAGCTGTTCGCGGGTGGTGTGCTTCATCGGTGCCGCTTGCAACGTTACGGTCGGCTGGATTGATGCGTTGTCAATCAGGCCGCCGAAAAGATCGGTCTGACCGCTTAAGGCGTCTTTCTGTACCTTGCTCGCGAATCCCTGAATCGATTCCAAGTTGAATAACAAATCGGAGCGGTCACCGAATGAGTCGAAGCCGCCAGATTTGATAAGTGACTCCCAGGCTTTCTTATTGAACTTACTCGTAGATACTCGTTTAGCGAAGTCCTCGATGCTCTTGAACTCACCGTCCTCACGTGCCCGGAGCACCTCCTCGACAGCCCCAGACCCTACCCCCTTGACGGCGGCCATACCGAACCGAATGGTACTTTCGCCCGGCACGACCGCAAATTCCATGTACGATTGATTGACGTCCGGCGCCTGCACTGTAATTCCCATATGACGACACTCGGTGATTTCGATAGCCAGTCGGTCGATGTCATCCTGATCGCTCGTCATCAATGCCGCCATGAAGGCGTCCGGATAATGTGCTTTCAAGTAGGCGGTCCAGTAAGCGATCAGTCCATAGCACGCGGCGTGCGACTTGTTGAAGCAGTAGTTGGCAAACTCTTCCAGCTGCGCCCAGAATTTTTCCATGTCGCGCCGGTCGGCATTCGAATGCCTGATAGCACCGTCGATGAATTCCGGCTTCACTTTCCGCATCATCTCCATGATTTTCTTCCCGACCGCCTTTCGCAGCGTATCAGCCTGTCCGCCGGTAAAGCCTGCCAGGTCCTTTGAAATCTGCATGAACTGCTCCTGATACACCAGGATGCCATACGTACTGGACAGGGCGTTCTCCATCTTTGGATGAAGATAGTTGATTTCCTCCTGTCCATGCTTCCGTTTAATGAAGCTGTCGATGAACTGCATCGGTCCGGGGCGGTATAAGGCCACCATGGCGATGATGTCTTCGAACACGGTCGGTTTCAGTTCTTTCAGATAGCGCTTCATGCCAGCTGATTCCAGCTGGAAGACACCTGTCGTGTCACCACGCTGGAATAACTCGTACGTCTTCTGGTCATCGAGCGGTATTTCGGCCAAGACGATATCGTCGCCGTACACCTTCTTGATGATACGCAGCGCGTTATTGATGATTGTCAGGTTGGAAAGGCCCAGGAAGTCCATCTTGAGCAATCCGAGTTCCTCGACCGGACCCATCGGATATTGGGTTGCGACTACGCCCTTCTGGGCCATTTCAAGGGGCGTATACTTTACGATGTCATCCGGCGCGATGACCACGCCGGCGGCATGGACGCCATGGGAACGGATGGTTCCCTCCAGACGAATGGCGAAGTCGAACACTTGCTTGGCCGTCGGGTTATTCTCATATTCCGCCTTAAGCTCGTTATCGTTGCGGACACTGACGGAAAGAGGAATGTGGCGCCCCTGCACCGGGGGCGGAATCATCTTTGAAAGCCGATCGGCTTCGGCATAGGGCACCTGGAGTACGCGCGCTACGTCGCGTACGGCCGCCCGGGCAGCCATCTTGCCAAAGGTAACGATATTGGCGACACGTTCCGGCCCATACTTGTTGGCGCAGTACTCGATCACCTCTCCCCGTCTGGTGTCCTGGATGTCGATGTCGATGTCAGGCATCGAGATACGATCTGGGTTCAGGAAACGCTCGAAGAGCAAATCGTATTTCAATGGATCGAGATCGGTGATGTTAAGCGCGTAGGCAACGATCGAACCGGCGGCAGAACCACGTCCTGGTCCAAAGATGATACCTTGATCCTTTCCCCAGTTGATAAAATCCTGCACGATTAAGAAATAGCCGTTATACCCCATTTTTTCGAGCACATCAAGCTCCATGTCAACCCGTTCACGAACTTCGTCCGACAGCTTCGGCCTGATATCGGCTGGTTGCATGGTGCGTGCCAGCTCTTTCTCTACTTTCAGGTAGCGAAATGCTAATCCCTGGTAGACCAACGTGTCGAGGTGAGTCTTTTCGGTCTCCCCCTCCGGGACCGGAAAGGTCGGGATGAGGATACCGCCCAGTTCGATATTCAGGTCGCAGCGGTCGGCGATCGCTTTCGTGTTAGCAACCGCAGCAGGATTGGTGGCCTGCCAACGGTCGATGATGTCAGCAGGGTCGGTAACGTGCAGTTCGAAATCCTTGAGGCTCATGCGCTTCTCGTCGGACAGATACGCCCCCGTACCGACACAGAGCAAAATCTCATGCGCATCCTGATCGTCATGATCAAGGTAGTGGCCGTCGCTCGTAATCACACACGGTATTTCAAGCTCCGCTGAAAGTTGCTCGATATGTCGGTTAATCTTCACTTGCACGTCCCATGCCGCCGGTGCATCAGGGTGGCCATGATCCTGAAGCTCTAAGTAGTAACGGTCTCCGAAGACCGACTTATACCAACTGGCGATCCGCTTTGCTTCTTCATAGTTATCACTGCGCAGATTTTCACCCAGTTCACCACCAGCACAGGCCGATAGCGCGATAATACCTTCGTTATACTCTTCAAGCAGGTCATGATCAATACGTGGCTTGTAATACATACCTTCCAGATTGGCCTTGCTGGAAAGCATCATCAGGTTTCTGTAGCCAGTTTCGTTCATGGCGAGCAGAATCAAATGATAACGGCCTTTGTCCTTGGCGGGATCGCGGTCGAAGCGCGTACGGGCTGCCACGTACGTCTCGATGCCGATGATTGGTTTGATGCCCTGGGCTTTTGCGGCCTTATAGAACTCAACCGCCCCGCTCATCGTACCGTGGTCGGTGATGGCACAGGCCGTCATACCCAGTTCTTTGACCCGTGAAACGAGCTCATCAACCTTTGTCAGACCATCGAGCAAGCTGTGGTGGGTATGATTATGAAGATGGACATAGTCCGACGATTGTAGCGTGACCCCCATATGCTACCAGTATAACGAATAAAACTGCCGGCCGGTGTAGTTAAATTAGCGTTCTTCCGTCTGCAGCGTACTCGACACCCCGGTGAAGAAGTCGTCCAGAGGCGGTACGACGTTCGCCAGCAGGCTCAGGATCCAGACAAGCAGAGCAATAACCAAGGTACCACCAATCACCGTCCCGGCACCCAGCATGATGCCGCGTATGAAATTCATCTTATACACCTGGACGCGTGAGCGATGGAAGTCGTAGAACAGGTCTTCAAGCACAGTCCGGCGAGCGCTCTTTTCCTGATTCTGGGTGACTTTTCGTCTCGTCGAATGAAACAGTCTTTTCAACGGTGTCATCCTACCTACTTCTTCTTTCCCAATTTCGCCTTGGTATCTTCCACCTTCTGAAGCGCCTCATCGCGCTTGGTCAGTGCTTCTTCCTTCATATCAAGAGCACGGCTTCTCAGGTCGGCTCGGGTTTCTCGGCCACTCTTCGGTGCGGTCAGCACGCCTGCTATAACGCCGGCGACGGCTCCCACGACAGCCCCAAGGGCTAATTTATTCGCGTTCATAGTACAGCGTTCCTTTCTACTTCTTACGGTATTTCTTCACTTGACTCAGTATCATCTTGGCGAGCAATGCCGGTGATGTGACTTTACCGACCCCGGCCACGATGCCTTCCACCCCATGGGCGGTGCGTTCGGCTGAATCTGTCACGCGCTTGATCTGGCTGGTTACCCGAATAAGCAATATGGCGAGTACGATGCCGATAAGCAGGAACAGAACGAGAAAGCTCGATAGGATGATGACAAGAATTTCCAATGCAGACACAGTATGATTTCCTTTCGTTACTGCTTCGAGTATATCAGCTCATGAAACATGCATCCCGGTAAAAGGGATGCATGTTTCCAGGCTTCGTTATACGGTCCGGCGACCGGTGAACAGCTTGACGACGAACAGTAGGATAATCGCACCGAGTAAGGCGACGACAAAACTCCAGATACTAAAGCCGGTCGTGCCGCTGACGCCAAGTAATGGTAGCAGCGCATTACCGATGACCGCACCGACTACACCCACTAGGATGTTCAGCAGGATACCCATCGATTCGTTGGTCTTCATGATCATCGAAGCGACCCATCCAGCTAATCCACCGATAATGATAGCCCCTAAGAATCCTCCTAATCCAACCATTGTTTCCTCCTTCGTATTAATGTGTAGTTCCACTATACGGGACGCTACCGAAGGAAAATGTGATTTTTTTCACTATAAACGTTGTTTAAGATACTCATGGAGCGCCGGCCCGAGGTCGGGGTGTTGCAAGCCGAAATCGATGGTCGTCTTGAGGTACTCAAGCTTATCACCGGTGTCGTAATAGGTGCCGTCTTTGATTTCTCGTGCGTAGAACTTACGACCCTCATCAATCATTGCCTGCATGGCCGGCTGGATCATCAGCTCGCCACTACCTTCATGAACTTCCGCCGCCCGTTCGATATAGGCAAGGATGTCAGGCGTCAGCAAATAGCCACTGACGCTGGCTAGATCGGACTGCGCCGCCGCTTTGCCTGGCTTCTCATCGATATGGGATACTTCAACGACACCTTCGGCGACAATCGTCCCGGCGGCCACGCCATACTTATCGTATTCTTCGTCACGAACGATCTTTTTACACGCTAACACTGACCCCCCGTACTGATTGAACGTTTCAATCATCTGCACGGTGCGTCCTGGAGATGAAACGAAGAAATCATCTGCCCACGTATAGATGAATGGTTCGTCGTCGCCAATCAGGTGCGCGGCACACATGAGCGGCGTAGCATTCCCATATGGACCTTTCTGTCTGATATAAATGAAGTTCGCCATGTTCGAAACGGCTTCGACCTGTTCGATGAATGGTCGCTTCTTCTCGCCTCCTGCCCGCAAGTTATTCAGCAAGTCTTCATTCGGAATGTCGAAGTGGTCTTCGATCGCACGTTTACTGGTGCTGCCCACGATGATGATATCCTTGATGCCAGCAGCCACCAGCTCTTCGACGACGTACTGGATGATAGGTTTATCGATGAGGGGCAGCATCTCCTTCGGCATTGCTTTGGTCTGAGGAAGAAAGCGGGTGCCGAAGCCGGCAGCGGCAATGATGGCTTTCGTGGGTTGTTTCATGATGCTTCTGTCTCCGTGTCGTTAGGTTACACTGTTGGTTCGGACTGGTCCTATCATACCACTCAGGATAGGCTCAGAGACGATCCCGGATGAGGCGCTGAGCCAAGGCGGGATTGGCTTGTCCCTGTGATCGTTTCATAACCTGTCCGACGAGGAAACCAATGGCTTTGTCATTCCCAGCTCGGATATCCTCAATCGCCTGCT
Organism: uncultured Candidatus Saccharibacteria bacterium; assembly: GCA_964520495.1. Classification (GTDB taxonomy): domain Bacteria; phylum Patescibacteriota; class Saccharimonadia; order Saccharimonadales; family Saccharimonadaceae; genus UBA1020. Next base: position 296,536 of record CAZFMZ010000001.1, read on the forward strand.
GCGATGCCGGCTCAGCCATGATTATATCGACTATCGCGGCAATCTCACCTTCATCACTTACCTGTAGCAGGTCGCGCCGAACCGCCAACTCACGAGGGCTTACCGTCGGATTGGTAACCACCAGGCCGAACAGCTCCTTGGCAGAGGTACTCGACAGTTCGTTCGCCGCTACCATAGCGGAAAGCTCCAACAGGCCATCCGTGTTGATGACGCCTTCCTCCGCTGCATCGCTGGCGTCTTCATCTTTACGGACGGTACTGGCAAACCAGTTAGCGACCCGTTTGGCATGCGCTTCGCCATTCTGCTGAATGGCAGTAACGGCTTCGGCCACCCTTCGCTGGGCAAGGAGGGTATTGACGACTGAGCTGTCGAGCTTCAAAGTCTGCCATTTTTCGCGGTAAATCGCGGGAAGCTGAGGCACGTCAGCCTGGATGCGTGCGATTTCATCATCCGTCAGGACAATAGGTGGGATGTCAGCGTCTGGCATGTAGCGGTAGTCCTGCGCATCTTCCTTGGAACGCTGCGAGGTCGTTTTCTGCTTCGCCTCGTCCCAACCACGTGTTTCCTGGACGACTCTTTCCCCTCGCTCTAGCAGGTCGACCTGTCGTTTGAACTCGTATTCGGCCGCTTTCTCGACGCTTCGGAACGAATTAAGGTTCTTCACCTCCGCCCGGGTGCCAAGCTGGTCGACGCCTTTCTTCGCAACAGACAAGTTAACATCGAAGCGCATATTGCCATGGTATAAATCACCGTGTGTCACACCGGCGTATGTCATCAGTCGGTACAACTCCGTTGCGTACGCTTTGGCGGCCACGGCACTATGGATATCTGGTTCTGAGACGATCTCTATCAAAGGCGTGCCGGCCCGGTTGAGGTCGACCAAACTGTAGTCACCATGATGACTCAGCTTACCCGCGTCCTCTTCCATGTGGGCATGATGGATACGGACCCGAACATGCGTTCCATCGTCGAGTGGAGCGTCGACGTGGCCGGCCAGGATAATCGGCTGATACAGCTGGGTCGTCTGATAGCCTTTTGGCAGATCCGGATAAAAGTAATGCTTGCGATCAAACCGGCTTACCTTCGCGACATCGGCGTTCAAGGCCTTGGCGGCTTTTATGGCCAGATTGACGGCCTCCCTGTTCAAAACGGGTAGCATACCGGGTAACCCGTAATCGATTGGTGATACGACTGCATTGGCCTCGTGCTCACGCGCATCGTTGTCGGCGCCAGAGAACAGCTTCGTCTTTGTCGCGAGCTGCACATGGCATTCGATACCGATAGTCATCTCGTATTCGTTCATCAGATCGCTCCTACGTCCTTCAGGCCTTGCTTGAAGCCAGCCAAGGCGCGGCGGGCCTCGTCGTAGCGCACTACTACCTCATGTTCATGCGCGATACGGTTCCGTAACTTATGGCTGCTCCACACGGCATTGGCGTTCGACCAGCTCGTCACTTTCATGCGCTCACCCATGGTATCGCCCTTTACTCCCCGCTGCTTCAGTGCCTGATCAAGCAACTTATCGGCGTTCAGAATAGCTAAGTGATAGCTTTGCTCGTTGTCTCGTACGAGCTGGCGTTCGATCTGCAGCCAACTGCGACGGTATCGATCGACGTCGAGTGTACGGCCGCCTTTGCGCCCATGGGTAATGAGAAACAATACTCCCGCTCCCGCGATCAAAATGACGATGAAGAATACGATCATCAATCCATCTGTCATGTCGTCACCTCCATGCTACGCGCCAACGCGAGCAGGCGGGCATCATCCTGTCGTTGAGCGATCAGCTGAACTCCGACCGGCAACCCATCTGACGTCGCACCGGCCGGCACACTGACCGCCGGAAGACCGGCCAGGCTCACTCCGACAGTCATAGCATCGGATAAGTACATCTTGATGGGATCAGCGGTATTTTCACCAAAGCCGAAGGCGGCCGTCGGCACCGTCGGTGAAACTAACACGTCATACTGCTCGAACAGCTCATCGAACTCACGCATCAGGAGAGCTCGGGCTTTCTGTGCCTTCTGGTAGTACGCATCGAAATAGCCGCTTGATAATACGTAGCTTCCGATCATGATGCGTCGTTTGTTCTCGGGCATGAACCCTTCGTCACGTGACTTGCCGTACACTTCAGTCAAGCTGGCAGCCAAGGCCGTTCGCCGTCCATAGCGGATACCGTCATACCGGGCAAGATTGCTCGTGATTTCAGCCGGCACGATGATGTAGTACATCGCCAGGCTATACTTTGCCATCGGCAGGCTGACACCGGCTACCGTATGCCCGGCTTCTGCAAGTCGCTCTGCGTAGTTATGTACCTGACGACGGACCGTTTCGTCAGTCCCCTCGCCCATGAAGTCATCGATCACCCCGATACGCAGTGCGCCTTCCGACGAAGCTGCTGGCACAAAATAGTCTGGTAACGTCGTCATGTCCCGGCGATCCTGGCCGGCCATCACCTGAAGGACAAGCTCGCTGTCTTCGACCGTGTTGGTGAAACAGCCCATGACGTCGGTGCTGCTCGCCATGGCGACCACGCCGTAGCGACTGGTCATGCCATATGTCGGCTTCACACCCACCACACCGTTGAAGCTGGCTGGCTGGCGGATTGAACCACCAGTGTCACTCCCGAGCGCAAACGGTACGATACCCAATGCGACGGCAACGGCCGAGCCACCGCTACTGCCGCCGGCCACCTTGGTTGGGTCTACCGCGTTCTTAGTGGGGCCGTATGCTGAGTTCTCAGTACTGCTGCCGTGAGCGAACGCATCAAGGTTCGCCTTGCCGATACAGATTGCTCCTTCCGCCTCCAACCGCTCGACGACAGTCGCCTGAAGCGGAGCATCAAAGTTCTCTAACATCGTGGCGGCCGCCGTGGTGGGAGCACCGAAGGCTAGGTAGTTGTCCTTGACGATGAATGGCACGCCCGCCAGGCGGCCACCTACTTCGCCACTGTCCACCAGTGCCGCCCGCTCTCGGGCACGGTCCGGCGTAAGCGTAATCAGGGCGTGGTAATCCTCTACTTCCGCAGCCCTTGCGAGCGCCCGTTCGACATTGTCGCGGGCGGTCGACGCACGGCAGGAGGCTATCGTCAGTTTACTCATAGTACTTTTTTCACCTTTATGTGGTTATCCTGCTGTTCCGGCGCTAATGCCAGCAGCGTCTGGCGTGCTACCGGACTCTCCTCAACTTTATCGTCACGCATGACGTTAGTGAGTCCTGTCACCTGGTACGCCGGCTCAACCCCTTCGGTATCAAGCTCATCTAGCTGCTCCACATAGGCGAGGATTCGCTCGATATCTGCCCGCAGTCCGTCAATCTCGTCTTCAGCAAGTTCAAGGCTACTGAGCCGGGCAAGCTTTAATACATCGTCGCGCGAGATATTCGTCATATATGCCTTATTGTAGCGTAGAATCTATCATCTGCAGTAATATTTTCCTCTAATTAGGACTTGCGCCGTATCTCGGCGATCAGGTCACGCAGCTCGGCCGCTTTTTCAAATTCAAGGTTTGCGCTGGCCAGTTCCATCTGTCCGCTCAGGTCACGGATGAGCGAGGCGTACTCATCCTTCGGAATTTTCTTCAGGTCGAGCTTCGGCTTCTTGTCGTCATCTTTCATCGGGATGATGGCGCGGAGGCCTTCATCGATTTTCTTGGCAACGCTACGCGGCGTGATGCCATGTTCAGTGTTATATTGCTCCTGGATTGCCCGACGACGGTTGGTCTCATCGATGGCCGCCTGCATCGACCGTGTCACAACATCGCCGTACATTAGCACCAAGCCTTCTTCGTGACGGGCCGCACGACCCACCGTCTGTATCAACGCACTTTCGCTACGTAAGAAGCCTTCCTTATCGGCATCGATGATAGCGACCAGACTGACTTCCGGCAGATCGAGGCCTTCACGCAGCAGGTTGATGCCGACCAGTACGTCGAACACGCCTGTGCGAAGGTCGCGCAAGATATCGCTTCGCTCCAACGTATCGACTTCGCTGTGAATATAGGCCGTTTTGATATCGAGATCTATCAGGTGTTGGCTCAAATCCTCCGCCATGCGCTTCGTGAGTGTCGTTATCAAGACACGCTGCCGCTTCTCAATCCTCTCACGTATCTCGGCGATCAGGTCGTCTACCTGACCCTTGCTCGGTCGTACCTCAATACGAGGATCAAGCAGGCCGGTCGGTCGGATGACCTGCTGAGCTGGCTCCGGACTGTGCGCCAGCTCATATTCGGCCGGTGTGGCTGATACATAGATCGCACGATTGATATGACGGTCGAACTCATCGAAGCGGAGTGGCCGGTTATCGAGCGCGCTCGGCAATCGGAATCCATGCTCCACCAATACTTCCTTACGGGCGCGATCACCGTTATACATACCGCGCACCTGCGGCAGGGTCATATGGCTCTCGTCTACCAGCAGGAGCCAGTCGTCAGGGAAATAGTCAATCAACGTCGCCGGCTGCTCGCCTGGCTCGCGATTCGTCAGGTACCGGCTGTAGTTCTCAATACCCTTGACGAAGCCGGTCTCTTCAAGCATCTCGATGTCATACTTGGTACGCTGCGCCAACCGCTGGGCTTCCAACAGCTTATCGTGCTTCTCAAACCATTGCAGCCGCTCGTCAAATTCCTTCTTTATCTTTTCAATCGCCACGGCAAGTTTCTGCTTCGGTGTCACGTAGTGGCTGCTTGGGAAAATCTTTACTTCTGTTGGTTCCCCGAGAATCTCGCCGGTCAGCGGATCGATACGGGTCAGGCGATCGACTTCATCACCGAAGAACTCGACTCGATAGGCCACGTCGCTACCGGCCGGAAAGACGTCGACCACGTCGCCTTTCGAGCGGAACGTGCCGCGGTGAAAATCGATGTCATTACGCTGATACTGGATGTCGGTCAACAGGCGAACGAACTTATCTTGTTGTCGACGTTCTCCCCGTTTCACATGAATCGACATCTCAGCATAGGCGTCTGGCGAACCGATACCGTAAATGCACGACACGCTGGCGACAATGATGACGTCGCGCCGGGTCAGCAGCGCCGTCGTGGCCGCATGCCGTAACCGGTCGATTTCGTCGTTTATCTTGGAATCTTTCTCTATATAGGTATCGCTCGATGAGATATACGCCTCCGGCTGATAGTAGTCGAAGTAGCTGACGAAGTAGTGCACCTCGTTATCGGGAAAGAACATCTTGAACTCTGAGTAAAGCTGAGCGGCCAATGTCTTATTGTGCGCCAAAACCAGCGTGGGCACATTACGCTGCTGGATAACATTGGCCATCGTAAAGGTTTTGCCTGAACCGGTGACGCCAAGCAGCGTCTGTTCACGTTCACCTTTTTCCAGGCCATCAAGCAACTGCGCGATCGCTGTCGGCTGATCACCGAGTGGTTCGTATTCTGTCACAAGCTTGAACTGGTTCATCCTTATTATTGTACCAGTCCTCATAAAGCACGAGCATTTACGGGCCGTCTGCGGTATAATGCCTTTAGAAAATGCAACCGAAACCAACAACAACCGAAACCCCAGTCTGCATCCCGCGTGACATCGTACTGCAAGCGGCAATGATCCGTCTTGGCAGTGTCGACGAGGAGCTTCAAGCTGGCTATAACGTCATCCGTAAGTACCATAAGACCGTTACCGTTTTCGGGTCGGCCCGTACGCCCGAAGGTGAGCGATACTATGAGGCTGCCCGGCTGGCCGGGCAGAAACTGGCCGAGCAAGGTTACGCTATCATCACCGGTGGCGGTCACGGCATCATGGAAGCTGCCAACCGTGGCGCTTACGAAGCTGACGGCGACTCGATCGGCTTCAACATCACCCTACCGCATGAACAGACCCTTAACCGCTACACGACCGATTCGCTCTCCTTCAGCCACTTCTCGCCACGTAAGATTGCCATGACCCTGTACGCTGACGCCTACGTCTATTTCCCTGGCGGATTCGGCACCCTGGACGAAATGATGGAAATCCTCACGCTTATCCAGACCGGAAAGACAGGTAAGGCACCGGTCATCCTCTACGGTACCGAGTTCTGGAAGCCACTTGATCAGTTCATACGCACGCAGATGCTCGAGAAAGAACGGTTAATCTCAGCTGGCGACGAGTTACTGTATCACATTACCGATGATGTCAACGAGGTGGTGCGTCTTGCCCGAGCCAACAAGACGTACTGCGACCACTAGCTATCAGTCAAGGTCCTTCACTGCGTACTCGCCTGGAGCAGCAGCCAGGTATTCCTGGATTGCTTCTTTCGTCAACAGACCCGCCTGAGCGCCGAGGTGCTGTACGACGTTCATACTGTTGATAGGTGCCCAAGTAAGCGCCGTATCCATCGTCTCGCCCTCTGCCAAGGCGGCAACGATCGTTGAGGCGAATGCGTCACCGGCACCGGTCCGATCGACGGGCGGCCCTGGGTCGGGATAATTCGGTATCGTGACCAGACGGCCGTCATAAGAGGCATATGAGCCGTTCGGCCCGTCGGTAATCACGACGATGGCCGGACCCATGTCATGCAGTGCCGTCGTGAGCTCACGAAGTGAATCATAGGACTTCTTCGTCACGTCGACGGCTTCCTCTCGATTCATAACCACGATGTGACTCCGACGGTAGAGTGCTGCCAATTTCTCGGCACCCCACTTGAAGTGGAACGTGCCCGGCTGGAAGGCCAGTTTTATCTCAGGATGCGTCGTGAGGTACGCCAGCAGATCCTCGTGCAGCTGCCAGGAGTCGGCACTGATAAGTGATACGTACACCCAATCAGGGGGCGTGGCAGGGGCACGCCATTCATAATGGTAAGCTTCGTTCTTGACCAGGATCGTCCGCTCGGCTCCCAGCCGTAGCACATAGTAGTAATTCGACGGGGTGGCGGCTTGCTGCACCACCAACTCAGTATCGATAGCTTCGTCCTTCAGGTACTGGACCGCTTCATCCCCGGGCTGGTCATCGCCTAACCATGCCAGCAGACTGGCGCGGATGCCAAGGCGGGCGAAGGCGACGGCCGCATTCGGACTCGGGCCGACAGCCCGTACAATGTCGACTTGTTCGTATGGTGGCTTGCTGCCGAATGGCAAGCTGAGACGCTTCTCCCCCTTCTCATCCTCTTCAACCCGGGCGACATCCTCGGAAAGCTTGATAAATGCATCAGTGAAGATATCACCGATGGCCAGGATGCTGGGCGCGCTATCCTTCGTCGAGACAGCGTGGTTCGTGGGCAGCGGTAGATGGCCTTCGTCTTCAGGCGGCTTCAGACCGGCCTGAGCGGCCAATTCGTGTACCATCTCACCGCTCGTGCGGTCGTGTTCGGCATAACGCCGGATGATCTCCATGCGCAAGTGGCGCTGGCCATGGCCAACCACACGCTGTTCGTAGGCAAGTTCGTGATGCGCGTTTTCAATCACGTCGTGCAGACAGAACGACACGGGTCCGTCGTCAAACCGTAGCAGGACGAAATGGCTGTCACTCAGCAAGGCTTCCGCCTGCCCGGAAGCGACCGCGGCGTTAAGCGCTTGGTACAACTCTCGGCCCGATGTGTCCGCCGGATCAATCGTAAGCTGACGCATGATAGCATGCCCGGATTCGGTAATGTCAGCAATAAGACGCGTATCGACACCGGCATTGCCGCTGGCCCGTTCGAAATCGGCGATGGTCCGGACGAATAGCGGATGATCGGTGCCCAGTAACTCGGCGAGGAATTTTGTCATACTCAGGTTTCCTTTAGAACGGTCGTTCCGTTAATGGCATATCATGCAGCCGTACGCCGTGAGGCAGGATGCCGGTCTTGGCACCGATTTTCGTCACGACGGAGGTAGAGTTCGCACTGGCGAAGATAATGGCGTCTTTGAGCGAACTTCCCGCCGCCCACTGACTCAAGAAGCCAGAACCGAAGGCGTCACCGGCACCGGTCCGATCGATTACCTTGACATCCCGGTACATGCCGGCCTTGACGACACTACTGCCATCAGTTGCCGTCACGCCGTTTGGTCCGTCACTGACGATTGCAGTATCGACGTAGTGCAGGAGGTGTCGGGCCAACTCTTCGCTGTCACTGCCGTGCACGATTTGCGCCGCCTCTTCTTTGTTCACCGACACGACGTCAACGTCTTCCAGCAATCCTTTCAGTTTGGCAGTATGCTTCAGTTCGCCCTTACCGGGGTTAAAGAAGACTTTCATCCCTTTCGTTTTCGCCTGATGGAAGATGTGCGACAAAACCTCCATCTGCCCGGCCAGGCTTGAGACGTACAGCCAATCAGCCTCAACCGGCGCGAGATCGAAATGTTTCAGCTCGTAGTGGGTCGAGGCCCCGCGATAGGTCAGGATAGTGCGCTCTCCGTTGGGCGCCAGCAACAATACCGAATAGCCAGTGTTGAGTTTCGTCGAGTAGCTGACAAGGCGGGTGTCGACGCCTTCACGGTCGAGGTCGTCCAATACGGCCTGTCCGGCCGGATCACGACCGATCGTACCCATGAAGATGGCGTGAAGTCCCTGACGGGCGAACGTGACTGCGGCGTTGGTCGCACCACCACCAGTCGCGAAATCGATCTTGTTGACATCGGCCTTCGCGCCCATCTCTAGTTGCATCACCTGTTCATGAAGCGATCTGTCTGTCACGGGGGTGAACTCTTCGCTATGACTCAAGAACACGTCTTGCACAGCCGCACCGATGGAAAGAATTGTCGGATGATGTTGCCCACTCATTGCTTCAGATTATATCACTTATGGTTGAGAAATTCCCGCGTCAGGTCTATAAACGAGCTATGAGTCTTCACGAAAACATAACCACCCGATTTACCTATGACGCCCTTCCCCGGGAAGAAGCCCTGGAAGACGCCCGATATGTCCGATCCCTCTACGGTCGGGCGGCGATTTTCGCGGAACTTCTCGGCGTCATGTCTCATAATGCGTTCAAGGCTGGACCGGACAATATCGTGGACGGGCCGATTCCAATTGATACTTTCGACATTGATACACTGGCCTCATACAAACTTCTCCGTAACAAGAGTCACTACCAGCAGAAAAAACGAGTGCTCGTTGCACCGGCACTTACGAACCGCGGCCTGGTGGCGATGAATATGGTGCAGCTTGATGAGTTGGCACTGAGTGACGGGACACTCAACTCGCGGCTCACCGAGCCATTCGAGGGCATGCGGGTACTGGGGAGTTCCGCGCTGGAGCTGCGCTAACGAACCGCCTTACCGGCCGTACCGAACGCGGTAATCTTCTCTTCTACTACTTCTTGCACGGCTTTATATACCGTCGGCATCAGTTTCACCACTGCGTATTCCTTCGGGTTGTCCGCCAGCACTTTCTCCAGCATGGTGCGGAACACATAGCGCATGTCGCTATTGATATTGATCTTGCTGACGCCGATCTGGGCCGCTTCCTCGAAGAAGTGCAGTGGCGTGCCGGAACCGCCATGCAGCGAAATCTGACAACCGATACTCTCGCGAATACGGGCCAGTAGCTCTAGGTCAAGCTCCTTTGGTACGGGATATTTTCCGTGCAAGTTGCCAACGGCTGCCGCAAAGGTATCAATGCCGGTCGCCTCAATGAATGACCGGGCGCCTTCAGGCGTGCTGAAGGTCTTCTTGATGGTCTCGTAATCAATCTCTTCCTCGTGCAGGTTGGACGAACCGCCGAAATAATGCGGCTCGCTCTCGACCAGCGCACCGGTGAAGCGGGCGTACTCAACGACTTCCTTGGTCTTACTGATGATTTCTTCTTCGGATGCGTCGTGATTGGCTTGGGAGATATCGATGTGGATGAACTCGTAGCCAGCATCGATCGCCCGCTTACAACCTTCGACGGTCGGGCTGTGATCAAGATTGATGTACATCTCAACGCCGTACTCGTCCTTATAATTATCCACCATGTCGCGGACGTTCTCGAGCCCGAGTGCTTCGACTTCACCGTCGCTGACTTCCACCAGCACCGGGGCGTTCAGCTTCTGTGCCGCCCGGGCCACCGCGATGAGCGTCTCCTGGTTGTCGATATTGAACGCGCCGACGGCAAATTTCTGCTGGCGTGAGCGTTGCATCAGATGACGGGCCCTGGTGGTATTATCTCGTATCTGGCGAATGCTGTGGGTCATCAAAATCCTTTCTTATACTGTGGTACTCTCTCAACGTACTGGCGTATCTTGTGCGCCAAGCTTTTTCCATCCAACCCGAAGTGTTCGATCACCTCCCGGGGAGCGCCTGATTCGCCGTACCTGTCTTCGACGCCAAGGCGCTTCAGCGGCACCGGTAAGAATTCAGCCGTCAGCTCGGCGACGGCACTGCCGAGACCACCATTGATCTGGGCTTCCTCGGCCGTCAGGACGCGGCCGGTCTTCTCGACGCTATGAAGGATCGTCTGACTATCGAGCGGCTTGATCGTCGGAACATGGATGACTTCAGCGTCGATATGATGCTTCTTCAGCGCTTCAGCGGCCACGAGCAGCTCGTAGGTCATCGTGCCGGTGCCGCAGAGCGTGACGTCGTGACCCTTCCTGAGCACATAGGCCTTACCTATTTCGAACGGTGATTCTGGCGTCGAGAAGATGGCCGTCTTGTCGCGAGCGAGTCGCAGATAGCTCGGCTTGCCATTCGCCGCCAAGGCAAGGGTGGCTTTTTCAGCTTCCAGGCTATCGCCCGGCACTACCACGACCATATTCGGCATGCTGCGCATCAGTGCGATGTCTTCAAGCATCTGATGGGTGGCGCCGTCTGGACCGGTATACAGACCGGCATGTCCCCCGACTACCTTTACCGGCTGATCGTTCAGGGCGGCCGTCGTCTTGATTTGTTCCCAGTTGCGGCCTGGACTGAAGGCGGCATAACTGGCCGTGAAAGGAATCTTGCCGGCGCGCGCGAGCCCGCTGGCCACAGTGACAAGGTTTTGTTCAGCCACTCCCACTTCGATGAAACGCTCAGGAAACGCGTCGCGGAACAGGTGCATCTGGACGCTTTCAGTCAAATCGGCACAGAGCGCGACGACGCGGCTATCTACCTCGCCAGCGGTCTTCAATCCACGACCGAACCCGGCCCGGATTGGCTCCGCCGAGACGCCGTCAAAGAGATTCTTTGTCAGATGGAACTCACTCATACGCTCATCCCTTCATGCTTGACCTTGCCGCCGAGCGTCCGTAGTTCCCGTAATGCCTCCTTGGCCTGCTCATGGTTCGGCGGTAAACCGTGCCAATGGTAGTCATATTCCATGAAATCGACACCTTTTCCTGGAATGGTGTGGGTGATGATAACGCTCGGGCGGTTGGTGATAGCCTTTGCCATACCGACGGCATCCTGGATGCTCTCGATGTTATGGCCGTCAATCTCCTGAACATGCCAGCCGAAACTTTCCCACTTACCGCGCAGGTCCTCCAGCGGCATGACCTCTTCGGTATTGCCATCGATCTGAATGTTATTGCGATCAACGAAAACTATCAGCTGACTCAGCTTGTACTTACCGGCGAACATGGCGCCTTCCCAGATATTGCCCTCGTTCAGCTCACCGTCACCGGTTACGCAGTACACGAACCGATGCAGTTGGTTGTCTAAGTACTGCAGGCTGTAGGCCACGCCGGCTGCCTGGCTCAGCCCGCTACCAAGCGGTCCGCTGGTATTTTCAAGGCCTGGCAGGCGGGTCCGCTCCGGGTGCCCCTGCAACGGCGACCCCCATTTACGCAAGGTGCGAAGAAGCGCTTTATCGAAGTAGCCCGCTTCGGCCATGGTCGCATACTGCACCGGCACACAGTGGCCGTTCGACAGGAAGAAGTAATCTCGTGCCTCCCACTCCGGTTTTTTCGGATCGATGTTCATAACGTTGAAATACAAGGTCGCCAGCAGATCGGCTAGGCCGAGCGGACCTGCCGAATGGCCGCTGCCAGCCGTTTCCAGCATGCGGATGATGTCCTTACGGATGACATTCGCCTTCTGTTCGATCTGTTTGGTCGTCAGTTGCCCACTCATTGTTACCACCATTGTAGCATGAGCGGTTTAGATGGCCGTATGCTTGTTGATTTCGTTCGTGAGCGCCTTGTACGTCTCGGCCGGATCCGTCGCCTTCGCGATGGTTCCCCCGACGTTCAACACGTCGATTCCGCCCTGTGACAAGCTGTAGGCATTCTCAACGTTGACGCCACCGTCCCAGCCAACTTCGACGTTCGGTTTGATGGCGCGGATCAAGCGGACTTTCTCGAGCTGCATCAGGCTAGCGACACCGCCATAATGCCCCAGGTCGCCGCTGAATACCATGACATGATCGGCCTGTTCGATATAGGGCTTGACGGCGAGCGGGACGGTCGAGCGTTGCAAGGCGACCCCTACCTTCAGCCCTGCTTGCTGCACGCGTTGCATGGTCGGTAGCAAATCTTCCTGCACCTCGGCATGAAAGATGATCAAGCCGGCTTTCAGGGCGATCAGTTGTTCTACATGCTCGCTGGGTCGGGCCACCATGGCGTGCACGTCGGCTTGCCATTCGGCTGGCCACCACACCTCGCGGGCGCCGACTGTGAAGCTGGGTGCGAACTCACCGTCACAGATATCGATGTGTACCCGTTGCGCGAACGACTGAATACGCTCCATCGACTGTTTATACTGATCGGCGTTCTCCGCCAGGATCGTTGGAACGATGACCGTCGGCATCAGGCCATCTCATCAATCTGCGCGTTGCGGCGCTTAAAGCGGGCGGCGGCGCCAAAGGGCGTATTAAGCCAGGTTTCGACGATGCCTTTCCACAATGCCTCATCGTCCTCAACGACTCGGGAAGGCAGACAAAGCACGTTACTGTCGTTGTCATGACGCGTCATCTTGGCCTCGTATGAGTCCCAGATCACGGCGGCACGGATGCCTCTGAACCGATTGGCCGCCATGGCCATGCCCTGACCACCGCCACAAATCAGGATGGCCCGCGGGTCTGCATCAGTCTCGCCGATGACTTTCGTGGCCGCCATCTGCGCGAAGTCGGGGAAATCGTCGGTCGGGTCAAGCTCCTGATCACCGACATCTTCCACCTCATAGCCATGCTTGGCTAAATAAGCGAATATCTTTTCCTTCAAGTAAAAGCCTTGATGGTCCGCACCCAGATAGATTTTCATATGGTTAAAGTATAAGCATCATAGGGCCACGTGTAAAGCGGTGACGCGTGCCCGCTGTTGATTATTTTACGCAATTGTGATATTATATAATTATCATCTGTACTCTCGTGGAAGGCGATCGGATGCGAAATTTAGTGGAAGTACGAAGCACAGAGGCGTCAGTCAGCTTCGACGGTGCCCAGTTGCAACGGGCGATCAGCCATCATCTGGCGGTGACCGCGGTCGAGTGGCTCGGCCATGAGGTTGACGTCATGGGCGACGGCGATACGGTCGAGGTCATCCTGAACGAGGAACCGATCCCGATGGGGATCCGCTACCTCGCTATGACTGGTCGTTTCATCGACTTGGTGGTACTGGATGAGTCCCCTACCGTCACGACGTGGTGGCGCGCTGTCGTCCTCAGTCGTCGCAACGGCGACCTGACAGCCCGCCAAGCGTGCTACTCCTACCCATCGCTATCGGCATCGACCGAGACTGATGACTGGGAGCTGCCCGCTCTCGCCAGCTTCCTCTGACCATGCCCACCGAAACGGCCTTGCCGGTCCGGCTCAGACAGACTAACCCAGGTCTGTGAGCCTGGAGTCCGCCTGAGCCGGGCCGGTGGGCCGTTTAATTTTCAGGAATTATTTCGCGAGCGACTTGGCAACGTCGGCGACCAATTCGACCAACCGGTTCGAATAGCCCCACTCGTTGTCGTACCACGCACACACCTTCACTAAGTTGCCGTCAACCACCCGTGTCAACGCCAGATCAACCGTACCGGAGTTACTGTTACCGATGTAGTCACGCGATACCAGCGGCTCCTCCGAGACCCCCAGGATTCCCTGGTAGTAGGCATCCCCTGCCGCCTTCTTGAAAGCGGCGTTGACTTCCTCGACCGTCACGTCACGAGATAACAGAGCTGTCACGTCGCTGATGGAAACGACCGCGGTCGGCACACGCATACTGATGCCATCGAACTTACCTGCCAGACTCGGCAGCACCTTCGCGACCGCGATAGCCGCGCCGGTACTGGTCGGTACGATATTCTCGCTGGCATTCCGCCCTTCACGGAGATCTTTCTTCGGGGCGTCCTGCAGGGCCTGGCTGGCGGTATAGCTATGCACCGTCGTCAACATAGACTTCTCAATGCCGAATTCCGCCTCGAGCACCGCCATGACCGCTCCCAGTGAGTTGGTCGTACAACTGGCGTTCGAGATGACCTCGGTAGCTCCGGCTACCTTGTCGTCGTTGGCGCCGAGTACGATGGTATCGACCCCGTCCGATTTGGTCGGGCCGGAGATAACGACGCGCTTGGCACCAGCAGCGATATGCTTGGCGGCACCCTCCTTATCGGTGAAGAAGCCGGTCGATTCGATGACTAGCTCAACTCCAAGGTCGGCCCAGGGCAACGCCGCTGGATCCTTTTCGGCCAGTACCTTGATTTTTTTACCGTCGACGACGATACCGTCTGCGTCGGCCGTCACGTCATGGCCGTACGTACCGTAATTACTGTCATGCTTCAACAGGTATGCTAGCGTGGCGTTGTCGGTCAGGTCGTTGATAGCGACGATTTCGAGGTCGCTCCGCTCGAAAGCGATCTTAAATGCATTACGGCCGATTCGGCCGAACCCGTTAATGGCGATCTTAGCTTGGCTCATGAGGATATCCCACTCCTTATGTTCTGATTGTTCGGTTATGTTGCTTATGATTATACACAACCGAGGCGTAAGTTATAATGAGGGCATGAAGAAGCGTGAGTTGCTGGACGCGGCCCGACCCCACTACACCGAGAACCAGGTGCTGGAGCTCGAGCATGCCATCGACGTCGCCACTACGGCGCACACCGGGCAGACACGCCGTAGCGGTGAACCCTACATCATCCACCCCCTGGCGGTCGCCAACTTGCTGATTAACTGGGAAATGGATATCGACAGCGTGTTAGCCGGCATTTTGCACGACACGGTTGAAGACACCGAACTGACGCTCGAACAGATAGAGGCTTGGTTCGGTCGCGATGTCGCTTTTCTGGTCGACGGTGTTACTAAGGTCGGCCAGGCCAGAAGCGGCATGCGTGACCTGGAGAGCTACCTCCCTCAGACTAAAGACAATCTTTCAAAGCTTCTGATTGCCGTCGGGCGTGACGTGCGCGTCATCATCATCAAGATTGCCGACCGGTTGCACAACCTCCAGACACTCGAGCACATGCCACGTGACAAGCAGAAAAAAATCGCCCGCGAGTCACTTGAAGTATTCGCGCCGATGGCCGACCGGCTTGGTATGGGTGGGCCGCGCATGCAGATCGAAGAGCTCGGCTTCAAATATCTCGACCCGAAGGAATTCGAACGTACCCGCAACCTGATGAAGAAACGTCTCGGCCGCAGCACCCGCAAGCTTGGTAAGGTTCGTCAAGAGGTTGAGGCCGAGCTGAAAAAGCAGGGCGTCGAGTTTGAGATCAACGGTCGGGTAAAAAGCGTCTATAGTCTGCATCGCAAGTTGAAGAAGGTCGGTGGCAACATCGACGACATCTACGATCTGATGGCCCTGCGCATCATCGTCAGCGACAAGGCGGAGTGCTACCGCACGCTCGGCATCCTGCACGGCATGTACCAGCCGATGATCCAGCGTATTAAGGATTACATCGCGGTGCCAAAGACGAATGGCTATCAGAGCCTGCACACAACCGTCATTACGCCGAATGAGCAAATCGTCGAATTCCAGGTACGTTCACGCGCCATGCATGAATACGCCGAATCAGGGCTGGCGGCCAGCTTTCACTACCACGAACAGAAAGACAGCAACAGTTACCTGAAGACCAGCAAGATGGAAAAGCTCCCGAGTCAGCTGCAATGGATCACCCAGTTGCAGGAAATCGCCGGCAAATTGCGAAATGAGGAAGAGATAAGCCGCGACCAGCTTGATATCGATTTGTTTGGTAAACGTATGTTCGTCTATTCCCCCAGGGGCGACATTTATAACCTGCCGGAAGGCGCGCTGCCGCTTGACTTCGCATATCTGGTGCATACCGACATCGGTAAGTATGCCGGTGGCTTCAAGGTGAACGGTAATATCCAGCCGTTCGACAAACCGCTTCACAACGGTGACATCGTCGAAGTTGTGAAGCGAAAAATTCCGCAGGTCAAACGAGCCTGGCTCGACCAGGTGGTCACATCACATGCCAAGACCAAAATCAGGGCTCAGCTGAAGCAGCTCGGGTTGATGGAATCGATCTCTGGCGCGGCCGCGATTGTGCGCGAAAAAGCCCGCCGCCGGCAATCGTCGTGACGTTTAGCTCAGTAAACCGATGTCATCGAGATGACGGATGATGGCAGGATATGGTGCGCGGATATCAAGCGCCCTTAGTTCATCGGCCGTCGCCCACCAGAATTCCTCATGCTCCCAGCTCAGCGTCACCTCAGGCTCTCCTTCAATTTCCACGAAGTATACCAGCCGGTTGACAGCCGCGCCGTCCTTGTCGCTCAGAAACGACGTGGTGTAGACCAACGTCAGGTCTGCGGGTTGTACGTCGAGACCGGTCTCCTCAAGGAGCTCTCGGGCCGCCCCTTGTTCGATACGCTCGCCGGGTTCAACCACGCCGCCAGCAAAGTCGGGTTTCTGCGATCTGTCCGGTCGTTCCTCCCAGGCGCCGCTCCGCAACACCAGGTATTTTCCGTCCGACGTGCGACGAACGAATACCTTACTGACGTTGATAATGTTCACTTAGCGGTTGTTCCAACGTTCGATGCAGGATTTGATGATTACCTTGGCCTCTTCAGCATCGCCCCAGCCCTTCACGATCGTACTACCCGGCTTCTTCAGGTCTTTGTAATGCGTGAAGTGGTGCTCCAGCTGGGCGACCAACTGGGGAATGTCCTGCAAACTGGTAATCCGATTGTCGTCTCGGTTATCGGCAGGTACGACCACGATTTTGTCGTCGACTTCGCCGTCATCTTCGAACTTCATGACACCGATGATGGTGGCTTCTAGCCAGACACCGGTCGCGAGCGGTTCGGGGCAGATGATCAGCGTATCGAGTTCGTCACCATCCTCATCAAGCGTCTGCGGGATGAAGCCGTAGTTGACCGGTTTGGCGAAGATGGCTGGTTCGACGCGGTCCAGCATGAAGACGGCTCGCTCGCGGTCCCATTCCACTTTCAGGCGTGAACCTTGTGGTATCTCTACGACCGTGTTTACGGTGCCCTCATCGATGTTGCCTGGGTTCAGGACTTGGTTGAAATCTGCCATAGGTCTCCTTGTCAGTAGTTGTTCTATCTCTGTTCATTGTAGCAAATATGCTACAATCGGACCAAGAAATCATGCTTATTATCGGACATCGCGGCGCGGCTGGAAGCGCGCCTGAAAACACGCTTGAAGCCCTGCGCCATGGCCAGTCGGTCGGTGCGGAAATGCTTGAGTTCGACGTGCAACTGACACGTGACGGCATCCCTATTGTCATTCATGACTCTACTTTACTGCGCACCCACGGGAAGCGGCATTGGATACGACTTTCGACGCATGAGGGTATTCGCAAGGCGACCGAAAAAGGCCACAAGGTAGCCACGCTCGAGGAGGTGCTTGATGAATTTTACGGCAAGACATTCCTCAATCTTGAGCTGAAAGGTCGTGGCACGGCCAAAGCGGTCTTTACGCTCATGAATAACCGTTACGTCCAGAAACCCGAGGACTGGCAGACGGTGCTGTTCTCGTCGTTTAAAGTGGCTGAGCTGATTAATCTGAGGGCCCTATGTCCGCAGGCCGAGCTCGCCATGCTTCATTACCGCAATCCATTCCTGTTCATCGCCTACCAACGCCGTCTCCACTTCGCAGCCGTCGGTTTTCACCGCCTGTACGTCAATCGCCTCGCCCTCGAAATCGCTCAGAAGGCGGGCCTTTTCACCTACGTCTATACCGTGAACCGTCCTCGTACCGCCGATATCATGCGAGACAAAGGTATCGACGCTATCGTGACGGACTTCCCGCAACAACTCGGTCACCACCTGTCAGGTCGGAAGACGGTATAATAGGTCCATGTCGTCACTGAAACTGCTCCTGCCGAATGAGTATATCGATACTGCCGTCAAGGCGATCCACCGCGCCGAGCACCGCGTCATCTTCATGTCGCTCATGTTCACCGAAGACGATGTGACTGATGAATTTGTCGACGCCCTGATCGATGCTGCGGCCCGAGGCGTCAGTGTACGTATCGCTGCCGATCTTTTCACCTACGGTGAACTGGGTGGCCATTTCCTGCCTTTCAAGTTCTTTACTCCGAAATCCCGGGCCACTACGTCGACGGTTCGCAAACTGACGGCCAGCGGGGTCGTCTTCGACTGGATCGGGCGCTTCAGTGCCACCCCGATGAGCGGTCGCACTCATATCAAATGCCTGCTCGTCGACGATCACGTCTTTTCGTTCGGCGGCATTAATCTATACGGCAAAGATATCAGTGACAACAACGATTACATGTTCCACGTACGTGATCAGCGCCTGGCGGATGACCTGACGCACGAATTGAACCAGATCACCAAGGCCGATCGCAGTCACTACGCCTATCGGAGCCATCGCTTCTCGTTCGGCAAACATATGGTGCTGACCGACGGCGGTTTTCAGGGAGATTCCATCATCTACCGGCGTGTCTGTGAATTAGCCAAGGCTGCGGATGATATCCTCCTGGTGTCACAATATTGTCCGACTGGCAAACTCAGTCGAATCATCAAACAAAAGCAGGCCCGGCTCTATTTCAATCCGCCGGAGCTCGCCGGCACCCTCAACAAGATGGTCATATCGGTCGGCATGTTCTTTTCCGGTCATACAACCTCCTACACCCGAAAGCGGTACCTGCACGCCAAATTCATCATCTTTACCATGCCGGATGGATCGAAGATGGCCATTACCGGTTCGCACAACTTTGTCTATGGAGGCGTACTACTTGGCACCCGCGAGATCGCACTGGAGACGGCCGACCCGAAGGTTATCCGTCAGCTAGAGCGCTTCTTTCAGACACATGTAGCGTAAGCCCGTCCAGATATTCCCGGATAGATAACGCGGCCGTGGCTCCTTCACCGACCGCCGAGGCGATCTGCATGGTCGCACCACTGCGCACATCGCCGCTGGCGAACACGCCCGGCATCGATGTTTCGAGATGACGATCCGTTTTTACTAAGCGGTTCTCATCGAGTTCGATCGCACTGCCCCGAAGGAACTCGGTGTTCGGACTCAGGCCGACGCACACGAAGACGCCGTCGGTATCGAACGTGACGTCTTGACCGTCCTTGACGGCCAGAACCTTGTTCACCTTGCCGGCATCAGCGGCGATTTCCGTCGTGCTCGTGTTCAAATGCACCGTTACTTTGCCCTCGTCGACGTATTTCTTCAGTTCTTCTTGCAGCACCTCGCTGGCCTTGATGCTACTGCGGACCAACAGGTCGATATGACTTGTAAAACGTGTCAGGAAAATAGTCTCCTGCACAGCGGAGTTACCACCACCGATTACCACCAGCTTCTTGTCGCGGTAGAACGCACCGTCACAGGTAGCACAGTAATGGACCCCGCGGCCGTAGTATTCAGCTTCGCCGGGAACGCCTATCTTATTGTAATCGCTGCCCGTCGCGATCAGTACAGCCCTGGCCTCGACCGGCTTACCATCGACGATGAGCGTCTTGGTCGCGCCGTTATCACGGATCTCAGAGATTTCACCGAAATCGATTTCCGCGCCGAAGCGTGTCGCTTGGGCTTCCAGCTGGCCCGCCAGTCGCATGCCTTCAATTCCATCAGGAAAACCGGGGTAGTTATCGACTTTGTCAGTAATGGCGGCCATGCCGCCGACGACAGCTTTTTCGTACAGGACGGTATCAATATTTTCGCGGGTCGTATAAACGGCGGCTGCCAGTGCGCTCGGACCGGCACCGATCATGACCACGTCGCGGACGTTTGAATCAGCCATTATTGCATCAACTCCTGAGGAACTTCCGGCTCTGGAACCGTTTCCAGTATACGGATCGGCATCAACACGAAACGCAAAGGTGAGTTGGCTGGGATATCGCCACTACGCTGGTCACCGTAGCCTTGCTCCGATGGGATGGTCAGCAGGCGGACGCCGCCGATTTTCATACCTTTGGCACCCTCGCTCCAACCTGGGATAGTCCCGTTCGGCCTGGCAATGAAAGGTGTCTTCAGTTTTTTACCGTCAATTGAACCGTCGAACACGGTGCCGTCCGGTAGCCAGCCGATATAGTACGCGGCATACGTGGTGTCAGCTTCAATCGCCTCACCACTACCCTGCTTCAGATCTTGCTTCACTAACTCTTTCTGAGCCGTATCGCGATCAAACTTGCCCACCCTGGATTCGTAGGCTTTGAAGCTGGCATAGTACCGCTTCGAGAGCGCCGCGGCTTCCTTTTCGAGTTCAGCTTGTTGAGCTTGCTTCTTCTCCTCGGCTTCGGTATATGCCTGCTGGTACTGCTGGTAGGCACTTTCGAGCCGTGCGTTATCGGCGGCCTCGTTCTGTGGTGCCAGAATCATCGCGATGAACCCGGCAATCGTACCGAAGGTCATAGCGATCGCAATGATCCAGATGCCCGTACGCTGGGCGGTAGATGTTGCCATTATTGTCCCCTGTCTCTTCAATTTCTTACTTGCTTTAGTATATCAAATCATGCGCCGCATGGAACATGCCCATCAGACAGTTTCAGCCTTGAGTTCGTCAGTCGCCCGCGCCGATAACAGTGCGATTACCTGCTGCACTTCGGCATCGGTCAACGTCCGTTCGTGACTACTCACAGTCAATCGTAGCGTCACGGTCTTGGTAGCGGCATCCTCCGGCTGATAAATCGATCGTGGAGCAACCGTAATATCATAATCACTCTGCTCTGCCGCGACTTTGCTGGCAAGGTCGATGACATCACCGTACGGCGTCGCGGCGTCTACTTTCAGCGAGATATCCTGACTCACGCTCGGGAAGCGCGACAGGGGCCGGTAATGAGCTTCCCCTGGACGGACGGCGGTTGCTACACGCGCCAGATCAAGCGAGGCACTGGCACTGTAGGCGGGCAGCTTGAAGTTGCGCCGCACGGTCGAGTCCACTTCACCCACCATGCCAAGCTCGTTACCGTTGATGTCCATGATAACGGCAGTGCGACCGGCCGCATACGGCGCCGGCGCCTCATTGATAGGGGCGAAGATGAGTGCAATGCCTAGATCGGATGCGAGCTGCTCGATAAGCCGGCGGGCACGGTAGAAAGCTGCCCCGTCTTTAGATTGGCGGGCGGCATACACCAGCTCGACCGACGTTGGTTCGGCGGGCAAGCCATCCTCATCGGTCAACGTTTTGTCATGACCTTTGCCAATTTCGAACAGGGCAAACTCGTCGTGACCCGCTTTGATATTCATATGTACTTTGTCGAGCAGGCTCACAAGCGGTGAGTAGCGGTAATATTGCAAGTCGGGGCTGAGTGCGTTCGACAGTCTATACGCGTTGGCAGGGTCGAGTCCGGCACGTCCGAGCAATTTTTCATGGACAAAACTGTAGGTCAACACTTCGTTGGCACCGGAACCCGCCAAGCTGGCGCGAATGCGGCGCTTTATCTGCAGCTCTTCATCAAGCGGCGGCGGCGTGATGCTGCGCCGAGGCAACTCGCGGGGTAACTTATCGAACCCGTACAGACGTCCGACTTCTTCCACGATGTCCTCAGGTACTTCGATGTCTGTTCGCCAGAAGGGCGCCGTAATATGCAGCGTGCCGTTTTCGTCTGGTTCATGGCACGCGAAATGCACGTTGCGTAGCAGTTGTGCAATTTCCGTACCGGTAAGCTGCAGTCCGAGCCGTTCATTAATGAAATCCACGCCGACACGTAGTACATCGTGGATCGACTGACGATCGTAAGTGTCACCCAGTTGATGAAGGTCGAACACCTCACTTGCTGGTGAGCCGCCTGCAGCCTCATTCACCAATCGCATCAAGAGGTGTAAGGCCCGGTCATTCTGTAATGGTGATTGGCCCTTATTAAAGCGTGTTAAAGCGTCGGTAAAAATACCATGACGCATGCTGCTTTTACGTACCGCATACATGTTAAAACTTGCTACTTCAAGCACGATGTTCTTCGTGTCGTCTGAAACTTCGCTCTCACCGCCGCCCATGATGCCAGCCAGACCAACTGGCCCCTCGCCGTCCACGATGACGATATCGTCTTCCTCGAGCTGGTAGGCCTTACCGTTCAGCAGCTTAACTTTTTCACCTTCTTTTGCCATCCTGGCACCGAGTGCACCGCCTCGTAGCTTGTCGTAGTCATAGGCGTGCGTCGGCTGCCCGGTCAGCAACATGACGTAATTCGTGACATCGACCACGTTGTTAATTGGTTTGGCGCCCATACGCACCAACGCTGCCTGTAGCCAGACCGGACTTGGTTTCACCTCGACCTCTTTCATGGCAATCGCCATGAAACGTGGTACTTTTTCCGAAGCCTCATTGAAGACTTCAAGCCCAAGACCATCACCGACCGTCAGTTGCGGTAGTTTCCAATACCAGTCAGGATCGGTGAACTCCTTATGATAGATGCCGGCAATTTCCCGTGCGACGCCTAACTGACCGAAGCAGTCGGGTCGATGCGTGAACATCTTGTTCTCTATTTCAATAATCATATCGTTCAGCCCGAAGACTTCGCCAAAGTGCTGTCCTGCTCGTAGCTCACCTTCAAATGTCGACGCCAGATCGTTCGCGCTCAGCTCCACTATTCCGTCGTGGCTATCACCCAGCCCGAGTTCTTTCGCGCTCGCCAGCATGCCCTGACTTACGACGCCGCGAAGTTCTCGTGCGCCCAGCGTGAACGGTTCGTCGTCACTGGCCGTCATTGGTACGATGCTCCCAGGCGGCAACCATACCGCCCACATGTCGGCGTGCACGTTCGGTGCACCGCACACTACCTGTACCAACCCCGCGGCGTCACGCGGCACATCGGCCACTGAACCGTCATCATCTACTTTGCATATATTCAACTTGTCCGCGTTCGGGTGCTTTTCACACCCCACGACACGCACGATACGTGCGGCTTCGTAGCGTGCAGCCAGATTAACGACGCCCTCCACGCCGCCAAGCTGCGCATTAATTTTTGCCACTAACTCGTCGACTGACGCGTCGACGTCGGTGTATTGTTTGACCGTATTCAGACTGACTTTCATTTAAAACTGCCTCAAGAAATCTAATTTTGCTGAATGGAAGTGGCGCACGTCTTCAATTGCGTATTTCATCATCACCAACCGGTCGACACCACATCCCCACGCAAAGCCGGTATAGACGGTCGGGTCGATCCCAGCCGCTCGTAGCACGTTCGGATGTATCATGCCGCAGCCGAGCAGTTCGATCCAGCCTTCATGGCTACAGACACTGCATCCCTTTTGGTCACAAAACGGGCAGCTGAGCGCAAACTCGAAGCTTGGTTCGGTAAACGGGAAATAGAACGGGTTGACACGCACGTTCAACGATTTGCCGTAGTATTCTTCTAGGAATTTCTGCAAAGTGGCGACTAGCATCCCGGCATGGACGCCTTTGGCTACATACACCCCTTCCAGCTGGTAGAACGTATGTTCATGACGAGCATCAAGGTCTTCGTTCCTGAAGACACGGTCAGGCACCACGGCCGCGATTGCCTCGTCTTTTTCCAGGTTCGTCCTGTATTTTTTCAGAACCCGGTGCTGCATGGTGCTGGTGTGAGCCGGGGCGATCAAGGGCTCACCGTCGGCATCGGTTTCGACGGTCATGAACGTGTCGTAATCGTCTCGAGCCGGGTGACCCTTCGGAAAGTTGAGTGTTTCGAACATGTGATACTGATCGTCTATCTCACGGGATTGCTCAATCACAAAGCCCATCCGGCCGAAGATATCACTCAAGCGTTCAATCTCCTGCATCAGTGGGTGTTTCGAGCCCTGTTCGCGCGGCAACAGACCAGGCAGCGTGTAGTTGGCGTCAAACGGAGCAGTCACATCGATAGCAGGGAGCTCATCAGCCACCGTACCAGAACCAGCTACCAGCTGTTTGAGTTCACGTGATAGTTCATTGATCGCCTGGCCGAAACTGGCACGTTCGGACGGCTCAAGCGACGGGATGATGGCAAATAAGCGCTTAAGTTCCGGCGCCTTTAGGATATCAGCCTTACGCCCAAGCGTTTCGAAGCGTGCGAGCAGTTCCTCGCGCGTAGCCTGAATCGAATCGTGTTGTGTCATTAGAGTAAAGTATAGCGTTAGCCACTGATGGCGACAAGCCAGACCAGCACACCGACACCGACCAATACGATCAACAGCCACACCCAGGCCAGCGAGGTGGTCTGCTTGGTCTTTTCTAAGTAGGCCGAGTCGTCAACGCCATCAGGGCGATCACCGTCTGGTGTGTCGGCCTTTTTGCGAGCCTTTTCAGCCAACTCAGCAGCGATGCGTTTCTGCAGTTCGGTGCGGTCATTCTGTTGGTTCATAAAGAGTGCCATTACCCTTTAGTATACCACTTCACATATGTCACGACGCCTATGCTATACTGAAGCCATATTTCTAGTAAGGAGGGAAATATCAATGGCAACCAAGAAACCCGCTTCGACCAGTAAGAAGTCGGTCAAAAAACCGGCTCCGGTCGCCAAGAAAACAACTACAAAAGTAACAACCGTCAAGTCTGCCCCGGCCGTCGCCGCCAGCAGGAAGTTTAGCTTCAGCCGCTCACCGCTGCTGGGTGCTTCGGTTGCCGAATTCATCGGTACCTTCCTGCTCGTCGCCGTCGTCCTGGCGACTCAGAACCAGCCGCTGTACGTACTGTTCGGTGCGGTCGCTGTCGTCGTCGCCGTTGGCGCGATGTCTGGCGCTCATCTGAACCCAGCCCTGACCGTCGGTGCCCTCGCTACCAAGCGAGTCAACCTGGTACGTGCCGTCTGCTACGTCGTCGCCCAGGTCCTTGGTGGTCTGATGGCTCTGGTAGCCATGAACGCCTTCGTACAGGCCGCCCCTGCCGTCAGCGCGGAAGCTGCCGCGTTTGGCCAGGCTGCGCCTGAGCTGTTCAAGGCAGCCGCTATCGCCGAAGGTAAAGAATGGGTCGTCCTGGCAGCCGAACTGCTTGGCTCAGTCGTCCTGGCCTTCGCTGTCGCAGTCGGTCTGCGCAAAGGCGCCGGTTCGTTGGAGCACGCGTTCGCCTACGGTGGCGGTTTGTTCCTGGCACTGATAGCTGCCGCGACTGCCGCACAGTACGTCGGTCTCAACACCGCCGTCTTCAACCCAGCCCTGGCAGCCTCGCTGCAGGCGCTGAAGTTTGAGCTGTGGCCGATCATGGTCTACGTACTGACACCAATCGTCGGTGCCGTCCTGGGCTTCGCCCTGAACGACCTGGTCGATGCAGAGAGCAAGCGGGTCGTCTAAGACACCTGCCGTACGTTACGGAAAAATCACCCCGCGGCTGCGGGGTGATTTTCTATTCATACGCCAAACGTGTCGCGTTATTCCTCGGATGGCTTATCGAGTAATAACGGCTCGACGCTCGGGTCTCGTTCGGCGATTTTGATTACGTCTTTATCTACCTTACCCAGTTCTTTATGGGCATTGTTATAGTGGTTCACTGTCGTACCCAGGCTTGACCCAAGCTTCTGCATATACAGCTCGAACTTACCGATATGCACACCAAGCTTGCCGACACGTACCTGGATGTCCTTGGCCTGCTCTTCAATCTGCAGACTACGCAGGCCCTGCATGACCGTCTGTAGATAAGCCATAAAGCTGGTAGGACTGACGATGATGACCCGTTTATCGCGGAAGGCGTACTCTATCAAATCACGTGAACTGCCACTGTTGCCGACATTATTGATTAGCAGGTCATAGTACAACGATTCGCTTGGGATGAACATGAACGCGAAATCCATCGTCCCCTCGCTCGCCCGGATGTACTTGCTCGTTTCGTCGATGCGGTTCTTTAGGTCCGCCTTCACCTTCAGCATCAGTGCCGCTTTATCAACCTTCGAGGCTTCGATCATCCGGTTATAGTTTTCTAACGAGAACTTGCTGTCAATCGGCAAGATCCGGCCCTTCTCCAAAAAGATGACGGCATCGACGATTTCACCATCGGCGAACCTGTATTGCATTTGGTATTGCCCAGGTGACATGACGTTTTCGAGCACGCTTTGCAGGTAGTATTCGCCGAATACCCCCCGCTGTTTCGGATTCGATAAGACGTTCTGCAACGTCTTGAGCTCGTCGGCCACATCAACCACGCGGCGGTTCGTTTCATCGAGCTTTGTCAGGCGCTGGCTGACGTCGGAGACCAGCTTGGCACTTTCCGACAGCTGCTTCTGGACCGACTGCTGCATACCGGCGCTACTGCGTTCCAGCTTGTCGCCCATGCTCTGCTGCAGTTGGTTGATACTGCGTGAAAGTTCAGTCACGTCGCTTTTCATCAGCTCGACCGCCGAGGCATTCTTCAGCTCCTTCAGGCGCTGGTTCAGAATGTAGATGACGAGACCGAACCCGACCACCACGGCGGCCAGTAACAAAATCGTCATCGTTTCCTGCGTCATGCTAATGATTATACATCAGACGGTCATGACCAATCGGGCAAGCGCAGCGACTACGACCACCACGGCCAGACTGACATAGAGGCTGGTAGGCTGTACCAGCCAAGAGAATAGCGTGTAAGCAACGCCGAATAATAGAGCGATGATGATGAGAGCAACGAACCAAGGTAAGGCAGCGACCAGAGCGAACACGCCCCACAGGCTTACTACCACGCCCAGCAAGGCCATGATCGGCCGATACACCAGCTGTCGCACCAACAGCACAAGCCCGCCCATCGAGCCGAGCAGAAGCGCCAGGCCGGCAGCAAAGTCATCCTTGGTTTCGCAACGGGCCAACGCCACCCCTTCGCGGCACAGAATCGGATCGAATACGAAGCGCTCAAGCACCACGTACAAGGCGTAGGTCAGTATGCCGACCACGAGGCCACTTAAAAATATCTTGATTAGTTTCGCACGGCCCATCGTTGCCCACGTCG
Source organism: uncultured Candidatus Saccharibacteria bacterium (assembly GCA_964520495.1). Taxonomy (GTDB): domain Bacteria; phylum Patescibacteriota; class Saccharimonadia; order Saccharimonadales; family Saccharimonadaceae; genus UBA1020. The sequence continues at coordinate 323,580 of CAZFMZ010000001.1, forward strand.
CATGCGGATCTGTCGCTTCTACCATCTTGGCCACGATTCATCTCCTGTTAGTGTGAAGATATTTTACCACTATTTCGCGGTTTCGACCATTGTCTGATGCGCCGTGGTTTTTCTACGGGCTCTCGCTGCAGATACCACAAGGCTCCGACTGCCGCTATCGCCACCCCACCTAGCACGTCTCCCGGCGAATGAACCAGGGCCAACACGCGCCCGATAGCCACCAGCGCCGTCAGACCAGCCAGCAGGTAGGTGAGTTTTTTCGACCGTGTCTCGAACCAGACCGCCAATACGATCGCCGCGCAGAACAATACGTGATCGGACGGAAAACCGGGATTATCCAAGAACGAAGCCCCCGCCGTTGCCCCTAGCAGCTCAAACGGTCGCTCCAGCGCCGGCTGGAAAACGCTGCCGATTAGCTTTGCGAACAAGTAGGCCGTGAGTCCGGCGAGAAGAATGCGGCAATATGCCTGATAGCGGCCCTCGGCGGGCACACGGAACAAGAGTGCCCAGGCACCGATCAGTACAACCGGTAGAACGGCGCCATCGGCGATGATTCGGATGAGGAAATCTGACATTGCTATTAGTATACTCCAGCCCAGCCAGAACCGCGCGTGTTTGCTACAATGATATACATATGCAAGCAAAACCGACCAAACAGCCCGAGCCGCCGATTTCAAACGCCACCCTTAACAAGATCCGAGCCGCCGTGCTTGGCGCCAATGACGGTATCGTCTCGACTTCCAGTGTCGTCATGGGCGTAGCCGGTGCCAGCGCAAACACCCAGGCAATCTTTACGGCTGGAATGGCTGCCCTGGTTGCCGGCGCGCTGTCGATGGCAGTCGGTGAGTACGTGTCGGTGAGCAGCCAGCGCGATGCCGAACGGGTGAACGCCGTCCACCTTGACGATGACGAGGTTGACTTCACGAGCCCCACGCACGCAGCCGTCGCCTCCTTTCTGGCCTTCACTGCCGGTGGCCTGGTGCCGTTCCTAGCAATCGTACTGGCGCCGGAAGCCGCTCGTATACCCGTGACAGTTGCAGCCGTCATCGTGGCCCTGCTTGTCACCGGTTACTTAAGCGCGACGTTCGGCGGGGCATCAAGGCGCCGGGCCATGAGCCGCGTCATCGTGGGCGGACTACTCGCCATGGGCATCACCTACTACGTCGGTGTGCTGTTTGGTGCGACATTCTTATAAGACGGTCCGCAGTGCATTTTTTTCGCACGTCACCGTTATTTTGGCGTTGGCGTCGAGCGTGAATACCTCGCCGTCTAGTTGTACTAATGTACGATTAATCGTCACCAGGTCGTAGCGTTGTCGTCGCTCGTTTTGCGTCAACCCTTGCAGGCTGGCCCGTAGCAACACGCCAAATAGTTGCCAAGGAGTTCGATACTCGGTTTGATACACCTCCATCTTGCCATCGTTCTTGTCCGCGTCTTCTGCCAGTCGTACTACCTTCGACATCCGATTAACAGTTGCTATCACCAGGCTACTGAAACGTCGCACCGTTTTTTCGTGTGTGAGGTCAACATGCTTGAATTTCAGTAGGTGATAAAACACGTGCCATTTTTCATTGATGACATTCAATTTGCGCATCGTCAGCTCTCGGCCGACTTTTGGCGTCAGGCCGAAGCCGATGTATGAATGCGCGTAGCGGACCCATTTTTTGCCGTCAACTTTCGATGTCAGTTTCAATAGTTCAATTCGCTCCACCTTGCCTGCTCGTATCCGCTCTACTAAATCGCCCGACCCCACCGCCTTGGCGTGGTCATTGGCATTGCCCGACGGCAACACTGCCGTCGCTACTCGCTCGGTTCCCTTCGCCGCCATGACACCGTTCACAACCTCGTTATAGCCGCCGTCACCGCTCGAGGACACCAGCAGGATTGATTTTTTCTGGCTGGCATATTCCTCGGCCAGTTCAACCGCGTGACCAGCGTACTCGGTTTGACGCACGATAACAGCTTGCTTCGGTATGCGCTGCTGTACTTCATAGGCGAACGCGTAGGCGTTTTTCTTACCGTCACCGGTGCTGTTCGGGTTGTAGAGGACAACTATCTCGGCGAAGCGGTAGGTCATGATGCTTTCATTATACGCGTACTGGGCTTAGCTTTCCCAGCTGAAGCCATCATGTCCGAAATGGCCATAGCGGGCCGACGCTTCATATATTGGCCGTTTCAGTTCAAGCCAGGCCACGATACCACGTGGCGATAGGTCATACCCCGTCACATCCTCGGGCACGCCGTCGATTCGCACGCTGGCTTCAAGCGGCTGGTCGTAACCAATGGCATACGCCAGATACACGTACACCTCACTCGCATTGCGTGTTTTCAGGTAATCAATGGCGATTCGCCGGGCCGCGTAGGCCGCTGATCGGTCAACCTTGCTCGGGTCTTTGCCGCTGAACGCACCGCCGCCAATCGGAATGCGCGGGCCATAATTGTCGACCACCAGCTTTCGGCCGGTCAGCCCGGCATCGGCCTCGAAACCACCTACCTGCCAGTCGCCGGCCGGGTTGATATGGAAACGTACGTCGTCTGCCGGCACCGCCAAGACTTCTTGCTTCAGCCAGCTCACTACCCGGGCCGCCAGTTCATCATGAGGTGCGTGCTGGAAACTGGCCACCACGCTTCTCACCTTGCCGTCTTTCAATGTCACCTGGGTCTTACCATCATGCGGCCATCGTTCGTAAAGGTGCTGATTCAGTCGTCTGGCCAGCACGTATTCCAGCGGTAGTAGCTCCGGCGTCTCGTCACACGCGTAGCCCACCATGATACCCTGGTCGCCCGCACCTCCCGTATCCACGCCCTGGGCAATCTCCGGGCTTTGTTCACTCAGCCGCTCGCGTAACTCAACCTCGCCGGCAATTCTGCGCACGATCTCCGTCACATCAATGCCGCTCGCTCGGCTCGTCACCTCACCGGTCACAAACACTTGACCATGACCGCCAGCCACGTCAATCGCGACGCGAGCTTCCGGATCTTGTGTCAGGTGAGCATCAAGCAGCGCGTCCGAAATCTGGTCACACAGCTTGTCGGGGTGACCGGGTGAAACGCTTTCAGCTGTTTTATAATTTGACATAAAAATAACTCCTTTCACGTATCGTTCCGCACCGCAGCGAACAAGACGAAGGAGTCTAGGTTAGAATCTTATCTGTCCGCTTGGGCTAGAAGGGGCACCGTGTCCGCATTACCATAAAGGAAAGAGGCTGGTTGCCGGCAGGTCGTCGAGCTAGTTCTCTCGCTGCACTCTGGATACGTCGATTTAGTAATGTGCCCTCGTAGTATATCAGCCTAGCGCTTGCTCACAAACCCACTGTCGGTCACGTAGAACCGCCACGGCATGTCAGCCGCCTTACTTATACCAATCCGGGTGGTGGCCGTCACGGCTTGCGCTGGCAAGGCAGGTCTCATCTCCAACCGCATCGGCGACTTGGCCAGGTCGTGGCCGTTCAGTCGTCGGTCGATGCCAAGCGCTTGACACAGCTTGGCTGGTCCGTTCGTCATCTCGTGGCCGCTGCGACCACGGCGCACCTCCATCACATCAAGACCCTCGATTGGCTCGGCCGCCCGAATCAACACTCCTGAGCCGAAGCCCTCTTCACCCGCCACGATATTGCAACAATGGTGCATGCCATACGTGAAGTACACGTACAAATGCCCAGCCGGTCCGAACATCACGTCGGCGCGCTGGGTGCGGCCATTGTAACTATGGCTGGCGGCATCAGTCTGATCATAGGCTTCCGTCTCCACAATCCGCACTCGTAGCTCGCGGCTCTCGATCGTCCGCACCAATTCACAACCAAGCAAGCGCCTGGCCGCTGTTACGGCATCCATCCCTTCTAGCAGCTCACGCTCGTGTTCCGTCATTACTTCTTAGTATAGCCATTCGTGAGCGGTTTGTTGAACGCGTATAATAGACAAGAGTGAATCTTACCCGCCGATTCTTTCACTACTAGTGCGGGAACAAAAGGAGCAGATAATATGGCCGATCGTCTGGAAGGCACCAAACTGGCAAACTTTGAGCCGATAAATAACGTCGAGGAACTACAAGTCATCGATGTGCAAGAAGGTACCGGCGACATCGTGCCGGAAGGCGCCCGCATCACGGCACACTACACTGGCGCGCTCTGCAAAGACGGCACCATCTTTCAAAGCAGCCACGACTTCGGCGAACCTATCACGTTCGGGCTCGACCAAGTCATCCAAGGTTGGACAAAGGGTGTACCCGGCATGAAAGTCGGCGGTATCCGACGGCTGATCATCCCTTCCGAAATGGCCTATGGCTCAGTGCGGGCTGCCGCCAACATTCCGCCCAACAGCGATCTGGTGTTCGATATCGAACTGGTCGCCTTGGCTCGCTAGCCATGCTTACCATCCTGCTCCACTCGTCAAAGACGATGCGGCCGACGCCGGCGAACGAGGCACACTACCAGGCACCGGCCCTACTTCATGAAGCCACTCATTTGGCCGAATACCTTCAGCGGTTATCTACCGGGCAGCTTCAGACCATCATGCAGCTGTCGCCCGCCAAGACCGAACAGACCGCGCAACTTATTCAATCCTGGACGGACGATCCAGCAAAGCAGCAGCCAGCAATCGATGCGTTCCTCGGCGACATCTACAGCGGCCTGCAGGTGCACACGCTGACCGACGACGATCGCCGCTATGCCAACGACCATCTTTTCATTCTGTCCGGTCTGTACGGTATTTTGCGTGCGCTCGATTCGATCCACCCCTACCGACTGGAAATGGGCTATAAATTGCCAGACGAACCGTATCGTAATCTTTATCGTTTCTGGGGTGATTGGCTGGCCCGCCAACTCCCTGCCAATGCGCCCATTATTAATCTATCGGCAGTCGAATACACCAAGGCCGTTCTGCCTTACTTGCCAGGGGCGCGCATCATCACGCCGAAGTTCCTCAGCGTCAGCCCGAAGACAGGCCAACCAGTTTTCGTGACCGTGCATGCCAAGATTGCCCGCGGCGCCTTTGCCCGCTGGCTTATCACGAACCGTATCGAGGAGGATACCTCCTTAGCGTCATTTGACGAGCTCGGGTACGTCTACGATGCGACAGCCAGCACTGCCACCCAACCGGTCTTCGTAGCCACTACATTCAAAGGGCTCGGGCTAAGCGTGCGACTCACCTAGCCAAATCACGTAGTCCTGTTGCTATATTGAGTATAGTAATATACAATGATACTTACTATACAATTAATAGTATTTCCACACGGAGGGACACTTTTTATGGCCAAAAATATCAAGCTTATCGTGGGCAGCACCCGTCAGAACCGCATCGCCGAACAAATCACCCCATGGGTCATGCAGCACGCCGAGGCGCACGAAGAACTGAACGTCGAAGTGCTTGACCTCAAAGAGGAGAACCTCCCGTTCTTCGATGCGCCTGTCAGCCCTATGTATGCACCAGACGAATCCGATGCCGGCAAGGCATGGAGCGAAAAGATCACCGAAGCCGACGGCTTCATCTTCCTGACAGCCGAATACAACCGTAGCATTCCAGCTGCCCTGAAAAACGCCATCGACTTCGTGTATAGCCAGTGGCTTACCAAGCCGGCCGCTATCGTGAGTTATGGCTGGATCGACGGTGGCGCCAGTGCCGCCAAGCACCTGCACGACATCCTGTCATGGGTAAAGATGGACATCGCCGAAGACCAGGTTCACCTGAAGTTCCTGCCGGAAATCATGAGCGAAGACGGTACGGTAACCGACATCGAGGCCGCCTTCGAAAGCTACGTTCCCACGCTGAATGCTGCCTTAAAGGAGCTGGCAGCCCACGAAGCCACCGAGCCCGAGACAGTTAACGCTTAAACCTTACTCCACTACCTCCACGAAACATCCCACGCTACACCTGGCGTGGGATGTTTATATATAACTGATAACGTGGAGCTAGAATGTATCGTCAGGGTTCAGGCTTGCGAGTAACGTTTCTAGCTCTTGCTTTCGCTCGTCCGTGAACGTCGGATCAATCCGGAGTTCCTGCTCCAAGTGGTACGCTTCAAGAAACGACTCTATGTCTTCGGTTGGCTTCGGGCCCACGCGTACACCCGTTTCAGTATCAAAGCCTTTTACGTCTTCGCTATATTCGGCGCTCAAGTCACTCTCGTGAATGATATACGCACACATTCGTACCATAGTTGTGCCATTACCTAAGTCTTCAGGTATCCGTTTAATCACTCGTACGGCATCATCTACGAAGCCATCTGGAAGTTCTACTCCGGATAGTCCTGGGATATATACGCTCACATACCCATCATCCTCACCATAAAGAAAGCGAGTCTCATAGGAACCGAAACGGTCGATTGGTTGCCCTTTGAAAGGAGCAAGCTCACGAATCGTATCAATCAGCTGCCGCTTCTGCTCATCAGTAATCTCGCGATCTTCGCTCGGGGGCGTCAAACGTTCATTCATCTTATTATTATAGCATATTTATGCTTTAAATGCAATATGCTTACGCCGTGAATAGTCGCAGCCACTCGTCTACCGTCAGTTGCGACGGTATCTTTTCCGGCGAAATACCGGCCTTCGTACGATTCGTACTGGCAAAGAATTTCTGCTCAGCGAAGCAACGAGCCACGAACTCGCGGTACTGCGGCAGCCTTTCAGCTGGTAGCAATAGTTCTTCGCGTAGTTTGAGCTCCAATAGCACCGTGTCAACGCCCGGTGGTGGTGTGAAATCAGTCTTGCGCAAAGGCTTGCGAATCCGAGCCGTGAAGCGCGGCGCCAGCTGCGCGCCCAGTTGAGCGGTAAAGTGCTGGTCGCTTGGCACCAACTTGCGGGCGAATTGCTTTTGGGCAATCAGATACATCGCGATCGGCGGGTTATCGGCTTCGGTGAACTTTCGTACGATCGCGGCGCTCTCGCTGAACGGGATGTTTGAAAAAATCTTGTAGCGGTCTTCCGGTATTTCAAGCGTAAGGATGTCTTGCACTACGATGTTCACGTTCAGCACATTGCCTAGGTTCTTGCGCAGGTTGCGTAGTGCAGTCGGCTCCACTTCCACTGCTATTACCTTTTTGCAGCGGTTGGCGAGCACGCTGGCAATTACGCCGCTACCGGCGCCCAAATCGTATACCACGTCGTTCTTGCGGATGTTCGAATGTCCCACTAATTCTGCCACCAGCCGGGGGCTACGTAGGAAATGCTGGGCGTGTACATGTGAACGACTCATCGCCCTTCATCATACTACGGTTCAACCTGTATACTAAAGCTATGGATAACCTTAACCAGTCTGCGCTCGATGGCCTGCTCCCAACTCCGGCCGAGCTGATACCACCCGAACTCGTTACTACTATCATCGTCGGCTTCGTCGCGCTCAACGTGTTGGGCCTTGCGTTCCTGGTACTCTACATCATCAATCTGGTGCGAAAATGGAAGGTCGAAACGGCGGTGTTCCATATGCAAAAAGACTTGGCCGAAATTAAGGCTGCTCTCACGAAACAAACCGAGCCCAAGCCTCAACCCAACGTTCCACCAGCAGCCTCGATTGAACCAATTCCTCCAACGCCGGCCGAAACCGAACCCGCCACGTCGAACGAACATCCACCTCAACAGTAATTATTGCTTCGGTGGCAAGAGCGGCACGAACATGAAGCCTTCGTGGGGAGTCTGGTGCAGTTCACCGTGCGCATCTTTTGCAATCTCCCAAATGGTGGTGCCTATTGGAATCACGAGTTTACCCGGCACTTTCAGCTGACGCACCAGTTCTTCGGGTAGGTCATCAGCACCGGCGCTCACCAATATTCGGTCGTACGGCGCGTGTGTCGCTAAGCCATAGCCTGTACCGGCCTGGGTGAATGTCACGTTTCGTATACCCTGTTGTTGGCAATTATCGCGGCCGAATGCCACCAGCTCCGGTACGATCTCCACGGCGTACACTTTGCCGGTTTCGCCTGCCAGCCACGCCAGCAGCGCGCTCGTCCAGCCCGATCCCGACCCTACGTCGAGTACACGCTGCCCCTTTTTCACGTCGAGCCACTCAAGCATGCGGCGCACCGTCGAGGGTTGGCTGTTGGTTTGGCCGTAACCGATATGAAGCGGTCTGTCCTGGGCCGCATACACTTTCATGGTATCCGGTAGGAAGTGCTGCCGCTCGACTCCTCGCATAGCTTGCTCTACCCGTGTCATACTCCTATTTTACGCCCAATTCACTGGCTGTGCATCGCGCTCATTGACAAACGACCTTTACGATAGTATTGTACGGTGGGTCGAAACCGTTGGTACATCTACCGAAAAGGAGGTAGCCATGAGATTGGCTGCTGCTCGTGCCGGGCTTTGGGGCTTCGGCTCCATCGCCTTCGTCTTCGTCATCTTCGGGTCCTACTTCAAGGACACGTCGACAGCCGAGACAATCGTGTGGCTCGTGTTCATCGGCCTCGTGGTCGCCGGAATCGTCTTCTTCTGGACGTGGCACGGCATCGAGGAAGAGAACCGCGAGCTGGAGCTCAAGCGCCGCAAGGCACACGAGAACGACGACGCGCGCAAGACCCCGTGACGCCCACCTGGGCATCACCCCACCGGGCGAGGTGGCGCTGGCACAAAGCCGGCGTCACCCGCCCGGGTTTTATATGCCTGGGGATAGTAGATGTGTTTCAGGAAAAAAGTGACGACCTGATGCTAACTGCTATTCTAGTGAAGTAGCACCGATAGCGGCTAACTGTTCTTCGAATTCGCTCAAATCTTCAACATCAAAATCTAAAACTGATTCTGGCTGCTCATATCCCCGAGCTACTGACTTATACTTGGCAACTATTTTACCGTCAGAAACTTTAGCGTCGATGATTTGATATGTTCTATGGTTTAATTGAATTGAAGTTGGTAATGATTTCATAATTAGTCCTCTTTACAATTAATAAATGTTTTGATCACCCCATTCCATTATAAGCGCTTTGAGTATTTCATTTTCTTCTTTAGGTGTTCTGAGACTTTTCAAAATACTGATTTCATCAGAGATCAAATCATATTGAAAATATTCAGAAAGATGCGGATCAGTTTTGGCATCTTTAAGTGCCTCCCACATAATTTTTGTCCAGATATCGTGCCACTCTAACGATTCGCGCTCTTCAGCTGAAGAAGATCTACCCGCTACAGATATTTTGAAATCCTTGAAAATTGCGTTTAGAGTTAGAATTGACCTAAGCAGATTTATATCGCTCCTACTAATCTCAGTGTCACGTTCACCCGTACGCGGTAAGTTCTTAAAAGCATTCGCAATTACTTGTGCGAAAATAGTAGCACTAAATTCTTTCTTATTGTCATCGGTCCATATTGTTTCAGTCGGATTTACTCGTAATGCTTCTATGCCTCTATTTTCATCTCTAGTTGGATTGAATTTTATTGCTCTGTAAATCCTGAGAGCTACTGAAGAAAAATTGCCTACTCCAAAATCATTTTCCCATTCACGGTGTGATTTTATTGCGTTTGAACTCATTTTACTCATAGCCATTCTTATAACTAACGAGAGCATATATTTTGAGTATTTACGCTTAATTGAATCAGACGTTCGAGAAGTAATATTGAATTGTGATTTGATAAAATCTATATCTACTCCGACGGGAATTTGTTCAGGCAAAATTTTCTGTAGGTAGCTACCGGGTATTCCTAGCTCATTAAGGCCTTGTTTTATTTGGTCTATATTTATCGGGATAATAACAATCAATTGGTTATTAAACTTTCCTAATAGCTCTATTACCCTAAGCCATTGGATCTGTTCTTCCGGTAATAGTCTATCGATATCATCAATAATCACTAAATGTTTTTTGTTTGCGCTAGTAAGTTTTTCAAAAATTCGCCGTCGTATTGTATTCGCAGAAATATCATTCGCTACAGGTCTATCAATGCTAATAGGCCCAAAGCTAAATTTCATATCAAATCGAGGAGTGGACACTTTTGCCAACTGCTTAAATTCAGAGATAGATGTTTTTATTGCCAACGTATTAAAGAAACTAGATATCGACTCGTTTACATTTCCGAAATTAAATGTGTCGTGGTATGTTTCAGAACTGTGAGAAATATTTTTCCTTAATATTGTTACCAGCATGCCTGATGCTGACGTTTTACCTGCTCTCCATCCCCCCGTAATGGCATAAACCGATTTTGGGTAGCGAGCACTAATAATATTAAAATTTGCAGGAGTGATAGAGAAATTGTTTGAAATCACGTCATCATAGTAATCTGACATCTTTTGGTAATCTTCATGACCATATGAGTTCTCATTGATTTCATTCGATATCTCCGTGTCATCCTGAGAATCATTGTTACTTTTCACTCTCCAGATTAATGCACATATAGAGCTCAATAGGATAAATGCAATAAACAGCCAAAACTCGTAAATCTTGAAAAAATTACCGGAATATGAAAATACATCATATATGATTAATTTGATAAAAGGCTTAACCGCAAGATATAGTGCGATTGATAACAGTATGATTATAGATAGCTCGCCAGTATATTTTCGAACGGTTCGAGGTGCTGCTGAAGATTTGTTAATCATTGATTAATAGTATATACTATTAATCATAAGTCCTGACACGATGTAACTCGGGGTAACGAATACAAGTCCTACAACCGCTCTGGAATAATTGAGCAAGGCAAAACCAAAGACCACGTAAGAAGATAAAGCAGGCACTATCGTATCTTCTGTCGTGGTTATTTTATTACCCTACTATTCGGTCAATCATTAAACCTTTGGGGATAAGGGATTCGAACCTGCGAATATACACCCTTCTGGGACTTATTATTATATGTGGTTTCGCTTTATCAAATTTATGGGAACTTGAACCCTAGCGTATAGTATTACTTAATGCTCGACCATCACATTCAGAAATCCATCGTGTACGACTTAGCATTTGCCGAGAGTCTGCGCTTTTCTGATTTGAAGCCGGATGAGCTAGAGAACAAAGCCTTTACCTACCATTTGAAGAAAGTGATTTCGGCGGGGTTGGTAGAGAAACTACCGAGCGGAGCATATACGCTGACATCGAAGGGCCGGCGGGTTGGAAAAGGTGCGATGAAAAAGGACTCGCGGTTGCTTGATAGGGCCTACTCCATCCTTCTCCTCGCAATAAGAAGCATGGATGGCTCGTGGCTACTGTATAAGCGCCAGACTCAACCGCTGCTGGGCCTGACCGGCTTCATGCAGGCTCAACCGGTGGCCGAGACCGACGCACGCGACACGGCCAAGAAAACGTGTTTCGAGCAAACTGGAATCGAGACCGAATTCACCGTGCAGGGCCATGGGTATTTTCGGGTGTATCGGCAACAGAACCTGGAAAGCTTCATTCATTTCACCCTACTTATGGCCGAGATTGATCAGCCGACGTTGCCTGAAACAGCGGAATCGGCCGGTTACTTTTTTGAGCGAACACCGAACTTCGAGCGCCCTGATATGTTACCAAACATGCGAATACTTCACAAAATGTGCGAAGCTCAACCGGGTACGTTCGTGGAAGCGACCTTCGAGCTATAGCTGGTTTCATGGTTTGTTCTCCTTGTTGGTTACGTTCTTCACTAGTTACTATGCGCCCGTAGCCACTAGGAAGCAGTGAACAGTTTTTCACCAAAGAAAAGCGAGCCAGTTTCACCACATGGCTCAGGTGGGCAGACCGACATTAGCCGGACTTTTCAAGACGAGCGCGCTGGAGGCGCATCTCTTCGGTGTGCTGGTTGACCTTGGCGGTCTCGAGCGCAGTTTCCTGCGCCGAATTGTTCGCCTCGGCGGCCTTTACGCTCTCACGAGCGGACAACTGCGTGTAGATGTTGTCCTCGCTCTTGGAGGTCATCGTCACCTTGTGCTCTTGTACCTTCGAGCCCGTCACCACGCGGGTGATGAGCCAGAGGTTCACCAGGCCCAAGGTGATGATGGCGAAGATGACCAGCGTTACCAGTGCTGCATCGAGTTCCGGAGACACTCGACATCACATCCCTTCTTGTAGATTTGCTCACGAATGATGAGCTTATAAACTATACAACGTATTTTACTATAATGCAATACTAGCAACTTCAGGCAGGATGGTGATTCGCGCTATACTAGAAAGAGTGGTTAACGAGAGAGGAGGAACGAATGGCCGTTATCGACCAACCAACGATCACGTTACGAAATGGGGTACAGATGCCCCAACTTGGCTTAGGCGTATGGCGCGCCAAAGACGGCGCCGAGGTTGAACATGCCGTACGTGCCGCCCTGGCCTGCGGTTACCGCCTAATTGACACCGCCGCCGTATACCAGAACGAGGCTGGCGTGGGTGCGGCCATTCGCAGCAGTGATGTGCCCCGCAAGGATATCTTCGTGACGACGAAACTATGGAACAGCGACCAGGGCGCCAAGAACGTGCGGGCGGCCTTCGAGGCCAGCTTGGAGCGGCTTGGACTCGACTATATTGACCTGTACCTGATTCACTGGCCGATGCCGAAGAAAGGCCTGTTCGTTGAGACCTGGAAAGAATTTGAGAAGCTGCTGGCCGAAGGCAAGGTGCGTTCTATTGGCGTGAGTAATTTTACGGTAGAACACCTAGAAGAACTGGCGAAGCACAGCGAAACAGTGCCGAGCGTGAACCAGGTAGAGTTACACCCGCGCTTTCCGCAGGAAGAACTGCGCCGCTACTGCAGTGAGCACGACATTCACGTGCAGTCGTGGAGCCCGATTGGCGGCCAAGGAAGCGATTTGCTTGATGAAGAAACCCTGCATGACATTGCGCAGGACCACGGCAAAACACCGGCCCAAGTGGTAGTTCGCTGGCACTTACAGCACGACCTGATTGTGATTCCGAAATCTGTCAACGAACAGCGTATTGCCCAGAACTTCGATGTGTTCGACTTTGAGTTAAGCGACGATGAAATGGCGGCGATCGACGGTTTGGCGACGGGACAGCGCCGGGGCCCCGACCCGAATGAGTTTAATACCGCATGAAGCGCCGGAGTAATTAATACCGGGCTAAAACTCGTCGATCTCGTTCGTGAATGGCGCGGCTAACGTGTAGCCTTCTCAACACGTGCTAAAACAGCTATAATATTTTATAGTAACAAAATTACCTGAAGAGACGACGAAACATCATGGCCTATCCCGAGCACGCGGCGCTCGAGCAAGACCCCTTCAAAGGAATCCCCTCCTCGCTTATTCCGTTTGCCAACTCGCTGCTTGAAACGGAGCGATACTATAAGCAGCAAGAACCGACCAATGTCCGGGTAGGTGTGTTCGCCGAAGCCGCCCGTGGTGCGCTTCGTGAGCCATACTTTGCCGATCTCGTCAGCGAAATGTACAGGTTTCGGCCCGACATCGACCATCAGTATGCCGGCATGTTGTTACTACGGGGGTATCAGGCCGACCTGCTTGAACACGACGAGGCCTACCCGCTCGCGTATGACCAGGTCGACGCATGGACGGAAGCGTTCGAGGCGGTTGAAAATGATTTCCTGCGTTGGGCGTTAGTACGCAACAATATCTGCGGTCAGCAGGTACAGAGCAACATCGCCGAACGCTACAAGTCGGTCAAATTACTGTCGGCACTCCTGCGTGAACGCTTCGGCGAGCGACCGAGCCATCTGGATATCGGTTCAAGCCTGATGCATGGCGGCATAAAGCTCGCCTATAGCCACGTTGAAACAGACCCGTATACCCAATTCGGTGAGATTCAACTGGCGCAGCCGACCCACGAAACCGAAGCCTTCCAGCCCGACACACGGTTGACTGCCTTAGCGAACAGGGCAATCAAGCAGCACGTGGAGTATGGGTCGTTGGTAGGCATTGATATTACAGACGTGAATGATCCAGTAATCCAAAAGTGGGCCATGAGCTGTTCGTTCAAGCCGGATGAACTGATGGATGAGCATCGCAAACGAGAATTCACTCACCTTGATAGCCTTGATAGAGCACACAACCGTATCGAGTTCTTTCGAGGCGACTTCTCCAACTTTGACAACCGGACCTTCCGACGAACGTCGCCAGTGAAAGAGTTCGACATTATCACTTTCTCGACCGTGCTATACCAGCTATCGACAAAAGAGCGGACCGCCATGGTGGTAAACGCCCTGAATTACCTCAGCAACGATGGCATATTATTGATACAAGATGCGCCTGATGGTAACTTTTCGAAGAGGTTCAATTATTATACCGAGCTGATTGATGGTACTGCAATCGAAGCTGGGCCGCAAGAGATTCTTCGCTGGGGGAATGGCCGCTGTCGAAAAGCCATTGCCGGTCTTGGTAAGTTCAGCATCGACGGTACGTTCTACACGCTGGCGGAAGCGTTGGAAAGATGGAATGCTACTGAGCCGACGCCAAACGATCAGCTACCAACTCGGCATAGTTCTTCATAAATTCGGTGTGCGGCTTCTTGATGAACTGGGGCATTTCGTAATAGCTAAAGATCAAGGCTCCGAACGGCCGCGGTGATGATTCCACAAACAACGGATGAACGACACTGGTGCCAATCCCTGCCGCTGCCTGGTTAATCCGCGCCTCTTGGGCACTGAGCACTGGTGAGAACATGTGCTTCCAGTCATCTGTCATTTGGGATTTTTTCGAATCAAGTGCCTTGATAAGAATGTTCTTCGTGTAGTCGAGCGGTATCTTAATCTCATGGAACGGTACGCTAGAAACACGCATGGCGCCTTTGGCCATTTCTGATTTTGAAATCGCCACCCTGTTAAGAGTGCCTGCTTCATGGTCGCACTCGAGCAACACGACAATACCGAGCCCTAGATGCACCGCCAATAGACGGTTCATAAACGGACTGTCGACAATCACATGTCTGAGCGCGTCTGAGGTGTCTGCTGCCTGCAGCAGGCTTCTCAGCGCTGAATAATCTATCTCTTTAGTGTCGTGTTGAATCATGGTGGGTGTATCAACTCGTCTCAGTTTACACTGTAACGCCCGAATGTGGAATAATCGGCGCCTTACGGGGTGGTCGTGTTCGAAAAGACCGCCTGAGTCGTACTATTTACCCAGTTGGACGGAAACGTGCCGTCGGGCATGGTACACGTAAGCGTGCGTGAACCCGGCAGCGTGGCGCCGCCCTCCAACCCATACGCCACCAGTACATAGAAGGGTTGCGTGCAGGCGCCGTAGCCATTGACGCCGCTTGACCAGTAGATATAGTAGTGGTCGTTATCGTTGAGGGGATCAACAGGCACGGATGGAACGATATTGGCACTGAGCAGATTGTTCAGCCAGCTGCCGTTCGTGGCGACGCTATAGGAGTATGAACTGCCGTAGCGACCCGAGAAACCTGCCGGCGCGTTGGTACCGATGGCAGTATGCGGCGGATATCGATCGTTGTTTGCGCGATACAGCTCGAGCGCCTTACGGATTTTCGAAACGTCATCCATGCGGGTCGTCTCACGGGCACGGGTTTGTACGCCATTGAATGCTACGACCGTGATGGCAGCCAATATGGCGATGATCACGATGACGATAAGCAGTTCGACAATAGTAAACCCGGTCTGTTTGTTTCGTGCCCACATAATTGTGTTTTAAGTGTACTACACTTACCGAGACCAGTGAAAACTACCCCTTTAAGCTACAGGTTCGATAGCACATGCTTCCAGAAGCTACGGGTTGAGTCTGCCGCCAGTTGGGTTGGCACGTTCTCATGGGCGGCGACGATGACACACTTGCCGGCACCACGTCCTTCGACTGCTACTGTTACCTTGTCGCCGCGCGGGAGCGAAGCACGCCAATAGCTGCGTACAGGCGTAAGGCTGGTGCGCGGATCTGTCACGGCCTCTTCGTCAATTTCAAACATCGCATTCAGTGTCGCCAGCAGTGACTCGAATACCTGGTTCCGCTCGCCAGCGACGGTCTTGGTGACGCTCAGTTCGAACGTGCCGTCGTTGGACTGTCCGGGAGTTCGGCGACCGATATGCTGCTCGTAGGCTACCGCTACGGCCTGCGACCACCAGTCGGCACTCGCGACCGATTCATCCATGAACTGGCGAGCCAGGGCTGCAATTTCCTTATGGGTTTTCGCGCTGGCGGCTTGATCATCCAGATACGCCACCCATTCCTGCCAGGCTTTGCCTGTCGCCTTTTCGATTGATTCGAGGTTTGCCGGTTTCGTCATGTCGTTGGCTCACCTTCACTAATGACAGGGTGTTTCCATGCCTGGGCAATAAGCTCTTCCAGTACGTTCATATTCACCTCACTCAGGCGCGTGATATAAAGGCAGCCCTTACCCGCCTTGTGTTTACCAAGTTCACGTAAGCGCTCCCGGTTTTTAGCGTAGTAGATAAGCCCATAGAGGGTAAGTGCCTGCTTGCGCGCCGCCAGCCCGATGATCATGGTGTCACCTTCATGTCCGCTTGGGTATCTGTAGTGCACGGCGCCAAAGCCAATAATCGTACCCCACATAACGGGCTCCTCTCCCGTAACACGGTGAACGACGTCGACCAACGTTCTGGTATCGGCCTGTCTTTGTGGTGCGTCGATTGCGGCGAGATACGATTCGACTTCGCGTGAATACGGCATGATCACTCCTTTGAGTCTATTATGGCACCGTCTGTCTGCAAACTACAATACGTAAAGTTGGCACTCTTGACATGAGAGTGCCAACTTTTTATACTAGAAATAGAAAAGGGTAACCCTTTTCGCAGGCAATTACCATCAAATTTATAAGGAGGTTATTATGAGTAACTTAATTAAATTTGACCCGTTTGCGGAAATTCAGGCCCTGCAGAAGCAGCTATTCTCGGACGATTGGTTCTCGCCGATTAAAAGCATGCAGATGCCAACGACCGACGTGTATACCAAAGACGACAAGGAGCTGCACGTCGAAGCGCACTTGCCAAACTTTGAACAGAAGGACGTCGACATCAGCGTCGATAAGGGCGCGCTTGTCATTCGGGCCGAACGCCACGAGCAGGAAAAAGACAAAAATAAGAAATATATCGTGCGCGAAAGCAGTAGTAGCTTCTACCGGAGCGTGCGCCTGCCGGAAGCAGCCGACGAAAATGGCATAAAAGCCAAAATGAAAGACGGCGTACTACATGTGAGCGTTCCGTTCAAAGAGTTACCGAAGCCTAAGAAAGTCGCAATCGAAGCCTAGCGGGTCAACCACAGTAAGAAGTGCGGTCACGAGGGCCGCACTTCTTACTCATAGAAGCTCGCACCTCACTCTACTCGTCGGGCAAATAATTCTTCCGTTTCACGCATGAATATTTCGGCTACTTTTGGGCCGACGCCATGCAGATGCTGCAATCGCTTCGAAAATTCGTCTTCGTTTTCGCTGTATTCATACATCAAGAGCAACGAGCCTTCGTAATCATTGATGAGCTGCTGCATGCAGCGCTGCAAGCCGGTGGCGGTAACCTCAGCGTAGCGTGTGTATTTTCCCTCGTAGAGCAGCCCGACGACTGCGCGGCGCGGAGCTTGTGCTATCGCCCACGGCGTATCCAGCTTGCGATTGACGAAAAGCCGCCAGGTATTGGCAGCCACGCCTGACTGGATCGGCTTGCCAAACAGATAGGACAACAGGAACCAGCGGAAGAGATCGGTATCGCCCGATACTACGTCGAGCCCGAAGTCGACGGCATGATGAATAACCGGCTGCTTTTTCTTTCGCCCAGATGTCTTTTTCATTACCTCTTATTTTGCCTACCTATCGTAGCGGTGCCTATGAGAGATTTCACACTTATAGAAAAAGGTCAGGCACCGACGCACCCGACCTTTTCTCACATCAGCGTGGCTTGCTAACGCGTCGCGTCAAGTCGGGCGAACAGCTCCATATACTGCCCCATCATGCGCGCACCAGAGAACACCGGTGCATAGCCTTTGAGTTGATGCATCAATAACTGACGGTAGTGTTCGTCGTCACGGACGATACGCGCCGCTTCGTCTACTTTTTCATATAGGCTATTGATTTCATCGTCTTCGACTTCCAAGCAGGCGATTGGTTCGACATCGGCAACGCCACCGTCGGCGGTAGAAATCAGTACCTTAAAGTTAGCGATATCCTTCATGAAGGAGGTGCCGCAGGCTTCCTGACCGACGACCGGCACGTTGATAGCACAGTCCGCGCCAACCGATAGCGCTCGACCAACCTGTTCGTCATAGTCCTGCACGTAATGGACGCGGGCGCGAAGCGTGTCGTTCTCATCGATAGTCTGCAGCAAACGAGTAAGCTCGCCCTTCATTTCCTCATCCATCGGGTGAGGTTTTCCGGTAAGCACGAAGTGCGCGTCATGCTCTTCAAGCAATGCAGCGAGTCGTGTCGGATCATCGAAGATCATGTCGGGACGCTTGTAGCGGGCGAACCGGCGCTTAAAGTCGAATACCGTAGCCGATTCGGGAATCGCGATCGGGTTGCCGTACTGATCTTTTCGGGTCGCCAAGACTTCGTTCATCTCCTGTCGACCAAGGGAACGAATATGACGGACTTCGTCCATCGACAAGCTTTCAAGGCGCTGGGCGTAATCGTTCGTCGGGAGACCATACTCATCCATGACGCCGAGGTCGGCCAGGTACGTCTTCGCTTCGGTCATAATCCATTTGTCGGAGATACCGTTGGTAACGGCTTCGAACTGTACCTTATCACCTTTCGCGTCTGAAAAGTCGGAAACCCGGGCGTGCAACTTACTGACGCCGCTTTTCGTATCGGCTAATTCGATAGCGAGCGAGCTTAGCTTCAGGCGGTTCTCCTCAGAGAACAGGCCCTCCAGCCATGTTTTGACAGAATCATTCGACAGGTTCGGCATAATCATGTGGTCGAACTGACCTTTTTCGAATTCACCCTCGACAGCCTGAACTAACGTGTGGTTCGTATACAGCATTTTCTTCCTGACGGCTTCAAGCGCGTCGTCGAACGGCATACCATCTGTGCATAGATCGTCGAGCATAGCCACGGCTGCGAAAACGGTCGGCGCTTCGTTCAGCTGCATGAACGGCGGATTCAAGCCCTCGTTCTTAATCGCCTGGTAACCGGCGAAACCAAGGGCCATTTCTTGGTAGAGTCGGTGGTCACCGCTATTACTGCCAGGGTAAAGTTCGCCGAAACCAGGTTCGGTAACGGTAATGATACGAGTCGAGCCGAGGGTGCGATCATATATTTCCACGGGGACCTCGGTGTGGATGGTCGTTCGGACAGATACCTGCCCAAGCCGACGATACAGTTTTTCAGGATAAGCTTCATCTTGACGCTCCACCTGAAAGAAGTGAGATAGTTCCTGGTGACTTTCGCGTGTGTAGAACGGCGTGACGACGACGAGCGGAATGCCCAGTTCCTCGGCGACACGGCGCGTATCAGCGGCTAAGATTCCCAGCCCGCCACCGCCCTTGATGTCATTTTCGTCCTTGTCGTAGAATTCCATCGACCAATAAACCAGCGGTGTATCAGTCGTCAGTTTTTCTGCCAAACCAGAAACGTCTTCATCATATCGCTCCAGGAATGAGGCAAACCGTTGCTGAGCCTCTTCCGGTGTTTCGCTGATGTTCCGTGGTCCACCCCATTCGATCGTACTCATACTTCCCTCCAAATGAATATCGTAATGACGATTTATCTCGCAGCAGTTAAGACATTATGCGTATATAACATGAAACCATAATTCGTTGTAAGCTGCAATGCGCATCAACGGCTATATGCAGGTATTTCAGGAGGAGAGAATACTATATGCCATCGCTCGAAATACAATCCAGTTCGAATTGTCTCGACAGCGCCGCACCAAGCAAGGCATATGAGGTAAGTTTTCCGAAGAACCTCTCACTCGCTGAACTTACTACCTCTGCCGTTCTAGGTACGCTTTGTTTCATATCATCCGTGACGTCAATCGCGTAGTGCCAAAGATCTTCCCTATCTTCATGGCCTTTCAGTAATTGAATGGCTGCTTTTTCTGCCGCAAATGGAGCAAGACGATCCGAAGGCGTTGCGACGAAAGACACCATGGATTCAAATACCTTCACGCCATGGTCAATAGCACTGCTATGATCACCCTCGTACATAGTCGTTGCTGCTTTTAGAATGCTTGGGTGACCGACAGTGTAGGCCCACGAAACACGCTCAGTTGCTAAATGGCCTTCTTCAACGACCATAAGATTCGCGAGTAGGATTTCTAAAATCGCAGCGTTTGAGTCAGTAAGATCTTCTGCTGGAAATCCTGGCTGATGCTCTGCAGTGATTAGGCTATTCATTATTCTATAATTCTACGCCGCTTGCATCGAAAATCAACGATAAGCAAAAAGACTTCCATGGAAGTCTTTTAAGCATACTCATCTTGGCTGGGGCTAGTGGATGTGTTTCAGGAAGATTTCGTCGATATTTTATGGAATAAGCAATCGATACAATATCCCCATATAACTATTAATAAGTAGAGCCCCGACTAAGCGGGAGCCGAGGCTCTACCTACTCAATCGGGGCTTATCACCCTCTCTCGCTAGTTATTGTCCCCGTCCAGGTCGGCCACGCCCGCCCAGGTCGGTGACCCGACGCCGGTTCGCACTGGATTCTGCGAGTATCCCGAGAAGCCACCGCTGGTGTTCTTCAGGATGACACGCAGAGTCTGGTCGCTGGCTCGGTACAGGACAATGTCGTCACGACCGTCATGGTTGTAGTCCATGACTCCCTGCCAATCCCCCGGGTTGAGGCCTGTGGTGTAGGAACTGGTCAGGAAGTTCGACCCGGTGAAGGCGAAGAGCGTACTGCCTTGCCACCACGCGATGTCATCCTTGTGACCGTCCCCGTCCAGGTCGGCCACGCCCGCCCAGGTCGGTGACCCGACGCCGGTTCGCACTGGATTCTGCGAGTATCCCGAGAAGCCACCGCTGGTGTTCTTCAGGATGACACGCAGAGTCTGGTCGCTGGCTCGGTACAGGACAATGTCGTCACGACCGTCATGGTTGTAGTCCATGACTCCCTGCCAATCCCCCGGGTTGAGGCCTGTGGTGTAGGAACTGGTCAGGAAGTTCGACCCGGTGAAGGCGAAGAGCGTACTGCCTTGCCACCACGCGATGTCATCACCGTAGCTATTCGACGCGGATTCGAGATTGTTCGCAGGATCATGTACAGTCCCGCGGATCGTTCCCGACCCCGAACGGCTCAGAGTACCTCCAGACAACGTGTATTGACCCGTAGGGTCGTTGTTAGCCGTGTTCTGCTCGACGACATGGACAGTTGATCCTTCCACACGGTCGACGATTGTTACATGCCCCGCTCCCTCAGAGTACGGCTCGTCACTCCCATGAATGACCATGTCGCCAGGGTGAATCGAAGTGATGCTGCCATTCGCTTGTCTAGACATACCCATGGAAGAAGCTTCGTCGTAAATCTGGTAGGCATACCAAACTCCAAAGGTTCCAGAGTGCCACCCCATCTTGTTGTAGAGACGTTGAGCAAGCTCAACACACTGCCACCAGTTGGAAGAAACACCCCCTACTTTGTACTCGTCTCCGCAATAGGGATCAGTACTTGGGGCACAGACATTCACTCCTTGGCTGTTAAGCCAAGCAGACCCGTTGAGCAAGATTGGAGCACTGGCCTGTGCCGGGCTCGTCATTGCCGTGACACTCGTCAGTGATACGATCATCACCACGAGGCCCAGGATAATGCCGCGTACGACTCGCTTCTCTTGATGCTTCAAAGAACTCACACCCTTAGGTAGTGTGCACGCATATAAAAATCCATCGCATCTGGCGAAGGACGTGCACGGTGTATTCTACACTATGGATGTTGAATTGGTAAACATTGATCTGTACCGATGAAAAACCGAGACCGCATCACGATGGTTAAGAGTACGCTACAGCTATACAGTAAACAAGTTGTCATTATCGCCGAGGCTTCAGATGTTCGGGCACTAGCTCTTTCTGAAGATGTATCATAAGTAAAAGGTCTTTATTACTTATCTTTTTGCCTGACGCGACGACCGGCCCATTTTCAATCAGAACCTGAAGGAACAACTTCTTGCGTGAATGCTCAATGGTGTCACCGTGAAATTCAATACTTATTAAAGCCAGCGCCCCGTCTTGTATATAGTCTTGAATATTATTTGACCCGTCTGCTGACAGAAAAACCCTAGATTGCAAATGCCTATTATATGGCAGGGTGAGCTCTATTAAGACGTCTTGAGTATCTTTCTTGCTTTTTACCTGCTCAGCTTCCATAAAGCTGACATGTCGATGCAACATTGTAAACAGCGGCTCAGTTGCATCCATCGTCCTTAGTGGGTCGCGCACGATTCTGCCACTATGAGCGTTTATAATTCCGGAAGCGTGAAACGTTATCTTTCCTGCATTGTCGCTTGGATTGATTTCTACGTTCTGTGCATCTTTATATTTAACAGTCTTAGTTCCAATCCTTGAGGCTGTTATGTTCCCATGCCAAACCTGAGCGTCGTTTTTGGTATCTTTTGTATATATAACACTACCGTCACTCATCACCTCCAGCGCAAAGAGTCGGTAAATATTATCACCGTCTTTTACATAAAACCTATACCGTAGCTTGAAGACGCCAGTCATGTTTAACACGGGTATCGAGTGAGGATGATTTAGCTTTGGCATACTACCCTCATATATCAAGAATACACCTTTAAATCTAAGCAAGAACGACCTAAATTGGTCGTTTCATTGCTATGATTTACATCAACCTTTGGAGCACTTGGGTCACCCTTGGTGTAAATCGTGGCTGGGGATGAGGGATTCGACCTACCTTCGGCAGGCCCGAAGCTTCACGATTGAAAACAAGTTTTCATCGGAAGATTTCCTTGCGGACTGCCACTGGCAATCCTCACCCCGATCAGATCGTGAGTTCGATTCGCTTTTCTAAACCACGTAAAAACCGGGTACAAGACCCGGTCATTACGTGGCTGGGGATGAGGGATTCGAACCCCCGATCATGGGACCAGAACCCACTGCCTTACCACTTGGCTAATCCCCAATACGGTTTCATATTGTACAGGAAACGGGCACGCACCTCAAGAGGTGCGGCTCCCAAGATCGCGGTAGACGACATAGCCGAAGCCGGTACTCAACAGCGCGCTGAACAGGAACGCCAGTATCCCACCAGGAATCAGCAGCGTGTCGCTAAACAGCGCCGCGTTGCCGGCATGGGCCGACGTAAGCGACGTAAACAGCCAGAACAGAACCACCCCAGTACCAAGCAGCAGGCTGAACCCTCTCATCAGACGGCTCAGCGGCATGCCGAGCAGATACGGCAAGGCGAGTAGCTCAGCAATGACAACCTTGGCCGCCAGGATATCTGTCAGTTGCTGATCATTGAATGGCATCAGGATGGCCAGTATCGAGGCGAACGATTCGTAGCCGAATAACTGCGCCAGGAGCATGAGTATCAGTAAACCCGCCACCATCCTGGCAACGAACATCGTGCGTGCACTTCTGGCGGGGCCAAAACCTAGGTGGGCTTCTTGCATGTCCTCATTATACTCCTTGCCCTGCGCAGGCAATCGTTGTTATTTTCATTATTATGCTTGCGCTTTTAAAAGCCGGACTGTAAAGTGATGTTCAGCGACGTTACAAAAACAAAAACTCCAAAATATTGTGTGACTGTTCGCTCTACGACATCCACCACAACTCTAAATCGCCCCGTTAGTCGGGGCGTTTTAGTTTCAGGCTGTTTTCGTGTCGCCATTTGGCAATTTCACCATGGTGGCCACTCAAAAGTACGTCGGGTACGCGCATGCCGCGGAACTCTTCCGGACGGGTGTACTGGGGAAATTCCAACGTTTCGCCGTCAGCGAAGCTTTCGATAGCCGCACTCGACTCACCACCCAGCACACCAGGCAGTAAGCGGACGATACTATCGACAATGGTCATAGCTGGTAGTTCTCCGCCCGTGAGGACGTACTCACCCACGCTGACCTGCTCGTCGACCACGCTGGTAATACGTTCATCATAGCCTTCATAGCGACCACAGATGAAGATATAGCCGTGGTCACTGTCGGCATGCGTCTGCGCGGCTGCTTGTGCCCAGCGCTCCCCACGTGGTGTCATCAGCAGTACCTTGGCAGCAGGATCGTTCGCCATGGCAGCATCGACGGCCGCGAACAGGGGCTCAGGCTTGAGTAACATGCCATCACCACCGCCATATGGCGTGTCGTCTACGGTCCGGCGCGGACCAAGCCCGAATTCGCGCAGATCGATGGTCGTCAGTTCCACGATTTGGTCTTTTTGCGCCTTCCACATCATTGAGCTACCGAACACGCCGGTGAACATCTCGGGGAATAGAGTAATGACTTGGAACTTTTTCACTATAAGATTTTCTCATCCATCTCTGTTTTCGTCCAGTCCGGGTAGTTGACGCTTATGGTAAAATGAAGGCAATGGAGTTCGAAGACAGCCCTGCTATCACCGAGCGTGACCGCGCCCAGGCGGAGTCACGTCGTGTCAATCTGCAGCCGATTCACGGTGACGTGCAGCTGAAGGAAATGCCACAATATTCTGTGCGCAGCCAGCAGCAAGGCCAGGGTCGTTCGTTCGAATTTGAATCGGAGACAACCGCCGCAGCCGCGCAGGCCACCATGGCAGGCGGCGAACGACATCACGTGGCATTGATTATCGCCGGCGTCGTTTGTGCCGTGTTCATTGCCAGCATCATCCTCATACAACTGACCCGCTAAGCGACCCGGCACTTCCAATCCAACCTATGACCGACAAACAAAAATAGCCCTATCAAAAAGGCTATTTTTATACATATAAGGCTCTCAACTCTTATAAAAGTTGCTCGCATAGAGCTTTTCACACGGATACCGGTCTCGCAGTCCGTCACCGTTCTCGCAGTTCATGTTTGAACTGTTTATGATTATATATCAAGGTCGTCGAGCTCAGCAAGCTCTTTCCGTGTGTTTTTTGCCAGGTCGGACTGTTCGTTTTCCACAGCCTCATCTGATGAGTTGTTCACAGCCTCGCCCGATTCATTATCCGATGAGCTGGTATAGTTTTCACGGTCCTCGTCATTGTTGACGATCTTCAGGTTGTAGCGGGCGTCGTTCTTGGTACCGAGGGCACGCAGCAGTGTCCGCAGACTCTGCGCCGTCATGCCACGTTTCCCGATGACGCGACCTAGGTCGTCCGGGTTTACGGTGAGGGTCAGGAGCACGCCTTTCTCATCGATGATGCGGTCGAGGACGACATCATCAGGGTTACTTACCAAAGACTTTACGATATACTCTACGAACTGTTGGTCGATTGTTGCCATATGTCTCCCCCTCGGATATTCAGTCACACTACGGTTATGTATGGTACGTACCTTCATTATACCACGCAGGTCAGCCTGAAAATACAATCACCCCCGGCACATGCCAGGGGTGAAATGAAGATGCGGGCGCGAATCTAGGCTTCGGCTTCAACCGGAGCAGCTTCTTCAGCGACAGGTTCCTGCTTCGGCTGGTTCTTGCGCAGCTTTTCAGCATGACGGATAGACTTCTGCTTGTCAGAAGCTGGTTGCTTGACCCAGTTTGGCAGTTTGACGCCGGCGTCTTTGAGCAGCTTGACGACACGAGGTGTTGGCTGAGCGCCGTTGTCGAGATACTTCTGCGCGGCTTCGACCTGAACGGTCGCTTCTTTGGTGTGCGGGTTGTAGCTACCGACGTAGCTGACGACGCGACCACTCGATGGGTGGCGCTGCGATTCCTGGACAGCCAGGCGGTAGACAGGGTAGCCTTTACGGCCCAGTCGTTGCAAGCGGATTGCGAGCATAAATATTAAAACTTCCTTTAAAACTTATTCGGTTGGTATTTCTACTTCGACTAATTTTACTCTATATATGAGCTTTCGTCAATCTGTTTTAGGGGTGCCACGTTCTGTTTCGTAGCGTTGGAGCGCAGCGCGAGCCGCCTTTTGCTGGGCCATCTGCTTTGAGTGACCGCTCCCCTTGCCCATCAGCTTGCCGCCGACATAGACGCCGAGCGTGAAAATCTTGTCATGATCGGGGCCGGTTTCTTCCAGTACTCGGTATTGC
The DNA here is from genome assembly GCA_964520495.1 of uncultured Candidatus Saccharibacteria bacterium. Classification (GTDB taxonomy): domain Bacteria; phylum Patescibacteriota; class Saccharimonadia; order Saccharimonadales; family Saccharimonadaceae; genus UBA1020. The sequence goes on from CAZFMZ010000001.1 coordinate 349,489, forward strand.
GGCGTGGCGGAATCGAGCCGCTGAGAGACTTCCTGTAAATGCGATTTTGGATCGCGCCAGCTGCCCTCTTCGAGGATGGCATCCAGCTTGGCCGTGATGTGCTTCTTAATGAACGCCTCGGCGTCTTGATAACCACGCTCCAGATAGATTGCACCAATGACAGCTTCGAAGGCGTTCGCCAGGATGGCCTGACGAGCCCGTTCGCTGCCTTGTTTCTCGCCGCGGCTCATGCGCAGTAGCGGTTCATAACCTAAGCGTTCACCCGCCTCGCCGATACTTTCCGTCCGTACCAAGGCTGCGCGCCAGCTGGTCAGGGTACCCTCCGGTTCATCATAGGTATTGTAGAGGTAGTCAGTGACCGCCAGTTCCAGTACCGCATCGCCAAGGAATTCCAGCCGTTCATTGTGCTGGCTGACACTTTTCTTATGCTCGTTCACGTAGCTACGGTGTGTCAGGGCGGTTACCAGCAGTTCGATATTAGTAAACTCATACCCTAAGGTCGTACGGGCGAATTCCTGGTAGGGGGCGGTGGACATCCCACTCATGATCTTACAGATTCTCCTGTCGTATTCGTTTCATGGCTAGCAGCATCAGCTTGCCGATGTCTTCGTATTCAATGGCGTCCAGGGCATCCTGGAACGGAAACCACTTGATACCGTTCATCCATTCTTCCTTCTTGATAGCGTTGGTGTCACCCTTGGCTTTGACCAGGTAGATCTGGGTAGTCATCAGCACGAGCTTGTCGACCCGACGATAACGGAAGTGAATCTTCCCGAGCCAGCCGAGCATGTCGACATTGGTCAGGCCGGCTTCTTCGCCGATTTCTCGACGGGCCGTCGCTTGGGCGTTCTCGCCTTCTTCGATATGGCCTTTCGGAATCGTCCAGCGATCCTTGGCGTCCTGAATCAGCAGTATCTCGACGCCGCCCTTTTCGTTACGGCGAAACACAATACCGCCCGCGGTTGGTTCGCGTACGATTTCCTGAATTGAGGGCTTCTTGCCCCTGTTGAAGTATTTCTTGAATTTATCAAGCTGCCGCGGCTGCATCGCTTTGGTCCTCCACAAGCGTTCGGAAGGCAGTACCAAGTACGCCATTGATGAACTTGCTCGAGTTATCGGAGCCAAACGCTTTGGCAAGTTCGACCGCTTCGTTGATAACCACTTTCGGTGGTACCGTCTCTTGGCGGTGGAGAAGCTCGAACAGCCCGATCCGAAGGACGTTGCGGTCGATGCGCGCGATCTGGTCAAGAGGCCAGCCGGGCGCCATCGGTTGCAAGCGCTCGTCAAGGTCGGCCTGGTGCTCCAGGACGCCTTCGACCAGGCTGGAGACAAACTCCTTGTCTTCGATGGCCTCATCGTAACGTTCGATGTTGCGGGCCAAGACGGCCTGCAGGTCGAGTTGCGAATCTTCGGCCTGGGAACGGAACTCGTACTCGTACAGGGTCTGCAGAGCTACGATTCGTCCGAGGTGTCGGTTTGATGCCATATCAGCGTTTGATTCTTTCTGGTTATGTTAAGTATACCACCCGTGTAAGGCAGCTACTAGTTGCTGGTCTTCTTGCCAGTTTCGCGCTTGGTGGTGTGCACCTTTACTGGTGACTTGGCGTTCACCATGCGGGCAAGTTTGAGGCGCAGGTGGCTGCGGCGGAGTCCGGTCTTGCGCGGACTCGTCTGTTTCTTTGGCTGTGCCATGGTAATGTTCTCCTATCTCGGTTGACGTAAACTTAGGAAGTATTATACCGTAAAGCGTCCCCCTTCTCAAGAGAAAATTGACAAATCTAAGCATTAGTGATATTATAAAAAGATAGGCTTGTCGTACCGTTTCGCGGTTTACACGACAAGATTGACCAGCCGGCCAGGTACGTAAATTACCTTAGTTGGCTGTTTGTCTGCCACGAACCGTCTGACGTTCTCATCGCGAAGGGCGGCATCGGTCGCCGTCGCTTCGTCGGCCGTCTTGCTCAATTCAAGCTTGGCCCGCACTTTGCCGTTCACCTGCACTACCACGGTCACGGTATCTTCGATCAGCTGCGTTTCATCCCATTCCGGCCAGGCAGCGGTATCGAGCGAGCCGTCATGACCTAGCTGCTGCCACAGTTCGGCGGCGACATGTGGCGCGACCGGTGCCATCAGCTGAGCCAAGGTCTCAAGTGCCCGCTGCCACGTTTCATCG
>CAZFMZ010000002.1:0-74611 GCA_964520495.1 uncultured Candidatus Saccharibacteria bacterium
TCCCAACTACCCCTGGCTGGAGCTTCGGTTCGCCGGGGGTTCAGTCATGTAATGGGCACGAAAAAACCGGTCTAAGCGACCGGTGTCTTCGTGGCGGAGAGAGAGGGATTCGAACCCTCGAAGCCTTGCGGCTTACCGCTTTTCGAGAGCGGCCAGTTCAACCACTCCTGCACCTCTCCAGCCATCCTATGATAGCAAATTTCGGTTGCTATTCGGCAGAGACGGTCGAACGGTGACTCATCCGATCGACGATCATCCAGACCGCTGCCAATCCGACCAGCACGTAGACGACACGCGAGAGGGCTGAGCCTTCACCCAACAGGGCGTCTACCAGGTTGAAGTCGAACGCTCCTACCAGGCCCCAGTTCAATGCGCCTACCAGTACCAATACCAACGCAACCACTGTTACTGTTTTCATACCATGCACCTCCTTAGTTGTGCTTTGAGTATACGCCTCGCATAATGCTATTTCAACAACAATTCCTCCACCCCTGAAATTGCATCAATCACTCCCGGGCGCGTATCATAGAAGTATGCAGAAAGAAGTGAAGCCGACCGAAAACAACCTTGCCATCGCCTCACTCGTGCTAGGTATCTTGTCGCTCGTAGGTGCTGGACCCTTGGCCGGCATACCCGCTATCATTACCGGCAGCATGTCGCTGAAGAACCCCGTCAACAAGGGCATGGGCATAGCTGGCCTTGTCATGGGAATCATTTCAGTTATCCTCACGCTACTGGTCGTTTTGTTCTTCATGGTGATGCTTGTCCTTAGCGCCTCGTTCATGAACGACGGGCCCGAGACGATGGAACGTTTCGATGAACCTGGATCGTCCACCCAGCGCTCAATTTAGCTCGACACACGAATAGTATCCCCGCTCGTTTTAAGCGGGGATACTTGCTCTCCAGGTGAGAGTATCTTATTCGCCGGTATTCGGACTGGTAGGAGCCGGGGCGGTCGGGGTAGGGGTAACCTCAACATCCGTACCCGTGTTATTGCCGCCCGTTAAGTACGGCAGGGCGAATAACAGTAGCAGGACAAGCAATATTACAGCGATGACGCCGACGATGACGCCGGTGTATGATTTACGCTCACGATCGACGACGACTTTCTCGGCGGGACGACGGTCTTCTTCCATGGGATTATCTCCTTACTCTTTACGTAGTGCCCATATGGTACTACGGACGAACGGGGCAAAGATGTGAAAATGATTACAGATGGAGGATTTTGACAATGATTAGACAAGGAAATCACCCGCCGCCTACGCCGACAGGACAGCGCACGTTAATCTATGCGCCGATGAATCGGGCATGAGACTAACGACCGAACCTTACGGTTCGGATTCGCTACGCGAAGCTACCAAGAAAAAGAGACTAGGCAAGCTAGTCTTCTTTTCTTGGTACACCCGACAGGATTCGAACCTATGGCCTTCGGCTCCGCAAGCCGACGCTCTATCCAGCTGAGCTACGGGTGCATACTCAGGCATAAAATCGGATTTCATGCCCTCGTTTGTAACTAGAAGGTGCTTTCCCCGCCGGTAGCAGGCGAACAGGACCGATTGTAGCACAACAGAGGTAAAACGGGCAAGCGCAGCTAAATGCGCAGCTTACGTGAGATGCGGTCAAAGGCGTCCGGCCTAATGTCTTGCATCGGCAGACGATTGCCGAGCAGATCGACGATACCCTCACCGTATTCCTGCGGGAAGTAGACGGTCAGACCAGGGCGAAACCGCTTGACCGGTATGAGTATCAGGGCTGGCATCACTTCTTCCTGGTGCACACCGAAGCTACGGAACTCTTCCATCGGGTGTAGCTGGTCGTTGATGTACAACCCTTTACTGCTCAATACGTACTGCAGCATGCGCGGTGGTCGGTGCGAGTAAATCATCAGGGCGGCAGCCATGGCCGGCACCAGTATGGCGAATGACCACGATTTGAACAGGAAGAAAGCCGCCAGCATCAATACGACGACCGCGACCCAGAATCCCACGAACCACAGGGGTGAACGCGGGTGTTCGATGTATTCTGGCCCTTCCCACTGAATCGGCTGCACGGCTTCAGCGGGCATTTGGGCAGGCGAGGGAGTAATCGGCTCAGCCACTACCGGTGGCTCCGCAGGGAATTGCGGCTCTGGCTGAATAGTCGGCTGCTCTGGTTGCATAGCCACAGTATAGCATGAGCGGTGTTGTGAAAAAGAGTGGGCAAGCTCACTTTTCTGCGTTACGCTACGCCGAACTGCCCACCGACCTGCTGCGCAGATTACGCGTGAGTGAGAATCTCCAACTTCCGAAACAAAAGAAAGAGTAGTGCAGCCGCACTACTCTTTCTTTTGGCGGAGGAGGGGAGATTCGAACTCCCGCTACAGATCTCTCCGTACTAACGATTTAGCAAACCGTCCCCTTCAGCCACTTGGGTACTCCTCCGTATGGTGGCTTGCTCGGACGATTGTAGCATGGAACAGGGGCGGATGGGTAGACTTTTGGCTTGCATTTGCTATAGTAAATTTAGAAATTAACGGAGGTTACCATCCCCATGATCAAACCAGTTATCCGTACGCTCGTCCCGTCGCTCGTCTTCGCAGCCGTCTCACTGGCCGTCATGACTGCGCCGATGGTCGGCGCCTTCGATGGGTCTATCCAGGGTGGGGCCGACTCGGCCCGTGGTACCGATCAGACCGCCAACCTGTTCGGCCAGACCGGCATCTTCCGCACCATTACCAACGTACTGCTCTTCATCCTGGGAGCCATTTCGGTCATCATGATTATCATCGGTGGCTTGCGCTACGTGGTCTCGGGCGGTAACTCGACCGCGGTCACGGCGGCCAAGAATACCATCCTCTATGCCATCGTCGGTGTCATCGTGGCGCTGCTGGCCTACGCCATCATCAATTTCGTACTCAACAGCTTCACCGGCAGCCCTGGCACCGGCGGCACCAACGTCTAAGCAAATCCTCAGCCTTCACCAGTAGAGTAGGGAAGGTAGGTAGACTCACGCAGGAACCTGCCAACGCCGCCAGGTAACTTGTGACGCTGGAACGCTCGTGGGTTGCCTGGCGGCATTTACCCTGCAACCGGCCCCCCTTGCAGGCGAACACCCTTATCTCTGCAATAAAAAAGGACGACCATCTGGTCGTCTTTCTTCTTGGCGGAGAGGGAGGGATTCGAACCCTCGAAAGCTTTTACACTTTGCCGGTTTTCAAGACCGGTACCTTCAACCACTCGGTCACCTCTCCATAGCGCTGTCGTATTTTACCAGATATCAGGGGTGGATGTCTAACGGTTGTTTGGCGGCAACCGCTACCCAGACTTGGCGAGCACCAGCAGCGGCCAGTGCCTCGGACGCATATCGTACGGTTGCTCCCGTTGTCGTCACGTCATCAACCAAAAGATACGGAATGGCAGGGTCAAGCGTATGGGAGCAAGTGAACGCAGCAGCCGCCTGCTTCAGGCGCACCGACTTCGTGGCGCCCCGTTGCACGGTCGTACCGCGACGGGACAAGAGTGAAGAGTACGTAAGTCGGCGTCTCTTTGCTACTTCACGAGCGAGCAGGGCAGCGTGGTCATAGCCACGCTGTCGGATATGCCGGGCGATAGTTGGCACTGGCACTACCACCGTCTCGGGCGGCAACACATCTATACACGCATCAAACAGCGAGCCCAGCTCATGCCGAGCAGTTCTGACGCCGTTAAACTTATAGGCATCGATCAACCGACCTAATACATCGCTCCGCTCGCCAATACACCAGGCTTTTTGGAAGCACGTTTCACAGCTCGAACAGATACCGCGTCGAGCTGGCGCCGTACAGCCGATACAGCCCGAAAAACCGTCTGAAACGATGTCGTATTTACAATTGTTACATAACGCCGGGCCCGTTTCTCCACAGCCGTAACAGTGGTGAGGAGCGATGATTTGCATGAGTTGGTCAATCATTGTACTTTTTACGTTTAAAGGGGTCGTTTCGTTGATTATACAATAAGCATTAGTTATACTGATGAGGACAATCTGTCAATAGAGCCGAGGATAACAGTGGAGGTAATCATGGCCCGAAAACAAAACGATGACTTGCTCATCGAAGACGAACTGGCAGCCGCGTTCCTGAACGACGATGAACTGTCGCAGCAGACCAACGACGCGCCGCAGGCAGCTCCGTCCGACGAGAGCAACTGGGATGACAGCGAGGAAGACTTCCCAGGCCAGTTAGCTGTTGATGTCTACGAAACCGAAGAAAAGCTGGTCGTGAAGGCCCGCACCGCAGGCGTGAACAAGGAAGACTTGGACGTCAGCATTTCAGACGGCATCCTGACCATCAGTGGTACGCTTTCAAGCGGTGATGACACCGACGCGACCAACTGGCACATCCAGGAATGCTACTGGGGTGAATTCAGCCGTACCGTCGCCTTGCCGGTCGCCGTCAAGGAAGATGAAGTCGAGGCTGTCCTCAAAGACGGCGTTCTGACTATCAGCTTCGGCAAGATCAAGCAGGAGCAGGCTAAGAAAATTACCATCCAGTAATCAGCTAAGCGCCCAACGAAATACCACCCGACTATCGGGTGGTATTTTTATCTCGCCAAATAATAGGGCAGGTGTAGCGGCATTAAAAACCGCCCCTCGATGGGGGCGGTTTTGTACGTGAACGTATCAGTTATTGTTAGCTGACGAAACTATCGATGACGAAGTTGACGACGGCAAAGGCCAGGATGGCCACGATGATACCGACGATGGCGTATAGAATCGTGTTCTTGGCACTGGTTACAGCCGAACTGTCACCGCCTGAAACTGTGTACTTGATACCACCGATAATCAGCATGATCACCGAGATAGCACCGATCAGGAATAGCAGCACGTTGGTGATGGTGCGGAAGATTCCGTTCTGCCCAAACAGGTTATCCGGCTGGTCTTCGCCCTGGCCGGCATCAGCGCCGTCCTGGATGCCCTGGTTGAATGCGCCAACCGGCTGGGCAGCCGGCACGACAGCTAAGCCGAGTGCGAGCGCGAGCGCTGGCACGAGCAGGAGCGCGCGCAGGTTTTGCTTCAATGAGAATTTCATGTGTTCTTCTTATCCTTTCTAGATGTTCTTACTACGGTTATATCAGATATCGATTGGTTTGGGTAGGCCTATGAGAAGGCACCGACGACAAAGTTAACGATGGCGTAAGCCATAAGGGCTATGATAAGACCGATTACGGCGTACAGGATAGTATCTTTGGCGCTTTTAATGTTCGAGGCATCGCCGTTTGAGATCGTGTACTTGATGCCGCCGATGACAATCATAATCACGGCGATCGCACCAAGGATGAATAGCAATACGTTGATGACATTCTTAATCGCTCGGCTCAGATTACCGCCGCTGCCGCTACCACCGCCCGCGGCGTTAATGCCGCGGTTGACACCATCCCCTGGGTCAAGCGCTAAAGCCGTTTCAGCCCCAAGGCCAAGACTTCCAACAGCTGCGAGTGCCATGATGGCGATCGGGATGATGAGCGTTGCGATGAGTTGTTTCATAATTAATTCCTCCTATGACTGGTTAAAATTGGGCGACGACGAAGTTGACGATGGCGTAGGCTAGCAATGCGACCACCAAACCGACCACGGCGTACAGGATAGTATCTTTGGCTGTCTTGATATTGCTGGCATCGCCGTTTGAGATCGTATAACGGATACCGCCCACGATGATCATGATGACCGAGACGATACCGATGACATACAGCAGTAGGTTAATGATAGTACGGACCAGCTTACTGGCACTATCATCATTCTTGGCCTTACAGACGGTCGTCCTGGCGTTGGCACCGCGACAGCTATTGTCGAATACATTGATGGCCCCAACCGGCGCGGCCGCGTAGGTGCCGACTCCGAGCATGAGGGCGAGGGCGATTACACTTGATTTCATTTGTAACTTCATTACCTAAAACCTTCCTATTACGAAGTTCGTGATGACAAAGGCCATCATGACGACGACCAAGCCGACGACAGAATACAGGATACCATCTTTGGCCCGCTTCACCTTGCTAGCATCACCCTGCGACACGGCGTACAGGATGCCGCAAATGATAATGACGATGACAGCGGCAATGCCGGCAGCAAAGTAAACAGTGTTGAGCACACCGGAGAGCACGTTGTCGGCACTGACCGTCGGCACACCCACCTGGCCGGGGTCTACCTTTGCCGCGAAGTAGGTAAGCATACTCATGGCTGGATCCTACTGGCGACCAGCGTCACCACCACCACGGAGAAGAACGAGATAATCAATCCGATAATGGCGTTCTGGATCGTCTTTTTGGCCGCAGCTGTCTTGTCAGGCGAACCCGAGCTGGTGAGGTACTTGAAACCACCGTAAATCAGGAAGCCGGCCGAGGCATAGGCTACAAGCTGCAGCGCGATCTCAATCAGGTTCAAGACGATACGCCAGATGAACGCCGACAACCCGCCACCATTATTGTTACCGCTTGGCTTTTTAATCTGACACTGGTTGTTCAACAACCCGTCGTACCAGGCAGGGAAGGTCAGGAAATTCGAGCTACACTTCGCCGCCGCTACGGGCTGGGAAGGCACCAGGGCCGCGCCTGTGAATCCCAGGCCGATGACGCCGAGCGCCAGCACCCAACGCTGCAGTTTCTGAATCATGAGAATACTCCTCCTGGAATCAGGAAATTAAGTCCGGCCCACATCAGGGCGAAGGCTACCAGGCCGATGACCACGTTGGTAATGATGTCGATAGCTTTCTTCACCTGGTCGGCCTTGTCTTCGGCCGTTGTGTACAGGATGGCCCCGTACACGATGCCGCCTACCGCCAACACACCGACACCTGCCGTCATGATATTGATCGCGATTAGTAGCAGCCCCCAGATGCCGTTGTTCTCGACGTTACTACCACTGTTGTTCTGGTCGCATTTGATGATGGCCGTCTTCACGCCGCCACAATCGTTGCCCGCCACGGGGTCCTGCAACACGCCGCCCGAGCCGTCACCGTCTTCCTTCTTTGGCTCGCACGTTTTCCAGCAACTGTTGCTGCGTAATTCAACGCCCTGTTCTTTGACGTAATTCCGTACGCAGCTACGGTACTTATCGGTAGTCTTAGATGGGCCACACTCCTTGCGGAGCGCCTGATTGAACTTTTCCGCACAACGGGATGCCGCGTCGGCCGACTTCGGACATTTTTCCTGTACGTATACCTGCACCGGGTTGAGCGCAGATGCCGGCGTGGTCGGTAGCAGGGCGGCAACAGCGCTCAGGGCGAAGGCCGGCACTATAAGGGAGACTCGTATTTGTTTTAGTTTCATGTCTAAGCATAATGTACGACATTTGGGTCGATATGACAACTTTATTTCCTGATTTTGATGGGGGTGAATCCTTGACTTTTCATCTGTTAGATGATACAATTCAGAAGAAATGTGGGATACACTCTTTGGTTTCCCGCGAGGTAGAATTTCCACGCGGAATTTTGTGCTGTTCTTCGCCACGTTCATCGTGGCCACTTTGACATACGTCCTCGCCGTTCCCACCTCTGTTCACGCAGCCGATGCGACCTGGGAAGGCAACACCCTCGTCTATGAAGACCAGGTCTATCGTGAACTCAACACCAGCGACAGCCGTGGCCTAAGCACCATTCCCGATGGTGCCATCGTCTACCAGCACACCCCGAGCGGAGACCGCGAGAAAACCGCTAAGCTGATCTATTTCGCCAGCGGTCAGACACCGGCCAGCGCCAAAGAGGCGACCTACATCGTCTACACCCTCAACCCGCCCAACCGCTACAGTGATGCCCGTGACGAACAATCCATCACCATCGACACCGCGTCTGCCACCGAAGGTGGGAGCACCAGCCAAGGCACCACCAGCTGTGACGTCGATGGCGTCGGCTGGCTCGTCTGTGGCGTGGCTGGCTGGATCGCCGAGGGAATCGATGCCATCTACGGCCTCGTCGCCGCGCTCCTGACCGTCCAGCCGCTGACCGATGAGAACAACAGCTTGTACCGTTTATGGGATGTCATGCGCAACGTTGCCAACGTCCTGTTCACGCTGGGCTTCCTGGTCGTCATTTACAGCTACCTGACCGGTGGTGGCTATACCGGCTACGAGATCCGTAAGATCATTCCACGCGTCGTCTTGGCCGCCATCCTTATCAACGTTTCCTACTGGATCTGTGCGGTCGCGGTCGACGTTTCCAATATTGTCGGTGTGTCCCTACAAGAACTGCTTATCGCCGTGCGTGAAACGGCCGTCGGCAGTGAAGTGAACCGCAATGTCGGCTGGGGCGAAGTCACCACATACGTGCTTTCCGGCGGTACTATCGGTGCGCTCGGTTTCTTGGCTGCCACCGGCGGCTCGATCACCTCGTTCAGCTTCCTGCTACTCATCATCCTGATTACCGTCGTCTTCTCGCTGCTGGTGGCGTTCATCATCCTGGCGGCCCGCCAGGCGCTTATCATCATGCTGATCATCTTGGCACCGATCGCTTTCGCTGCCTACATCCTGCCCAACACCGAAAAGTGGTTCGACCGCTGGCGTGGTATCTTCACGACCATGCTGGTACTGTTTCCAATTTTCTCGCTGCTATTCGGTGGAGCCCAGCTAGCCGGGGCCGCCATCATCCAGAACGCACCCAACTTAGCCGTCATGCTGTTCGGTATGGCCGTGCAGATCGTACCGCTCATCATCACACCACTTCTGATCCAGTTCTCAGGCGGTCTGATAGGCCGACTGGCCGGTATCGTCAACAATGCCGAGCGGGGCTTAATCGATCGCTCGAAGGGCTGGGCTCGCGACAACGCCGGCTATTACAAGGACAGGGCGCTTGCCAACGACAACAAACGCTACAATTTCGCCCGCCGGGGTGGTCAGGCGATGTACCGCCACTCGAAGAACAAAGAAGACAAGCGCAAAAATTTCCAATCCGAGGCCGAGAACCGACGCCACGGCCACAGGAGCTACCAGCCGATTGACACCGCCCGCCGCGAAGCCGAACGCACCCATAAGTATCTTGAGGCCGAGCATGCCACCCACTGGAACCAACGCAATAACCCGCTCGACGCCAGCCACTTCAACCCCGCCTCGTATCAGCGCGAACTTGCTACCCGAAACGCCGAGGCCTTGCAGCAGCAAACCTCCGCTGCGGTCGACAACTCGTATCTGGCCGCCCAGACCTTCCAGCGTATTCAGGCAGGCGATGATGCCGCCACCATCAAGGCCAAGAACGATCACAACCTGAAGCTTCGCAACCAGGGCCTGAGGGCTGAGTTCGACGACGACATGACCGCCGCTGCCGTCACTTCGCAGGCGCTGGCTATCGAAGGACTGAAGAAGACCAACGCCGAAATCCTCCTGAAGGGCCAGATGATGGGCGAGCTGAAGGGCAACGAGAAACTGCGCATGGAAGCTGGTTATATCGGCCAGGAAGCTGGTGCTAACCGCGTCTACGCCCGGGCGAAATCAGAGGTGGTGCAAGCCTACCTCGACGACGTCAAGAACTCGCGCTCGGTACTGTCTGAATATAGCCTGACCGAGTTGATGAAATTACAGCAGGACGGCTACGACATGCGTTTGAAGCGTGACGTCAAGGACAACGACGCGCTGCGCGACGCCGCCATGCAGGAAATCATGCTGTCGAAGGGGAACAACTGGGCCTTCCAGAAGATTAAGGACAGCATTGCTGTCGAACACGGTATGATTTACGACGACGCTCAACACAAATATTACAAAGTGCAGCGTGACGGTGAAGGTAATGTCGTGGTCGATAAGAACAACCAGCCGGTCCGCGGTGCCGAGATCATCGACCAAAGCGTCATTGACCGCAACCGCGACGTACAGCAAATGCTCGGCGACGCCATCAAGCAGTCCGGCCTTACCATCAAGAGCATCTCTGGCACCGACCGGGGTAACATGGAAGTCGGTACCTTCTTCCTCAGCGGTAAGGACGCCATCTTGCGTGACATCCGCGATAAGAAAATCAAGGCGACCCGCCTGGCCGGTACCGACGTCGACGAACTCCAGCGCATGGTCCAGGTACTGCGTGACGACACCCGTCGTAGCAGCCTTAAGCCGGATGCCCGCGAAGCCCTGGCCGACACCATCAAGTTCGCGCTTGAAGACCCGCAGGTCAGCGCCGAACTCGGTACCCGTGAGAAAGAACTGCTGGGCGTCATCTCCGATTACGTCACCGATAGCCGGCCGGTCATTCCGCTCGACGAAAAGAAAGCCTACGAACGCAAAGCCGCCACCAAGGCGCCGTACCGCTACCAGCCTGACCGCCTCAGTGACTACGGTGATGGCAAGGGGCCGGACGGCACCCTCTGATAGTCAAGCCTTGACGTCAAAACTACCTACTTGCTTTTTTCGTTGTTTTGGTGTATAGTAAGACATAAGCACTTCTGCTACACATATATAAAGCGTCACACTCACGACGCAAAGGAACCACCACCATATGAGTATTGAGCAGCAACCTCCAAAGGCTAACCAGGTCGACCTGGACAGCATGCCTCCGATTGACAAGACGGTCATCCCTCCGAAAGAGCACCGCGATGACAAGCACGACAAGAAGCTCGGCTGGAAGAAGCCGGCCGCGGCTGTCGCGTTGCTTGGCGCCATCGCCGCTGGGGCTTTCGGCGGTTCGAAGGTAATGGGCGGAGAAAACACATCTGAACCCGTTCCTCCAAAAGAACCTGGCGTCAGCGCGCCGGCCGAACCTGGCCAGAATGAAAAGGACCCTGAGGCGAACGAAGGCGAAGTCAGCTTTACGCTAAACGCCGAGAAATACGTCGACAACCGGGAACAGCTGGCCGAAGACTTTGTGGCTGAATATAACGAATGGCAGAACAGCGGCTACAGCGCCGAGGCCATCAGTGACCCGAAGCGTTTCGAGACCGACGACGCGACGTACGCCATGTCACTGAACGAACCATACGACATCCAGTTCTCAAGCGAAATGCTGGTCGATGACTGGCAGACCAATCCGAACCTGGTCAGGTGGTATACGACAGGCGTCGAGAACCACCACGACAATACCCAGCTTGCCCTGCGCACCGCACCACCAGAGGACGGCGGCACCCGCGAGGAAAACGTCGAGCAATATCAGCGTTTCGTTGACCTCGCGCCTGGAACGGTCGTCGCCAACGACCCCGAAAATGCAGATGAGGTCGTGGTCTACTTCGAATTTACCGGTCGCAATAACCAAGATAAGAACATCTCAGAGGAGCACTCCAGCAGTTTCGACCCGAACCTCGAGACAGGTGATTGGCAACTGACGTTCGTACCGGCAGCCGATGGCAGCCTCCGCCTCGCCAACGTTGAGTCTTCGAACGAATAAGCAGCATCAAGTAAAGATCTGCTCTACCGCAACCCCGAGCGTCCATGGTGACAGGGGTTGCGTTTCATATCCATAACATTCTCGTTACTAGCCATAAGTGGTATGATGAGGGGTATTATGGCGCTTACGTTCCGGTCGTTCACCCTCGTGCTGCTGGCAGTAGTGCTTCAGCTGTCACTTTTAACGGCCACGCCGTTATTCCAGAATACGGCGGCGGCGGCGGCGGCCGAGCACCCGCAGGATACGGCCGAGAAGTGGCTGTACTACCGAGGCATGTGGGCATGTCTTGAGAGAGGTCTCGTCTCGAACCCATCACTAAAACGTGACAAGGTGCTCGACGGCCACTGGAACGTCTACAACACCAAAGAAGGCTTCGGCTATCTCGGCCCCGGCATGGACGACAATGACGACAATGACGGCACCGTCAAATGTGACGATGGTAGCATATGGGTGCGTGGTGCCACGATATTTGGCTTCTCAGATGCCGTCGAGCTTCTCTGCGCCATAAACCGCGGTCTTTCGAAAGTGGGCGACGGAAGCAGGCTTACGCCTAACAACTCAGATGACTGCGAGAAGTCAACCTCGTTCAAGGTAGTCACGAATGGTAAATGGCAGTCAGCCCTTACCGAAGCGTTGAGCGAGAAAGCTTCACGACCACGCTTTCACATCAACGACAACACGAATGCCGGCTCGATGAAATATATCATCGGCATGAAGGGCCTGGAAATATTCTGCGGCAACGGCACCTCACTCGAATCGGGTGTCGACGACCTTACCAACGACAGCGGAGCCGTGCTCGTCGATATTGTTGGAAGTGACGGCAAGATACAAAGTGGCAAGACCTACCGCTTATCAGGCGATCGCGACAACGAAAACGATAAGGTAGATGATGCCTACTACAAGCCGGGCGGCAACAGCAACGAAGCCGACGATCTACGCTGTCACGAGCTAGCTAAAATGACCCGCGACAACTCAGCCGCCTACGCTACTTGGGTACGAGAGAATCCGGACAGTCAGCCCGAGGTTAGCGATGGCAACACGGACAGCGCAACCGGTGGAGCCGAAGACGACAAAACCACCTGTGCCCTCGAAGGGGTCGGTTGGATCATCTGCCCGGTCGTCATTGCTATATCCAAGTTCAACGACTCACTGTTCGCCATCCTCGAGCAACTGCTTGGGGTCAACCCAAGCATGTTCGACACCAGCGGCAGAAGCGCCGCCACCTACAATACGTGGCAGACCATCCGTAACCTGGCCAACGTCGCCTTCGTCATCTCATTCATGGTCATCATTTATTCGCAGCTAACAGGAGCGGGGATCAGTAACTACGGTATCAAGAAGATGCTGCCACGCCTCGCGATTGCCGCTATCCTGGTAAACGTGTCGTTCTGGATTTGCGCCGTCGCCGTCGACCTGTCCAACATTGCTGGTAGTTCGCTGCACGACTTATTGACAGACCAGGTGAGCCGCATGGGCGGTGATGTGGGCGGCAATCTTGGCATGTGGGACAAAGTCGGAGCGTGGCTGCTCGCGGGAGGTGTGGGCACACTGGCAGTTGGTGGTGCCGCCCTGACGGTTGGTACGTACGGCTTCCTGGGCGCCCTGGCACTGCTTATACCACTGGCGGTCATCGCGCTCATCGCGGCGCTCACTGTCGTATTCGTACTCGTTGCCCGGCAGGCATTTATCATTATCCTGGTAGTGTTATCGCCGCTGGCGTTCGTGGCCTATCTGCTCCCCAACACCGAGCAGTGGTTCGACCGCTGGCGTAAAACGCTCTTCACCCTTTTGCTAATCTACCCGTTGATGGCACTCCTGTTCGGTGGTGCCCAGGTCGCGGCGGCCATCATCCGTAACGGTGCCGACGACGCGCTGGTATACATATTGTCGTTAGTAGTACTAGTCGTGCCGCTCTTCACCGTACCATTCCTGCTGAAATTCAGCGGCGGAGTTCTTGGCAAGATTGGCGGTATGGTGAACAATCCGAACCGTGGACCGTTCGACCGCATGAAGAAGGGCGGCGCCCGGTTTGCTGAGCGACGAAGAGGCAACAGAATGGGGCAGAACGTAGACCGCACCAACTCTCTCAGAGAAGGAAGCGGTCGAGTTCTGGGAAGTACCGGATCGCGTAGGCGCAGGGCCGCGACCTGGCTTTCCGGTGTCGGCAACACGAACGTGAAGGACGCCAGCCAAAAAGATGAGTATGCCAAAGCGTCCTCGGAGGCTGCCTTACGTAACTACGTAGCGAACAGGGCAGCTCCACCAGTGGGCGCATCGCCCGAGCAAACTGCGGCAGCGGCTGCCTATGCCACCAGCCTAGCAGGCGGCAACGCCAAGATGGCTAGCCTGGTGCAATCGTATGCCCAGCAAGCGAAGGAAGAGGAGCGGAGAAAGGACGTTGCAGCCGAGGTGCAGAACATGGAACACGCCTACAGCAACGACCAGATTCGTCATATGGCGAATACGGGCACTCACACGGACGGCTCGGCCCTCTCCGAAGATGCACATAACGCAGCGATGCAGCTACATCTTTCTCGCACGAACTCTCATGGCATTCAGGACACCCTTGATACACTCGGGAACGATACAAAAGCCATACAGGCTGCCGAAGCAGCTAAAGCTGCAGGCCAACAACTCAGTGCGGACCAAGAGGCCCTATTATCTCGCAAACACGACGTCGCACAACTTCAGAAAACTGCGGTTGAAACGCTCGAGAAAACCGGCCGGACTCCTGTCACTCTTAGCGGTTCCATGCGTAGCGAGATGAAAGAAGGCACCATGGCCCGAAGCCAGGAAGACCGCTTTATCTACTCCGTGAACGCAGGTAAGATATCCGCCGAGAAGGTGGCTAAGATGGATGTTGACGAAATGCAACGCATGGCCGACGACATAGGTCGCGTACTAGCTGATCCGAAGCGTGCCAGCGAAGTTGATCGCGCTGCACTCGACACTGTTATCAGCGAAATCACTAAAGCACGTACCGATCCAATTCTTGGCGCAAAGTTTGGTGCCCAAGAGAACAAACAGCTCGACCGGCTTATTCATCTATAGCTTTGGTATACTATAAGCACTATGGCGGTTTATAAGGTACCCCAAGACGTCGAGGCAGACGACAAGCTGATCGGGCCGTTCAGCTTCCGTCAGTTCATTTACCTTATTATCGTGGCGGCTGCCGGCCTGATAGGCTGGTTCTTAAGCCAGTTATTCCTGCCTCTGTTCGTAGTAGTCTTGCCGATCGTGCTGTTCTTTGGAGCGTTAGCTTTGCCGCTTCGCAAAGACCAACCGATGGAAACCTACCTGGCAGCCATCGTCTCGTTTTACCTGAAGCCGCGTCGTCGACTATGGAACCCCGATGGCACGCAGACGTTGGTGCAGATTACCGCACCGAAAGTGATTGAGGTGCAGCGAACAAAAGATTTGTCCGAAGCCGAGGCCGAGCAACGCCTGAGCTATCTCGCCAGTATCGTCGATTCACGTGGCTGGGCAGTCCGCGGCGTGCAGGGGCAGGGGCCAGCTGGCAATGGCATCATGAACAACGATGTCTACTACGAAGCGCAGCAGGCACCGGACATCCTGGATGAATCGGTCGGGGTTGGTGCCGCCTTCGATACCCGGCTCGACCAAGCCGACGCCAAGCGTCACCAGGATATGCTGAATCGTCTTCATACGGGGCAGTTTCCAGAGCCGATGACACAGCAAACAGCCCCTCAAGCACAACAACCCCTCGTCGCGCCTCCGCCCGTGGCCGACCCGTACGCCGACCTTAACGCTCCCACGCCTGAACCAGCCGACGACAGTGGGGCGGCAGTACCATCTTTCAACCCGTACCCGACCATGCATCAGTCGGTGGTGAGCCCGGTTGACGCTACACCGGCACAACCGGTCGCAGAACCAGATAAAAGCACTAGCGAAAAGCAACTTTCGCCTGATATAATTAACCTTGCAAATAATCCCGATTTATCGGTGGAAACGATCGCCAGGGAAGCGAACCGTATTCACGAGAAAGAAAAACTTTCCGAGAATGAGGTAGTGATATCTCTCCGCTAGAATCGGCGTAACGAGTGGGAACGAGAGACTCTAATGCCGCCTAACCAGCCAGCACCACAAGTGCCGCAGCAGCCAATGCCAACGAACTCACCCGCCTCGCAGCCGGGCGCACCGTTCGATGCCCCGCAAGCTATGCCCCAGCAGCAACCGCAGCAACCGAACCAGCCGGCTACGCCACCAAAACCGCCGGTCAACCCGAACACCACCCAGAACAGTCTGCAGATTTCGGAAATCCGAGAGAATATGGTCATCATGCGCGACGGATCATTCCGTGCCGTGGTCGCCTGTAAGTCGATTAACTTCGACCTCATGAGCAGTCGTGAACGGGAAGGGGTGGAGTACAGCTATCAGAACTTCCTGAACTCGCTGTATTTCCCGATCCAGGTCTTCATCCGCTCGCAGCGCGTCGACATCGGCCCATATATCGACCGCCTTGTCACTATGCGCCGCAACCAGGACAACATGCTGCTCGGCGTGTTGATGGACGATTACATCAACTTCATCGACGTCTTAAGCCAGGAAGCCAACATCATGGATAAAAGTTTCTTCATCGTGGTACCGTTCTTCCCAAGTGGTGACCTGAACGACCTTCGTGACCAGGCCAAAGGCTTCTTCGGTAAGATTTTCGCCAAACCATCGAGCGATCCGATTAAGATTGACGAGGCTAGCTATAACAAGGCGAAAGACGAAGTGAAGAACCGTGTCGACGCCGTCATGAGCGGCCTGTTCCAGCTCGGCGTCAAAAGCGTTCAACTTAATACGAAAGAGCTCGGCGAGTTATACTACAACGTCTACAACCCCGATACCGCCGTGCGCGAACCGTTAGGCGACTTCGATAACGTCACCAGCACCTACGTAACCAAGGGACAAGGTCCGGCGAATCCGCCGCTCGGTCCGGAAAGGGGAATCGTCTGATGGGTAAGAAGAAGCTTGATCCGGTTGATATCGCCGCCCAGCAACGCGCCCGCGAGCAGGCAGAGGTAGAACAAGCCTTCCTAAAGGGCGTCACCACTCTGCGCGACCTGATTGCTCCAAGTAGTCTTGAAATCCACTCCAGCCATTTCCGATTGGGCACCAAATACGGCCGCACCCTGTATGTCTACGGCTATCCGCGCCAGATTTACACCGGCTGGCTTTCTAGCATCATCAATATCGACGAAGTGCTCGACATCTCGATGTTCATCTACCCAGTGGAGAGCCAGGTGGTACTAAACAACCTACGCAAGAAGGTAACTCAGCTTGAAGCAACCATGGCTATCAACAGCGAGAAAGGCCGCACCCGTGACCCTGGGCTTGAGGCTGCCATCCAGGATGCCGAGGAACTACGTGACCAATTGCAGGTTGGGGCCGAACGCTTCTTCCGCTACGGACTTTACATCACACTCTATGCCGACAGCCTGGATGAGCTTGGATTCGTACAGCACAAGATTGAGACCATCTTCGGTCAGCAGCTCGTCTTCAGCAAGGTCGCTTCCAGCCAGCAGGAGCAGGGTCTTAACAGCACCATCCCTCAGATGACCGACCAGTTGCAGATTCGACGCAACATGAATACCGGTGCTATTTCGACCAGTTTCCCGTTTACTTCGGCCGACCTGACAGATTCAAAGGGCATTCTGTATGGCATCAACATGCACAACAACGGCCTGGTAATCTTCGATCGCTTCACACTTGAGAACGCCAATATGGTAGTATTTGCCAAATCCGGTGCCGGTAAGTCATTCACTGTCAAACTTGAAGCCATCCGTAGCATGATGACCGGTGCCGATATCCTTATCATCGACCCCGAAAACGAATACCAGAAGCTAAGCGACGCCGTCGGCGGTAGCTATATCCGGCTCAGCCTGAACGCTGACACCCGTATCAACCCGTTCGATCTGCCGCGCGTCATCGACACCGAAGAGGCAGATGATGCGCTGCGCGCCAACCTCGTAACTCTGCATGGGTTGTTCCGCTTGATGCTCGGCGGTACTCAGGTCGCGGCCAACGGCATGATCATGGGTGGACTGACCCCGGCCGAAGAGGCCGACCTCGACCAAGGCCTAATCGACACCTACGCCCGTGCCGGCATCACCAGCGACCCGCTGACGCATCACTCGACGCCACCGACCATCGCCGACCTCTATGACACTCTGCTACATATGGGCGGCACCGGCCCCCAGTTGGCCCAACGCCTGCGCAAATATAGCACCGGTACGTTCGCCGGCATCTTCAGCCAGCAGAGCAACATCGACATCAACAACAATATGGTCGTTTTCAACATTCGCGACCTTGAAGACGAACTTCGCCCGGTCGCCATGTACATCGTACTGTCGCACATCTGGAATATAACTCGTAGCGACCAGCGCAAGCGCATGTTGATCGTCGACGAAGCCTGGCAGCTGATGAAGTATGATGACTCAGCCAATTTCCTGTTCTCGCTTGCCAAACGAGCCCGAAAGTACCAGCTTGGCCTCACCACTATCACGCAGGATGTCGAGGACTTCATGGGTAGCAAGATGGGGCGCGCCATCGTGGCGAACTCCAGCATGCAGTTACTCCTGAAGCAATCGTCATCGGCCGTCGATGTACTGGCAGATGTCTTCAAGCTGACCGAAGAGGAACGTAAACGTCTGGCCAACTTCCCGGTCGGACAGGGCCTCTTTTTCGCCGGACAGAACCATGTTCATATTCAGATCGTCGCGTCACAGACCGAACAGTCGCTCGTTACTACCGGTGTGACGGCTCAGGCGCCGCAAGCACCACCCCAACAGGGGCAGCCGGCCGTTAATCCGGGTTATATGAACCCTGGTGAGTACGGTGTATAATAAAGGCAAACACAGTGAGGTGTGTTAAGCCAAAACTAAACAATCATTTCCATGGGACCCGCCAGAAAACACAGGCCTGATATTGAGCCGGACATTCGCCCCGACCTTCATGTCATTGAAGGTGGCGGCGAGTCTACCCCTGAGCGGGGTGAACTTTCGGCGGTTAATAACGAAACCGGCGCGCGACTGGCGGGTGATGAACGACGCCTCGGCGTACTCCAAGGCGGTGGTGAATCAACCTCCGGTAGGGGAAATCTTGCCGCAGTACGCGATCAGGAAGAAACGTCAGCGAACCAGTATGGCTATACGCCGAGTGGCGGTTCAAAAAAAACCAAGCAGACCTTCTCACTGAAGGGGGGGTTGAAGAAGAAAGGACCACTCGGTCTTCTGCTCGGTATCATATTCGGTGGAGTCGGTGGTCTGACAATGTTGATATCACCAGGCATAGCCGTGGTGCAGCTCAAGGAAATCCTAACCGATGACCTGAATGACCAACTGACGGCTATGGATATCCGTTCGACCTACGTCTTGCGTGCCAAGCTCAACGACATGGGAACAGGTATCTGCCGAGGTGTCACCATCAAATGTTCCTACAAGGGATTCTCCGACCGGCAGCTTAAGAAATTCCAGGCGGCCGGTATCGAAGTAGAGACTGATGGTAGGTCACGGATTCCCCCAAACCGGCATAAGGTGAAGTCACTCACGTTCAAACAGACCGTCGGGCTGGAAACAAGAGAGCTGAAGGCGACAAACCCGGCCCAGCTCAACAAGTTACTTGGGGAACGTGTCGTACGAGAAAACCTGCGCCGGGCGTTCAACCCGAAGTTCGCCGGCTTCCAAGACAAGGTATCGGCATCGGTCTTCAGTCGCTTCAAGACCAACAAAGGGGATAAGCTTGGTAGCGGGAGTAATGAGGAGCGTGACAAAGCGGTCAGTGATGCCGTGCGCGGCGATCCGATTGGCGCCAGTACACCCGGTAACCTACCGACAGATGGCGAGGACCAGGCCACGAACACCGAAAATGAAAAAGCCAACGAAAAGGCGAGTGAGACCGCCAGTCGATTAGAAGGAGACGGAGCGCCCGTCAAATCACTATTCGGTTCAGGACTCTCAAGTGCCGTCAAGGGAGTTGGCGTCCTTGGTATAGCCGACACCGCCTGCACCGTCAAGAATACGCTCCGCGCCGTCGAGGCAGGGGCAAAGATTTACCGCAAACGCCAACTGATCGCTTATGCGATGGTCTTCCTTTCATTCGCCGACCAAGTAAAGGCTGGCACGGCGACACCCGAACAGGCGGAGTATGTCGGCAACAAACTAACGGCAATCGACACCGATGAACAGGTCGTCGATGAAACGAGCGAATTTAACGGCGGTGCCCCTAAAAAAGTGAAGAACCCCTACTATGGGAAGAACGCGTTCGATTCACCCGGCTACAAGACGGCCATGTATAATGACGCCCCGACGCTAACGGCACGCGATATGCAATTCACACTTGGTGGCGCCACCATGGGCACACTTGCCTCGATCAACAAATTCGTAGCGCAGCATGCTGATGGTGTTAATTGCAAGGTGGTGCAGAATCCACTGGTGCGCGGAGGCTCCTTCGTCGTAGGTATTGCTCTTGCCATCGGTACGGCTGGCACGGCAACGATGCTCAGTATCGGAGGGTCGGTTGCGATAGGCCTGGCATTGCCGATTCTCGAGAACTATCTGTCACAGATGTTGGCCGGCAACATCGTGGGGGGTGGTACGAAAGGGGTCGACGCTGGCAACGCCATTTTTGCGGGTAGTTCCGCCATGATGGGGGAAGTCGCCATGGACCGCGGCATGAAGCCTGCTACGAAATCCGACTTAAAAGAGTATTTAGCCCTGAGTGACGAGATACGGGCTGAATATATCGCCATGGAAACGGAAGCCGCAAAAGACACGCCGTTCGATATTTACAACCAGCACTCATTCCTCGGATCTCTCACCCGAACCTTGCTTCCGTTCCGTACCGCCTCTACCGCTAGCGTGGGGGGTTCGTTAGTAAATGCCTTCAATCTCATCCCACTCGCGTCAGCCTCACTCGCACCTTCGGCCTATGCGACGAATGGCTACAACGAAGATCGCTTCAGTAAATGTAGCGACTATGGCTACGACCAGCTCGGCATTGATGCCGATGTCTTCTGCAATGTCCGCTACACCATGAGTAAGCATGAGCTCGGCCTGGATAGCGACAAGGTCATCGACTGGATGGCGTCCAACAAGATGATCAATCCGGAGGATGGTTCGGCTCAGAACGAATATCAGGACTGGCTCTCGGAATGTACGACGCGTGAAGCTGGCTGGGGTGAAGAGGCAGAAGAGAACGGCCCTACAGGCATCAACTGTATGAATAGTGCTGATCGAGGTGGTAAATCAGGCGACTTCAGCGACCAACAGCTCAGTTATTTCCGAGTCTACACGATGGATAAAAGCGTATTTGAAGCGATGGATTATGAACCGCCCCTTGGCAACGCCTCATTGAGCGGTGGCTCCGAATTCCGCATTGCCTCATTTAACGTACTTGGTACCAGCCACACCGATGGACCTGGTGCAAACAAACCCAGCTTCTCATCATGGTCCGAGCGTATTAAGCGCTCCCAGGAAGTAATAACTTCGAACAATCTTGAGATCATCGGCTTTCAGGAATTCGAGCCGAGCCAACGGAACTACCTCAAGAAGAACTTGCCCAATTACGAAATGTCCTCTCAAGGTAAGCTCTCAGACAGTATCATGTGGAGCTCCGATCGGTTCGAGCTCGTAAGCCAAGGGACCTGGCAAAGCACCTACTTCGGAGGGAAAATCCAGGAGCCATGGGTAAAACTAAAAGACAGGGAAACCCAGCAGGAATTCTATGTCATGAATGTGCATGATCCGATCAACCGTGGGCAAGGAGACGCGGAGACCCGCTATCAAAACGCGTTAGGACACCTTAGAAAAGTAAATGAGTTCAAAACCCAAGCGCCGGTCTTCTTGGTGGGTGACTTTAACTCCGCCTTTTCACGCGATAACGGCGCCGGTGCGAAAACCGACCAGAAGCTGACCTACTGCGTACTGACAGCTGGAGGCATGAATAATGCCTACGACCTCTCTGTGCCGCGACCAGCAAAATGCCCTAACAAACCAAAAGGTGTGCGTAACTATATCGACCACATCTATCTGACACCAGAAGTTGAAGTCTCATCATTCAAAGAGGTAAGCGGCGGTGACAAAAGCAACGGCTCCGACCACCCGACCATTTTCGCTGACATCGTCATTCCCGGCACGGGTGAGAATAGCGGAGCCGGCACTGACTTTGTCATCGGTACCTACAACCAACCGGTCCGCGGCAACGAAGCCGTAGCTGGCCGTGAAATAAAAAACCGCAAGTTTGATGTCGTCGGCATGCAGGAATTGGCCGGAGCGAACTACACGAACTTGCGCCGTGACCTGGGGCAAGCCGGCTATGGTGTGTACCCAGACTGGAACAAAAACTATGACGGGTTCTGCAGTAGCGGTCGTGCAGTCTTTTACAATAAAACCAAGTTCAGGCTCGTAAAAGCAGAGGTTTTCAATTTCCCGAGTGACCGTGGTAACCGAGACTCGTCGGCCTCGACATGCGCTAATGGTGAGTCACACCCCGACGGTCGCGCCAATTCGCCGATCTTGTGGCTGGAAGACATCCGATCGCAGTACAAGGGGCAGAAAATCATCGTCATCAATACGCATAATGCCGCCTTTGCGAGGAATGCCGAACGACGCTACCAAGCAGCCCTAATTTACGTTCAGCAAGTCACTCGCTTGAAGCGCGAGAACCCGGGTGTACCTATCTTTTTCACTGGAGACTTTAACGAAGGCACGGCGGTACGCAAACCAGGCATGGGTGCCAACCTTACATATGAGTGGGACAAACCGTCCGGCTACAAGAACCTGCTGTATTGTATGTTTGCGAATAACAAACTAATGAAAGCCGTCAATAAGCCGAACAGTTGTCCTAATCCGGCCGGAAGAACACCCGTCGACTTCATCTACTACACACCTGGCGTCAAGGTGGAGTGGCATAAAGAGTTTATAGATCCGTCTACGAACGACTCACCACACCCTGTCATGTACGCACGTAT
Source organism: uncultured Candidatus Saccharibacteria bacterium (assembly GCA_964520495.1). GTDB lineage: Bacteria > Patescibacteriota > Saccharimonadia > Saccharimonadales > Saccharimonadaceae > UBA1020. Next base: position 22,275 of record CAZFMZ010000002.1, read on the forward strand.
GGTTGTACCGGGCAGTAAAGATGGATCATCATCGCAACCAGGTTCTGATATCGTGGGTGATGATTACGCCCGGGAGTGCGGCAAGTACACCACTTGTACTAAGCAATGTGTCGACTTCGTAAAATTCCGTCTATTAAAACATGGGGTCTTAAAGCAGACGCGGTCCCTCGGTAACGGCAAGGATGTCGTAAGGACACTTGGAAGTATGGGGTATAAGGTCAACAAAACTCCGGCCGTGCATGCTGTCATGTCGACAGCCGCCACCTCGACCCCACAGTGGGGGCATACCGCCATGGTATCAGCCGTTCTCGCCAACGGTTCGATCATCGTCGAAGAATACAACTATACCCGCCCCCTAGCATACGGAAAGCGACTCATTACGGCGAGTGAGATTAAGGCGAAGAACATCACATTCGCTCATACGGAGGTTGATTACAAATGATAACCCCCATAATGAGCCGAAAAAAACTCCTATTGGCGGCGTTTGTTCTTATAGCGCTGGTAGTAGTCATAGTCATTCTGACAATAGGGAAGGGTGAGGACGTAAAGATTGAGTCGGTTAAGACCATCAACGATATGTCGGATTCGCGTATTGATTTTACAGAGTATGAGAACGCTTTCACGCCCGAGGAGCAGAAACTCATTAATCAGGCCTTCTCGACCCAAATCGAAGCTGATAAAGAAGTTGAAGCGGTGGCCCGAAACGGTTCATATCGCGAAAGTATCATTGATAACACTCCCGTTAAGCAACTACTCCTCGATGTACCTGCGGTGAAAAAGACATATCTTGTTTACCGCACAGAGGGTGGGGTTAATGGCCAAAATATACTATACGTAGAGTGTGCGAGTAAAGATGAACAGCGTGAACCGGACTGGGAGTGTGTTGATGAAACAGAATAGCGTGGTATTCAAGATATTCAGCCTGGCGATCGTCATATGCCTTGCGCTCAGCCCTGTCGCGGCCGCGAATGAAGACACCGACGGCTTCGATGAAGCCTTCTTCTCCGGCAACGACATCCTTTACTACAACCCCGCGATGACCTGCGGCGACGGAGCGAAGATCGAACCAACCACTAATACGTCGGCCGTACCGGCCGGCGAGTTAGCGCGCGCAAAGGTCATTATGCAGTACTTCGTCGATAAGGGTCTTACGTTGGCTGCGGCAGCTGGTTTCGCCGGTAACATGCGCCAGGAGTCCGGTTTGAACCCGGCCATTATCCAAGGTGGGGCGATTGCGAAATCAGCCAAAAACCAAAGTGGGCAGGTCGTCGTTTCAAACATCTACAAGCCGGTGAACAGTGTCGGTTTTGGGTTGGTTCAATGGACATTCGGCGGCACGACCGGGCCACGTCAGGGACCGCTCTATAAAAAGGCGGTGCGTGAAAAAATAGACATCATCGACTTCAACCTGCAGCTCGATTACGTATGGACCGAGCTCAATAGTAGCTACAAGACAAGCACGCTCGACCGTGTGAAGGGCCTGAATGATCCAATTGAGGCCGCGATTATCGTTCATGACAATTATGAGATATCGGCCGATAGCGATTCGGAGGTGCGCGAGGTGCGCGGTGGTAACGCTAAACGGTATTTCGATCAGTTAAAGGGGCAGATAGACGACAGTACTGGTGCGACCGTTAATACAACCGTGTCGACGAACGCTTCTGGTGACACCTGTCAGACGGCTGATGAAAGTGAAGGCGGCATTGGTTCAGTTGATGGCTTCACATTCCCATTAAAGACGACGAAGGCAGCGCTTGCAAAAGGAGCGGACGGTGCGGTATGGAAGCCGCAGAAATGTAATCTTCCACCACTTGGTGGCCTATCCCAGGGAAGTGGCGGGAACTGTCACCACCACTACAATGCCGCTGATATATTTGCGGAAACCGGCACCCCAATCGTAGCCGCAAACTCCGGTAAGGTCGTCACTGTAAAGGGTACGCCGTGCGGATCATATGGCTGCAACGTCACCATAATGGGTGATGATGGTAACCTGTACTACTATACCCACATGAGTAAAACGCCACCTGTCCGAGGTGGTCAGCAGGTCGAAGCGGGTAAGGTGATTGGATGGGTAGGAACCAACACGACAGCCGTAGGGACACCACGACACCTTCATATCGATATGCTGCCAGGCGGGAAGTATAAGACACGCCCGGGATGCGCCAGCGAAACGTGCCAGCGAGGCTATGAATTTATCGAGATACAAGAACTATTAATTCCCGCCTATCAGGCGTTGCCATCAGGAGGCAGAAATGTTTAGACAAGCAAACAGCGTGAATTTGCGCCGCATCGTCCTAGTCGCACTAGTAGCGATGGCTGCACTCTTCGTATGGTACCTACTGACTCACGGACGACTCATCACCCCTTCTGCGGGCGAATCAACACCAGTCTCTTATAGTCGCCTCCAGGACAGCCTGAACCGCGCCCCTGGTATCACGGCTAGCGAATCGACTATTACGCCGACTGGAGTCTATAGTGTTTCCACTGGCGACACAGATGGAAACAGATATATTAGAAATATAACCGTGGGTCGCCTGTTGCAACCTACCGCCGCACAGGGAACCGTGAAACCCAATAGACTCTCCACCCTCGGTCGGAACGCGCTCAGTCAAATAACCCAGAGTGCCCGGGGCCTCTCCACCTATGAAGGTTCGGTATTTCGCCTAATAGAACCCTCTAATATCACTAATGAGAACTTTAAGGAATTCGAACTGGCGGCCCTGCCGGAGTTCGTCGATCACATCCAACTCGATCATCAGACTTTAGTAGGTTTCGAAGAAACAAACGGTGGCGTTCAACCGATACGGTATAATACCGTATCTCAATCAGTTACCATCTATCCGATTATCAGTGAGGTAAGCCAGAACAACGTCACCCTACTCGAGGCAGGGGAGCGCTTCGCGCTATTTAACCAATCAGACTCGATGCTTTCTATCTATGGTCCGGCGTCAGAAGTGGTAGATGTGTCAATCGGTGCGGCGGACAACATCACCCGCAATAATGGCGTTCCTGTCATAAGCCTCTCTAGTAATCGTCTCGCAGTCATAACTGGACCAGATTTTGTTAGTTCAAATGACACGGCCGACGACCTCGAAGGCGGCGACTGGACGGTAAGTGTTATTGATATCTCGTCCAAGAAAATACTCAACAAACTTACATTTAAAGCACCTGTCACGAAGGTGTCGCTATCGCCGAGCGGTTCGCGTCTGGCGGTCACAACTGATTCACAGACAGGCTTCTTTGACGCAAATTCCAGTGAGCATCTGTTCGCCATCCCGCACGCGATAGATGATCTGCGCTGGGCTAACGATGAACGCTTCATATTCAGTACAGCACTTGAAGGTATCTTTAGTGGTTCACTCGCTAAAAAGACCGCGGCCACGCTCGTGTCGTACCAGGACGTCCGCCCAACCGCCCTTGGTTTCATACAAGACGGTCAATTGTTCTTTACCGGATATAGTGAGTCGATCGCAAACGCCGAGTACCCAGATAGTTACGCAGTCAGTTTAACGGATAAAGCGACGAAGGCCGATCTGAATGCAGTGCGCGCATTCCCGCATCAGGGTAGGGGGTTCTATACTGACTTCCTATCTGGGACGGCAACCGTACAACTCACTAGATATATAAGCGATGGCAGTGTTTCTATTGATGAATCCGCCCGCAAAGCAGCAATCGATTACATTACCAGGAAGGTCGCGGACTACCCGAGAGAGAAAATCCGCTTCACATACGTTGATCTTACCTTCTAGCTCTTAAGTGGCATGATGATATGCTTGTACGCCTCGTCACTGCTCTTCTCGTGCAGAATGCAGGGCGCGAGTTTACCGGAGAACGCGAATGTAACCTCGCCGGCCGACATCACCCCTAAGGCGTCTATCAGGTAGCGAGAGTTCAAGCTCACTGCAGCAGCCTGGCCGTCGATGATTACCTCGACCTCTGAAGAGTTCTCGCCTACCTCAGACGCGATGGAATGCACGCTCAGAAGTTTCTTGTCGGTATCAACAGATAGCGTAATACCACCACCAGACTCACGAGCGAATAGGCCGGCAATCTTAATGATCCGGACAAACTCGGTTCGAGCCACAGTGAACGATGTGTCGGAAGAAGCAGGGATAAGTTGGCGGTAATCAGGGAAATTGCCATCGATTAGCCTGCTGGTAATTTCAGTGTCACCAACACGGAATGTTACCTGTGTCTCGTCGAACAGCACTTCAACACTGTCGTTCTCATCACGGATGGTTCGCATAACTTCCTGTAGGGTTGAGACGGGGATGATAGCGCTCACGTCGCTGTTTGTTGGCACTACCCGGCGCTCTGTCAGGCGGTAACCGTCTGTAGCCGCCATATAAAGGCTTCCTTCGAACGAGTGCCAATACACACCGGTTAAAACTGGACGGGTTGAGTCATTACTGGCGGCTATGATGGTCTGGCTGACTGCTTGTTTAAAATCATCGACCGTAATGGTGTAGGCAACGGCCTTTTCAGCGTCAATAGTCGGCAGTTCCGGAAACTCTTCGTCTGATGCTCCGTTAATTTTCGATGAGGAGTGCGTGGCTGTGATGTGAAGTTTATTATCCTTTACCTTCAGGGTGATTTTATCCTTGGGTAGGTTTTGCACGAACTCACTAATAAGACGGGCTGGTATGGTGATAGAACCAGGTTTGATAATCTTAGCACCTATGAAGTGGCTTGTGGCGACTTCGAGATTGGTCGCTGCGACTAGGAGCCGGGTACCGTCAGTCCGAAGAAGGATACTGCCAAGAATCGGCAAACCTGCCTTATTGCTGGCGATCCGGCTTGCACTGGAAAGGGCGAAGCTGAGATTTTCCTGGGTTACTGTTACTTCCATTATATTCTTTATCCTTTCTTATTCGTCGTTATTAGTAGGGGGTGTGGAAAGAGGGGATAACCGGCAGCATTCCAGGGGTGGTGTGAGTAAATAAGTTGTGCATAGACGGCTCGGAAAAGTCTGTGGATTGTGGGGACGAAGGGCTGGTTATTCACAGTAGGACGCGCCGCGCAGGGTTTTGATGCAACGTCTGTGGACGAGAGATAGCAGTTTGTACGGTGTGTTACTGACAAGCTTTCCACACCTTGTACCCATATGTTACGCATATAGCTTATCCCTAATTTCAGCTACCTGTTCACGAATAAGAAAATCGAGCTTTATAGCTTTCTCTATTTTTTCAACCGAATGAATAGCGGTGGTGTGGTCTTTTCGACCCAACTCCTGCGCAATCTTTGGAAAGCTGAGATGGAGTTCACTTCGAAGTAGGTACATGGCAATCTGTCGTGGGGTTACGATGTGCTTATCACGCTTTGCGCTACAGATCTCGACGGGGCTGAGCTGGAAGTGTTTAGCTGTCTTGTCGATGATTTGCTTCGATGTTAAGTGTTGCGGTCGGCTACGTCGGACATTCCCGATCAACCCCTCGGCAGTTGAGATATCCGCTGGAACCCCACGCATCTCAGAGTAAGCAAGGAGTTGGTTGAGAGCGCCTTCGAGCTCACGGATGTTCGTCTTTACGTTGTTGGCGAGGTATTCGATCGTCTCTTGTTCGAGTGCGACACCCGACAACGAGGCTTTCGCCTCAAGGATAGCGCAACGGGTCTCAAAATCAGGCATCTGGATATCGATTGACATCCCCCACTCGAACCGGCTACGTAAACGTTCCGTTAGAGTTGGAATGTTACGAGGTGGTTTATCACTCGAGATGATAATTTGCTTATTAGTCTGATGAAGGGCATTGAAAGTGTGGAAGAATTCCTCCTGGGTTTTTTCTTTACCAGCGATGAACTGCATATCGTCGACGATGAGAACATCAACGTTACGGTATTTGTCGGCGAAGCCCTTCTTTTTGAAACGGATGCTTTCCAGGAAATCATTCACAAACGTCTCAGAACTGATGTAAAGAACAGCGGTCTCAGGATTGTGTTTGGTGATCTCGTTACCAACCGCCTGTATTAGGTGGGTCTTACCAAGCCCAACTCCGCCGTACAAGAAGAGCGGATTATATTTCGTGCCCGGGTGCTTCGCTACGGCCTGACAGGCGCTATAAGCAAGGTCGTTGCTCGAACCAACGATAAAGTTTTTAAAAGTGTAGCGCGGGTTGAGATTTGTTGAAGAGCCGGTGCCTGTCTGTTGAGATTTCTTCGCTGGCGCCACGAGTCTATCAACACTGTGGGTTGTTTCACGTGACGCGGCTGGTCGCTTCGAGACAGTTTTTACTGTGTAGTTGATGACTGAAGGGGTGACGCCATTTTTTTCTAGAATGTGTCTGATTTTGTCGTTGAACTTCACCTCGAACTGTCGCTTGGCAAAGATATTTGGCACCGCGATAGTGATTGATTCGTCGGATTGATCAACTAGTTCGGTATTCTTGAACCAGGTGACGAACGTGGCATGGGGCACGGTAAGTTCAATTTCCCCAAGCACACTTTGCCATAACTGACGACTCACTATAATGACCCCTCTTCACCTCGATTTGATCTACTACACCTGATTGTAGAGGGTAGGGAAGTTTTCCACAAGCTAGAATGTAACCCACCAAAACAGGCGATAAAAGGGAAGAGTTTTCCACATTCTCAACGCGCCTCTGTAAAAGTGTGGAAAACCAGCAGGGAAAAGTGGATAAAAATATTAACCCGAACACAATACCGAAAAAATTCAAGTTTTCATCTTGAGGGAAGTGGGGAAATCTAGTATAATTTCAGGGATATGCCAAAACGAACTCACCAACCACATACCCGCCACCGCGCACGGACGCACGGCTTCCGGGCCCGCGTCGCCTCCAAGGCTGGTCGCGCCGTTCTGAAGCGTCGTCGCGCCAAAGGCCGCGCCCGCCTGACGGTGTAACACATCGACAAAGGCAAATAAATCCACACCGCAATAGGTGTGGATTTTATATATACTAGAGTCATATAGATATGTTGAGTTTTAAGAATCGATTTCATGGACGCGGCGGCATCAGGTATGTCTACATGCACGGTGATGCCGTACGGTCACGTGTGCTGACATGTAAGCACGTCGCTAACCCGCGGCGAACCCAACCGCGGATCGCCGTCGTGATTAGTAAGAAAGTGTTGAAATCGGCCGTGGGTCGCAACCGGGTGCGTCGGCGCCTATATGAGCTCATGCGTCGCAAAATAAATATCCTGCCACATGGTTCTGATGTCGTACTGATTGTGGGCTCGCCCGAGATACGAACGATGCCAGCCGAGGAATTGGAGACGCTTCTCGACCAGGTGCTCTCTGAGGCCGGCCTCAACAAAACCCCTGAAAACTGATATACTACCAACTAATAATCTGTAACGAAACGCAATGCGGAGTACGGTAAAACCCAGTGAATATCTTTGAGCTTGTCATCGTCCAACCGATCTTTAACCTTTTGATGGGACTGTATAGCGTCATGCCTGGCGGTGATTTCGGTGTCGCTATCATCGTCTTTACTATCATCATCCGTTTTATGCTCTACCCGTTGACGCGCAGCATGCTGCATCAGTCGAAAGCGATGCGAAAGCTGCAGCCTCAACTTTCAGCCATTCGTAAGAAAGCTAAGGGAAACCGCCAACAGGAAACGCTTCAGATGATGGAGCTCTACAAAAAACACGGCGTTAAACCGTTCCGTTCCATCGGTATATTGTTGATTCAATTGCCAATCTTCATCGCTCTCTTCCAAGTCATTCAGATCTTTACCAATCAACGTGATCAGATCGCTCGTTTCACTTATGACTTTCTCGAATCACTCGCGCCCGTACGTGCCATCATCAATAACCCATCTGGCTTCAATGAGAAGCTCTTCAATGTTGTTGACCTTACAAAACCGGCGTTCGGCAGTGACAGTTTGTTGTCGGCCACTTTCCTCGTCGGATTAGCGGCCGTCGCTGGCTACACTCAGTACATCATGAGTAAGCAGACGATGCCTCAGCAGGAGAGTAAGCGTCGTATCCGCGACATCATGGCGGAGGCCGCTGAAGGTAAACAGGCTGATCAAAGCGAAATGAACGCTATCGTGATGGCGCGCATGAATAAGGTTCTTCCCTTCTTTATGTTCTTCATCATGGTGAGCGTACCAGGTGCGCTGGCGCTGTATTACGCCGTATCGAACATCGTTGCGGTTGGTCAGCAGGCGTATCTACTGCGGCAAGATGAGGAGGAGCTTGAAGAGTTAGCCGAGGAGGAGCCTGAAGTAAAATCTCCTTCGAAGACTGCCTCCAAAAAGAGCCCCAGGGCTACTAAGGCACGGCCAGCCAAAACTAAGCCGACAAAGACACAATCAAAGAAGAAGCCATCGAACGACACGACCGTGACACGCATCGTGGCCAAGGATACCGGGAGGAGGAAGTAATATGAATCACGAAGCATCAGTCACCTACGCGAAAAAATACCTTGAGGATATCCTTAGTTTTTTCGGGGTCAACGTTGAAGTCGCCGCCAGTATAAATGAGGATGTGATTGAACTGGCCGTACCCTCGACCGACAGCAATAGTGTACTCATAGGTCGAAACGCCGAAACCTTGCGGAGCCTACAATACGCGGTTTCCACTACGCTTCGTAATCAAGACGCTGCTTTAGTGCGGGTGAATATCGACATTGCAGACTACAAGAAGCAGCGAGCGGAAAAGCTAGCCGAGAAGGCGCGAGGGTGGATTGAAACCGTTCGACGTACTGGCGATACTCACGTTGCTAGCCTTAATGCAGCCGACCGTAGGGTTATACATCAGGTTGCAAAAGAATACGAAGACATCGAGACGTTCTCTGAAGGCGAAGGCCGCGAACGACGCATCATTATCGCTCAGAAGAGCTCGTAGAGCCGAGCGCTTCCATGTAGGCCGCGTGGGTCTGCTCGGCCATGCGGCGCCAGGAGTACTCCGCTACTTTTCGTTCACCACGAGCAATCAGCTCGCTTCGCAACTTACCGTCGCTAATCACCTGGTTAATCGCGTTCGCCATATCGTCAGTGTCTGAAGGGTTGAAATAATGAGCCGCGTCACCGTATATCTCCGGTAAGCAGGTGGCGTTACTGCTGACGACCGGGGCTCCGGCTGCCATCGCTTCAAGGCCGGGTAGCCCGAAACCTTCCATCAGTGAAGGGAAAATGTATGCCGCCGTGTGCTGCATCAGCCAGTCACGCTGGCTGTCAGGAATAAACCCGGTGAAATGGATATTCTCGTAACCTTTTTTCTTGAAGTACACTTCGTTCGCGAGTGCATCTTCCGCCTTCTTCCCTACTAATACTAAACCTAAGTCAGGGTGGGTTTCTAAGAGCTTCTGGTGAGCGTCGCCAAGTCGGCGGATGTTCTTATAGTCAGGCTGCTGGCCGACATACATGATAAATCGTTTGAATGGCAGTTCGTAAGGCTCCGTCGTGGTTATGTCGGGCTCGGCGGCTAGCAGGGTGACCCTTATCTTCTCGGCTGGAATATGGGCGAACTCAGCCAGGTGCTTTTTCGTATAATTGCTCGGCGTGAGAATAAGCTGGCTTTTCTGTGCGACCCGTTTGAAGACGAAGCGGCCGACTAGCTGCTTGGCGTGAAAGACAAGCCAGTTTTTATCTGAGTTGTAGGTATGCAAAAGGGTGAGGTCATGGAATGTGGTGACGGCCGGACCCTTATGGCCGACTGGTTGCTGTGGCATACAGAAGTGTACTAAGTCGGGCTTAAGATCACTAAGGAAACGCTTGAAACCGAACTGCTCGGCTAGCGAATAATTATCAAAATCAGCTACTTGAACGTGGAAGTTCTTTCGGCGCGGCTGCCAGTAGGAGGCATCTTTTTTACGAACCAGCACGACATATTCATTTTCGGTATCGATATCTTGCAGGTAGTGTAGCAACCGCTCGACGTAGCGGCCAGTTGAGGAATTGATGATGCGGGCGTCGATTGCAATCTTATGCACAATACGTGTCATTATACCTAATAATACGCATATAGGTGGTTGCTATGTATCGATTATGCCCAGGGGGGCTATAATGGAAAGATTATGGCAAAAGGATATGTACTAGGAACGGTCGCGAAAAATGAAGCGACGCGCCGAAAAAAAGCGAGTAAGATCATAAAGATCCTTCGGGAATACAAGACATTAGAAAAATCCCGGGTACTTGAGATAGGCACAGGTGCAGGCTATATAGCTCATGAGCTTTCAAAGGTAGCGCGTAAGGTCGACAGTGTCGACATTGTGGACGATCGCCTGATAAAGGAAGGCTTTACACAGAAGCTCGTGACCGATGAAGCGTTGCCATACCGGGCGGCGAGTTTTGATATCGTCATTACAAATCACGTGCTTGAACATGTGCCCGACCAAGAGAGGCATCTGTCTGAAATTCGCCGGGTATTAAAACCGGATGGCGTGGTGTATCTGGCATCCCCGAACAAATGGTGGCTGACCGACCCCCACTACAAGCTCCCCTTCATATCGTGGTTGCCGCGACCCGTATCAAAACTGTACTTATTGATCGCGAAGCGACGTAAATGGGATATTTACTCCGTCTCGCTGAGCCGGCTTACGCACCTAGCTCATGCTGAAGGTTTTCATCTTGAGAATAAAGCATGGCAATTGATAACTCACCCTGAGTCCTTTGGGATACAACCAAGCATGCTGACTAAATTCGCCAGTTGGTTACCGAAGAAATCGGCGAAATGGTTACTCTATGTAGTCCCAACACATCTTGTAGTGCTTGTGTCTAAAGAAGAGAATATATAATTCATCTCATTGATCTTGCTGTTAGATAAAATACTACATCAATCACGGCCGACCATAGCCGACTAAAGACCGTGATTGCTAGCGCAATCTCTTTCGGCATAATGAGAGACAGAAGCACCAGCTGTACACCGTCGCGCACACCGAGGCCACTGGGTACGAACGGCGTTGCCATTCCTAAGGCGCCCGAAAGTGTGAAGGCGCCTACGATGAACCAATACGACTCCGGCCCAATAGAGGGGTAGAGGGCGACAGAAAGCAGGTAATAGGAGCTACCTGCGATAAACGCGCCGATGACGTATAGCAGGTACGAACGCAGTGTAGCCTTGCCGTTCGTGCGAAGTTCACCGTACGGCGCTTTCTTACGGACGTAGGTGAACACGGCCGCCAGGCAGCGGTTCAGGACGGGGGGTAGCAGCGCGACAAGCGAACCGACTGCCAGGAGAACGAGGAATATCTTTACCTCGCGGCTGATGACATCAAGTCGCGGGTCGAGTGCCAAGATGAAGAGTGATAATGAAAGTGTGGCGACGATCTGGACGCCACCTTCTAATAATGAGGATACCGTCAGGCGGCTTTTCGAAATGCCCAGTTTGTTGGCCAGGTATACCTTGCTAGCAATCCAGGTAATCGTACCGGGGATGTAGCGAGCCATCCAGGCCTTGGCGTAGACGTCGCTCAGGGCAGAAAAGGCGGGTAATTGCTTGGCCCCGAGATCGCTAAGGATAGTGCGCCAGATGAATACACCCCAATAGCGGAAGGCCAACGCAATCAGGGAAGCGATTATCAATGGAAACCAGGCGAACTGAAGGTCGCTAAACGCCCTGTAGTCGATATCTTTCAAATAGAGCACGAAGAACAGAACGATAAGAAGGATGAAAATCGGAGCGGTGAACCGTTTGAATCTACGCATCTTCAAACACCTCGTTGAACGTTGAGGTTACCCGTTCGCGGAGCCGCTTGGTCGCGTGGCCGATATCGCGCTTGATGGCTTTGCGTTCCCTGAGCACCTGGTTGAACATGCTGATCAAGCGTGGCTGAAAGTCATCTTCGAGCACCGACTCAATCGGTACGGCATAGCGGCTCTGCCCTATCTGGTCGAAAAAGACACGGCCTTTGTCGACGTAGTAGATATTCACTGACGGCACACCGGCACTGATACCGATGATATTGGAGTGCAGGCGGAAGCCGATCATCGCCTGGGCGCTGGCAACCAGGCTGCGTAGCTCTGCTGGCGACAAGGTGTCTTTGTCAACGACGCGGGCCATGTCTTGATTCGTCACCTGCTTGGCTAATTGCTGGCACAAGGCAGCGTCGCTTTCCTCCATGTGCATTGGTACGAACAGGACGTTGCAGCCAAGCTCGCCGGTGAGGCTGGAGACAAGGGCATTCAGCTGCTCGACGTAGCGGCGGTGTTGTGGTGTTTCGGCCACCTGGGTTTTGCCAAGCAACGCGTCGATCCGCTTCTTGTATTTGTAGGGTAGGACACCGCTTGGCTTGTAGTGGAACCAGTCGCGTGGGCCGATGCAGATGAAGTTACTTAGAAAGGTTTCGTTAATGTCGAAGTCACGTTTGAGCTTCGCGATTAGCTCGGCGTCCGGGTTGTCGGGCACAGGTAAGACGGCGGGGTCAGAGGCGGCCCTGAGCTTATCTGTAGGCACGCCCCAAGCTGCGAGTTTATCGTATGATTCATCATCTCGCACGATGAACGCTCGGCACCGCCTGACGACGTAGGCAATCAGACGTTTACTGAAGGTCGATGTGGTCGGCCCGACACCCTGGTAGGCGCCGTAAAGGTTAGGATTGACCATCGATACGAACGTCATTTTTATGACCCAGTACCACAGGGCTGCCTTATTGGTGTAGTCTTTTAGAATTTCACCACCACCCCAGAGGACGATGTCGTGACGCCTGGCGACAAGACAGAGCCGAATGAGTTCAATCGGATTGAGCGACTGGAAATCCATGTTGAGGAAATCGATGCCGTACCACTCGCGGTCGCGGTCAGGATACTGAGAGATGCCCATGATAGCCGCATCGGGAAAACGCTGTTTGATGAGCGCGATGTTACCTTCGGCGATGGCACGATCGCCCCGATTCTTGGCGAGGTCGCTATTAATAAGAAGGACACGCGTCGTCATACTATGTCCTTTAGTAAGAATTTGATGTGTTGTCGAGCGATCGTGGGCCATGAGAACTGCTGGGCTGTATCGTACGCTAACTCAGCCATCTTACGGCGCTCATCAGTGGGTAGGTTGAGGGCGCGCAGTAGTGCGGCTGCGAGCGCATCACTATCTCGTTGCGCCACTAGAAAGCCGTCTTTAGTGTCGGCAATAATGTCATCGGCGCCGCTTTCATTGGTGGCCACGCATAATTTGCCAGCGGCCAGCCCTTCCATCAGCGACACCGGTAGCCCTTCGGCATCACCATCATCCGTGATGATGGAGGGCACCACGTACACGGCGTGAGAATCAACCAGCCTTTGTCTTTTCTTACCAGTTACATACCCTGCGAACCGCACTTGCGTATCAGTGAGGCTGAGCTCGCTCGCTTGTGACTTCAGGCGGCTGAGCCAGGGACCGTCACCGGCGATGGTCAGTGTGGCATCTGGCTTATTTTCTAGCAGTTGCTTGAAAGCCGGCAGTAGGTACTGGACTCCCTTTTTCTCAGCTAATCGGCCAACGAACAGGATATCGTCACCTGTTGGCAAGGCTGGTCGTTTCGTAGCGCTCGGAAGGTTAACGCCCATAGGTATAACCCGGGCGCGGCCTTTAAGTCGTTCCCATTCATTGTCGGAAAAGAAGCTCGCCAGTTTTTCCATCGAACGGCGGCTGACGGCTGTGAAGGCGGTAGTTTTACGCACGATGGCACGCACCACGAGAGGCCCGATAAGCGGTAGCTTACGCCACACGCTGACATCGGAGGCGTGAGTGGTAAATACGAACGGTGTGTTGGTTGCAGCTCCGACGACTCGTGCATTGATGGCTTGTGGCGTGAACCAGTGGGCATAGAGTACATCTGGTTTTACCACCCGACGTAACCGGTAAAGGGCGATAAGCTCACCTGCGAACAAAAACGGAATCAACAAGTAGTTGAGGGGATTCGCCTGTAGGGCCGGCATGATGCCGCGGCCGGCTAATTTTTCAATTGAGGTAGGCCAGGCATAGTGAAAACGGTATTCGTCGTAGTACTCATGGGCAGTGAATGAAGCGGTCTGTGACCGTATGTCATGCGGGGCCAGCACGGTGAAGTTGAGCGACGCGTCCTCTTTTTTCATGGCTACTATCTGATCGCGCACAAAGGCGGGTACGCTGTCAGTTTCACTGGCCGGGAAGGTGGAAGCGACGACGAGGATGCGGGTCATTTCTTGTATTGAATCTCTTTGATGCGCTCAAGTTGGTCTTCAAGCAGGATACGGTTCGTCTTCAGGAGGTCTGCGATAATCAGCAACGCGAACGACAGCAAGGCACCGACGAGCATGGCGCTGCCGAAGATGAGCGACTGCAAGTGGCCGTTGCCCTGCCCCATGAGCGCGAATATTAGGAAGCGGACGAATGGCACGAGACCGAGTACAAGAAAGACAAGACCGAGTGTAATGAAGACCGTGTGCGGCTTGAACATGAGGTAGCTGCGTAAAATCGCTTGGCCGGACTTGCCCATATGCTGCCAGATGTTCTTGAATAGGCGAGATTCTCGGGTTTTTCTGTTCGTCTCAATCGGCACGCTTTCGATGCGTAGGCGCTTATTGCCAGCCTGAATGATAGTTTCCATGCAGTAACTGAACTGCGTGACAATATTCAGCTTAATGAGAGAGTCGCGTGAGTATGCTCGAAAGCCGCTGGCTGCATCGGGAAGGTCGGTGCCGGCAGCCTTGTTGACGACCCAGCTGCCGAAACGTTGCATCAGCTTTTTGAAGCCGGAGAAATGAGCGATGGTGGCAGTCTGGCGGTCGCCGATGACGATGTCGGCCTCGCCGGCAATAATCGGTGCGACTAGATCTTTGATACGACTTTGTGGGTATTGGTTGTCTCCGTCCGTGTTTACCACGATGTCTGCTCCGTGCTTCAGAGCGTAATCTACGCCATCGCGAAAACTTCGTGCGAGTCCCATGTTCCGGCGGTGTAAAACGAAGTGCTTCACGCCTAGTTCCTTGGCCACTTCAATGGTCTTGTCGGTCGAGCCGTCGTCGATGATGAGCCATTCAATTTCATCCACCCCTGGTATCGAGGTGGGCATGTCCTTGAAGACAAGAGACAGTGTTGACTCTTCGTTTAGGCAAGGAACCTGAATAAATACCTTCATAGTAACTCGATTATACCACTGCGTAACCCGGGCCTATTAGATATAAAACATAAGCTGTATAATAAGATTGAATGAAATTAAAAATCATTATAAATATACACATACTAACACTGCTGTTCGGAGTGGCATACGTCGACACAGCCCACGCAGCAAAAGACATAACTTTCCCAGTGTTAGGACCGAGTACTTTTCGGGATGATTATCTTGATCCTCGTGCAAACGGTACACATTACGCTACTGACATCATGGCCAATAAACGACAGGGAGTAGTCTCAGCGACCGATGGAACAGTTCAGTATGTTACATGGTGGGAAGGAGCTGGATATTCGGTCCGTATTAAAGCGACCGACGGATATACGTACAACTACTACCACCTGAACAATGACACGCCGGGGACTGACGATGGCAAGGGTGGGGAGATGCATGCGTTTGCCCCCGATATACACCCAGGAAACCCAGTCAAGGCAGGTCAGCTGATAGGGTGGGTGGGGGACTCTGGAAACGCTGAAAACACCCCTCCTCACCTTCATTTTGAAATGATTGAGCCTAATGGCAAGGTAGTTAATCCCTACACCTCTTTAATGAACGCAAAGAAAATCTCATCGCCGGTAGTTTACCCGGCATTGCCACAAGAGATTCTCCCTTTCGGTCCAACTACTAAAGCTGGTGTGAATGTGGCAATCGGAAAGTTCACGCAGGAAGGTGACGAAAGAATCGTCGTAGGGGCCGGAAAAGGTGGTGGACCGCAAATCAGGGTGTTTATGCCGGATGGCACAAGAATTGCGAGTTTCTTTGCTTACGACAAAAACTTTCGGGGCGGAGTAGACGTTGCCACAGGAGATGTTGACGGGGATGGTGTCGACGAGATAATCACCGGTCCGCAGGCCGGCGGCGGTCCGCATGTGCGAGTATTTAAGGCGAGCGGCACCCAGATTGGTAGTTTTTTTGCCTATCCTACTACCAACAGGGATGGCATCAGGGTGACCACGGCTGACATTGACGGTGACGGCATCAAAGAAGTTGTGACTGGACCAAGTGAAAACAGCGGGCCGCATATTCGCGCGTTCTCGATGACGGGTGTTATTAAGCAATCATTCTTTGCGTATGAAGATACGTTCCGAGGCGGTGTTGATGTTGCCGGTGGCGATACGGATAACGACGGCGTAGATGAAATCATTACCGGTCCTCAGGCTGGCGGCGGTCCCCATGTACGAATATTCCAGAACAGCTCTCGTATCGCCAGTTTCTTCGTGTATAGCAAAGACTTTCGTGGCGGTGTGCGTGTTTCATCCGGCAAGGCGATTAGCGGGGACCCGATAGACAGGGTGATTGTTACTCCAACCGGCAACGCGAAACCCACGGTAAAGATATTCGCGGGCAATGCTACGAAACTGCGCGAATCAACCTTCCTTGAGGGGTGGTGGATTGGCCACTATGACGTTGCAACGGGCGACCAGATTAAGAAAATC
The DNA here is from genome assembly GCA_964520495.1 of uncultured Candidatus Saccharibacteria bacterium. Classification (GTDB taxonomy): domain Bacteria; phylum Patescibacteriota; class Saccharimonadia; order Saccharimonadales; family Saccharimonadaceae; genus UBA1020. Next base: position 38,745 of record CAZFMZ010000002.1, read on the forward strand.
GCCGCGGGATTAAACCGACGAACAACAATTCGCGACGCCTTTTAGACTACTTGCGTAATAAGAGTCTACGTAGACCTTTCTGTTGAGGCGGAAGATCCGGGTAGAGAAGCCCGTCGATATAATTCGTTGATAACTTTACGCGGCGCTCTTTGCGCAAACGGACGCTTTTTGACATTAGTCCGATAGCCTGTAGTAATCCTTTGAGTGCCTCAAGCGCCTGCCCAGATGCGATTGCCTTACCGAGCATAAGGCTATAGGCGAGCATCAATCGAGCACCAATGGGAATAAGAAGTTCATTGGGGATATTTCGAAGGTAAAGGAGGGGTAGGTTTCGGAATACTTGCCTTGAAGTGAAGCCCCCCATCTTTGAGCTGGTGGCTCCAACGGCATGGTGAACTACCGCGGTCGGCTCGAAGTAGACTCTCCAGCCGTACATATGGGCACGAAAGCTTAGGTCTACATCTTCGTAATATGCAAAATAGTCATTATCGAAATTGCCTAGCTCTTTCAGCATGTCGGCTCGGTAAATACTGGCCCCGCCAGAAGCTCCGAAGACAAACCGTCCTTCTCCTGCTTCTTCGTATGGCTCGTCGCGGCGTATGGGGAATGGTAGACCCCATGTCGAGTAAGCCAGGCCAGCTGTATCAATCAGGTCAACTTCAGGCTTACGCATCAGCAAAGAAGTACTGATTCCTATCGAGGCGTCGTTAATTAATGGTCGAGTGAGTTGCTTAAGCCATGCTACATCTGCTGTAGCGTCGTTATTAAGGAGGGCCACGAAGTCGGCTCCTTCCGTAAGCGCGTAGTCTATACCGGTATTCGCACCCCCGGTAAATCCGAGGTTGCTACTATTCTGAATAATTTCAACTATTTCGTTGCTATCAAACGCCGCTTTAATCGTTTCAATAGATTTACATCGTGAGCCGTTGTCAACAATAACGATTCTCGTCGGTAGTAAAGTTTGCTGCAGTAGTGATTCGACGCACTCAATAGTGTCATCGGCGGCATTCCAGTTGATAACGACTGCATATATATCTGGCATTGCACTCAGTATAGCCAACTTGGCATGCATTTACATTTTCTAATGTTAATCGGTTCGAATATGAACCTACAGCATGATCGGGTTTTAAGCTATAATCGTACTAGTAATGAAACTCTCAAACATTTTCAGTAGAAGGAACCGCATCCTTCTCGCGGAATTAGTGCGAACAGATTTTAAGCTTCGCTACCAAGCGTCAACACTTGGCTATCTTTGGTCAATACTGAACCCCTTGTTGCTATTCGCAATTCTATACGTGGTATTCGATCGCTTCTTAGGCGTCGGTCGCGGTGTAGAGCATTTCGCGGTGTATCTGCTAACTGGTATCGTGCTGTGGCGGTTCTTCACGGAAGCGACGAACAACGGCCTGAAGGCTATCGTTCAACGCGGCAGCCTTATACGAAAAATCAATTTCCCGAAATATATCATCGTTATATCGGGCACCATCTCATCACTGATTAACCTCGGGCTCAACCTGCTGGTTGTTCTAGTATTCATCATTATAAATGGTGTCGATCTCTCATGGCAGGCCTTACTTGTTATACCGCTCATCTTAGAGCTATACGCATTTGCATTGGCACTTGCCTTCCTGCTTTCTGCAGTTAACGTAAAGTTCCGTGATGTAAGCTACCTCTGGGATGTGTTCTTGCAGGCGGCTTTTTATGCAACACCTATCATCTATCCGCTTACTCTTGTAGCCCAAAAAAGCACCTTGGCGGCCCAGCTATTGCTCACCAGCCCAGTCGCTCAGGTAATCCAGGATGTTCGTTATTTCCTTATTACCCCCGACAGCCTCACGATGGCTCAACTAGTAGGTGTGACCCCCATGTTTTTCGTTCCGTTCGGCATCATTCTGTTTACCGGTGTACTCGGCGCCTGGTACTTTAAGAAATCGCAAGGAAAGTTCGCCGAGGAGGTGTAATGGCTAAAGCAACACATACAGACGACACGGCAATCGAAGTAAGGAATCTGCACAAGACATTCAAGATTCCGCTCGATGGCGGGATGAACCTTAAGCAGCGTATCCTGAATGCATTTCGCGGCCGTAGCGGATACCGTGAATTCAGCCCCCTGAACGGCGTCGACTTCGAAATTAAAAAAGGTGAATTCTTCGGCATCGTAGGCCGAAACGGTAGTGGTAAGAGTACGCTCCTGAAGACAATAGCAGGTATCTACACACCCGATAAAGGAAAGATACGCGTTGATGGTGTGTTGGTGCCGTTCATCGAGCTTGGTGTTGGTTTTAACCCGGAACTGACGGGTCGCGAGAACGTGTTTCTCAACGGCGCGCTACTTGGTTTCAGCCGGGAGGAAATGAGCGCGATGTATGACGAGATTGTCGACTTTGCCGAACTGCACGACTTTATGGATGAGCGGCTGAAAAACTACTCGAGCGGCATGCAAGTACGATTAGCGTTTTCTATCGCAATACGCGCCGAGGGCGATATCCTGCTGCTCGATGAAGTACTTGCCGTAGGAGATTCGTCCTTTCAGCAGAAGTGTTACTCGTACTTTAATGAATTGAAACAGGCCGGAAGAACTGTAATCCTTGTTACTCACAGTATGAGTGCAGTGGAGAGGTTCTGTAATCGTGCTCTTTTGTTGGACGAAGGTACCGTAAAGATAGTTGGCGACAAGACTGAAGTTGCTAATATGTACGAGGAGCTTTTTGTAGAGGCTAAGAACAGAAGCTCATCCAAGGTATCTACTGAGGAGAACTCTCACGGAGATGTTGACGTTCATATTGATGTATCATCGCAAAAAGATTCCGGCAGTGTAGTGAGGATTGGCGATGAAATAAATATCAACATTATCATAACGGCAAATGTAGACGTAAAATCTTGTAATACGGGTATAAATATTAGGGATGAAAGCGGTCGGATTATCTTCTCCACTGACACCCGTCTTCATGTTGGTGAATTTAAGCTGGCAAAGGGCGAATCCCAGAAGATTAATATTACTACAACCAACCTTTACACCGATGGTATATATGATATCGGTGTTCACGTTGTGGACGAAAAACGGGAAACTGGTTCGGTTTTATTTATGAATAAGAAAATCGCAAACTTCACATCCTATGGCGCTATTAATCATAAGCATAGTCTCTTCCATCCACCATACAGACTAACGAAGCAAAAAAATGGTTAACGAAAAACTTTCATATTTTGTAAACGTTCGTTTAAGGCAGTTGCCTTTTTTCTATAAGCGCTACAGGTCAAATACAATTCAGCGTAAAGAGATTCGAATAATTGGAATAATACGTGAGCGCAACGAAGAGCTTTTGTTAAAAGATACTCTCGATCACCTGTCTGGAATAGTGGATGCGATTGTCGTTTTTGACGATGCAAGCACCGATCATAGTGTTGAGATAGCGAGAAGTCATCCGGCAGTTGTTGAGGTTGTATGTAATCGCCGCTGGCGTAAAAAGAATCGGGCCTGGGAAGAAACGGCAAATCGAAAGAAGCTTCATGATGTGGCGCTGAGCTATGATCCAGAATGGATTTTCTATAGCGATGCAGACGAGCGGTTCGAAGGGGATATAAGGGGATATCTCCTGAGTGAGTGTCCGAGTGAAGTGCGGGGCGTACGGGTATCACTCTTTGATGCCTATATGACAAAGAGCGATAAACAGCCATATAAACAAGGTGTTAAACTCTATGATTTTCGTCAATTCTTTGGGATTGAACGCAGGGACATATTAATGGCATGGCGCAATATTAAAGGTGTGGATTTTCGTGTAATGGATGCACGTGAGCCTCAGGGTATACCGGAGAAAGCAAAGGTTGTTAAGTTTTACTGTCAGCATTACGGCAAGGCATTATCTGAGGAGCAATGGGAAGAAACCTGCAGATATTACATGGAGTTTTTTCCTAAATATAGTGAAAAATGGAAAAAGAGACAGGGTAAAGCAATCCATGATAAGTCAGATTTCAACACACCATTAAAACGCTGGGATGAAGTAAAGCAAAAATCAGTTAGAATATAGACAAATGAATACGACAATCGGCAAAGTACTTATCACACAATCACGACTGCGTAACTTTGCCGGTTCAGAAATGGCCACGCTCGAGCTTGCAGATTATTTTTCGAAAAAAGGCTCTATTGTCACCGTCTTAACAAATTATGTTGAAGATCCCCTCAAGCAAGAACTTATAAACGTACCCAACGTAAAGCTTGTACTGACTACGACAAGCGAAGCTGAGGCAATTAATGTGTCTGATTATGATTTAGTATGGATACACCATTCACTTCTAAATAAGAACATTCTCGAGAGTCTTGTAGAATTGCGTAGGGATAATAAGGGTCCAAGAGTTGTCTTTAGTCACATGTCATACATTGAACCTTTGGAATTTCCCGTTTGCTATAGAGCAGAGAACTCATTGGCTGATGTCGTTTTGTTTAACGCCGAAGAAATAAAAGACAAGATTGCGAAGCAAGGAGTTACCTTTAGTCAAGCAACGACAATGATATTCCCGAACCCTGCACCCGATAGCTTTTTTGAGCCGACACCTAGTAAATCGGACAATAAGCTGAACCCCACAAAAGTAGCTGTTATCTCAAACCATATCCCGGCGGAGTTATATGACGCCGTCAGTCGACTACGTGATGCGGACGTAGAGGTTGATCTAATAGGAAAAGGTGAAGGTAGCACACCACGGCACGTTACGTCTGAGCTGCTGGGAAAATACGATCTCGTAGTATCGATAGGAAAGACGGTTCAATATTGCATTGCGGCAGACGTACCAGTATATTGCTATGATCATTTCGGTGGGTCGGGGTTTCTTACCGAAAAGAATTATGCGACCAACAAGTACCATAACTTTTCAGGCCGTGGTTTCGACAAGAAGACGGCAGACGAGATCGTGCAAGATATAATTGAAGAATATCCTACTGGAAAGACTAACTTTAGTGAAGTTCGCAGCAGACATTCCGAGGAGTTTAAGTTATCTGAGCAAGTCGAAAGTATTCTCGCAGTTGCTGTGGCACATCGAGACCAGACACCGATTCCTAGTGGAGATATTGCGGCTTATTGCAACTACGTAGAGATAATGAACCGTACCTTCCCTGGTAATTTCAAGCATTTATACCAGTTGCAGCACATCGAGAAAGACTTTGCTTCTTACCGACAAGAAGAGAGAAAGAAGCATAGCGACCAGGCGGCTAAACATACATATGAAAAAGAACTGCTCATACGAGAGTTGCAACAATTACGCTCGAGCAGGGCATTTAGGTTACAAAGGGCCTATGGTAGGCTCAAGAATCTATTACGTAGATAGCCAAGAGCATTTGATATAATAGTGAAGATACTACGTATCGGTGTTGCTGGGGTTGCACCGGTACAACTTTTGATGAAACTGAGGGAAATGTGCCAAACACTAAGATCGAAGAAGTGATCTATAAAATCAGTAGAGCCGCTAGTAAGGCTACGAGTAAAAAGAGGCAGCTGCCCGCTCTTGTAAAAAGAAAAGTAAAAGACACGGCACGACCATACATTAGGCGAACAAAAAAACTAGGGGTGAAGATTAATTATGCCGCAAAATTAGCAAGTAGCGGCCGCGAACGCGATATCTATGTAAAGGTACGATCGGCTCGTCTGTATGACCGTGACAAGCAATGGAGTCAGTCCATCGTGTCTTGGAGGGCGATTATTGCCGAGTATGGGCGTGATGCTCCTGCGGAAGCCTATGTTCGTCTGTCGTGGGCATTTGCACACAGCGATGATTACGCTGCAGCCGCCACAACCATTGATGAAGCTATGAATGCAGAGACTCAATTGGGAGGAGATGAGCTTACGAAGAGTCACCTTCAAGAACTTCTTCGCTTCAGTAAGACGAAGGCGGAGATTAGCATAACTGCGCGCAGCACAAATATTGACGAATATGTATCAAGAATAAAATCATACAATATCGCCAAGCATAGCCGAGCGAAGCATTCAAAGATTGCAATCGTCTCTGCGATTGCTGGTGGCTACGATGCCATTCGACCACCGGAGATAATCGACGAACGGTTCGACTATATCGTATATACCGATGCACCCGTGCGCAACCCTGGCTTTTATGATGTTCGCCCGCTGCCATACATAGATGCTGACAATACGCGTTCCGCCAGGTTCGTGAAGACGAATTTGACCAAGTTGCTGCCCGAGTATGACTACATCGTGTGGATTGATGCCAATATCTTCATTACCGGTGATATCTTCTCAATCGTGAAAGACTTCATGGCATCGGGTAAGGAATTCGGTGCGATGTTGCACCCGACACGGACGTCGCCCTATGACGAAATGGAGGAATGCTTACGTACCGGCAAGGATGATGCCGACGCCATTATTGACCAGCGTAATTACTACCACAAGCAGGGGTATACCACCGACAAGCTGATTGAAAGTAACGTTTTAATGGTGAATACCCGCGGCAAACATATCGATGATTTCATGGGTATGTGGTGGAACCACATAGACCGCTTTAGTCGGCGCGATCAGTTCAGCATTAACTACTGCTTAGATGCTAACGAAGTGGATTGGATGACGTTTACTGAGCGACCTATTACGGCGCGAAACCACCCTATATTCGCGTTGGTCGATCATGGGCAGGGAAACAATTCATTCAAGCGTTTCATGCACCAGTTGGCTCCAGATATGACCGACCCCTTCTTGGCACTTTCAAATACGACACTTCCCTCCAAGGCTAAGACAAAGCCCATGTCTGTTACGGCTGTTGTGTGTGTGCATAACGCGCGTGAAGACGTGGAGCTGTGCCTGGAATCGATCAAGCGCCACAAAACACCTAATCAAGACTTGATAATTATTGACGATGGGTCCGATACGCCAACCGCTGACTACCTAAACACTTTCCAACAGGCGAATGCGAAATGGGCTAAGCTGGTACGACACGACAAAGCCAAAGGTTACACGCGTGCCGCAAGCCGGGGGCTGAAAGAATCGACAGCCGACCTTACTGTACTTCTCAACAGCGATACTATCGTGACGAATGGATGGGCCAACAAAATGGCAGCAGTTGTTCAGCAGAACAAAGGCGTTGGTATTGTGGGTCCGATGTCGTCAGCCGCCAGTACCCAATCACTTCCCGACCACGCAAGCACGAAAGACCAGACGGCAATTAACGCGTTGCCGCCCGGCCTGGGCGTAGATGACATGAATGAATTCTGTGAAAAAGCGTCGCTCAACGGTCAGGCTGTGCGCGTGCCGTTAATTCATGGTTTCTGCTTTGGTGTGACACGTGAGGTCATAGAGACGATAGGGCTACTTGATCACGAAAACTTTCCACGGGGGTATGGTGAAGAGAACGACTATTGCTTCCGCGCAGCCGACGCAGGATTCTCCCTCGCTGTTGCCACTGATACCTACATCTTCCACGCCAAGTCGAAGAGCTTCGTAAGCGATGAGCGGAAGAAGCTAATGCAGGACGGCGGACGCGCCTTCAGAGACAAGCATGGTCAGCGCCGCATAACCCGTGCCGTCAATACGATGCGCCAGAACCCTTATCTTGTGCGAATGCGCAGCCAGGCAGAAAAACTCTATGTGAAACAGATCATGAACGAGATGGAGCCAGCAAGCGGCGAAAAGATAGTGAAAATACCCGCTTCGTATACCGATGCAACTATGACTTTCGAAGAAAAGAGCAGTGCACTGTCGGCACTGAATGACGAGCTGATAGAATGGCAGACGCTACGACGCAAACGGTACTCGAAAGGCAAAGTAAGTATCATCGTGTTGGTGTACGGCCAGCTGGAGATGACGACACGCTGCATAGAGTCGATCGTGAATGCGAAGAATAAGACGAAGAGTGAACTACTGGTAGTGCACAACGGGTCGGACATCAAAACGACGCTTGGTTTGCGTGAGCTTAAGAATCGTTTTCCTGACATGTCGCTGATTCAAATTGAGCAGAATCTGAACTTTGCCCTTGGTAACAATGTAGGATTCTCGTTCGCGACAGGTGAAAAATCCGTATTCCTTAATAACGATACGTATGTGACAGATGGTTGGCTAGATGGTCTCGTGGAAGCTCTGGAAGGCGACGTACGTGTTGCGCAACCCCTGCTCCTTTACCCGGACGAAACCGTTCAGTCGCTCGGCGTGGCGTTTTCACCTATGGGTACGCTCGCACATGCGTTATATGCAAACAGGCGCAAGAACGATAGCAGGGCTGTACGCAGTCACAAGCTGCAGGCTGTGACCGGCGCCTGTATGGCAATAGCCTCAAAGGACTTCGCGGCGTTAAAGGGCTTCGATCCAATTTTCGTTAACGGTCAAGAGGACGTCGACTTATGTCTCAGGCTTGCTGAATATGCCGGTAAGACACCAATAGGGTTCTGTACGGTTGATTCTATTGTGTATCACGACGAGAGTAAGACGCCCGGTCGTGGGACATACATGATGAATAACCGTAGAATTTTCGTTCAGCGCTGGAACGACAAGACGATTGCTGATACTGATTTGTACGCGAATGATAAGTTTTCGATAGAAGCATGGGAGCCCGACACAAGGGATGCCGAGCTCGAAGGACTTGCGATTTACCGCCCGCGACTTAAGTAGGTAACGATTTAGCGTGCGGTGAAACGTTCGCCTTCGTCGCGGAAGCCTGCCTGCACCAAGCTATTTCGCTCCGAAGTGCTGGTAGTGTAGAAGTGCGTATCATTTGACTTGCGATACAGGCGGTAGACAGGCGAGCCGGTATCTGTGCTACAGGCATTAAACTGCGCGCCCTCGTTGCGGTACTGACCCGAGGCGACAATGCTATCACGCTCCTTCGTACTCGTAGTATAGAAATGGGCGTCATTTGACTTGCGATACAGGCGGTAGACAGGCGAGCCGGTGGCACAGGCGTAGTAACCGACACCCTCATAGGTGTAACCTATGCCATTTGCTGCATGGTTGCGTTCACTTTCACTAGTGCTATAGAAGTGGGCGTTATTTGACTTGCGGTACAGGCGATAGACGGGTGCTTGGTCGGCACTACACACGTAGAACGCGAGACCTTTATCCTCGAAGCCTGTAGCCGAGGTTCGTTCGCTTTCGCTGGTGGTGTATAAGCTCCTTCCAAGCGTGGGATCGTATAACCAATAGACTGGTATGTAGGCGCGTCGACTCGTCGCGAAGTCGAGGGATTCTGTCTTGTAACTTGCCTTCAGGTAGTTCTGATATTCGCTCGAACCGAATGCTACGATGCGACGGTCATCGTTCTTGACGACACGGATCATCGCTTGCTCACCGGCCTTACAATAGGAGAACTTAGCGCCTTCATTGCGAAAGCCTTGAGCTTCAAGGTCCTTGACGCGTTCTCGGCTAGCTGTAAAGAAGTGCTTCTTGGTGTCGGTTGAGTAAAGCCGATAAACGGGTTGTGAATCCGCCTGAAGCTGCAAGAGCTGGGTGTTGGGAGCGGTAAGACCAGAGAACCTTTTGTCTATACTGCTGGACTTACTGTCGGGTACTAAGCTGTAGTGGAATGTGCCCTCTAGGGCCGAGTTGTATTTACCGCTGATGCGTACGATATTACGTGCAGGTTGGTTCCATGTATCAGGCGTGATAGTTACACTCGTCGTACCGGCAACACGTGCATTTGAAGGACTGCTGACCTTAAGTTCAAACGTGACGCTGTTGGTGGGCTTACTGTTAAGGCTGAAGCCAACGACACCTTGTTCGCCCGAGCTATCAGTCGTTCCATCGATGATGTGCGAGGAGATACGATAGCGTTGAATCGACGAACCGAACCATTCGTTGAACATCCGCCAGAAATTACGGTTTCCATACGAGCTACATGAGTCACCTGTTCCATAGAGATTCTTCAGGGCTGCTGAATTTGGACGGTAGGGGGTGTAGATGTATAGAGCAGCTGTCGCTTGGTTTTCGATATACACGGTTGAACTGCCACAGCGCGATAAATCGGGGTGCCAGTAAATAGTGTTGTTACGCTTCGCACGATAGTTGTAGTCGTTAGGGTAGGCTTTATATACCTTGAATTGCCGTGCAGCGTAATAGACCTGGTAGAAAAAGCCGGCGTAATTGGGGTCACACGGAGCGGTGTCTGGACACGCAAATCCCGTGGCGTTGTTGTATTGAATCTTCCATGGCCAATCATCGGTAACAAGCGATTGTTCCTTTTGCAGCAGCACTATTAATACCTGGGGGTTAATACCACATGCCGCTGCGACATCGTGGATAATTTGCGCGGCCGATCGACTTCCGCTATTGATACCTTCACACAGGCCGCTGGCAGGAGCCATCGAAGGTGTGTTCTGTGAATAGTCTTTCATACAGGTGAAAGGCGCACGACTGCCTTGGTCGGAAAGGCCGTTTTTTACTCGCCAGTCATATACTCGCTGTCCGTAGGTAGCGCGAGTGGTGGTAACTAATGGGTCGGATGAGTTGTTAACTCGGCCGGTCGATGAGTTGTAGTTGTAAGTAATGCTCTTGGTTCCGTTTGTGTCACAGCTGGGAAGCTTACTATTGAGGAATGTCTGGATACTGGAAGCTGACATGGAAGAGCTATTGTAGAATACGCTGTCGTCAATGATTCGCCCTGCATCGAAGTCACTACCTGAAAGTGCGGATGTTGAACTGCCCGCAAGAAGGGAGCAGCATACGGCTAGCATAATGGATAACAGAGAAGCTGAGCGCCATCTTACATTTATGTGATTCATCTTACTTCCACCTTTCGAATCGATGATTCCCCACGAGAATATGCGGAGTTGTATTTTACGACTAGATTCCATGTGCCTGACTGAGAAAATTCAGATACGGGTACATCGATTGGGCGGCACTGTGTGGTTGTTGCTTCGATGAAGGCCGCTACCTTCTTCTCGAGTCGGTTGTCGTTGAGCGTGAAGATGGCCGTGCAACTGCCGTCGCTCTCAATTACTTCTGGTATGAACGCCCTGACTTCCACCACATCACCATATTGAGTGGCGTCCGAAACAGCAACTTGGATTGTTTGGGTGCTAGTGGAATCCTTGGGCTTGTCGCTTGAGGCAGTGTCTTTTGCTAATTCTTTCTTATTGTCTTCAGCTTCTTTTTTGTCCTGTTTGGTGGGCGGGTCATAGTTTATGGTGTTTGGCGTGTCGCTCATTTTCGAGCCGGAGGCAGAGAAATACCAAAATACGGCGCCCAAGCTAAGTACGGCCACGATGAGAACGGCTGCGACGAAGGGGGTGCGACTCGACTTTCGGTTTATTTTCAAGGGGTAATTCTACTATTGTTTATTTGGCATTATGATTATGCTATGAATATAATATACCATCAGCAACACCTTACATCAAGGTGTGGGGTATATAATTGAATAGTAGAAAAGACTACGAGCGACCAACGCCTATGTAGCGGAGGCCGGCCTCATTCGTTGCTTGCTTGTCGAGAATGTTGACCGCGTCTACCACTGCGGTGCCGGTGAGTGCATCTGCAATTTCGGTCGGGTTAAGCTCGCGGAATTCGTTCCACTCAGTCGCGAAGATTACTGCATCACTTCCGTCGGCGGCATCGCGCCATGAGCCTGTGAGTCGGACGGCCCGCAGCAGGTCGGCCTCGGCCTCCTCATTCGCCTGAGGGTCGTAGGCGCTCACTATCGCACCTTGCTTTGACAAGACGTTGGCAATCGCGACGCCGGGCGACTTGCGTACATCACTGGTACCGGACTTAAACGCAAGACCAAGTACGGCGACTTTCTTGCCGATAAGTGAGTCCAGCGAGTCTTGCAGCTTCTCGACGACGTATCCTGGCATCGATTGGTTAACGGCCTGGGCGGCCTGCATGACCTCGAGGTCAACACCGTTCTCAAGCCCACTCGAGATTAAACCGCTAACATCCTTTGGAAAGCAGCCTCCACCGTAGCCGCGCCCAGCGTTCAGGAATGCTCGACCGATGCGTTCGTCCGCACCAACCGCATCCATGACCTCAACCACATCGGCATCTACTTTGTCGGCCAGCTTGGCGATTGAGTTGGCGAACGAGATTTTTAAAGCCAGGAAGGCATTGGCGGACACCTTGATCAATTCAGCGCTGTTGAGGCTCGTAGAGATGTACTTGCCTTTTCGAGGGTGCGATTCGACCTCGGCCAGACGAGCGATGGTTTCACGCTCTGCTTCCAGGTCGCGATAGAGGTTGAGCACACGCTCAACCGCCTTCTTGTCGTTGCCACCCACGACGACACGATCGAAGAACAGGGTGTCGTACAGTGCGGTGCCTTCACGTAGGAACTCCGGATTCGATACATAGGCTACGTCGATACCTTTTTCCTTGAACATCGCCTCTATACGCTCGCCGGTCCGAACTGGTACGGTACTTTTCTGCACGTACACGCATCCGGGCTGCATTAAAGCGGCAGCTTGCTCGGCGGCGCCGAAGACGTAACTCAGATTGGAGCTACCATCGGGGTTGTCTGGCGTACCCACGCAAGAGAAAACGACTGAACTTTGGGGGACACTATCTTCGTACGAATCGGTCGGCACCAGGTTGCCCGCATCGATAGCAGTTTTGATGATGACATCGAGGCCTTCTTCATAGAAGAACGACCGACCGGTTTTGATGACATCGAGACGCTTTTGGTTCGGTTCGATGACATATATCTTATAGCCAGCATGCGCCAATAGGGCGGCGGTGGTCAGGCCAACATAGCCCGCGCCAAGTACGGTAATGGTTTTCTCGTTCATATTATCGTCCATCCTTCAGCTGTTCTAGGAGGTATTCGCCATAGCCAGACTTACGGAGCGGTTCGGCCAGTTGCTTGAATTGTGCGTCGTCAATGAAGCCTTCACGCCAGGCAACTTCTTCGATTGCGCCGATGTTCAAGCCGGTGCGTTTTTGCACCACGCGGATATATTCAGCGGCGTCGACCATCGAATCGATCGTGCCAGTGTCGAGCCAGGCGGAGCCTCGGTCCATTACGCTGACTTTCAGCTTACCGCGACGCAAGTACTCGGCGTTGACATCGGTGATCTCTAGTTCGCCACGTGCGCTTGGCGTGAGGTTACGGGCAATATCAACCACGTCGTTATCGTAGAAGTACAGCCCAACCACGGCGTAATCTGACTTTGGAATTTTCGGCTTTTCTTCGATTGAAATCGCGTGCTTGTCCTTATCGAATTCAACCACGCCGTAGCGCTCTGGGTCGGATACTTGGTAGGCGAACACCACACCGCCGTCTGGGTCGGTGTGTTTCTTCAGTTCGGTACCGAAAGCCGTACCGTGGAACAGGTTGTCGCCCAAGATGAGGGCGACCTTATCGTCACCGATGAAGTCCTGGCCAATCAGGAACGCTTCTGCCAAGCCGTTCGGATCGTTTTGGATGGCATACTCGAAGTTGCAGCCGTATTGCGAGCCGTCGCCGAGCAAACGCACGAAGCCCTCATTGTCGTGCGGGGTCGTAATAATGAGAATGTCGGAGATACCGGCTCGCATTAGCGTGGAGACCGGGTAGTAAATCATTGGCTTGTCATAAATTGGCATGAGCTGCTTACTGATACCCATGGTAATGGGGTAAAGGCGGGTACCGGATCCACCGGCGAGTACAATTCCCTTCATATTATGCGTAGGTTCCTTTCCAATACTGTTCTAATTCATCGCGCCAATCGGTCGGCTCGAAGCCGGTGGCCATCAATTTGTCGAGGCCCATGGTGCTCTTTAGCGGCCGTGGGGCGATACCCTCTTTACCGGCGTAATATTCGGCCGTTGTTACCTTGCTGACATCTTCTGGGGCACGACCCGCTTTCTCAAACACCAACCTGGCGATATCGGCCCAGCTAACGCTGGTGCCGCTGTTGCTACAGTTGTAGGTACCGTATGCTGGCGTAGTGTCGAGCAGGTGCTTGATAGCCGCCGCGAGTGTGCTTGTGAAGGTGAGTCGGCCGACCTGGTCGTCAACCACACTTGGGCTGACACCTTTGCCGGCCAGTTCCTTCATGATGCCGACGAAATTACGGCCGCCGCCAATGACCCAGCTGGTGCGTAGAATGTAGTGCTTCGGCACTACACTGGCGGCGATATCGCCAGCCGCTTTTGTCTGTCCGTAGACTCCCAATGGCGCAAACGCTTCTGTTTCTAAGTGCGGTTCCTGGGTGCCATCGAACACATAGTCGGATGAAATATGAATCAATGTCAGATTGTGGGTCGCCGCTGTGCGTGCCAGTAGACCGACCGCCGTGGCATTGACTGCCCAGGCGATCTTACGTCCTTCTGGCGTCTCGGCACCATCAACGTTAGTCATGGCAGCGACATTGATAATAGTGTCGTACACCGACCAATCAATCGCTTCATAGGCGGCTGGGTCGGTCATATCGAATTGGTCTTTGTCGACCAGGGTAGCTTCGGGGTAGAGTCGGCTTAGTTCACTGCCGAGTTGCCCGTCGGCACCAACGATAAAATAGGTCTTACTCATGTTAAAACTCACTTTCTACGTCGGCGAGTAACGGGTGGCCGGCGTCTTTATCTGATACGACTGCTTGCTCCTTCGGAATTGGCCATTCGATACCCACAGCTGGGTCGAAAGCGTTAACAAAGGTATACTTCGCGTCTGGCGACCAGTGTTCGTTGACTAAGTACGTATAGGTGACTTTCTCTTCCAGTGTCTGGTAGCCATTAGCGACGCCGCGTGGCACGAAGACGGCCACGTCAGGTCGGATTTCGATACTGAAGGTCTTGCCGTAGCTTGGCCCTTTACGCAGATCAACCCAGGCGCCAAAGACTGCGCCATTGGCGACGGAAATAAACTTATCCCACGGTTCAGCATGGAGGCCTCGCGTGACGCCGCGCTCTTCGTTGTAACTGAAGTTGTTCTGCACGATAGTAAACGCTGGCAGACCTAAGGCTTCCATCTTCTCTTTCTGATAATTCTCTTTGAACCACCCACGGTTATCACCATGGAGGGGAAGGTCGAGGACCATGAGCCCCGGAATATCGGTCGTATGTAGTCGTAATTCTGACACCTGTAAAAAACCTCCGTCTCTATGGAGTAGTATAGCAGATTGTCAGGGGTGGGGTGGTGGGATTGTCGGAAATTGAAAGAGCACGCCTGGATTGGCGTGCTCGACTGTTCTCGAACCCGAAGGCGAGCGGCACAGTAAGGCCGTCGGTGTGGTCTATTGCGACCGTTCCTTCACTCCGGTTGAGCGAAGGTGGTACCACCGCGTGTACCGTGTACAGCGAACGTGTCTCAGACGAGCATCTCCGCGATGAAGCGGGCGATGGCCATGCCGGACAGCGCGTCTCGCGTGGTGCGGATGGCGTCTCGCCAAGGCATCAGCGCCAGCTTGTCACTGTGGGTGATGGCCCTGAGCTGCTCTGTGCTCAGCTCGAACGTGAACACCGAGGTACCCTCGTCTTCGCTGTTGAGCTGGAAGAAGGCGCGGTTGCCGACGTAACCACGGCCCGGGACGGGCTCGGGGTTTGCCAGCGTGTCGGTCTCTTCGAGCGTCTCACGGATGGCCGTGACGAGCTTGGTCTCGCCGCCGTCCACGAAGCCACCGGGGAGCTCCCAGTCGTCCTGGTCGCCCTTGAGGTTGAACCGGTTGGCACGGAGCATCATCACGTACAGGGAGCCGTTCTCGTTGGGTGCGAGGTACGGCCCCATACGGTCTTCGATGGTCTCCATGTAAGCGTAAGCGACGACAAGTGAGCCGCCGCCGTTGTTCTCGTGGAATAACCACTGGTCCCAGGACTTGCCAGGAACCATGCCGACCTCCAGCTGGCCGAACTTGGAGTTCACCACGAAGTGGTGACCCTCGTTCTGGTGGGTCCAGCCAGGAACCGTGTCGGCGGAGTAGTCAGCGAGCATGGGCTCGATGAGCAGTGTGTCGTTCATGCGACACGTCCTTTCAAGAGGTACGCTTCCACAAGGGAAGATTGCTCGGAACTTCCGGGCAATATACATATTAGCATAAAAACTATGAAAAGTCAATACCACCTCTCGAGGGGAGGGCAGGGGACTTGGTGTATAAGAAGCGCGTTACTGGCCTTGTTTGGCGTACTGGTCTTCGACAGCTTGTTTATCAGCTTGCCACCAGTCGCGGTGCTCGTCGTACCACGCTGCGGTTTGCTTAAGAGCTTCCATCATGCCGTTATTGTCGGTGTAGCGCGGCTGCCAGCCTAATTCACGACGGAGCTTGCTAGAATCCATGGCATAACGGAGGTCGTGGCCGGGGCGGTCATTGACATGTTCGTACCAATCTTTTGGCTTACCCATCACTTCGCAGATCATTTCGATGACCTGTTTGTTGTTGACATGGTCATTGTCGGCGCCAATGATATACGTTTCACCCATCGGTGCTTTATCGATAATCAAATGAACCGCTTCGTTGTGGTCGTCAACGTGAATCCAGTCGCGGACTTGTTCGCCGGTACCATACAGCTTCGGCTTGATGCCGGAGAGGATATTGGTAATCTGGCGTGGAATGAATTTTTCGATGTGCTGGTAGGGGCCGTAATTATTCGAGCAGTTCGAGATGGTGGCCTTGACACCAAATGAGCGCATCCAGGCGCGTACCAGCATGTCGGAGCCAGCCTTGGTACTTGAGTAGGGGCTAGATGGGTTGTACGGCGTGGTTTCGGTGAAGCGATTCGGATCGTCAAGTTCGAGGTCACCGAAGACTTCGTCGGTGGAGATGTGGTGCAGGCGCTTACCATGTTTACGTACGGCTTCCAGGATGGTGTAGGTACCGATGATGTTGGTTTCCACGAAAGGCCAAGGATTGCGGAGCGAGTTGTCGTTATGAGACTCTGCGGCAAAGTGAACGACGATATCGGTATCGGCCACAAGTTTGTCCATCAGTTCGGCGTCGCAGATATCCCCTTCAATAAACGTGATTTTGTCGGCGACATCAGTCAGGTTGGCCTTGTTGCCAGCATAGGTAAGTTTGTCGATGACGGTCAGTTCATGCTCGGGACGGTTTTTTACAGTATAGTGCACGAAATTCGCCCCGATGAATCCGGCCCCGCCTGTCACAATCATTTTCATATAGAGGTATTATACCTGAGATTTAGCTTCGGGCGCGAACAGCTCTTTAAGAACCAGCAGACCCCTGCGGATATCGTCACCGCCAATCATATCTAGTCGTACATCGTTGAGGGTAATCTTGTGGATTTCAGCTACGTCGTCGCGCGCTTTTGGTTGAGCAGACGGCTTCAAGCGAGCGTAGTACAGGTTTGATATTACGGTAATCGGCTCACCGCCGTATCGGTATTGATTGACGGCACTTGTGAGGTAGACAGGCTTCGAGTAATCGCTTGAAGTTAGGCCGAGCTCCTCATGTAGCTCCCTTTCGAGCGCCTGCTCGAACGTCTCGTCGCCATCAACAAATCCACCAAAGGCATCCAGCGCTCCCTTGTCGGGTTCGATGGCACGTACCGACAGCAGAAGGTTATCGCTTGTGTCGAACAAGAACACGCCGACGGTAGGTACCGGATTTAGAAATATGGTGTGGCCGCGTTCACACGTATAGACATGCCCGTTCTTTTTCGTAAGTGGAGCGCCGCAACGGCGACAGAAGTTCAATTCCATACTTATGAGTATAATGGATGGTACGAACTCAATCATAATCCTAAGGAGCGCGAAATTCACCATGTGCGGCATCGTTGGCTACATCGGAACTAAACCGGCGCAAGACATCTTACTGGCAGGTCTTAAGCGGTTGGAATATCGTGGCTATGACTCGGCCGGAATCACGACGCTTGATGCGTCGGGTACGCCGACACTGCTGCGTGAAAAGGGCAAGGTAGGCGAGCTGGTGAAGCTGCGCGCCGCGCACGATACCGAGGATACGGTCGGCATCGGCCATACCCGTTGGGCGACCCACGGCGCTCCAAGCGTGAAGAATGCGCATCCGCATGTGGTGGGACGAATTTCGCTGGTTCACAATGGTATTATCGAGAACTATCAGGACCTGAAACGCGTGCTGAAAGGTCAGGGCTACGAATTCCAGAGCGATACCGACACCGAGGTACTGACCGCGCTGATCGATTCAATTTATCAGGATGAAAGCAAGCCGACACTGACGGCAGCGGTCGTGAGCGCCCTGCAGTTGGTGGTCGGTGCGTACGGCATCGCGGTGGTGGCGCACGACGACCCGACGACGCTCGTCGCGGCACGTAAGGGCAGTCCGCTTATCGTTGGACTCGGTGGGGATGAGACCTTCATCGCCAGCGACGCAGCGGCGTTGATTGGCCATACCGACCAGGTAATTTACTTAGGTGACGGTGAAGTGGCTGAGGTGACTGCCGGGAGCGTGCAGCTTTACGACCTGGCGGCCAACACGCTGGAACGAACGGCCGAGAAGCTCGAAGCGGATATGCAGGCGATTCAGAAGGACGGGTACGATCACTTCCTGCTAAAAGAAATTCATGAACAGCCCGATACGTTACGTTCGACGCTTTCCGGTCGTTTGCAACGTGAGGAACTGAGTGCTCACCTAGGCGGCATCAATATGAGTGATGATGAGCTACGTCAGATCCGAAACCTCATTATCGTAGGGTGCGGCACGGCTAATTATGCCGGCCAGCTGGCCAGTTATTACGTAGAGAACTTTCTAGACGACGTCACTGTGCGGGTGGAGATCGCCTCCGAACTTCGCTACCGTTCGTTCAATGTGCCGGAACAGACCGTGGCTCTGATCGTCTCCCAGTCCGGTGAGACGGCCGATACGCTGGCGTGCTTGCAGGAGTTGAAGCGTCGTGGGGTGCGGTGTCTTGGCATTGTCAACGCGGTTGGTTCCAGTATCGCCCGCGAAGTAGATGGTGGTGTGTACGTACATGTCGGTCCCGAGATATCGGTTGCAAGCACCAAGGCGTTCACTTCACAAGTAGCTGCCATGGTATTGTTTGGGCTGATGGTGGCCCAGGCGAAGGGCGTGGGTAAGCAAGAGCTCGGTGAATATATCCGCGAACTGGACGCATTGCCCTCAGCCATCGAGCGGGTAATAGCGGCGCACGAAGAAGAAATCAGACAACAAGCCGCTAACTACTGCAATTACGAGCATGCGTTGTTCTTCGGCCGTGATACGCTCTTTCCGGTGGCGCTTGAAGGCGCTCTGAAATTGAAGGAGATCAGCTACATTCAGGCCGAGGGTTATGCGGCCGGCGAGCTGAAGCATGGCCCGATTGCGCTGGTTGACGACCGTTTCTTCGAAGTCGCGCTCGTCACTGACAATTGGCTGTTTGAGAAGTCAGTCAGCAATTTGGTTGAAGTGAATGCGCGCGGCGGTCACGTGCTTGCCATAACCGATAGCAACAAGGAAATCGATGCCGAGCACGTGTTACGTATTTCAACCGAACTGAAGCTGCTGACGCCGATTTTATTCAACGTCGTACTGCAGCTGTTCGCTTACTATGTGTCACTTAAGAAAGGCAATGATGTCGACCAGCCGCGCAACCTGGCAAAGAGCGTGACGGTCGAGTAGGTTACTCGTAACCGCGAGGGTTCTGTTGCTGCCAGCGCCAGCTGTCGCGGCACATGTCTTCGAGGGAGCGAGACGTCTCCCAGCCAAGAACCTGCTTGGCTTTTGATGCATCCGCGTAGTACTTGGCAAGATCGCCATCACGACGCGCAGCAAAACTATACGGCAGCTGTAGGTCGTTGACATGCTCGAATGTCTGAACCAGTTCCAGTACTGAAACTCCGTGGCCGCTGCCAAGGTTGATGGCGTCGAAGCCAGCGCGTAGGCTATTGAGCATAACTAGGTGGCCACTCGCCAGGTCGTCAACATGGATGTAATCACGCACGCCAGTTCCATCGGGCGTATCGTAGTCGTTGCCAAAAATAGACAGTTTATCGCGCAGGCCGGCCGCTACCTGGGTGACATACGGCATGAGGTTGTTCGGGGTGCCGGAAGGCTGCTCGCCAATGAGACCGCTAGAGTGGGCGCCAACCGGGTTGAAGTAGCGGAGTGAGCCGATTTGCCAGCGGATGTCACTCGCTGCCGTATCAGACAGAATACGCTCAATCATGTACTTTGTTTGACCATAGGGATTGGTGATGCCTTGGCCGACCGGCCCGTCTTCCCGATATGGTACCGGCGCTGAGCCATACACCGTGGCGCTGGAGCTAAAGACGAACTTGAAAACCCCGGCGGCTTGCATGCATTCAAGCAGCGTCAAGGTAGTATCGAGATTAACGCGGTAGTATTTCAGTGGCTGCTGCACGGATTCCCCGACTGCCTTCAGGCCGGCGAAGTGAATGACGGCATCGAATGACTGGTCTGCAAACAGCTTTGTCAGCCGCGTGGCATTAGCTATATCAAATTCATGCAATGTAGGGCGCACACCGCCAATATGCGTCAGGCGGTCTAATACTATAGGCGAGCTGTTAGAAAAGTCGTCAACGATGGTGACGGTATGTCCGGCTTCGATAAGCTGAACGACGGTGTGGCTGCCGATGTAACCTGCTCCACCAGTGACGAGAACGTGCATATCGCTACCTTGTCTCGTAACTATCGCGGACGATCTTATTGATTTTCGTCAGGAAGAGACCCTTGTCGTAACGGCGGGCCTTGCGACGCAGTGTAGTTGGATTGAAACTAATCGTCTCGGCTCGTTGAACCGCATTCGCTACCGCTTCGACCGTCTGCTCGTCGAACAGGACGCCGCTCTCGCCATCTTGCACGATATCCAGCGCACCACCTTTGCCGTAGGCGATGACCGGTGTTCCAGCTGCCAGCGCCTCAACCTGGACGATGCCGAAGTCTTCCTCGCACGGATAAATGAAGCCCCGAGCACTAGCTAGTGCTTCACTGACGGCGACGTCGGATGCATTGCCGAACCGCTCTGTCAGAAACTCGACGCTCGGACCGGCCATGGCTTCCAGCCGCTCATGCTCGCTCCCGTTACCGAAGACTTTCAACTTGAGCCCGAGTTTGGTCGCGGCCGCTACCGCCAAGTCGTAGCGCTTATACGGCACCTGTCGCCCTATCGTGACATAGTAATCACCTCGTTCGTTCTGCGGAATGAACCGGTTGATATCGACGGGCGGATGAACGACGGTTGAGGGTTTGCCATAGTAGCGCGTAATACGTTTCTGCACTTCGCTTGAGTTAGCGATGAAAACATCGACATGCTGGGCCGCTTCATAATCAGCTCGTTTCAGACCAGGCACCATAAGGGGCATCATTATGCGCACTAACCAATTCAGCCGCCCGAAGCCAGGGTCTTTCTTGTAATCCTCGTAGTGGCTCCAGTAGTAGCGGATAGGCGTGTGGCAGTAGCAGATATGAACCTGACCGGCCCGTGTTTTGCGTACCTGTTTACTTTCGGCGCTGGAACTCGAGATGATGATGTCGAACTCGGATAGATCAAGCGCCTGGAACGCCTTGACTCGCAACAGAGGAAAGAATTTGTGCAGGCGACGGAGTAGCTTGGGCAGGTTCTGTAAATAGGTGGTGCGTATGTCGATGCCATCGAAGGCGGGCATTGTCTCTGGCGTGTAGACCGAGGTGTAGATGGGCGCGGTTGGAAAAGCTTCGTGCAGGGCGAGCACGACCTTCTCTGCTCCACCCATGGTCGTGAGCCAGTCGGCGACGATTGCGACCTTGGGTGTGTTCGTCGACATGCTTACTTGGCCCCTTGTTTTCGAATGACGACGGCCAGTGTCTTGAATAGAATCTTGATATCAAGCCAGAAACTCCAGTTCTGGGCATAGAAAGTCTCCAACTCGATGCGTTCCTCGAAGCTCAGTTCACTGCGACCGGATACTTGCCATAAACCAGTTACGCCAGACTTCACGCTATGCAGCAGTGCGGCCTTACCTCGTGAGAATTTGACCTCTTGGGGTAGAATCGGGCGCGGGCCAACCAGGCTCAGGTCGCCGCGCAGAACGTTGAATATCTGGGGAAGCTCATCAAGCGAAGTGACGCGCAGGAAGTTACCGAAAGCCGTGACGCGTGGGTCTCTTGAGACCTTACGATTAGCTTCATATTCAGCTGCCAGGTCTTCGCGACCCATCTCGCGGAATTCGTCGGCGGCATCCTTACGGCCGTACTTGGCCGACATGCTGCGAAACTTGATCAGCCGGACAGGTTTTGAGAACTGACTCAGACGATCGGATATGTAAAAAACAGGACCCGGGTTGAGGAGCTTCTGCAATACAATCAGCAACAGCAATAGCGGTGAAAGCAGGATAATCAGCAGTAGCGATACGGCAGTGTCGAACACTCGCTTCGCGATAGCCCCCCACCCGATAAGCGGTGTCTGACTAACCGAAATCATCGGATACCCAAGGAAAACATCGACCGTATTCTTGCCGCTATAGAATTCGGCCTCGCCGGGGATGAAGTTGTAGTTGATATGGTTTATCTGGGCAGCTCCGAGGATGCGTTGGTTGCGATCGGATGAATCGTAGAGGTCGGTCTGGATGATAGTAGTGACGTGCAGTTCACGAATATGTTTGAGCGCCGTATCAACATTTGGAAAATGTTGCACGCTGAGGCCTTCGGGAATGACAGACTTCGGACCGGCGATGGCAACGATGCGGTATCCGCTCTTGTGCGTTTCAGCCAACTCGCGGGCGATATCGCGGGTGGCGGTACTGTTGCCAATCACGAGCACACGACTGGTGCCACGACCGTAACGGAACAGGAGGCTGCGCAGCAGCCGCATGGTTTCACGTTCGAACACGAGCACGCCGAATGAGGCAACCAGGGCATAGGCGGCTACCAGTCGAGCCGGGAAAAAACGCTCACCTGTCACATACTCCCAGCCAATGACGAGCAGGATGCCGATAAGGGAGCCGATGGCAATCTTTGCCCACTCAACCAACCGGCGGTTATACACCAGCGACGAATAGAGACCGAGAGAGGCAAAGATGAGCACCCAGAACGGTAGGATGGTCAGGAAGGTAAGCAGGTACGTTTGCGCGTAGACTGGTGCGAGCAGCGGCCGCGGGTCGTACTGGACGCGGATGACGTAGGCCAACGCAAACGCACACATAAGAGCGAGAACATCCGCGATGAGCAGGAGCAGGCTGTAAAACTTGGCGTTTCGACTGGGCATATCCAGATAGCAGTATAGCATTTTCAGCTATACTGGAGAGGAGATGACACGGCCGACACTGACCTCTATTTACTCATATGGCATTTTGGCCATATTTATCGGCATCGTCCTGCATGCGCCACTGACGGTGGCATTCGGTTCGCTTCTGCCTGAAATAGCTGAGCCGATCAAGGGTTGGAAAGAGATGTTAATGGTGATGCTAGCGGCCATTGCGATTATTCTGGTGACGCGTCATAAATTGTGGCCAAACCTGTTGGCTGACAAGGCGATATGGGCAGCGCTCGCTTATGTCGATCTGCACTTGCTCCTTGCCCTGCTGATGCCTGGCGACTTACCAGCGGTAGTAGCGGGTTTGATGATAGACTTACGATTCATCGCTTTCTTCGTGCTGGCCTATATCCTCACGCTGTTGCATCCTGAGGCGCGAGGCGCGATTGTGCGGTCAGTCGCCGTAGGGGCTGCAGTGGTACTCGGCTTCGGCATGTTGCAGATAACTGTCCTGCCTGATGATATCCTTCGGGGCATCGGTTATAGCGGTGAGACCATCCGACCTTTTACTACGATCGACCAGAACACTGACTACGTCCGCATCAACAGTACGCTGCGAGGTCCGAATCCACTGGGAGCCGTCTGCGTACTGTATGGCGCGCTCGCGCTGGCGTACCTCGTACGGCGCTGGCACAATCTCGGAACAAAACGGCGTTGGCTTGTCGGTGCGTCATTCGCTACGAGCGTGGCGATATTGTTTGCGAGCTATTCACGGAGTGCCTACGTGGCGTTCACTGTCATGACGGCACTCGTCGCTGCCATGACACTCCGAAAGACGCTATCAATCCGGGTCGTTGCGGCGGGTCTAGCGGCGGTGCTAGTGGGCGTAGCTGGGCTGGCGGCCCTACAGTCGTCCGACTGGTATTCAAACGTCATCTTGCACGAAAACCCCGACTCAACTATTACTTCTAAGTCGAACCAGGAGCATACAGATTCACTGATTGACGGCCTGAAGCGAGCCGAGCGCCAGCCGTTCGGGGCGGGGGTCGGTAGCACCGGATCGGCCTCGATGTACGACCGTGATCCGACAAATAATGTAATCATCGAGAACTGGTACCTATTCGTGGCACATGAGAGCGGCTGGATTGGGCTGGCGCTCTTCTTGGCGCTTATAAGCATCATATTTGTCAGGTTGTGGCAGCGGCGTACCGACTGGCTGGCAGTCGGCTTGTTAGCGAGCGGTATCGGGTTGGCGCTTATCGGGCTACTGCTGCCCGTATGGGCCGACGACACCGTCGCGCTTGTATGGTGGGGGCTGGCAGGCGCTATACTAGGAGGTGACTATGCAGAACGAACGCGCCAGTAAGAAACAGCAGGAGCTCCTGCAATTCGTCGACGGTTTCATAAAGGGCAACGGTTATGGTCCGAGCTACCGGGAAATTATGCGAGCTTTGGGGTACAAGTCGGTTTCGACCGTCGCTATTCACGTGGATGGACTTATCGCCAAAGGCTATCTGGCCCGTCGCGATAAGTCGGCGCGCTCGCTTGAAGTCGTGAGTCTGCGTTCTGCCGGACCGACCCATTCTGGTTCTATGCCTTCGGAAGCGGTCGAGTCGGAATTGAGACAGCGTATCGCGGTTACGGCGCTCAATGAAACGCAACGAACTTCGCTTCGTGAGTCACTTGAACTGCTTGGCTTTAGTAAGCTCGCCAAAGACCTGGAAAGCGAACCGGCAGATGCATAGAATAGTTCAGGCTTCCCGTATTCATAAGCGAAAACTCATCATCATTGGTGCGGTCCTCCTGGGCATTCTTCTATTAGTGCAACTGTTCTATCCGGGTGATCGCTTACCACTGAACGCCCGCATCGATGGCCTTAACGTGAGTGCGTGGAAAAAGCAGGATGCAGCGTGGCAGCTCGACAAGCAGGCCGCCTCGCAACGGATTGATATTCGTCTTGGTACAAGCAAGGAAACGTATGAGGCGGTAGAACCTGGCGACATCGGCTTGGCAATCAAGAATAAGTCGCGAGTAGAGAAGGCTGACTATCCCTGGTGGGCACGGCTCGTGCCAACCTCCGTATTCTGGTATGGCTTCGGCATGGACGACGGCCAACCCGAATACCGCAGTGATGAAGCAGCGGCCAGAGCTTTCCTCAACAGCACGCTTGGTAATTCATGTGACATTCCACCGAAGAACGCCTCGCTTATGTACGAGGAGGGCAAGCTACGGGTGATACCCGCAAAGGAGGGCGGCGCATGTAAAGAAGACGAGGCCATCGCTGCCTTGAGATCGGTCCGGCCAGTCGCAGGGAAGCGCTCTTCGGTAGACATACCGGTAGATATAAAGGCTCCGGCAGTGAATGATGAGGCGGCTCAAGCGCTCGCATCAAGTTTGATAGAACGTACCGCCGAAGGCCTCACCCTATCGGTCGCTGGAAAAGAGCAGACTGTGGCGCAGGACGATGTGCTTTCCTGGCTGACATTCGCCGCGAAGGGCAGTAAGCTTACGTATACTATAGACGCTGAACGGGCCAACATTTACTTTGCCAAGGAAGTCACTCCGAAAGTTGCAAAACCAGCCGGTATTACTCGCATTACCACGCGTGACTATACCGTGGTGTCACAAACTCCTGGCGCGACTGGCCAGACGCTGGCTTTGCCGGCTACGCTCGCCAATGTAACCGGTGTGCTAAGCGGTACGCAGGCAATAGCCAAGGTCGCCCTTGTCGATGTTCCGCCAAGAATAGTCTATAGCCGCTCATACACCAGTACCAGCACGGGTATCTCTGCCATGGTGATGCACTACTCGCAGGACAACAAGGGTACCTTTGGGGTAGCATTTCAGGAGTTAGGCGGTCGGGGGTTGTCTGCCTCCTACAACGCCACGCAGCAATTCACGACTGCCAGTACCTATAAGCTGTTCGTGGCGTATGGGACGTTGCGTAAGGTCGATGCGGGCAAGTGGAAATGGGATGACGCGGATATTTCCGGTGGCCGTAATCTTTCGGTGTGTTTTGACGATATGATCGTGAAGTCAGACAATGCCTGCGCCGAGGCGCTGTTAAAAGAACTAGGCTATAGCCAACTGACAAAAGACATCAACGCGCTTGGATTGAATAACTCCGGCTTCACGCAAGGCGATACGCCACGCACCACCGCCAGTGACATGGCCATGTTCCTCACGAAACTACAGGACGGATCATTGCCCATAAAGCCCGACAGTCGAAGCAGGTTGCTGGACGCCATGAAGCGAAACGTCTACCGTCAGGGAGTGCCAGCCGGCGCGAGCGGCCAGACGGCCAATAAAGTGGGCTTTCTGTGGGGGCTGTTACACGACGCCGCCATTGTGTATTCGCCGAAAGGAACCTACGTGCTGGTCATCCTGACCGACGGCAGCACATGGGGCAATATAGCCGAGCTTACGCGTAAAATTGAGGCCTTGCGCTAATCTTGACGGCCCCTGTAATCACCGCTATAATGACGCACTAGGTAATCCGGCGTAGCTCAGTGGTAGAGCGGGTCGCTGTTAACGACTAGGTCACTGGTTCGAGCCCAGTCGCCGGAGCCACGGTTTTATGAATTAAAAGGACCTAGTTGGTCCTTTTAATATATCCTTTTGGATTTGCTAAATCGTTTTGTCTGGTGTTTTGCTAGGCGATTTTACACGCTTGAAACCATAAAGAGTCGCATCGGTCGAGTCGGCGTCAATAATGCCGTCAATCGTTTCCACATCAAGGCCTTGGCCTGAAAGCTCAGATTGAACCTTATCTACAATGTAAGTGTTACGGTCAGAGTTGTAGTTAAGGGTGGACTCTAGAGTGCCACTAAAGCGACTTGTGTTGGCGGGTACGATATCCTTACCCCCAGCCATTTGTTTAACGACAAATTTTTTCATTTTTCGTACGCTCCGCTCGCGACGGAGGGACTCAATAGTAGAGACTGTTTCTTTTTTATGTTTTGGAACATATGATTCTTGCTTCATAGTAACTATATTAGCATAAGCGAGTACAAATGTCAATATTATTATATTACTACCTCGCTGATATGTACATTTCGTTCCAAAGTGCGTCCACTAGCGGGAGCCAAGAACTCATAGTTTCCATAAATCCAGTACACATTTGTGTCACTGGATTTTTTGTTGTTAAACTAGAAATAGAAGAAGAACCGAGTTAGGAGGTGTGCCGTGAAGCAAAAAATTGTACCCAATTTATGGTTTAACGGTAACGCCAAAGAGGCCGTGGAATATTACGTATCCGTCTTCCCGGACAGCCGCATAGTATCAACGGAATATTACCCAAAAAGCGCAGAGGAAGGCCTGGCGGATTTTCAGCTCGAGATGGCCGGCAAGCCATTAGTAGTAGAGTTCGAGCTTGCTGCTCAACATTTTACGGCCATCAATGCGGGGCCAGAATTTACCTTCAGCGAAGCAGTGTCGTTCGCCATCAGCTGCAAGGATCAGGAAGAGATTGATTATTATTGGAGCAAGCTTTCGTATGTGAAAGAGGCCGAGCAGTGCGGGTGGTGTAAAGATAAGTTCAGTCTTAGTTGGCAGGTCGTACCGGAAAATATGGAAGAGTTAATGCGTAGGCCAGATGCGTACGCAAAAATGATGCAGATGCACAAGCTCATCATTAGCGAATTCTAAAGCACTATCAGGTTTTAGGTTTAACTTTTTGACGATGAGGGCACCCCGCCCAGCAGCACGGCCGCCGCATTCCCTCGGCAAGTTCGGTATGCGTCCTCTCAATCCGTCGCTTTCTCGTTCCGACAAGCTTGGCTGATTCTACCCAGCAAATCCACTCGTTGCGTGCCAGAGGTGTGATGTCATTCCAGGCGACAAGCGCCTTGGCGTGAGTAGTGAGTGCGGTACGCAGATCAGCTGGGAGCGTATGTACGGTACCGTTCGCAAATTGCTGCATAGTGCCATAGTACACCAGAAGAGCGCGCGGTAGCCACGAACCAAATGCGACGATAGTTTCTCAGCTCGTTCTCAGCCCGAAGCCACATAATAACGGTGGGTAATTATGTGATCCCAGAATCACACAAAAGGAGGTTATTGATGAACAAAGTAACCATGGATGTAATAGAAAAACTGTCACAGCCACGAGAGAGTCAGGTTATCAGTATTTACCTTCCAACGCACCGCTACCCGTCTCCGCCGCATATTCATGAGAATCAGACTCGGCTTAAGAATCTTCTTCATAAGGCCACAGAGAAAATCAGTGAGGAATCGGTGACATCAGCGGGACTACGAAAACAGCTGAAGCAACTCGAACACCAGAATGATGAAATGGCTTTCTGGCAGACAGCGCTGGAAGGCATGGCAATTTTCGTGGATGAGACCAACGTATTCATATATCATCTACCGATTGAGTGCGAGGAGAGCGTGTCGGTTGCGATGAGCCATGATGTAGCCCCGTTGATGATGGTGATGTCTCAGAACCAGCGGTTTCATGTTCTTGCGCTAGCGATGCACGGCAGTAAGTTATACGAAGGTGATGCGTACGGGGTGGAGCAGATTAAGATTGATTTACCAAAAAGTCCGGAGGATGCGTTGAACATCGATGAGATGTTCGCCAATAGCAATACGAAGCGTAGTCACCAGGGTGGTCCGAGGGGCGCGCTTGGCGTAACGGCGCCTCATGGTGAAGGAGACTCAAATGCTGCCGGATCAGCCGAACGGCTGCAGTACTTTCGCATCATAGAACAGCGCCTACATGGCCATAAACAATTTAACCCAGACTTGCCGCTACTTATCGCGGCGACTGAAAGCGAAGCAGGTGATTTTAAGGCCGTCACACGGATCTCTTCAACGCTCGAGAGCTTTCTTAGGGGCAATTATACCGAGTCGTCAGCCCATGAGTTGTTCGCTGCAGCCTGGCCGATCGTAAGAAAAGAGGTAATAGGTCGGCGTAAAGAAGCCTTGATCGAAAGGTTGCGTGAATATAAGGGTATAGCACAGGCTTCGACAAGCATTAAAGAGATTGAGCGGGCAGCTGAAGAAGGCAGGGTAGCTACGCTGCTCGTCAACTTTATTGATGAAACGAATGATTCCATCAGCGATACAAGCCACGGTCCGGTGCCAATCATCCGTGCTTTGGCGAATACTAATTCGGACCATCTGAAGCGATTGATGCAAGCAGTGCACCGCCAAGGAGGGAAGATTGTTGGGCTGAATCGTTCCCTCATGCCAGGTGGCGTGACCGCAGCCGCACTCTACCGCTACTAGCGCGGTCAATATATTTTGTAAGTAATTTCACAGCGTTCCTAACTCGATAGGCGTACGCTGGGAGTACGACACATTAAGCGGAGGTAACAATATTATGGTTATGGATATCATCTTATGGATTCTACTTGGTGCATTCGCCGGTTGGGTCGCATCGATGATCATGAAGACTGATGCATCGATGGGAGCCATGGCAAACATTGTCGTGGGTATCGTCGGTGCGTTCATCGGTGGTTTCATGGTCAAGATGCTTACCGGTGCTGACGTGAATGAGTTCAGCGTTCCCGGTGTGATCACGGCCATTCTTGGCGCGGTCATCCTGTTGGCTATCGTCAAGGCTGTCACGGGGCGACATCACGCTCATAGGGTATAAGAAAATCCAAATGATGCGGAATTACGGCGGGCGAAGCTCGCCGTAATTTTTGTGATTTATTTCACACTCATTACCGGAACCCCCTCGTACAATGAATGAAGTTAGGAGTTCCGTAGTGCCACAAACCCAAATAGATATTTACGACGTATTTCAAACGCTTTCATCGCCAAAGATTATTCTCGATATCGACGACCCGAAATTCACTATTCTCGAAGAAAACGAGGCACATGCGAAGGTGGCCATGACGAAACGAGAGGATGTCATCGGCAAGCCGTTCCTTGAAGCCTTCCCTGATACCTCGAAAGAGTTTACGCAGTTGGGTAAAAGTCAGCCTATCGAGTCAATCCGACGTGCAATACGAACAAGACGCCCTGACTGCATGGAAGACTTAAAGTACGATTTACGCAATGAAAAGGGTGAAATAGTCACCAGGTACTGGCGTGCCGCTCACTATCCACTGTTTGATTCGAACGGTAACGTATATGCCGTACTTCAAGAGACGAAAGATGTGACGGAAGAGCGCAATATCGGGCTGCAGCTCAACTGGACAAAGCAACAACTGGATCAGCTGCTTAGTATAAATCAGGTAGGTACTTGGTTCTGGCATATTAAGGATGATTACGTTACGACAGACGGCAATCTGGCTCGTATGTTCGGCATTAATCCAAAGCGTGCGTTTGCTGGGCTGCCACTCAAAGAACTTGTCAATTCAATCTATCCGGATGATCGGGAACGGGTTGAGGCTTCGATTCAGCATGCCGTGAAAACAGGCGAAGCATATGAGGCCGAGTACCGTACCCTCGACTCCAATAAGGATGTCAGGTGGGTGATTGCGCGCGGTATCGTCAAATACGACGAAACAGGTGAGCCTGAAAGCTTCGCAGGTACGTTGATGGACATTACTGATCGCAAGCTGGCCGAACGTGCCCTGAGGGAAAGCGAGGCTCGGCTTCGTTTCATGGCGGATTCGATGCCACAATTAGTGTGGATCACTCGTCCAGACGGCTACCATGAATACTACAACAAGCAGTGGTATGACTATACGGGCACGACTCCAGGCCAAGCCGAGGGCGAAGGATGGAACGATATTTTTCATCAGGATGATCGCTCGCGGGCGTGGCGGCGCTGGCGACAGTCACTTAAGACAGGCGAACCGTACGAAATAGAGTATCGCCTCTATCATGCGCCCAGCGGCGAGTACCGGTGGGTAATTGGCCGAGCCTTGCCGCTGAAAGACGACGACGGCAAGATCGTCAAATGGTACGGCACCTGTACCGATATCCATGAGCAAAAGCATACTAGCGACGTGCAAAAGTTCCTCGCTGACGCGTCGAAGGAGCTTGCATCAACACTGGATATGAAAAAAATGTTAATCAACATTACCAAGCTATCGGTGCCGTTAGTGGCGGACTGGTGCTCGGTTGATTTGTATGACGAAGAAAAAGGCTTTACGCAGCTTCATGTCGAACATAGCGACGCGAAGAAGATTAACCAGGCCAAACAATATCGACGCCATAATCCGATTCATATTAACGACCCGACCGGTTTGGCCAAGGTTGTGCGTACTGGTGAGCCCGAGTTCTATCCCCATATCACCAACGAAATGCTGGCGCAGTTCATCAAAGAGAAAGAGCGGTTGGCTTTCATGCAGAGCCTCAATCTGCGTTCCCTGATGGTCATGCCCTTGAAAGAAAATGGCAAGACAGTCGGTGGCATCACATTCGTAGTCTCCGACTCTGGGCGTCATTTGAGCGAAAGCGACTTTGAGATGGCCAACGACCTAGTGGCACGCGTCTCTTTGTCGATGACGAACGCACGGCTCTACGCCGACTCGCTGAAAGACCTGAAACGACGAAAAAAACTTGAGCAACAATTGCTCGAAGAAAAAAAGAAACTGGAGAGCCGCGTCGAGAAACGCACTCACCAACTCCAGGAAGTCAACGAAGGTCTGCGGGATGAGATTAACCGTCGCCGCATGATCGAAGAAGAGCTACATGAATACAGTAATGAGCTGACTCGTAGTAACGAAGAGCTCGAGAATTTCGCCTACGTTGCCTCCCATGACCTGCAAGAGCCGCTACGTAAGATTCAGGCATTTGGTAACTTGCTGCTGGCGGAAAACGGCGACTCATTGGGTGAAGACGGTGCCGACTATCTTTCTCGCATGCATGCCGCTGCCAATCGCATGAGTACGCTCATCGAGGACCTACTGACTTTCTCGCGTGTCACCCGACGCGATACGCCGCGGCGAAGTGTTAATCTGAACGATACGATTAGGGATGTCATCAGTGACCTGGAGACGCGCATCAATGAGACGGGGGCGAAGATTTCACGCGACGAACTACCGACCGTACGAACCGACCCGACGCATATGCGGCAACTCTTTCAGAATCTGATTGGGAATGCTATAAAGTTCCACCACCCCGGCGAACCGCCTGTCATTAAAATAAGTGCCAAAACAAAACGTGATGGCGTTGAGATTCGCGTGCGAGATAAGGGCATAGGTTTCGATGAAAAATATCTGGACCGTATTTTCTCGGTCTTCCAGCGTCTTCATGAGAAGTCGTCGTACGAAGGGACTGGTATCGGACTGGCGGTATGTCGTAAAATTGTAGAAAGATACAACGGCACCATAACAGCGACGAGTAAAAAGGGGGAAGGAGCAACGTTTATCGTCTGGCTACCGCTACCCAAGGAGACTAAGAGATGAGCAAACCAAACGAGAATGCAATTGTCATCCTGATGGCGGATGACGATGACGATGACTTCATGCTGACGAAGAAGGCACTGAAGGAGAGCAAACTGCTGAATGAGTTAATTCGTGTCGAGGACGGTGAGGAGCTGATAGATTACCTGAAGCAACGCGGGAAGTATGAAGGTGCCGACACGAAGCGGCCAGGCGTTATCTTACTCGACCTTAATATGCCACGCATGGATGGTCGCGAGGCCCTGCGTGAAATAAAGTCGGACGAAAACCTACGTGATATACCAGTTGTTGTCTTCACCACCTCAAAGGCCGAGGAGGATATTTATAAGACCTACCAACTTGGCGTGAACTCTTTCATCACCAAGCCGGTTACGTTCGAGAACCTCACGAAAGTGATGCGCGCATTGGGCAACTATTGGTTCGAAATAGTGGAGCTTCCGAAAGGCAATGGGGCTTGACTCGCTTCAAGACGTCCGTGTTCTTCTCATCGATGATGACGAAGACGATTATCTGCTGACCAAGAAAATAATCAATCGGGTAGAGAATTCGCCTTTCACACTTGAGTGGGTTGACTCTTTCGAGGCCGCCAAAGAGGAGATAGATGCCGATCGACACGATGTTTACCTGGTCGACTATCGCCTAGGCGAACATACCGGATTGGACATACTGAAGTATGCCCGTCCTCATGGACGGCAGCAGCCGTTCATTCTACTGACCGGTGTTGGCGATAGTGATCTGGAATGGCAGTCCCTTCGCATGGCTGCTTCCGACTACCTGGTAAAAGGATCGTTCGATTCAACGCTTCTTTCGCGCACGATTTACTACGCGCTGCAGCGGAAGTACATTGAGCGTCAGCGAATTGAGCACCTGATTGAGCTCAGCCGATCGAAAGATGAGTTCATATCTATTTCTTCACACCAGTTGCGAACGCCGGCGACTGCCGTCAAGCAATATTTAGGTATGGTGCTGGAGGGATTCGTCGGTGAGCTTAACCCAGAGCAGCAGGCGTTGCTTATGCGGGCATATCAAAGCAACGAACGTCAGCTGCGTATCGTATCCGACCTGTTGAAAGTAGCTCAGGTGGATTCTGGTAAGATGAAGCTGCATCTGCAATCAACCGATATCAACGAGTTGCTGAAGGAAGTCATTGCCGATCAGGCAGAGACAATCCGTGCCCGCCATCAGACAATCGAATTTACGCCACTGCTGCCGATTCAGCCCTTGCACATCGACAGGGACGCCTTCCATATGGTGTTTGAGAATCTGATTGATAACGCCAGCAAATATTCATCGAGCGATACACGCATCAATGTTCAGGTGACCCGGCTAAAGGCGGGCATATGTATTACGATTAGCGATGAGGGAGTTGGCATTGACCCGAATGAACAGCACCGCTTATTTGAAAAGTTTGCCCGCATTAATAACCCACTTTCAACCAAGGTGGGCGGAACCGGCCTCGGGCTCTATTGGGCGAAGCGCATCATTGATATGCATAAAGGCCGAATCGACTACAAGCCGAACGGGCCGCAAGGCTCCCAGTTCTTCGTCACGCTACCGTGTAAGCCACCCAGGACTGTGAAACGGATTACAAAAGCAGCAAAGGATAAAGGAGTACAATAGGACCTATGACTAAGCAACCACTCAATCTACTTATCGTTGAGGACGACGAAGACCTCAACAAGGCATATCAGATGATACTATCGTCACAAGGCCACGAGGTGGCGTCTGTCTTTGATGGCAAACAGGCACTGGAACACATAGCCACACATGGTGATCCGGACATCATCTTCCTTGATTTACGTATGCCAATTCTTGACGGTATCGGATTCCTGAAACAATTCGATGCTACGTCGCACACCTCGACCATCGTGGTATTCAGTAACTATGATGCGCAGCGTGAGGTCGATGAAGCCTATGAACTGGGTGCCGACCGATACGTATTAAAAGCGCGCGCCGCACCAAAAGAGCTGTTGCGCATCGTTGATGACATCGCTGAAGACCGCCGAGTAACCTCAGAGGCTTAGGTCGCGGAAGCCGTCTTCTCCCATGAAGGCTTCCAGCTTTGACTTGCGAACAGTATAGGTAAAACTACTGTAGTCGATAATCCCTTTGTCGCGGAGCGTTTTCAGGTTCTTGGCGGTGCTTTCGCGCGTCAGGCCAACGAGTGAGGCGAACATGCCATGGCTGAGGCGAAGGTCGAGCTCGAATTCATCGTTGCCCTTATCTATGCCATGCGCGAACAACAGGTAATAGAGCGTAAAGGCAATCTTTTCAGCTGCCCGGGACTGCTCCAGGCCGGTTATGCGCAGTAACAGACCGGTGTAGACGGTGGTCGTATAATCGAGCATCAACCGCATTGCTTCTGGATCACGTTCCAGCGCCTGAGAGAAAACCGTCTTGGAGACCTGGAGCAGCCGGGTGTCCGTCACCGCTTCGTAGTAGAACAAGCTGTTCGGCGTTTTGCCGGTTGCCCAGGTAATCGGGAAGAGATCACCTTTACCATGGAGCGACACGGTTCGTTCCTCACCTGTAGTGGTGATAGTGTAGGCTCGGATCACGCCGCTTCGTATAATCATGACCTGTCGAGGCACCTCACCCTGAAATAGGACGTTGCCGCCCTTCTTGACCGTCTTCACCGTTCCGTGGGGTTTCAGAGTGTGAAACAAGCTTTCCATGTAGATAAGTATACTACCCCTAGTGCTAAGAGTGAAAATTATCACACTAATTGTGTGATGCGCCTCACAGTGCATAAGCGAGATGCTCTTTATAGTAAAGGTAGAGTTTAGTGAGGAGGGAGAAAAATATGAACCGCGAGGTATCAAAATCAATCGATAGTCGAATTAACCGTTTTATCGACCGCAAGATCGGTCGTCTCTACGAGCCAGAGATGATGACACGTTCACGTCACTGGTTATCACGACGCCGCGTGCGTCAGGATCTAACGCAGCCATATATATCGCTCGCCATCAAGTAACAGCCACCCGGCGGTAAAAGGCGGAAAGGAAGGCACCTGTTTATGCGTAAAATACCAATCACCACTCGGCGGACACGCCTGAAACATGTTGAGGTCCACCAAGGGCCAACATGGTCTGAGTTCGAACGACGCTACATCGTTGTGAACCAAGACCCACACATCTATCTTTAAAGATATACCTCCCCACACACCCCACACGAAATTACCCGCGCTACCCCTGCGGGTAATTTTTTGACGAGTTGTCAAAACGGTGATTTATGTCACAGCCGAACCACAACAAAGCTCATATCATAAGAGTATGAAATTGAGGCAGGACATCATCAAAGGTATCAATATCATCGCCACCGGCTCCTTACTTGTCGTCCTGCTTGTCGCCCAGTTACAAGCATTCTTTTTCCAGGAATTCTTTCTGACGACCTTGTCGTAAGGTGCACCGACAGCGGAAGCTACCAGAGGCGTGCGATCTGATTGATTGCCTCGCTTATCTCCCTTATGGTAAGATACGGGTATTGAATACGGTGAGTAACAGGGGAGATAACACACTGCATGGATAACGCAAATAACCGGCCTGCCCGTCAGGCA
>CAZFMZ010000002.1:74711-170049 GCA_964520495.1 uncultured Candidatus Saccharibacteria bacterium
CGTCAGGCAAGCAATCACCGAAAAAGCAGAAACGATCACTGAACAAGAAGCTTCTTACGACGATAATCTCAATACTTCTAGCGATTGCTCTTGTCGCTGCCGTATGGCTATTGGTGGTGAGGCCTAGCAGCACCGCTTCAGTGATTGACGGTAATAAGTATCAAGCCGTGTTCTTTACGAACGGCCAGGTCTATTTTGGTAAGCTGCAGTCACTGAACGGTGACTACATGCGCCTGACTGACATTTACTACCTCCAGGCAAAGTCAGACGAGGACAACGAAAAGAGTAATCCACAGCGGGCCAGCAATCAAGATTCCTCGAATGTCCAATTGGTAAAACTAGGTAGTGAGATCCATGGACCTGACGATGAGATGATTCTAAACAAAGAGCAGGTGCTGTTCTTCGAGAATCTGAAAAACGACAGTAATGTCTCAACCACTATCAAGAGCTATCAGCAGTCGCGATCGAATTAATCATCTTGAAACGATATGGCGCTTCGGGTCGGTAAGAAAGTACCACTGAAACGACGGATCACGCCACAACGCGTGGCTGCTGCCGAGCGACGTCGCGCGACTATTCGGCGAACGCTTATTGGTCTTACGACGTTGATTCTACTTGCGATCGTCGGCGGAGCTGGCTACACCTGGTACATGGGTGAGCAGAACTTGATGGCATCGAATATTGAGAAGCCGATGCCATCGCGCAGGGTGGAAATTAGGCCTGTGAGACAAGACCCGAACGCGAACGTCGGCGTAGCGATTCAGATGCTCACATCGCCCGTGAAGCCCGGCGATAACGCTTCTGTGACCGTACGGACTAATCAGCGTGCCAACTGTAACATTACAGTTACCTACAACGACGTGAAAAGTACCGATAGCGGACTGATGGCGAAGACGGCTGATGATTTCGGCATGGCAAGCTGGTCCTGGAAAGTAGAGCCGAGCGCACCTGCCGGCACCTGGCCGGTGGATATAACTTGTGCCACGAAAAAGAAATCGGGAATGGTGCGCGGGGACTTGACGATCTCGGCGCGTTAGTCGAGGTTATAGTTTTTCGAGCTCGAATGCCTCACCGAGCCGGCGCCAAGTGGCGCCATCAAATTCCTGCGAGGAGTCGATTGGTCGCATCAGAACAATCAACCCGCGTTCGAGCATGACGGCAATCTGGAAATTGTTTTCTTTTACCCCTTGGCCGACATAAATCGGACCATTGGACGTCTGGGCGGTGGTCGATTGTTGAACGGTGTTGGTCAGGAATTGGGTCTTATAATCAGGAATCTCGTTGAAGGCCTGGGGTTGAACGGATTGGGTGACGCCTATCTTCTCGCCGCTTGCCGCCGTGACCTGGAAGTAAAGGCTTCGTGAGCCATCCTCGGTCGGGAAGTACTCGTAATTCGATGCCGTATAGTCGCTGCTGGTACTGGATATCACGAAGGGTGAGAATTCCATTTGCTCACGGATATCCGTTGGCAGTGTACTGACCGGTTCTGCCGCAAGGAAACGATAGCCGAGCGCGCCGGCGAGCAGGAGCACCAAGATACCGGCTAGGTATAGGACTGATTTCAGTAAAGGGGGAAGCGAAGAGTGTTTCATCATACCCTTTTAGTATACCGTTATCGAACGACGAAGTTGACGTAGAGTGAGGCCGCGCAGTCGGCTGCCGACGTACAGGCAGTAGAGTAATTGGTACGAGTGTTCCCGACAGAGTAGTAGAAGGAGTTGTTTGGAATCGACGCAGTCGTGTTGCCGTACCCGTTCGTGGTGCTGGTCTTGATGAACTGACCAGCCGTGCCGGCGTTTGCCTTCACCCATGCCGGGCCGACCGTCGTGACGATGGCGTTCGGGGCGCCGGCTGAGGTGAGGCCGTTGGTTGCGACAACGGTACCGTAGAGCTTGGCACTTCCCGATGTAGCCGGCGTCATAGCGCCGCTGATGCCGGCATCGACCAACATACCAAGCTCACTGGCGGTCGAGAGGTTGACGGCTTCCTTCATGGCGGAAGTGAAGGTACGAACGTCATGGATGTCATCAATTACACCACCGGCAGTCGTCGCCACCACCGTCGCCAGGCAGACGATAGGAGAGGCCGCGTCGTATTGGGAACTGCTGTCAGGCATGCCATCCAGGGCGGAGGAGAGGCCAGTCGCTGAGGTGAACTCGGCTTGGCCGCTGATCGGATTCAGGCAAACGTGACCCCAGCGGTTAGTACCAGTCAGGTTCGTATTCGGCGACGTTCCGACGTTGATGTCGAGGTTGGTCTGCTGCACGGTCACACGGCGGCCGTTCGAGTAGGCGACGCATGGTTCAACGTGGACGGTGTTCTGGTCTGCCCATGAGACTTTGCAAGGGCCGGAGTAGCCTGGCTGTACTAACGAAGGCAGGTCGTACGGTCGGTTACCGCTTGAAGGCACGACACCGAAGGATAGCAGGCCGAGCGTGTCTGGGTTCGAGATGTCATTCCACGCGCCGTTAATACAACCGCGGATACTACCCATCGTCGTGTTGTAGTACAGGGCACCCTGGTTCACGGTGGTTGAACACGCCGATTCCGTCTGGCCAGGGCTGACACCGTCGCCATTGTAGCTGTCGAGCTGCAGGTTGGTTTGTACGTTGTTGGTAGTTCCTGAGCCGATCTGGGTGTGTCCATTCAGGGTGATGCCAGCCGAATTCGGTGAAACGGTGAAGATGTCGGTGGCGCCATTTCGTACTGAGAATCGACCGTTGCCGTTGGCCTTTGTACAGGTGGCGTCACAGTTAAGATTAAAGAGTATGCTTGGGTCGGTGCCCGACAAATTCGGAGCGGTGATTTCAAAGTTCTTACCGTCCGACAAGGTGATGTTGGCCGGCGTGTCACTGTTATTGTAGGCATCTTGCAGGTTATAGTTGACGCCGACACCACAGCCCTGGAAGTAAATGTTACCTGTCGTGTCAGTCTTCATACACTCACCGGCGGCGCCAAGGTTTGAGGGTAGCGTCAGGGTGTAGGAGCTGCCGGTAGAGGTTGGTCCACGTAGGGTAACGCTGTTGGCGCCGGCGGCGCTTCGGAAGAGAATCGAACCGGTATTAGTGCTGGCCTGACCGAGGGCCAGGGTGTTGCTTCCCTGTATCGCCAAGGTGCCACCCATGGTGACGCCGACGTTGCCGGTACCAATCGTAATTGAACCGCGGTTCCCACTTGCGCTACCGGTATCAATGGTCAGGTTGCCAGAATTACCCCCAGTGGCATTACCGGTCCGAATAGCGAGGTTCTGGGATGTGCCGCTGGCATTGTCCTGTGTTTTCATCTGGGTGAGGATACCTGTGCCGGTAATGTTGAAGTTACCCGCCTGGGCCGTACCAGGACTTGAGGTCTGGAGCTGGATGCTGGAACCGGCCGACGCCGAGTAGCCACTACAGGTGACCGCGGTAGTACAGATATCGACGACAGCCCCGCCGATAACTGCTTTCAAGCTGTTGGTGTCTGAGCGGTAGAACAAGCCACCGTTGGCAAGGTTGGTCGTAGGATCAGCTACGCTGTTATCAAGGACTAACAGGGTAGTATCGGTGTCTGTGCCAACGCTATCACCAACCTTCAGTCGGTTATTGGTCGTATCGGCGGTGAACAGCGTTTGGGCTGATCCGGCCGATTGAATCCGGAAGGCATTCGTACTGTTAAGCGCATTACGGAAGGTGTGCGCGCCTGTCTCTAGCGTGTTCGACAACAGGAAATCATCGAAATAGAACGTGCCGGTTGTGGCGCCAGGACGGACGACAGCGGAAGCTTTGACGTAGGCGGCGTTGGCTGGAGCCGTGCCGTTGACGACTTTCTGGGCATAGTTTGTTCCTGGCAGGCTGCCGTAGTCCGTTGAGTAGCTAAGGACTGATTTGTTGCGGTCATACCAAGTCAGCTGGATGCCGGCGGTACCGTTCGCATCGGCGCTATTTTTCACCCAGCCACTGAAGAAGATGGCGTCGCCAGGACGAACTTCGTAGAAGGTGCCGCCATACACATCAATCTGGCTCGAGTTGGCAACAACCCGTAACGAGTAGTTGCCGTTGCGTGCGTTGGCGCTGCCGTTCACGATGCTGGCGGTGCCTGAACCGAACCACCCCTCTTCTCCACCACTCAGCTGACCGCCCGCTTCAAAGCCCGGGTTCTCGATCTCATTGCCTGGTGAGGCGACGGAGTTGTTAATGACGTAGCCATTGGCACTGTTGACGTTCAGTTGATAGTTTCCGTTTGCATCAAGTACGCGGAACGCTGAGTTTTGGTCAGTCGTACCTTGAATAGTAACGCGACCCGTGTCGCTGACGCCGAAGAGCACTGTTCCTAGGCCGTTAGGGTTGCTGCTCCTGATGTTCAGGAGATCGGCACCAATACTGACATCGGCATCCTGGATATCAATGGTGCCCCGGATGCTGTCGAGCTTTATTTCAGGCGTCGTCGCCGGGTTTGCGCCGTTATTGTAAGTCGCCTGGAGAGTGGTGGCGTTGCTAGCGCCGCCAGGGGTCCATGCAGACCCGTTCCAGATCATGGTTGAAGTGGTGTTCTTACGCATGGCAACATCGATTATGTCGGCGCCGGTATTCGTGCGGAGCGTGAAATCTTGACTGGTGCTCGACGTTGCGATGTAGACTGTGCGTCCGGCAGTTGCGATAGTCGGGGCTGGCAGCGTAATGGTAATCTCGGGAGTACTGGCACTGATAATGACGGTGCCGTAGGTATCGACGTAGGACTGGTCGATTGTACAATCGGCTAAACACGCGGGTGCGGTTGAAGAGGCAAATGCGGTCGGTCCGATGTTGACGAGACCGCGCACGCCGCTCCCGCTACCCTGCCCGCCGTAGATCGTCACATTACCACCGTTAGTGTCACCGCTACCGCCATTACCACCCTGTAATACCAAGTCGCCACCACCCGCACCGGCTGCACCACCTCCAGCGAGGACGCTCAATGTTTTACCAGTGCCAGCATCGGCAGTGGCGACGGAGAGGGTATGATTTGCGTTCGCACCGAACGTTAGATCGCCAGCATCACTGACACTAAGGGCCGTCGTGCCATTTTGCTGTAGGTTGATAAAATTACCACCGGCCGCGGTCTTATTGATGAATATGCTATTCGAGCCAGCTACGGCGTCTGTTTGAACGCCCTGTGCTAATTGGACGAACTGACTGCTGGTCATCCCGCCGAGGCGGCTGGAGTTAAGCGAGTAGGGGGTTGAGGAAAGACGCTTCATGGGCACCATCTCACCGTCAGGTGAACAGGTGGAGAAACTGGCGCAAGAAGTGTTCGTATTACCTATGTTCATGCTGAGCCATAAGACGCTCTGGTTCCAGTCAATGCTCGAGCCGAACGCGGTTACCGAGCCAAGTTCAACCGACAAGTACCCATTCTTAACCAGCACGCCCTTGCCAGCCGAGTTCAGGTGGTTCTCGGTCCACTTCAAGCTACCGGCAGGAGAACCAGTGGTGTTGCCAACACTTTGACCATCACCATCCTGGTAGATTTTAAACTGGATGTTATAGTAGCCGTCTGCGACAACCGCACCCTGGGCGTTGAAGAGACGGCCCTGGAAGTTTATCTGCTCATTCGTTCCAGTGACGGCATGAACAGGGGTCGTTTCCACCCCTGTCAGCAAAGCTACTGTTGCCGCAATCACGGCAACGATAGCGATGCTCTGAATCCCCCTCATGAATGTCTTTCGCATGTTTGTCTACGACGATGTTTTTAACAGCAGATAAACCTCTTTTTCCCACACAAGCTTTATCTGTTACAAGCATAAACGAAAAGGGGTGGAGATACAACGGTTCAGGGCCTAATTTTAGGCGTGATACAACGGACCGCGGTGGGTCAGGATATATTTCTCGCGCCGTTCGCCAAGCCAGAAGCTGATGGCAATAGCGACGACGCTTGTGTACAGCGGCCATAAGGTGAGCAGGCGAGCAAGCACGCCATTCGATACACCTCCACTGCCCTGTTCACTCGTGGCAGCCAGACTCGGCTGTCCGTTGACGATTGCTGCTACCGTAAGGAAAGCAACGCGCCCGTTCGCATCACTTCCCTGGATAGTAATCTGATAAGTACCCGCGCGCGAGTAGACGTGGTCGAGCGTGAAGCTGAGATTGTTCTTGCGGGGCACTACCTTGTTGCTTGAATCGCCCCATTGTACGTTGAGAGCATACGGAGGGGTGCCACCCAGGATATCGATAGGCACTTTCATGTTCTGGTTCGGGAATACGCCGCGGAACACGGCGTCGGTGTTGAGCAGCAACTGGGCTCCACCGAAATCAAGTGATGTCAGTGGTCCGGCCTGAGCGGGCAGCGCATCGTAGGTGACGGTGACCTTATTGGAATCGGGACTCGGCTGATTCAGGTCGTCGTACACGCGGGCAACCAGCACGTTCTGACCGATAAGGAGGTCAATATCGAGGGTATACTTACCGCTTGCATCGCAAGGGACGGAACCCGCGAAGATATTATTCTTGAAGATCTCAACCAGGGTACCCTTCGGACAAGATCCAGTGACGGTAATCGGTGATGTGCTGAAGCGCTGAGAGGTAGTTGGCCGATCTATCGTGGGCGCAGTCGTAGGTGGCTTGCCGGGAACGGTACCATTCAGTCCGATTGATCCTGATTCCGGACCGGGGCTGGCCGCATAGGCAGTGTAGACGGTGAGCAGAAAACCAACTGCCACCAGGAGCAACGCCAAAGGAAGGTACGAGGTATGCTCGTGCGGGCGTAATTTTCCGCTATGGCGGTGGTGTATCAGCTGCAGGTGCGGCATACTCGGTAGTATAACATGAGCATTTCTCTGTTAGGTGTGCCTATCGGCGTCGGCGCCTAGAACGTGAGCGGGCAATGACGCGTTCGTTATAACGAGCCATGGCAATGCGAAGCATGATGAAACCAATGATGAGGAGCAGGATGGCGAATCCGATCAAGCGGTACGGGATAACCCAGAAACTGGTCGAAGCTGACATCGTCTGTCCTTTGCTGCCGTACGACACTTGCATATCCGCAGTGTAGCGACCGAACAGGAAGCGATTACCGATTACCGATTTATCGAGTGTCGACTCGAACTTCCTCACGCTACCAGGCAGGACATTATTGCGTGTCAGGTTAACGTTCACGCCGGCTATCTTGTTGCCGAACATGTCAGAGACGACAACCTGGCCGGTCGGTTGTTCGTGGGTGCTACCTTCATTTTTCAACCTAGCAATGAAATCAATCGGTGGGGATTCAAACAGCCAGTTTGTCTTACCGTTTTTGCTGGCTGAGAACTCGCTGACGCTCATCTGTTCCTTGGCGTCACCGTTCACGCGCAGGAGTACTAATGTGCCAAGGCTTGCCGACAGTGATACGCCTGTCCCGTCCAGGCCGGGAGGCGCCGCGGTAAACCGAACGACTGCGTAGTAACCACCAGGCGCAGCGTTGGAAGGAACACTGATCTTAAGAGGCAACTCGTTCACCTCCCGTGGCTGCAGGGTGAACTCAGGCAGTGGTTGGATCCAGTTCTTCAAGGAATATGGGCTTTCACCGTCACTTTCTTCGAGCAACAGTTTCGGTGTGCCGTCTTCACCGCTAGCCACGAAGTCGTTGATCTGGTTGCGAACGATGAGGGGTGACGGGGATACGTCGCGTAGGATGATTTCTGTCGTGAGAGTCTCGCCGGGATCGGCTGTCAGATTTAGCACGGGAGGGGCGATCTCCAAAGCTTGGCCGACATCCTGATTAGCGGCTGTTGCCATAGTCCCAGGGATACTGCTCACCATAAGACCGAGTGCGAGTCCGATGAATGTCAGGTGGCGGAAGCTTCTCATAGTAACGCTAGAACGTTGGCGTACAGATGTACGTTAGTGTCGTGGTATAGGTACCTGCCAGCTGGTTACCTGCGACATTAACGATGTAGCTCGCAGTGTAGATCTGGGCGTTAGTCGGACCCGCCACGTTGAAGGCGCTATCGGCAACCGTTTCACCTGAAACGAATTTGAACGTATCGGCAGTTGCGTAATCTCCTACCGCCTGACCGCGAAGGTCGGTGCCATTCGATACCGGAGCGACGTCGGCGCTA
Organism: uncultured Candidatus Saccharibacteria bacterium; assembly: GCA_964520495.1. Taxonomy (GTDB): domain Bacteria; phylum Patescibacteriota; class Saccharimonadia; order Saccharimonadales; family Saccharimonadaceae; genus UBA1020. Next base: position 82,762 of record CAZFMZ010000002.1, read on the forward strand.
CTACCAGGGAAGCTGGTTGCTGCTGCTGAAGTGTTGGCCCGTAAGTTCATACCGAATTGTCCAGTACCTTTTAAGCTGGCTGCTCCGCCAGGATCAGTAATGGCGGGAATAGTGTTAGCGCCAGAAGTAAGCGTCGGACCGTTAACAGTGATGGCATAGCCTGCACCGGCGTTGGTGCTGGCGGCCATCTGTGACTTGGCGGTTGAAGTGTCGGTCGGGCTGAAGAGCTGGTTGAAGGTGACATCACCGGGGGTGGCGGTAGTACAGTCCGGCACGCCGCTTCCATTCAGACTGATCGTTTCTCCGGTACAGAAGATAAGGGATTCGGGCATGGTACCGGTAAGCTGAATAGCCTCGGCGGTCGTAGCTGCTACCGTACCGGTGTCGATTGGTGAGCCGCTGGCATCAATACTTGCATAAGTGCTGATACGAACGAAGAAGGTGTAGTTGACCGGGTCAGGGTTGACGACGCTGTTCGCCTGAAGGACGGCCGTCTCACCACCGGTTATAGAAGCGGCAGTTCTGGTGAGAACGAAAGAATTTGCTGTTTTGGCGCCCATACTGAAGCCGGTCACCTGGCTACCGGTCTCGTTGCCGAAGGTAGCACCTGAGGCGTCCATGTTCGTCGGAGCGACACACGTCTCAACACTGGCAGTGGTGCAGTACTCAAACTGGATTGACCCGAGGTTACCACCGGTGGGGATATCGAATGTGAACTTATGGTTTACGGTGCCGCCTGGCTTTGAGCCACCATCACTACCAGCACCGATTAGTTCAAGTGAGCGGTTCGTGATTTGCGCGGCAGATGCTCCGCCTGGCAGTACCGATACCACCAGCCCGGCCACCAAAGCCACGGCCACAAGAACCCTTCCACTTGTTTGTCTCATGCACGGATTGTAGCATAAGCGTCAAATCAGCGTCAACGAAGATGTGCGAGGTGGGGATAACTTTTAGAAGGTTGGCGTACAGATGTAGGTAAGCGTCGTGGTGTACGTACCGGCAGGCTGGCTACCAGGGACGTTCACGATGTAGCTGGCGGTAAAGATCTGGGCGTCGGTTCCGCCGGCGCCACCGTTGGCACTGTTTGCGACCACTTCACCTGAGGTGTACTTGAAGGTATCGGCTGTATCGTAGTTCGGGGCTGCCTGACCACGGTAGTTGGTCGCATTGGCGGCTGGAGCGACATCGGCGCTGTCACCAGGGAAGCTCGCTGATGAAGCGGTAGTGTTGGCGACCAGGTTGAGGCCGAACTGACTCACACCTTTTCGACTGGTATCAGCTGTTCCGACCGCGGTAATCGTGTTTGAACCGGAGGTCATGGTTGGGCCGTTAACGGTGATGGCATATCCTGCACCGGCGTTGGTGCTGGCGGCCATCTGGGAGTTGGCGGTTGCCGTGTCAGTCGGGCTGAAGAGCTTGTTGAAGGTGATGTCACCAGGTGTCGCGGTTGAGCAGTCTGGGACGTTGCTGACGTTCAGGCTGACAGTTTCACCGGTACAGAAGACGAGTGATTCGGGCATGGTACCAGTCAGATCAATCGGCTCGGCGGTAGCAGCGGTGACCGTTCCGCTGTCGATTGGTGAGCCGGACGTGTCTGTGGAGTTATAGGTAGAGATACGGACGAAGAAAGTTTCGTTAGGGGCGGTTGGGTTGGTTACGCCACTGAGACGGTAACTGGCGGCCTGGTTGGCTGGTACGCTGGCTGCGCTGACGCGGGAGATGTAGAGGGCATTATTCGATAGGCTTGTCAGGTTTGTAAAGCCGGTGGCGCCGTTCTGAGCCGACAGCGTTGAGGTGCTTGCGTTCAGACCAGTCGGACCGACGCAGGCTGGTACTTCAGTTGAGTCGGCGGCAGTCGTACAGTATTCGAACTTGATAGAGCCGACGTCACTACCGCCTGGCAATGTGAACTCATAGAAGTGGTTCACGACACCGTTCGGTGTCGAGCCACCGACGGAGCCGACTGCTTCGAGGGTGAGCCGACGATCGACGATCTGGGCGGCGGATACGGTTTGTAGAGGGAGTGCTTGTAATACGAGGGCAGCCACGGCAGCGGTGACAAAAGCGCCTCGTATAAATAGTTGTCGTGGTGTTTTCATGTTTGTGGTGTTTTTTATTTTGTTTGTTTAAGGTGTTGTTAAGGGAAGAATAGCATGAGCGTTTTTGTGTGTCAACGAATTTCGTCGGTTTTCGTAATGTTGTGGATAAGTCTAATAGGTGCCGGTCACGACCAACGTCTGGTCGCCGGTGTACTGGCCGCTCGGTGTCAACGGGGTGACATTGACGATATAGCTGAGGGTGTAGGTGGTTTTACCGGAGCTTTTTGGTGCAGATGCGATGGACTCACCACTGACGTACCGGAACTGGTTGGGGGTTGAGTAGTTCGGGGTGATCTGTCCGAAGCCGAAATCGTCCGGACTGGTACCGTTATCCGGGTTTGAGCCGAATGACTCAGGAGAGGTGTTCGCTACCATATTGACACCGAACTGTTCGACGCCTGGCTGAGAGGCGGCGGTTGCACTCATGGGTGCTATCTCGTTGTTACCGTACTTTGGAGGGTCGCCGACCAACTGCACCACGTAGCCATAGCTGGTGTAGTTGATGACTGAGAAGCTTGCGGTACTAGTGGCGGTGCTGGCCGCCGAGAACTCGCCGAAATCAGCCTCCGCACTGTCGACTTTGAATGTCAGGGTCGGATCGGCGCTAGTGCGTGAACCCGCCTCGACCTGGAAGTTAGATGAGGCAGCCGTCCCGACAGACAAGTCTCCCGTGGCTGATTCTACCCGGTAGCTCGCAGAACTTCCTTGCATCAACCCCCCAGTACCGATTGACGACTCGTCGAAACGGTAGTTCGGCGATTGAAGCGTCTGCGTGGCGTGGGTGGGTAGCACGAATAACGCCAAGGCCACAATCAGACTCGCACCCGTCAGGGTTCGCACTCCCGTTATCATACATAAGTATTTTCGACGAAGCATGATGAATTTGCAAGTGTTCCAGAGAGGGGCGTTGTCTTGAGGAAGGGTAAGCGCTATACTGCGGGGGTAAGAAGACGGTAAAAGGGATGGACACAAAAAAACAGACATCAGAGGGCGGAGAATCCGGTACGCCAAAGCCGGAAGTATTACACGTGCAAGGTGAAAAAACGGCCAGTCCCACCGTCGCAGCCGGGGCTCATGTGTCCGGTACGCCTGCCAAGCGGCCGCGGCGTAGTACGTATCGCCCCAGTCATAAGGCGACCTTCATCGGTCTGAGCGTGGTAACCGGCGTCTTGGTGCTGAACGGTGTCGTGATCGCGTGGCTGATGAACGCCCAGCAAAGCTCAGCTGCCGAAGAAAATCGGCAATCTGTTACCCTTACAGCCGACACGTTAGAGGGCCTCGGCGTTAGCCGCAATGCGGTAGGTAAGCTAGGTACGACCTTGACGGTCGGACCGGATTCTACCTTTAACGGTACTGTTACGATGGGTAGCGATCTGACGGTGGGTGGTAAGTTAGAGCTGCGCGGTCAGTTTTCAGCGGGTCAAGCAAACTTCGGCACGCTTAAGGCCGGTGAGACGTCACTTGGACAACTAAACGTCAACCAGGACGTAACTGCGACGACGCTTAATCTGCGTCAGGATTTGAATGTGGCCGGCTCGTCGACCTTGCAAGGCCCGGTGACGATGAGTCAGCTATTGACCATCAACAATAACCTGAACGTGGCCGGTAACGTAGCAGTCGGCGGCGTGCTCAGCGCTCGGAACTTTCAGGCGAATAGTCTTACGTCTGGAAGTACGCTAACGATTGGCGGGCATATCATAACCCGCGGCAACGCCCCAGGTGTAGGGCGGGGCGGGGCGGTCGGAAATAGCGGGACCGTCTCGATTTCCGGTAATGATGCCTCAGGTACGGTGGCGGTGAATGCCGGTACGGGTGCTGGCAATGGCTTGTTGGCGCAGGTCGCGTTCCGATCACAGTACGGCACCATGCCTCATGTCGTCATTACACCGGTCGGCCGTTTCGCTGAAGTGTATGTCGTACGGAGCATCGGAGGCTTCTCGATTTACTCAGCCGGCAGCATGGCACCGGGTGGCTACGCATTCGATTACATCGTCATGCAATAACGTGCTACATATTAAGGAAGAGTAGTGCCTCGTTCTGGCGGACGGTAATGATGCCGTTGGTTGTGTCTATCACGAGCGGCTCTTTGTCGCCGTGGCGAATCTCAACCGGACCGCCTTCGAGCATGGAAAAGAAATCGGCATGACCTGGTAGGATGTCGAAGTTACCGACACGGTTGACCGCTGAGACGGCATCAGCCTCCCCCTCGTAGTACAGTTCGAACGGTGAACGGGCAATGACATGCAGTACCTCACCGGTCTCAGGCTTTTTCATGAGCGGCTTCCTTTGAAGCGTCGTGTTTCGCTCCTTTCTTATCCTCCTTCGCAGTCGGTTTCTTCGCAGCTTCTTTGCCTTCCAAGATGGATTCGATACCGCTCAGGGTTTCCTCGAGCGTATAGTATTCGCCAGGTTGACCGGAGAACTTCTCGGCCACGGCGAAGTTCTGTGAGAAGAACTGAATTAGCTTCTTCGCGTTCTGATAGTCGGCCCGGTCGACGGGTGAAAGCTCGTTCTCTCCTACGATGGCGATGATGTTCTTTAGGCTGTCGTATTTTTGCATGATCGCCTGGACGCGTTCAGCCAAGCGGTAATGCCGCTCACCGACGATTTCAGGGGTGAGCAGGGAACTGGTGGTCTTGAGCAGGTTGACGGCCGGCCGGATGCCCGTCTCGGCGATGGAACGATCAAGGACGAGGACGGAGTCGAGCTGTTGTGAGATAGCCTGCACTGCCGGGTCGGACAGGTCGTCAGCCGGCACATAAATAGCCTGCACTGACGTGATAGTCCCTTTCTCAGTCGAGCTGAGACGGTCCTGCAGGCGGCGGAGGTCGGAGAAGACCATCGGACTATAGCCACCTTCGGACGGAATCAGGCCGAGATTGGTGCTGAGTTCGGTCATGGCCTGGACGTGACGGTAGATGTTGTCAACGAAGAACAGGATGTCACGCCCCTCTTCGTCACGGAAGTATTCTGCAGCTGTCGCTGCAGCTGGACCGACCATGGAACGAATGGCCGGTGTGGCGTCCATCTGGCCGAAGAACATGACCGTGTTCTTGAGCACGTCGGTCTCCTTAAGGGTTTCGTAGAGCTCGTTACCCTCACGGATACGCTCACCGACACCGCAGTAAATCGACAGGCTCTTGGATTGTTTGCCCTGGGTGACGTTGTGAATCATCTCCATGGTAAGCACGGTCTTACCGACACCGGCACCTCCGATGACACCGATCTTGCGGCCTTTGACGAACGGGGTGAGGAAATCAATGACTTTCAGTCCGGTTTCAAGCAGTTCAAGTTTCGAGGAGTCACGATAACTCTTGGTGCCGCTTGGCACGGTGATAGGCCGCAGATTTTCGGTGATGGTCTGACCTTTGTCGAGCGGCTCGCCTAACGCGTTAAAGACGCGGCCCATGGTGGCGCCACCCACCGGAACCGACACTTTTTGATGGGTGCGGGAGACTTTCTGGCCGCACCGCACAACGGAATCATTATTCAGATTCAGGCAGACGGCCTTGTCGCCTCTGAAGAAATTCACCTCCAAAAAAACCTCTGGGTGATCTTCGACGGCCAGCAGTTCCTTTGCCTCTGGTCGTTCGCCGGTCAGTTCAACTTCTACCGTCAGGCCGCGTAGTGACGCGATGACGCCAGCAACCGGGCTCTCTAGCTTGTGCTGATGGGTGGTCATCGTTCGGCCTCCGTTCGTTCGCGCCGCTTTTTCTTGATTCCTACCAGCACCTCGCGAAGTCGGCGGTCGCTTTCAGCACGTTTGGCGCGGTGATACTCCAGGTTGTATTCGCCAAGTAGTTCGCTGGCGCGATCCTCAGCGACTGTCATGGCATTGAAGCGGCTCGCCGCTTGGGCCAGACCTGATTGCAGGATAGTCTGGGATAGCGCCAGGCTCATCATGCTCGCCTCCATCTCATCGGCAATTTCATCAAGGCTCGGCTCGAAGATGGTGTCCGCGTCGGTCATGATGTCCTCATCGGCGTTCTCGCTCATCGACTGGATGTGGGATACCAGGTTAATCGAACGAACCTCCTGTTGGCCGAGCGACAGATATTCTTCGTAATAGACGGTGATTTTCTCATATGGTCGGACGATGTCGATGACCGGGCTGACATCAATGTAATGATCAGTCTCCGGTACTTGGAAAAAGTGTACGTAGGGAATGCCACGCTGTGAGAGTTGGCTGGCACCGTGACTACCGAGCACTACAATATCGGTCGTCTTCGGATCGTAGTCGGCCTGCATGCTTTCGATCATGCGCATATCCAGGTCGCCCGATAGACCAGCTTCGGCTGATATCAGAATTAGCACATTGCGGCCGTTATCGCCCACGCCGTCCCGGTTTGTGATGCGTTTCTTCGGATCGACACGAAGCGAGGTGTAGCGCTGCCACAGCAGGTCAAAGAACTGTTGGCTCATCAGTACCTTGTTCTTTACTTTGGCTACCTGGGTACTTGCGAGCGATTCAAACACTCCCGTGAGGTCTTTCAGCGTACCGATGCTGGCAGCGTCTTTTTCAATCACGTTTGCGCGGCGCATTATGACTTCTCCTCATTCGCGACCGTGGCGGTCGTTTCATCAGGCGCTTGCTCAACCGGCTTCTTGTCGAGTGACTTGGCGCTGAACTTCTTCAATAGGTCGGCTTCGTGTTTGTCGAAGTCCTCCTCTTTCTTGATATGCTTGGCAACATCTTTGACAGCCTTTCTGAGGCCAGCGATATCGATTGATCGGTCATCGGAGCTAAGCATGATGGTTTCGAGCATCAGTTGTTGCTCGGTTAAGCTGAACAGTTCCTCGGGTGGTTGCTGAAGGGCCTTGTATAGGTGCACGCCGCGTGTCAGGTCGAGTTTCGTCTCATTGGAAAGTTGTGAAGAGAAATGGGAGAATTCCTCCGCCTGCTTGTACTTGGCGAGGGCTTTGAAGAGCGCGGTCGACAACTGTTTCTGGCGTCTGGTTTGAGCCTGGCCACCAACGCGGGAGACGGACAGACCGGCGTTGACGGCTGGCCGGATACCTTTGCGGAAGTACCCAAGGTCAAAGATGATCTGCCCATCGGTAATCGACATGACGTTGGTAGAAAGATAGGCGGTTATATCGTCATTCGGTGTTAAGACGACTGGCAAACTCGTAAGTGTCTTGCCAGTGGTGAGAAGCTTACCGGCTCGTTCGAGGAGACTGGAGTGGGTATAGAAGATATCGCCAGGGTAGCTGTCACGGCCTGGGTCGACCTCCTGCAACAATGACAGCTGTCGGTAGGCTTCGGCGTGGCTCGATAGGTCATCATAGATGATGATGACGTCCCGGTTCTCGTTGTACCATAACTCCTCTGCCATGGCGCAGGCGGCGTACGGAGCCAGGTAGCTCTGGGTGAGTGAGTCGAATATGTCGGCTTGGACCACGATATTATGCTCCATTGCACCCGACTCGTTCAGGCCGCGTAGCAGCCGCTCGACGTCGACTTTACGTTTCCCGACCAATACGTAGACGACGATGCGGTCGTTGCCATCCTGATTAGCGCTTAGCTGGCTTAGGAACGTGCTCTTACCAGATTTGGAGTCACCCAGGATGGCGATACGCTGACCAAGCACGATTGGGAAGAAACTGTCGACCGCAGTCACGCCACTGGCAAGTTGCTCATCGAGCATCTTCCGATCCATGATGCCTGGTGCCGGGGTGAAAATACCGGATTTCTTCGTAGTCTTCAGCGCACCTTTGCCATCGAGCGGCATACCCATCGGATTGATAACGCGTCCGATCAGCCCTTTGCCGACCGGTACCGATAGCTGATCATATTCAACGACGGCCAGACTGCCAATTGCCAGGCTTTCGGTATCAATATTATAAAGCAGTACCCGATCGCCGTAAGCTTCACGGACCATTCCACGCTGACCATCCTCGAACAATATCTGGGCACCAATCCGGACGCCTTCCAGGCCCTTGACCTCGACGATGAAGCGGTTAACTGCCACCACCTCACCGGTCAGATTGTCGGCTTCAACCAACTTCTGAAATTTAGCGTTATCGAACACGTGTCAGCACCTCATGAAATTGTATCGGTGAATCAAGCAGTTTGCGGCGGAACGACCAATCGAAGATATGACTGCCGTAGGCCACGACCATGCCCCCGAGAATATTACGGTTCAGACGGAAGTTGACAAGAATATCGGAAGATAGATTCTGCCGCATCCAATTAACCAGTGTGGCTTTCAGCTCTCCCGACGGAACGGCCGGCAGGGTGATAGTAATGCTCGGCGCGGTCTTGCGGTGCGTTTCAAGCTGTTTGAGAAGGCTGTCAATCGAGGCTTGAGTCGGTGGTTTCCCGCCGCCCCATGTTCGGATAAGCTCACCGGCTTCAGGGGAGAGCTCGACTTTGGCGCCGGTACCTTTGCCGCTGACACGCTGCCTGATCGATTCACGAGCGACCCATTTGGCGTAAACGTGTACCTCGCTGATGAGCGCAGTTAAGTCCTGGCTTGATGCAACGGCGGCGGGTAGTTTAAGCTTCACTACCAACTCCCTTCACGAGACGCTCCTTGTTGGCATCAAGCGTCGCCAATAGATAATCTGCCTGGGCACCCAGGTCTACTTCATGCCCAAGCGTTTCCAGCAGAAATGCCAGCACGGCGTCGTTAAGTGTGCCGTGCAGCTGTGCGCTCAAACGTTCTTTTTCCTCGGCCAGGTTGGTTTCAAGTTGATCTTCCAGTTCGGCCTGTCGGGTGCTAAGCTTTGCCTCCAGGTCTACCTGTCGGCTGGCAAGGGAGGCGAGTATGGCGGTCTGCTGCTTGGTAATCTCATCCTGGGCGCCTGACAACGCGACCTGGGTCGAAGCCCGGATATCGGCGACGTTGGCGCGGAACAACTTCATTTCATCATCAAGCACTTCGGAACCGAACTTCTCCAGCAATTTACTCAACTGATTGCCAGTCGTCCCTAGGTCGCGTTGGAGCTGGAGGGCGGAACGGTTAACGATACCTTGAAAATTCTCCTCCGCTTGTTTTACGAGTTTTTCACGTACGGCGGCAGGTAATGGAACATTCTGAGCCGCTCTGCTTGGCTTGGCCTGGCCATGGCGATGGGCACGCCAGTACTGTAACGCGAGCGTTACTCCAACGCCGATTAAGAATGCGTTGATGAGAAGAAAAATCTGTATTACGTTCATGCCCACCCTCGCTTTCTACAGTTTGGTTAGTACCAGGTAAATTGTTATCAATCCGACGCCAAGAATAGCGATGACCAGGCCAGATAACTGTACCAAATCACGGTAAATGGCTGATTGGCTCAATGGGTTGCGCCCGACAGAAATGATACTGGAGCGGATCATGGAATAAATAAGGCTGGCCACGATGATGAGCATGATGAGGAAGATGGCGCCGCTGATGAGAATCGGTACGGTGCCGACCTCTTTGCCGGCCAGGCTGTTAGCGACGTTCTGAACGGCGGCTGGCACGATTGTCTTATCTGGTTCCTTGAAATAATATGCGACGTTCACCAAGACCGGTACTTCGCCGATCACCATGGTGCGCGTCTCGCCGTCGGCAGTTTTATATTCCTGCTTCTTACTGCTGGTCATGGAACCTTGGGCGATACCGACGACGCGGATATTTGAGGTTGCAAGCATGCCGATGCCTTTGACTGGGGAGGCAGTGATGTGATCACCGCGTGCGATTGGTCCGTTGATGTCACTGACCAACACGGGCAGTGTACCGTCGGTTGCAACCTGCACCTGGTCTCCCTGACCAGTTGATAAATTGAGCAATGAACTACCGGAACTGATAACGACGCCTAGTAGGTTATCAACCGATTCACTGTCAGCAGCGATGACGGTGTCGGTGGCATTGTCTTGCAGGCTCACGAGCGAGCCGATTGGAAGCTTGTCTTTGGAATGGTAACTTTCAGATAGTGCGGTGTAGGCGGCATGAACGGCCAGGGGGGTGGCAAGTGCGAATAACGCGCCGATTGTTACCGTCACGCCGATGAGCCTACGCACCAAGTTTATTCCCATGTTCGTCTCTGTTGTTCCTTAGGGGGCAGTATAGCAAAAAAGCTCATGCTAAGCCAGCTACATGCTATCATGTGACCAGAGGAGACTAACTCATTCTTATGAAACGCTCATCGGCTCAAGCCGGCTTCACACTACTTGAACTGTTCGTTACCATCGCGGCCATTCTTATCCTGCTGCTCGTCGTCTTCTTCATGCGTACACCCTAGCGTTACCGACGCTCTTTATCTAAAACCCTGCTATCATTAAGGCATGTTGCAGTATCTTCGTGCCACCGATAAGAATTCCGTCATCACACAACAGGATGCACCGAGTGACGGCTCCTGGATTCGTTCAGAACGGCCGAACGACGAAGAGCTGCAGACCCTGTACGGCTTTGGGCTCGACAGCGACATCTTAACAGATGCACTCGATCCTCACGAAGTACCGCGCGTCGAAGTGGAGGACGGGTGGACCTATTTCATCACTCGTCTGCCAGACACCGATGATGATTTCAATGACTTCACGACGCCAATTCTGTTTTGTCTTGGTCGCAACTACCTCGTAACGCTCAGTCGCGACCCGCTCGGTCGTCTGTGGCAGCCGTTCATCGATGCGTCAATCGCGCCCACTACGTCTCAGACGCGGTTGTTCATGTCGATGATGGAGGCCATTCAGAATCAATACCAGCGCCGGGTGGCCGCCATCAACCGGCAGATGAGGGCTGCTACCAGCAACGTCGAGCAGTTAAGGGCGCGCGACATTGCTACTCTGGCCGAGTATGAACGGAAGTTGAATGATTACCTTGATGCACTGATACCGACTAACACCGCCGTCAATAAACTACTTGGTGGGCGGCTATTGAAATTGAGTGAAGACAACCGTGATCTGGCTGAAGACTTGTCAATTGATCTCGAGCAGCTCATCACTCGTTGTAAAAGCTTGTTGCGTACTATCACCAACTTACGTGACTCGTATCGAGCCGTCATGGACACTCGCCTGAACGAGACCATCCGTCTGTTGACCGTCATCACGTTGGCACTGACCATCCCGACCATGCTCGCTGGGCTATTCGGTATGAATGTTGATTTGCCAGGAGATGAGAATTCTCCATTGGCATTCTGGTTCATCATTGGCATAAGTTTAATTTTCGCCGCCAGTCTGAGCCTCTATTTCCTCCGCAAGCGCTAATACATATATATAAGACGAACATCCCGGTGGGGGACCGGGATGTTCGGAAGGTGCCAAAATATAAGAGGGTTTTAGTAAATGAAGCTCCAACCGCTGGTTGAGACGGTCCGCTCATTATACTGACCTTGTTGGTAGTTCCAGCCCATCTCACTGATGGTCATCGAACGTCCGTCGCTGCTGACGGATTTTACATAGGCGACGTGGCCGGGAATTTCGGCGACGGCACCGGCGCGGGCAACGTTACCAGTTGGAATTCCTTGCGCGGCTGCGTTACCGGTCCATTCTCCACCGTTGCCTAAGTTGTTGGGTAGGTCTGGGCGCATTTCTTTGGCCCACCAGGTGCACCAACCATAGCCGTAGGTGTTGCCTGCGCTTGAACCACGGGAGACGTGAGCTTGTGCCTGCTGTGGCTGCGCGGTGGCCTGGGCTACGGGCTGTTGTTGCGCGGCTGTCGACAGGACGGCAGTCTGGGTAGCCACCGGTAACGTTGACAGCCTATCCTTCAGTTTTTCGTTCTTGCTAGGAATACGGACTTTGTCCCCAACATCGATCTTGTCCGGGTGGCTGATGGCACCGTTGGCGTTGAACAGCCGGACGTATGATGTCTTATGTTTGGTTGCGATGGCGCTCAGTGTGTCACCCGCCTTAACGGTAACGACCACTTTCTTCGCCTCTTTCTTATCTGTTTGCTCGCTTTTTGCTTCTGCAGTGTTACCACCGAACAGCACAAGGGTAGCCATGACGCCGAGCGCCATGAGACCGAATTTTGATTGCATTGCTTCTCCTTCAATTGAATCGCACCGTTACGTTACATACGAAATTGTTTGTGTTGAATGGTGCGATTTGCGTGTCTCTGCCATTAGGGCGTTTCGAAAGACACAAAGACCATCTTACCTAATGCATAGTGTCAGTCAACACGTTTGTACGCTAGATATAGAAAAACAGGGGCCAAAATGTGTAGTAGTTTTTGTAACGGCAAGCTGTAAATGCTACATCGGCACGCGCGTGACGTAGCTGCGGGGGTCTTTAGGTGCGGTTCAAAAGAGCGGTATATTTGACATATTTTTCATACCTTCGGTAAGCTAAAAGAGAATACGCCACGCGTTTAATCTCAAAGGGAACTGAATGAACAACAGGAAATTATATAGTGTCGTGACCGTCGGTGCGGCAGAGTAGGCAGCCGACACACCACCCTATGCACCACCATTTGTCACTACGTCACAAGTTGATTATCATGCTCTCGGTCATGGCGAGTCTGTTCCTCGTGGCGCTCGACCAGACAATCGTGGCGACAGCGCTCGGCAGGATTGTCGAGGATTTCAACGCCTTTGATTCGCTTAGCTGGATCGTGACTGCCTATCTTCTGACGACCACGGTCACCGTGCCAATCGCCGGCAAGCTTTCCGACCTGTTCGGCCGCCGTGTCATGTTGTTGATCGGCGTGGCTGTCTTCGGTGCCGGATCGCTCATGAGTGGACTGGCGGCAGACATCAATCAACTGGTTGTATGGCGGGCGTTTCAGGGAATCGGTGGTGGTATCATCACGGCCAACGCCTTCACCATCATCGGCGACTTGTTCGCGGCGCGCGAGCGCGGTCGCTGGCAGGGAATCTTCGGTGCCGTGTTCGGCCTATCATCTATCATCGGTCCGCTGCTTGGCGGATGGCTGGCGGATGGCCAGCAACTATTCGGCCTCACTACCGACTGGCGCTGGACATTTACCATCAACGTCCCGATTGCACTCGTCGCCTTTGCTGTCATCGCAGTCTTCTGTCCGCCGCTTCGGCATGCTAAAAAGCCACGCGTCGATTATCTGGGTGCTGCGTTGTTGACGATCGCCCTTGCAACGTTGGTGCTGGCGGTCGATAACACCGAAGCCATCTTTGCTGATGTCATGCAGGCGACCGGTCTAAGCCTGGTAGGGTTGAGAATGTTGATGGGACTGATAGTGGTGGGGGCGACCATCGCTTTCGTGACTGTGCAGCGTCGAACGCCAGAACCGATATTACCGCTCAGCCTCTTCTCTAACCGTACTTTCGTGCTTCTGATGGGCGTAGCGACTATGTTCGGGACTGGCTTCATAGGCTCTATCTTGTACCTGACCCAGTTCAACCAGCAGGTGTTTGGTGCGACGCCGACAGAATCCGGTCTGATGCTATTACCGATGGTCGCCGGCATCATGGTCGCCAGTATCGGCTCGGGACAGATCATTGCCCGCACTGGTCGCTATAAAGCATTCATGCAATTTGGCATCGTGCTGGCAACTGCCATGGTGGCGCTACTCGCGACGCTGACACCGGAATCGAGCTACCTGTATGAAGCGGCCGTCATCACTTTACTTGGCCTTGGGCTAGGCTTCGTTATGCCGGTCATGAACATCGCCGTCCAGAACGAGGTCGAACAGAAGCACCTAGGCATCGCGACCAGTTCGGTCCAGTTATTTCGCGGGCTTGGGTCCACCGTCGGAATCGCCCTTTTTGGCGCTATGCTCACCATGGGCATCGCGACGCAACTGCGAGAAATCGAGCTCAATCCGTATGTCAGACAACTTGAAGATTCATCCGTGGCTACACGTATTGGTAGCCTCAATGACCCTAACACGCTCCTGACACTTAATACGAACGACGTCCGTACCCAGGTGGGCGTCGAGTATGAGGCTTCAGCAAAACGGATTCCGGCTGAGCTGCGGCCGGCAGCCCGACAGGAATTCATGAGTAACCAGGTCGAATATTCCAACGTGGTAGCGCAGGCGTTCAGCGATTCCTTGCGTGGCATCTTTATCACCTCGGCAGCATTGATGCTACTGGCATCCGTGTTGGTATTCTTCATCCAAGAACGTGAGCTCAAAAAGGCTCGTCCCGAAGCGACGCCCGGGGAGATATAGCTTACGCTTATAAAAAGGGGTATACTGCTCGTAGAATGATAGCGTATTACGCCAAGCGCTCTCCGGGTGAGGACTTCCAGCAAATATCGGCACCGATTGAGGCCGGCTGCTGGATTGATGGTGCCAATCTGAGCGATCAGGAAATCGATGCCCTGATCGAACGCTATCAGCTGGACCCGAATATCGTCTATGATGTACGCGACCGTAGCGAGCTGCCCCGCCTGGAGTTTTCGGGCGAGGCGGCGTATGTCTTCATACGCGTGCCGCACTTAGCAAAGTCGGGCAAGGTAAGTGCGTTGCCGATGTTAGCGGTCATGAACGGTCACGGCACGTTCATTACCATGTCAATCGGAGACACAGTCTCACCTGAGAGTGTGTCCCTTTCGACATTGCCGATTACCAGCGAGCAGACGGACACGTTGCTACTCGGCGTCATCGCCGCTGTAGTTACCCAGTTCGAAGAGTTGATCGGGCATACTGCCCGAAGCATTACCGATACTGCTAATCGGCTGAAAAGCCACGATGTCACTAACCGCGACTTCATCCATTTCGTCACGGTTGAAGCGAACCTGTCGCATTGTCATCTGAACCTCGACAGTACGCTGGCAGTGGTGCGACGACTGCGCGAGAATCATCATGAGAGACTCACGCCGGACAGTATTGAGGCTCTCGATGACGTAGCGCTGCATATCCAGCAGCTGTTAGTATCGATCAACTCTCACAGCCAAAGCGTTGAGAGTATCCGTAATGCGTATAGTACTGTGGCTAACAACACCTTGAATCAGCGCATGAAAACGCTGACCGTCTTCACCGTCCTTATCACCTTGCCGAACGTGTTTTACGGAATGTATGGCATGAACGTGGCGCTGCCGTTGGCCGATAAACCCTGGGCGTATCCGGCCATCGTTGGCTTTACCCTCGTCCTTATCATCGTCGTCTTCGCAGTTGCAAAACGCTTACGTATATTCTAAGCTGGAAGGGAAGAACGCAGGGCCAGAATACGGCCTATCTTGACCTGGCTGAAATTATTTGCTACGATACTCGTTGTGTTCGTGAGCGCCAAAACGCGAAAACTTATAAAGTAAAGGTCGAACGCGCTCGCCGGACAGTACGCCCATTAAGAGCGTGCATGGAGCATAAACTACATGCCAATCGCAATCAATTTTGCCCCTTCGCGGAGCAAAAAGATCGCTGTGGATGTGGTGCCTGCCGAATGGCAAAAGTATATTGAGCAGTAGCTCGAAACCCGCTGCCCCTCCTACCTCCGGGGCAGCCGTCCAAGAAAAAGAACCACCCCAAGGCACCGGGGTGGTTCTTCTGTTATTCAGCAGAGCGGCTTACTGTTTTTCGTCTTTTATGACATCTTCCGGCGTAACGCCAGCGTCGCGCAAGGCGTCAGTGATAGCCTTTTCGAATGCTTCCTCACTACCGATCTGTTCGCTTGTCAACTGGGTGCCGTTCAGAAAGAAGCTGGGGGTGCCGGTGATGTTCAGCTTGCGGCCCAAGGCTTGGTCGAAACTAATCTTGCGGTTAATTTGGCTACTTTGTTCAGATAGTGCCGCACTGAAGGCATCTTCGTTCACGTCGGCCGCTGCGGCGTATCCGGTGAATAATTCGGTACGCTCTTCGGGTGACGCATTCTGCCAAGCACTTTGGTTCTCGAACAGCAGGTCATGCATGCTCCAGAATTTCTCGTCACCCTGCAGGCTGGCAGCGATGGCGGCTGCCGAAGCTGCGCGGGCGTTCGGGTGAATACTGGTAAGCGGGAAGTGGCGGAAGACGACGGCCATGTGATCGCCGTAGTTCTCGACCATTGATTTTACAGTCGGGTAGATGCCGGCGCATCCAGGGCACTGGAAATCACCGTATTCAACCAGCACAACTTTCGCGTCCTTATTGCCTTTGACGTGGTCAGCAATACCGCCCGATGCGTCGCTGGCGCTCAGTACCGCATTCGTGTTGACGTCTGAGACGTCAACCTTCTCGCGTTGCGACCATACCAGTAGGCCGCCGAATAACAGCACACAGATGGCTGTAAAAATAATCCATGTTTTCGTCGTCACAAGCTCTTTCTCCCCTTAAAACTATCATTCATTGTACAGCAGGGTAGGCTGTAATGGTAGCGCCGACTGCGGTACAATAAGCCTGTCCATGACTGTTGTTACTAGCCTGATACTCATCTTCCTGGCCGTTGCCGCCGCGACGGTCGCTGCCATGCGCCCGCGACGCCCAGCCCTTAGTAGCTTTGAGCTTAAGCGTCGGTCGTCAGAGGGCGATGAGAGCGCGAGCCTAGGGTTGCGCCGCGAGAAGGCGTATATAGATATTCTTTCATTGCAACGTGTGCTGAGCGCGCTGCTGCTCGTTCTGTTTACCGCGCTGGCGTTAAGCCTGTACAGCCCGTGGATGGGGTTGCTGGCAGCCGCGCTACTTGCGATGTTCATGGGAGCGATCGGGCGTGTGAAGCCCGTTCGGAAATTTGCTGAAACGTTATATGACGAACGTGAACATGATCTGCTGAGGCTGACCGAACGCTATAAGGCATATTGCTGGTGGATACGACTGCCCGCCCTTGAGAAGTCGGCTGGCGGTGTCCACTCGCGTGAAGAGCTAGTCCACGTGATTGATTCGACGCGGGCGCTACACGACAAGCGACAGAAGCAGCTGCTACTCAACGCACTGGCGTTCCATGAGCGTCGGGTAGATGAGGTTATGACCCCGCGCGACAAGCTGGTGACCGTCAAAAAGACGGAGATTCTCGGTCCGTTGGTACTCGACGACCTGCACAAGAGCGGCCATCAAAGCTTTCCTGTTATCAACGGTGATGTTGACCATGTGGTTGGCATCCTGCGTTTATCCGACGTGCAGACGCTCGACACAACGCGCAAACACACCGCCCTGGCTGAAACGGCCATGCGTCCGAACGTCCAATACGTCTCCCAGGAGACGTCACTCGAGAAAGCTCTCGATAGGCTACTGGGCAGCCATGAGCATATCCTGGTAATCGTTGATGAAGACTCACGGGTCGTGGGACTGCTGACGCTATCAGACATCATGCGGTCCCTGTTCGGCGAGTAAATCTATCCGTTCTCGACGGCAGCCTTGCCAATGGTGATGATGTGCCGGGCACGGAAGCCGGCGAAGGCTTCTTTGTCCATGCCGTAGCGCTTGATATGGCTAGTGATATATTCCGAGCCGAGGAAGCGCGGCAGGATGACGTAGGCGGCGCCATGTTCGTAGAGCTCCAGAGCGTCCTCGTAGGTGCGCGCGTGGCAGAGGAAGACGGTATCGGTCGAATAGCGGTGCAGATACCCAAGTAGGAGCAGGTTGACCCGCCGATCGATGATGGTGCTAGCGACGAACTTGGCATGGCCGGCGTTGATCTCTTCTAGGAACTCAGTGTCGGTTGCATCGCCATAGGCATGACGGACACCCTGGACTTCCAGATGTTCGATGATCTCGGGGTCATAGTCAACCACCAGATAGCGCTGCTTCATATCACGGAACAGACGCAGGAATTCATGTCCGCCGTGATGATAGCCGAACAGGATGGCGGTGTAGAGGCCGCGCTTCTGGGCGCGTTCCTTCGGCTGGCGCCGCTCGAACAGACTCAGTCCGCGCGCGAAGCGCCGATACAGGCTGTCATCATATTTCATCAGGTAGGAGCTGACGGCGATGGTGATGAGAGCTACCAGCGTCATGATGCTGGTAGCCTTGTCGCCGACCAACCCGACCTGGTTGGCAAGCACCACCAATACGATGGAGAACTCACTAATCTGACTCAAGTGGATACCTGCCTTGAAGCTGGTCAGCTTGGTATAGCCAAGCACGCCAAGGCTCGCCATGATGAACAGTGGCTTGCCAATCAGCACGATGGCCGACAGGATGAGTGCCGGTAGCAAGGTGCTCGCCAGGTCGTCGAAAATGAACGTTTCACCTAAGTAGACGAAGAACAATACTACGAAGAAATCACGCAAGGGTTTTAGCCGGGTACTCATCTCGGTGGCATACGGCAGGGAGGCCAAAGCGACACCGGCGAACAGCGCACCGACCTCGTGCGAGAAACCGGCCAGACCGAATAGGCTCGCGATACCGAACCCCCAGGCGATGGCAAAGATAAACAGCAGTTCCTGGCTCTTGGCCAGCTGCTTCGAGAAGCGCGGAATAAGGTGCGCCCCCGCCACGTAAAGCAATAATCCCAGCCCCAAGGCCTTGCCGGCCATCAGCAGGAAGTTCTCGGCACCCAGTCCGCCAGTCGTCGCCATGGCGGTGACGGCAACGATAGCTAACGTGGCCACGATATCTTCGACCAGAATGACACCGATCGCAATCTGACCATGTAAGCGACTCACTTCACGTTTGTCGGACAGGACCTTCAGGATCAGGATGGTACTGGAGAAGAACAGGGCGATACCAATGATGAGCGCCGTTGTCATGTCGAACCCGAGCAAGTAGGTGGCCAGGCCTCCCAAACCACCCACCATCACGAGGGTGGTGGTAGCGGCCACGATTGATACTTTCCCGAGGCTACGGACGACCCCTACGTTCATGCCCAGGCCGATGATGAACAGCAGTAAAGCAATGCCAATCTCGCTGAAGCCCTCAAAGGCTTCCTTGGCCTGGATGAGGTTCAACAGCACCGGTCCGACCAGGATTCCGGTCAGGATGTAGCCGAGGATGAGCGGCTGTCGTAGTAAACGCATGACGATAGATACCGCCGCCACGAGGACGAGGACCAGACTAAGTTCGGTAAAGATATCGGCGCTATGCATGTTTATATCGAAGCTTATGCTTAGGCTCATTATGTCATGAAGCCGGCCCGGCGGCAATTACCCCTGGTGAAGAGGGACGATGAACGCTATAATAGACCATCAGTATGACCCGAACACTTATCCGCGACATCCCATCACATCTCGATCAGACCATCACTATCCAGGGCTGGCTGCACAAGAAGCGCCTCTTGGGTGGCCTGAACTTTCTGACCGTACGCGACCGCTCCGGTATCGCTCAGAGCCTTGTCAGTGACAAGGACGAGCTGGAGAAGCTACGTGGCCTGCAGGTCGGTACGGTCGTCGCATTCACTGGTGTCGTCAAAGCCGATGAGCGTGCGCCGGGGGGTGCCGAATTACATGACGTGTCGGTCGAAGTGCTGAGTGCGGTCACCGACGAACCGCCGATTGAAATCGACAAACCCATCCCGCACAAAGCCGAGAACCTCGACACATTGTTTGAGTACCGCGTATTGAACGTGCGTAACCTGCAGGAGCAGAAAATTTTCAAACTCCGTGCACATATGACGCAGGCGCTGCGATCGTATCTGGTTGAGAACGAGTTCGTCGAAATCGACACGCCGAAGCTGCTGGCTGGTGCGACCGAAGGCGGTGCCGAAGTCTTCAAGCTCGACTACTTTGGTAAAGTGGCTACCTTGGCCCAGAGTCCGCAGTTCTACAAGCAAATCATGGTCGGTGCCTTCGAACGGGTGTTCGAAATCGGTCATAGCTACCGCGCCGAGCCTAGCGCCACCACGCGCCACCTGACCGAACTGACCATGCTTGACCTCGAGATGGGCTTCGTCGAGAGCCACCAGGAGGTCATGGACACGGTGGCGAATATGACGAAGCATGCGCTGACCAGTGCCTATGAGGTGCATGCCGCAGACCTAAAGAGTCTCAATGCGCCAGACCTAAAGTTAACTGACGACGTGCCGAAATTCACTATCGCCGAAATTCACGAGATGTATACCCGAGCGACTGGTACCGATACGACGAAAGAAAAAGACCTGATTCCGGACGAAGAACGCTGGATCGCGGACTATGCCCGTAAGCAATTGGGCAGCGACTTGGTCTACGCGACAGATTTCCCGGCTGAGGCGGGCAAGTTCTACCACAAGTTCAAAGACGACGGCACCGTCGCCTGGGCCGACCTCCTGTTCCGCGGGCTGGAAATCGCCACCGTGCCGCTGCGCGAGAACAATTATGAAAAGATGATCGAACAAATGACTGCCGCAGGGCTCGATGTTGAGGCCGAAGGCTTTCGACACTACCTGAACGCCTTCCGCTATGGACTGCCAACTCATGGCGGCTGCGGTTTCGGAGTCGACCGTTTGGTCCAGAAGACCATCGGACTCGCCAACGTCAAGGAAGCCACCCTGTTCCCACGTGACATCAACCGCCTAACCCCCTAAGTTAGAACAATCGCCGCAATTTGGAATATTCCGACCGGAGCGAGGCCGTATCACGCACCAACTCTTTTAACGTGGTGACGTCGCGGCGGATCAACAGGTCCTTGATGGAGATGAGTACTAGTACCGGCCACGGCGTGGCCCGGGCTTCCAGCAACCGCTGCACGGTATCGGCCATGGCATCGAGCGCCCGTACTTGTTCGCCGCTGAGTTTCTGTGTATAAAGCCTGCGTGCTATCAGGTGCGCGATGACCCCAGCCAGCAGACAGAAGCCGAACAAAAAGCTGAGCGGAAGCAGCAGTAGCCACCACCAGGCGCTGAGAAAATGGGCCAACGCCCAGACGGCTCCGAATAGTACCGCCAGCACGAAAACGACGATGATGGTCGCCAGGCGCAGCATCCGCCGAGCGAGGCGGGCACTGAGCGCACGGGCGACACGGACATCCTTATCCATAGGTTCACTGTAGCACGCCAGGTATACTAAAGGCAGATGCGTCCTGTCATTCTCTATATTCCCGGACTTGGTGATGGCTATGACCATTTTCGCCGGCCTTCGCTTCGTGCATGGCGGCTGTTCGGTGTCAACGCCCAGCTGGTGCCAATCACATGGTTTGATGGCGGTGACTTTACTGCGAAGTACGCCTTGGTCGAAGCCGCGATTCGAGAACAACGGATACGAGGTCGCGCAGTGGTGTTAGTCGGTGAAAGTGCCGGCGCTACGTTGGCGCTCCATGCGGCCGCCCGGCACCCTGACCTTAGGCGGGTCATTACGTTGTGCGGCGTAGCAAGGCGAAACACGCCGATCGCGGCCCGCTTACGACGTAAGGCACCGGCGCTCGATACGGCCGTCGCGACACTGCCGGAGCAATTCGTAGCTCCGGTCGTCAGTCTACGCGCCGCGGTCGATCATGTGGTGGGCGCGCGCTATAGTAGCGCCGTCGGAGCCGAGACGCGCGTTATCTGGTCAATCGGACATCTGCTGACAATTAGTCTGTGCCTGACACTGCTTTCACCCTATCTTATTCGGCAGTGTCTTCGTCCGTAGGAGAAGATGCTATTGCTTTTTTAAACATTTCGTGATATAGTAAAAGAGTAACCAACCAACACAAACATACCTAATAAACCACTTGCTTACAGGAGGATACACTTATGGACATGACCCTGGTCATCACACTACTCACCATCGCCGTCGTATTGCTATCGATTGTCATCATCGCATTGCTTACGGCCGTCACCATGGTTATGATTAAAGTGAATCACATCGCCAAACGAGTCGATGCGATTACCACTAATTTGGCTTCGGCTACCGCCTGGATGGCGCCGGCCAAGCTGATCACGGAAATCACTAAGGCCTTTCGTAAGAAATAAGGAGGAATCATGAGTAAGCTTATCAAAGTTATCACCGCAACCGCGGCCGGCTTCGTCGCCGGAGTACTAATGGCACCAAAGAGTGGCAAGGAAACCCGCGCCGACTTGAAGCGTAAGGCTGAAGAAACGAAGCAGACCGCCGAGCTGAAGGCCGAGCAGGCCAGGGCTGCCGCCAAGGCTGCCAGTGTCAGCGTCAAGTCAGGTGCGAAGAAAGTCGAGAAAGAAGCTGCCGGTATGGCGAAGAGTGCCAAGGAATCTGCCACCGTCATGCGTGACGAGGCGGGCCGGCTAGGCCAGGAAGCCAAAGTTCGCGCAGAACGGGTTGCGGCCGATGCTAAGGAAACCGCCAAAGCCGTCGAAGGTGACGTCAGGCGCGCAGCGCAGTCAAAAACCGACAGTAAGTAGGTTGCGCTCAACCATCTATAGAACCGGTATCTCTGATGCCGGTTCTTTTGCTGCTACAGCTCAATCGGCTCAGCCGGCCGACGGTAGGTCACCTGCAGCTGTGCTGCCTTCGCGCCGACCAGCCGATCAACCAATTCTTTCCCCGCGGGGGACAGGATGGCATCATGGGTCGGGAAGGCAACGCGCGGCGTGACGGCAGCCAGGTATTCTAGCGTCTGGCTGATGTTCAGCCACGGCGCGGCCACCGGCAATGCCAACACCTCGATTGATTTGCCAGGCAGCGCAAACGAATCACCGGGATAGGCGACCGTATCATCAACCAATACCCCGAGGTTGGGAATGACCGGATAATCAGTGTGGATGAGCGCATGCTCACCGCCGAAAAACTCCAGCTGGAACGGTCCGGCTGTCACGCGGTCACCGGTTGCAACGGCTTGATGGGGCAGCGTGTCACCGAACTGCCTCGTGATGTGCTCGTGGCCGTAAATGATCGCCTCGGGGTTGTGGGCGATAAGCGCCCCCAGGGCCGCCGGGTCGAAATGGTCGGCGTGTTCGTGGGTGACGACGATGGCGGCCACGTTCTCGGGCGCCTCCAGGTCGGTCGTGTAGCTACCCGGGTCGACCACCAACAATTTGCCGTCCTTCTCAAGCGTGAAACAGGCGTGTTCGTACTTAGTGAGCCGCATGATTAAACCTCCTTGTACCAGTTAGCGTATTCGTTGCGAGCCTTGATGATCTTTGGGGCGATAACTACCGAGCAGTAGCCGTTGGCCGGGTAGTGGGTGAAATAATCCTGGTGTTCGGCTTCGGCCGGATAGAATGCTTCGAGCGGGGTCAGTTCTGTCACGAGCGAATCGTCCCAGTTGGCTTGCGCCCGGCGCATAGCGGCTGCGAAAACGGCTTTCTGGTCGTCGTCCTGATAAAACATCGCCGAACGATACTGCGGACCGACATCAGCACCTTGGCGGTTCAGGCTGGTTGGATCATGAATCAGGAAGAAGATAGCCAGCAGGATGTCGGATGGCAGGACGCTTTCATCGAAAGTGACCTGGACGCATTCGGCGTGGCCGGTAGTGCCACTTGATACCTTCGGATAGGACGCGTCATCCGGCGCACCGCCGGAGTAGCCGCAAACCGATGTGGCGACACCCTTAAGGCGCCGGAATACCGCGTCCAGACACCAGAAACATCCACCCGCGAGCGTATAGGTCGTCATAGTTCCATTATACCTTGGCTATACTAAGAGGATGAATGATGAAGAGTTCAGGGAGCAGCTACGACGCGAAGGCCAGGCGCGGTTTCGCGCTATGCCGTGGCGGGACGATACCCGACCCTATTACGTACTGGTCAGTGAACTGATGCTCCAGCAAACCCAGGTCAGCCGGGTGATTCCGAAATTCCAGGCGTTCATCGAACGGTTTCCGAACGTGCAGGCGCTGGCTCGAGCCAGCTTGGCTGACGTACTCGTTGCATGGCAGGGACTTGGGTATAACAGGCGGGCTAAATATCTGCATGAGGCCGCCAAACTGATCGTTGACCGGCATGGCGGTGAGTTTCCCGCCGCTGAAGCTGAGCTTCTGGCGCTTCCGGGTGTCGGCGCCAATACAACTGGAGCTATCCAGGCATATGCCTTCAATCACCCCAGCGTCTTCATCGAAACGAATGTACGGACAGTCTATATTCATCACTTTTTCGGCGATGAGCAGGCAGTCGCCGATTATGCGATCCGTGAGCGGCTGACGGCCACGCTTGATTATGCTCAGCCCCGACAGTTTTACTGGGCGTTGATGGACTACGGTGCCTGGTTGAAAGCCAGCGGCGTACGCAACGCCGCCCGCAGCCGCCATTACAGAAAGCAGTCACCACTAGAAGGTAGTGTCCGGCAGGTCCGTGGACGTATCGTCGCGGTGCTGGCCGATGCGGCGCAATTGGACCGGGCCGAGGTAGCGGCTCTGACAGGGCCTGATGAACGTTTCACTCCCGCGCTTGAGGGGTTGCTGCGCGACGGTTTGGTGGCTGAGCAGGACGGCCGGTTGTATTTGACCAAGTAGCCCGCCAGGGCGCATACTAGACAAGATGAAATCATCTATCCTCATCCTGTTTCTGATGCTGCTAATCGGCCTCTTTTTTTCTTCGACCAGCCACGCCGAGTCGGATGAGAATATCACCCAGGAAAAGATCGCACACATCCGTGAGCACTGCGTCGAGAACCAGGCCAGCCTGAACCGGTTACGCCAAGCCGATGCGTTCCTGCGTACCGACCGCGGCAACCTGTACCGTACCATCAGCGACAAACTAATGGTGCCACTCAACCAGCGATTGGCTTCCAACAGCCTTGACGGCGGCAACCTGATCGGACTGGCAGCCGACTTCACCGAAGAATACGACCGCTTCTACGGTGCCTATGTCGATTACGCGAGCTCACTGACCGAACTGTTATCGATTGATTGCTCGCGCCAACCTGTCACGTTCTACAGCACCTTACTGAAGACCCGCGCGTATCGGCAGCAGGTAGCCGAGAGCAACCAGAAATTAAAGAGTTTGATACGGCAGTACGGCGAGGAATTCGTCCGTTTCAAGACCGCGTATAGCAAGGCGAACCAATGAACGAGAACTTTGAGCAGCGTCAGACGGCGGCCGTCCAGAGCATCAAGCGTCATCAGTTCGGGGTATTAATCATCGGATCGATTCTGATCTCATTGTTCTTGGTATACGTGGCATTGAGCCTATATGCCAGCAGTGGCACATTGCAGCTTGACCTGAGCCGGCCCGGCTACGCCGAGGCGCGACGCGAAGTCACGCGTGAGAGTGAGGTATTCAAAGGCTTCTCGGCCAGCGGGCCGATTGACACCGAGGTGCTCGATGACTTCCAAACGATGTATCAGCAAAAGGCCAAGGAAGCGGCCTCGGTCGAGGCCTTCGGCGGCGACGTGCTAAGCGACCACTCTTTACAGCTCGACCGTTAGACGCCCTATCTGGTTTTGCTGGGTTGCAAGGGGAACGGTGTCACCGCCAGGCGGATAGCCTTGGCTTCGAATTCTTCCAGCAATCGACGACGCATCTCAGCAACCACGCTCCACTGATCGGACGGTTGTGTCTTGCCGGCGACGATGACCTCGATTGAGTTACCGGTGATATCACCGACTGCCACGAAGGCTGGCGGTTCCAGGATCTTATCTTTCCAGCCGTCTTCCTCTGCTAAGCCACGGCCAACAGAGTCGATCAGCTCACTGACGTCATCGACTTCGGTCTCTGGATGGAGCAGGACCGTAAAGCGGGCCATCGAGAAGCCCATCGTCTTATTGATGACATGTTGGATCATGCCGTTAGGAAAGAAATGTACCTGGCCGTCGACATCTCGCAGTACCGTGCTGCGGGTACCGATGCGTTCGACCGTGCCGGAAAAGCCTTCGATGTCGATGATATCGCCGACTCGATATTGGTTCTCGGAAATGATGAAGATACCAGAGAGAAAATCCTTAATTAGCGACTGCGCACCGAAGCCGAGGGCGATGCCGACGATACCGGCGCTGGCGAACAGCGGCGCCAAACTCGAGGTCAGGTCGGGTATGAAGACGCGCAGGACGGCGTAGGCGGCAGTGGTGAGAATGACGATACGCCAGATGCTGGTAAACAACCCGGACAGCGTCTTTTGCCGTTTTTCGATGTCCCTCTTGTGCCAGGTGCGGTGCCTGGCGCCCTTGACGGCCCGTTTGACGATGAAGCTGACCAGGCGGGTGCCCGCGATGTAAGCAAGCAGGGCGATGAGAGCGATGACGGCGAAGTCACCCCAATGATCACCGAACCAGTCGCCCCATGCCGTAAGATACTGTTGGTTTTTGCCCACGTTCATATGTGGTAGTATAGCACGTGATAATGAAGGTCTTCACCACTGTAAACCATCCGGAAATCGCCCGCCTGCTACGTGCCGGTGGCATTGGGGTAGTGCGCACCGATACGTTGTACGGGGTCGTGGCGCTGGCGAGCGATGAGCAGGCCGTCGAACGGGTATATCGGCTGAAGGGCCGCGACGATACCAAATCACCTATCGTGCTGATAGCGAAATTAAGCCAGCTGCTGGATACGCCGAGCGAACCCGCCGCTGAACTATTGGCCGACGTCTGGCCTGGTCGGGTCAGCGTCATCATCGATGCTCATGAGGCACCGGCGTGGCTTGAGCGCGGGAACGGATCGGTGGCATACCGCCTGCCGGCTGACGATGCCCTGCGTGACTTGCTGGAAGTGACCGGTCCGCTGATTGCGCCCAGTGCTAACCCCCAAGGAGAGCCACCGGCTATGACATGGGAGGAGGCTCGCGCCTACTTCGGGGATCAGGTTGATTTCTACGTCGATGGCGGCCGCGTCGTTGACGACACACCCTCGCAGTTGCTGCGCATCGACGAGGCTGGCGAGGTGGAGCGACTCAGGTGATCGATCCGAACGAGTCCATCATTACCAGGAAGCGCAAGAAATATAAGTTCGCCAAATTCGCCAACTCACCGCTGTGCTTCGAACTCGAGCAGTGGCAGAAGTCGGCTATCGACGTGGTGGAGCTTGGCGCCGGCACGGCTCTGTTTGCCGTTGAGCTGGCCGAGCGCTGGCCCGACAAGCAGTTCGTGGCCGTCGACGTCAAGGCCGATCGCCTGCAGAAAGGTGCGTACGAGGCTGAAGCTCGCGGCTTGACCAACGTGCGTTTTCTGCGTGCGCGGGCCGACCAACTCGAGCAGTGCTTCGAGCCCGATTCACTTGAAACCATCTGGTTAACTTTCCCCGATCCGTTTCCGAAACGCCGTTCGGCCGGCCGCCGCATGACCCATCCTACTTTTCTGAAGGCGTATGGCCGACTGCTACGGCCGGACGGGTCGTTCAATCTGAAGCACGACTCGCGTGATTTCTTCTTGTGGAGCTTGGAGCAGCTGGTAGGCGAAGGCTGGCACCTTGAAGAACTGACGTTCGACCTGCATGAGTCCGACCTGGCTGATGACTACAAGCTACTCACGACCTATGAGCGCCGCTGGCTGGGCGAAGGTACTCCAACCAACTTCGTGCGCGCCCGGATGGTAAAATAAGACTATGCAATTTTCTGATTACTCCACCCAAGCCATCTCTACCGACCTGTACGACAAAGAAGGTCAGCCGATTGATTCGCACGCCATGCTGGAAAAGGTCTTCGGACTGGTCGGCGAGGCCGGCGAAGTCGCCGAGAAGTTCAAGAAAATTCTGCGTGACAAGGACGGCATGGCCACCGATGAGGATAAGAAAGAGCTCATGAAAGAGCTCGGCGACGTGCTATGGTACGTCAATTCCGTCGGTATTTACTTAGGCTATTCGCTTGAAGACATTGCGCAAGCCAATCTCGACAAGGTGCTCAGCCGCAAAGACCGTGGCGTTACCAAAGGGAGCGGCGACAACCGCTAGGCGGCGAGCTGGCCGTCCGGATCAACCTCGGCCAACAGGTCCGCCATATGGGCGTAACCAGCGAAGGCTTCGAACTTCGGCAAGTGGTCGCGCAGGACCAGCCGGCCCATGCCGAGCGCAGCGCTGGCACGACCGGTTGAATTATCGACGAGTGGCAGGATGTCATGACCTTCGTGCCATCCCAGTTCTTCCGATACGTCACGGGCTCGCAAAGTGGTTTCAAGCGTCTGGGCCTCATGAGCGGCTTCGAACAGGTCGTGAAGCAGCGTGGTATCTTCGTGTGCGATGATGGCTTCGGTCCGTGCGATGACATCCGGGTCGACATCCGGGTAGAACGTATCGTACAGGAATAGCCGCACGTTCTTCTCGACCATTCGGTCTTCGGGCGTTTTCTTGCCGGCCGGAATGTCACCGACCACCGCGCCGGTAACACGGAGCACGTCGTCATGCGTCATCTCGCCCATGTCATGAATGAGGCAGGTGAACATCAGCACGGCAGCATCTTCGTCGCTTAACTCGAACGTCGGGTCGAACAGCCGCTGCTTCTCGATTAGCTGGGCTAGGTGCCAGCCGAGCTCCTGTTGGTGACCGATTGGGCACAGGTCGTCGCCAAGTTCATCAAGCATCGTCTGGCGATCGCCGTAGGCAAACCGCTGAGCGAAACGGAGCGGCTGCTCGTCGCGCATGAAACGGCCATAGGTGCTGTCATGAGCGCGGTCAGCCAGCTGGCGGGCAGGTAGTCGCGACCCATCACACATCGGTACCGGCAGCGACAGCAACGGGTGTGTCCGTTCGGCCGGTTCGGGCAGGATCATTTCGTGGATGGTGTGCATGTTTGTCATCGTAATGTCTACACTATGAAACTGCTTTACGGTTTTTGCAAGCGTTCTCGTAGCCAGGCGTCAATCGAGCCAGCTCCCATGCCTAGTACCATATCGCCGTTCTCACGGTGGAGTTCAAGCGCGGTCCATAATTCGTCGTTCATCTCGGCAATCGTCACGTCCGCCTGATTGGTCAGCCCGCGCGTCAGTTCCTCGGGTGTCAGAATCGGTAGGTCTGGGCTCTCGCGTGAAAGATAGGTGGGTAGCCAGTATACCTTCTCGGCTAACTTGAACGTATTCCGGTACAGGGTCTTGATGTCATGTTGCCGGCGGTTCTGGTGCGGTTGGTACACCAGCACCACGTGATCGGACAGCTCGCGTGCCAATTGCAGGGTAGCGGCGATTTCGGTCGGATGGTGGCCGTAGTCACTGTAGAGGTTGGGCGCGAGTTTCTCGAAGCGGCGGTTAGTACCGGGAAAGGCTTCCAACGCTGCACCTTCGCGCGGTAAGCCTAGGTACTCCAGCGCTTTGAGCACGAGCGTGGCGTTGCGGCGGTTATGGGCGCCGGGCATGCCAAGCTCGGCCGTCTCGTCATCGCCCAACTGCCAGGTATGCTCGAGCGTCAGCTCCGGCAAACGCCCGAGGTCGCGCTTCCAGCCGATGACCTGACCGGACTGTTCGCAGAAGGTCGCGAACGCCTCCATATAGGAAGCTTCGGTCGGGTAGGTGTCGATATGGTCATGATTGATCGAAGTAATCAGGCTGAGATGTGGTAAGAAGTGCAGGAAATTGCGGTCAAATTCGTCACACTCGTACACGAAGTATTCACTGGCCGGATCGAGCTGGCCGCTCGGACCGAACGATACCGTCGTACCGATTGAGTAGCTGACAGGGATACCGGCCTGTTGCATCGCCCACACCAGCATGCCGGTCGTGGTGGTCTTACCGTGGGTGCCGGCGACGGCCACTAGCTTCAGGTTCTTCTCGGCGATGATGTGCGCCAGCAGTTCGTCACGTTTGGTCACCTTGATGCCCAGTTCGCGGGCCGCGAGCAGCTCAGGGTGGTCGGCGGGCAGGGCAGACGTCTGTACCAACCAATCAATCGGCTGTTCAGCGTGAACCGAACGCAGGAAGTCAGCCTGCATAGTGATTTCCACTTCGATGCCCCGTTCACGGAGCTGCGCCGTCATCAGGCCGTCGGCGGCGTCGCTGCCTACCACGAAATGGCCGGCCTGCACTGCGATCTCGGCCAGCGGCCCCAGGCCGACTCCGCCGATACCAGAGAAGAATACGTTCATGCTTGTAGTATAATCGAAGAAGAGAAAACAACCCAACACCAAACACTCAAAGGGGAATATGCTACAGGCTCTCATCCACCGTCTGCTCAAGCGGCGTCATTTTTGGCGCTATGCCACGTTTTCCGAGGTCGCCGAGCTGTATGCCTCGCGCACCATGCGCATCTTTGCCCTACGGTTGGTGTCGGTCTTTGCCTCGATTTACCTGTTCCAGAACGGCTACAGCCTGGCCTTCATCGCCTTCTTCTGGGGCGCGTTCTACCTGATGAAAGTACCGTTCTCATGGCCGTCGGCTCGCATCGCCGCCATGTATGGCCCCAAGCACGGCACCCTGATGAGCAATATCATCTCGGCCATGGCCATGGTGCTGCTGGCCTTCCTGCCGCATCCGGAGTATGGCCTGTACGCTCTGATGACCTGGTGCGTGCTGCAGGCATTTTCCAGTACCCTCAACGACCTGTGCTACCTGATCGACTTCTCGAAAGTGAAGGATATCGATCACGCCGGCAAGGAACTCGGCTACATGAATATCTTTGAAAAGGTCGCCACCGGTCTGAGCCCGGTTATCGGCGGTGTGCTGGCGCTGTGGTTCGGCCCGGCCATCATCATGATTATCTCGGCGCTCCTGTTCCTGTTCTCGGCCGCGCCGTTACTGAAGACGCCTGAACCGACCAAGATCCATCGTCGCCTGAACTTCAGCGACTTTCCGTGGCGGCAGACCTGGCGCTCATTCCTAGCCGAGGGCGCAGTCGGCTTCGACGTATTTGCCACCGGTACGGCCTGGACACTCTTCATGACGGTGGTGGTATTCGCCGGCAGTAACGATTCCAACCGCATCTATGCCGAGGTCGGCTTCGTCACCTCCGTCACGGTGTTTGTCGCGTTGCTGGCGTCGTATTCCTATGGCCGTCTGATCGATCACCGTCGCGGTCGACTGCTACTTCGTGTCAGCACCTTTACTAACAGCCTCATTCACGTCTCGCGTGCCTTCGTTACCACACCGGTAGGGGTAGTCTATACGAATGCGGCCAATGAGGCAGCTACCACCGGCTTCTCGATGGCGTTCATGCGCGGCATGTTCGACACGGCCGACCGTAGCGGCCGACGCATCGAGTACCTGTTCATCATCGAGATGGTAGTCAACTTCGGCGCGGCCATCGGCGCGGCGGTGCTCGGCCTGCTGCTACTTGTATTCAGCGAGGTGCTGTCACTGCAGGTTTTCTTCATCCTGACCGCTGGCGTGGCACTGCTGATCGCCACCCCGAAGTTCGCCCTCTACCGCCGCTAGTGCGCGTGCTATACTAAAAACCAGTTAAGAAGGGTGGAGTACGATCTTCGGTGGCAGATAACAAGCGGGTGAAACGAGGCATCAAACAGTTGCAACGCGTCAAGACGTGGCAACTGGTGCTGCTTTTGATTCTGTCGCTGCTGCTGACCGCCACGTTCCTGCGCCTCAATAACATCGGCATGATCGAACGCCGCACGGCCGTCCTGAGCGCCGACAAGCAGGGAAACGATGAAATCATCCGGGCACGTCTGTTCGATCTGCAGCGCTATGCGGCCGAACACATGAACGCTGACAGTGGCGTGGTGTACCTGGAACACCAGTACCAGCGTGACACCGAGAACGCCATCCGGGCCGCCAGTCAGCAGGGTGGCAGTGCGAATATCAACGTCGAAGCCGACCGAATCTGCCAGGCTCGCCATGGCGGCTATTCACAGGCTTACGTGCAGTGTTTCGCCAGTGAATTAGCCAAAGTCCCGGCCGGCAGCAACGCTCCCGACAAGGCACAGTTACCGAGCGCCTCGCTCTATCGCCATGAATTTTCCAGTCCCTTGTGGTCACCCGACTTCGCCGGTTTCGCTACAGGGGTCAGCGCCTTGATAACCCTAGTAATCGTCCTCAGGCTGATTGGCCTGGTCGCGCTACGCGCCATGCTGCATCGCCACTACCGTAGCATCTAGGTGTTGACAGAGGCGACCCCTTGGGCGTACGCTTACTCTTGTAAGAACTAATAGGAGGTATAAGACCAATGGCTTACAAGCACACAAACTCGAAGGGCATCACATACTACTTACACAAGACCGAAGTGACTCTTCGTGGCGGCAAGCCTCAGACCATCTACTTCTTCGCTAAGGTAGAGAAGAACGCCAAGGGCGAGCCGGTAGACCTACCAGCTGACCGCGTCGTCAAGGAAAACCCACGCAACGGTTTCCTGACAGTGTCAAAGAAGAAATAAGACATCTTGAAAAAATGAAAGACCGCCTCAAAAGGGCGGTTTTTCTTTGGTAAAAAATACAGTTGAAACATAAGCGTCGTTGGTGGTACAGTAGTATCAAACAAACAGGTGCCAAAATTGCCTCGTGAAGGTTCGATAGCGGCCCGCAGTAGCCCTATCGAATCGGCGGGGCTTTTTTGATGCCTGTCACCCTATTGCATAAACATAAGAAATATGCTAAAATAGTAGTATATGACAGAAAAGTATGAAATCGACGCCGCTTACTACCAAGGACTCCGCGAAATGGATGGGGTAGACCCCGAAGTGGCCGAAGATCTTGGCATTCCGATGTCGCCTGAATCCCTTGAGTCACACACCCGTTCCGCCCATGAAACGCAGGCAGCGTTGGCTGAGGCCGCCCGCCGTGCTATCGACGGTGCCGACGAGCATGCCGCGCTGGAAGCACGCGAAGGCCGCGTCATCTGTGCCAACTGTAACCGCCCGGGCTGCAAGGGCTGCGGCCGGAGCTAACCATGCCGTCTCGGCGCGACAAATTCCCCGGGCTTCCCGAAGAGCAACTGCCACTTGAGGTAGAGGCCGCACCTGCGACCGAATCACGCTTTGACCCCGATCAGTACCGTGCGTTCGGTAGCGTACCAACCATGCTGGGTAAGCTGGTCGATGTGCCACCGTTCGAGCGGCTCGACAATCTTGCCTGGCAGCGCACCGAGCCAGCCGTCCTGGCGCAGGGGCTATTCGGCGTCGAAGGTAACACCGCCGTCAACGGTCTTGCCCTTGGTGCCGATCATTACAAAGCTATCATCCGCAATCACGACGCGTTCCAGGCCAGTATTCGCAACACCACGCAGGCCGCCAACCGTCAGACTAGCGATGTCCGCGCCCGCGAAAAGGAACTTCGTTCAGTACTGGGCGCACTCCACTCGAAGCAGGAACGGCACGAAAAGATTCTGGGAAATTTAGAAACGCAGCGCGACGTATTGGCGACGCTCAGCGATATGCAGCGCACGCCCGGCTACCACCGACGCCTTACCGAAGTCGAAGTCCGGGTGCTGGCCAATACTGCGTGGGATCAAAGCTTCCTTGGCATGCTGCGGGTACTGAAAGACCAGCACGACCTGTCCAGTAACGATTTCATTGAGATGTCGCAGGCGATGTCGTACCGGTTGCTGCGCGGCCCGCAGAAAGAGCGGATTCACAACTGGGGGGACATGCTGGCGCTCGGTACGCGCTATAACCGCGCTGTCGGCACCATGTTCACGCATAGCCTGCACGAGGTAAACCGTGGCCAGGAAACCCTGGAAGGGCAGCTGGAAGCGTTCTACGAACAGAATGGCCTGACGTCACCGGCCGCATATGTCGTCGCGCAGACGACCGAACTCGAATCAAAATAATTTCTGGTGGACTTAGCTGGATTAGATGGAACCAGACATTACTATATCTGAAAGATATAAGCATGATCTATAGGCGCCTAAATGTTACAGGGGTGAGTGTACCTTTTAGTATTGAACCGCTATACCAGTTCCACCGGTATAGCGTAGAGTATAATGATAACAATAATCTAACAGGAGCGATTATTTGGTGGTGAAATCGGTGTGAGTAATATGAAAGTAAGAGACACGGTCAAAGTCGACATAATCAAATTAAAACTTGATGTCGAAAATCCACGATTCGCTGAACTGTATGATGGCAGCGATAACCAAGATGATTTAATTGAGTACCTATTAAACTCTGAATCGGCCACGGCTATTGTTAAAGAGCTTAATGATTCACAGGAATATTATGCCGACCGTCCACTTTGGGTGATCAAGCAGGATGATGGTAGTTATTTGGTGAAGGATGGAAACCGGCGCTTGTCGGCTGTGCTAGCACTACGTTCTCCTACCAAGTTTGGATTATCTGAACCACGCCAGACCATCGATGAGTTACCTGTTATTGTTTACGACACAGAAGACGAGGTTAATAAACGCGTTCGCCTTGAACATATACAAAGCTCTTTCAGGGGATGGGATAGAATCGCCAAAGCTTTAGAGGTTTATAAAATGCGCTCAAGCGGTGCTTCCGTGGATAGTCTGAAAGAGCTTGACTCTGAGCCGAATCAATTAACCAAGTTGGCCAGCTTTTACTATGCGGCAGTTGCCGTGGGTAAAGATGACTTAAAGGTATTGTTGCGTAAAGGGCGTGGTAATACAGGTGGTAAAACTATTGTATTTGAACGTCTTTTTACTCACCGCACTAGGTGTGGATACGATTTTAGCGGTAAGGCTGGTGGATATGAAGTGATTATTACGGATCAAGCCCTATTCGACTCTTACATAAAAGCTATGGTTGAGTTATTGAAGGCGAACCCAGATATTACTCACAAAACAGCTGATTCTGAGAAAGAGACATTTCTCGATAGGCTGAAGCCTTATGGCTTTACGCCGTCTAAAAAGCCTTCATCGGGTAAGGGCAGTACGCCAGCAAAAACTACTACCGAGACTAACCCTACAGTAACAGGGGATGGATCAACCCAGGCGACTCCAGCAAACACTCCACCGTCGCCGCGTAAAAGCATCAAGACATCTCCAAAATATATAAGAAAAGGTATCCCGCGCGCCGTCGACGACCTTGTGAAAGAAGGATTCAACCTTGATGCCGTATTCTTCACTAATTCAAAAGTGGCCATGAGTCGAGTTATATTTGAGGCCGTACTGAAGTACGTTATTGAAAATACTGAGTACGCACAAGGAAAGAAGCTGAATGGCTCAAATTATTTCCGTGACGCCTACTTTAATAAGCACGGTAACAAATTACCCGTAACCAATTTTGATAAGTTAAAAGACCTATTTTCTGCTCTCATTCTTGATACTGGAAAGAAGAAAGCATTTGCTGATTTTGACCTTGAGCGTCCACATCAAATAATCCACAACTACAACGTCACGGCGGTGCCTAAAGATGCAACCGCAATTTGTGATAATCTCATGCCATTAGTTGAATTTCTCTTGCAAGAAGAACAAGAGCTCTTGAGCGGCCTAGATAAGAATAAGCTATAATGAAAGCATGAGCTTCTTCTCTCCGTTGCGTTACCCTGGCGGTAAGAATAAACTGGCCAAGTTTATCGAAAAACTGTGCGTTGATAATGGAACGACTGGACACTATATAGAGCCATACGCTGGTGGGGCATCGGTAGCCCTTCATCTACTGATGACGGGTAGGGTGCGCGAGATAACGATCAATGATCTAGATAAAGCTATATATGCTTTTTGGTTTTCCGTTATCAACCATACGGATGAACTTTGTTTGCTAATCAAGAACACGCCAATCACAACAGATGAATGGGAGAAGCAAAAAAAAGTTTTATCTAATAAAAATAATGACATTAATGTTTTAGAGCTTGGTTTTGCTACCCTTTTCCTCAATAGAACGAATTACTCAGGCGTATTAAATGCTGGAATGATAGGTGGAAGAAATCAAACTGGTAATTACAAGCTAGATTGTCGCTTCAATAAAATAGAAATTATTAGAAAAATCAGGGCAATAGCTGAATATCGAGATAATATTCATGTTACTAATCTTGATGCTATTAGTCTTATTGATAGAGTTCGTGTCGACGGTAATACTATATTTTATTTCGATCCACCGTATTACATCAAAGGCCCCTCTTTGTATATGAATCATTACAAGCATGATGACCACAAGGCCGTTAGTGATGCAATCAAGTCTATACCAAATGCAAAATGGGTCGTGTCTTACGATGACACTGAAGAAATACACGAGCTGTACGCTGGACAGCGCTACATAAATTATTCATTCACACATAGTGCGGGACGTTCAAGGCAGGGGAATGAGGCTGTATTTTTCAGTCATAATATTGATGTTGATATGAACTTACACCCAGTAAGCTTAACTGCGATGTCCTCTACCTAGGGGCGGACGCAACTTTTATCACAGGGCGCATGTGACATCGCTTTCTTAATGGATTTGGAACCGTTAAAATCGGCCCATTATATGAGGTTAAAACAATGATTGAACGAAATAACTCTAATTTGGTGGGGGGGTGGCTGGACTTGGTGAAGGCGCACGAAGTTCAAAGCGAACTCGTTCGACCTTGAGCGAGAAGCCGGAGGAGCGAAGCGATACCAGCGATCAACCTTGAAAACTCTTTCTGGTGGGGGTGGCTGGAATCGAACCAGCTACCAAGTGGTTATGAGCCGCCTGCTCTAACCGATGAGCTACACCCCCAAACCAGAAGGAATTTTCAAAGAACAGGTTATATAGCTTCACGCAGGGAACGCTATTTTATTAGGCTGGCGTTCTCTGGTTCGGCATATGTTCTCGCTGACCGCTCGAACATGAGCCCGCTGCTCTAACCATCGGGGACTTCGCGAATTTCAATTCGTGGGGTTGAGGCCTGAGCTACACCCCCGTGGCCTTTGGCCATTATACCTCAACGGCGCCATGGCCGTAAGGGGTTGGCTACAGTAGCTTGGTAGCCTAATTACCCCTTTGTGGGCTATAATGCGAGCAAGAAGGCATAAGCGCCATGAAACAGATAAATTTTCGACGATTGTCCTACCACATCCGCCACCAGTACCTCACCACCAACAATGCCGTGGTGATCGTGGCCCTTGTAGTGGCGGCCAGCTGGGCGTGGGGCTCGGTGCAGGCGATGGACCGCAACTACCGCTTGCAGAAAGAAGTCGACTACAAGCGCCGTGAGCTACGTTTGGCCCAGCTCGAGACAGCCACCCTGAAGTTCGAGCAGAACTACTACAAGAGTGATGAGTATAAGGAACTGGCCGTGCGTGAGCGCATGGGCCTGGTGAACCCCGGCGAGAAAGTGCTGATACTGCCGCCTAACTCGGCCGAAGCCAGCGCCGACGAGGCGGAAAGCGCCCGAGCCAATGCGCCGCGCCGTGTCGAGCGAAGCAATATCCAGCAATGGGGCAACTTCCTGTTTGGTGGCCGTGCCGGCCAGTTGCAGGAATAGTCCGTATCTGTTAAAATTCGGTATGTACCGCGGGGTGGAGCAGTCTGGTCAGCTCGCGTGGCTCATAACCACGAGGTCGCAGGTTCAAATCCTGCCCCCGCAACCAAGAAAATACGATCATCATTTGGTGGTCGTATTTTCTTTGGCTTACTGGCCAGTATTTGGTTCTGCGACAACCGAGCTTGCTTGGTTCAGTCCCAGGTTCGTGCAGCGCTGTGAAGCTCTGGGAAAGTTTACTTTCATAAGAGCAAGCAAGCGGAAGAGGCTTGAGCCGATATTCCTGCCCCCACCCCTGAAACTTTGCTATACTACCCTTTGTGCAAACGCAAATCTCGAAATACCCCACCACGTTCTACCGCGTCTCGCTGAAGGCGGTGATTCGCAATGCGAAAGGTGAGGTGCTGCTTGCGAAAGAGGACGAAGGCGACAACTGGAGCCTACCTGGCGGCGGCTGGGACCACGGCGAGACTGAACGCGAAGCGTTGGCGCGCGAACTGTTCGAGGAGGTGTCGTATCGGGGTGACTTTTCGGCGACGCCCTTCGCCACGGAGATATTCTGGCTTGATCACCGCAAGGCGTGGCTATTATGGATCGTCTATGACGTGACGGTTGAAAATTATGACTTCGCGGTGGGCCGCGACTGTACGGCCGTCGCCTTCCACGACCCGAAAGTTTTCAGAGACTCACCGCATACTACTGAGCAGTGGGTGTATACCCATTTGAACCATTAATCTCTCGTAACGACTACTGATGTGCGATGCGGTTGGCGGCGACGCGAACGGCTTCGCTCCAGCTCAAAAAAGCATGCGGCGTGGCAGCCAGCTGAGCGGCGGTCAGGTTGTATTTGACGGCCAGCGCCAACTCGTGGATGATTTCGGCGGCATGCGGCGCGACGACGGTGGCGCCGATGAGTACGCCGTTCTTGTCGGCGATAAGTTTCACGAACCCGTCGCGAAAATCACTGGTGTTGGAGCGGGCAATCATGTTCAGCGGCGCGATACCTTTCTTGACAGTCAGGTCGCGTTTCAGGCAATCATCTTCGCTCAGGCCGACCGAGGCGATGCCCGGGTGGGTGAAGGTGAGTCGCGGTGTACCGGTGTAATCGGGGGTGATTTTCTGCTTCTGTAGCAGGTTGTGGGCTGCCACGCGGCTTTCAAGCAGCGCGGTGTGGGTGTGGCTGAACTGACCGAGCACGTCGCCGGCTGCGTAGATATGCCGGGCGCTGGTCTGCAGGTTCGCGTTCACCTCGATACCCTTGGGCGAATACTTCACGCTGGCATTTTCAAGGCCAAGGTCAACACTTGGCCGACGGCCACAGGCGATCAGGATGTCATCGACCCGGACGGTACGTTCAACGCCGCCGCGGGTATAGGTGACCTTGCGTCCCAGGCCTTCTTTCTGAGCTACCAGCACACGGGTCTGGGTGAGGGCAGTCACGCCTTTTTGTTCTGTCAGCAGCCGCTCCATCAGTTGGCCGACTTCTTCGTCTTCTTTCGGCAGCAGGCGTGAAGCGATATCGGCGATATACACCTTGGTACCGAACGTTGCCATCATCTGCGCCAGTTCGACGCCGATGGTACCGCCGCCGATGATGAACAGGCTCTTAGGCGGCCGGATGACTTCAAGTAGCGTGCGCGGTGTCTGGTAGCCGACGTCGCTCAAGCCCTGCACGTCCGGGGCGACCCAGTGCGAACCGGTGGCGATCAGGAATTGCTCGGCAGAAAGGTGGCGACGGTTGATGCTGATCTCGTTCGGACTCAGGAAATGAGCGGCCGAATTGTAGGTCGCGATACCTTCGTTCTCGTAGAAGCGACGGTTGCCACCAGCACCGGTACGTTTGACGGCCAGCTCCTTCCAGGCACGCAGGGAAGGGTAGTTGTAGCCGAGCGTGTTCGAGCGCAGGCCGAAGCGGGAGCCGTGGCGGGCCTCGTCGTACAGATGGGCGACGTGGAGCAATGAT
Source organism: uncultured Candidatus Saccharibacteria bacterium (assembly GCA_964520495.1). GTDB lineage: Bacteria > Patescibacteriota > Saccharimonadia > Saccharimonadales > Saccharimonadaceae > UBA1020. The sequence goes on from CAZFMZ010000002.1 coordinate 121,571, forward strand.
TTGGTCGGTATGTCGCTCCAGTTCGGTGAATCGCCGCCGAAGGTGTCGGCTTCGACGATAGCGACGCGCTTGCCAGCCCGGGCGGCGAGCGATGCGGCCGCGCTTCCACCAGCGCCACTGCCGATGACGATGAGGTCGTAGTCAAATGTATTCTTTCGTGGCATGAGGCTAAGGTCTCCTTACAGTACCAATCGGTGGTGTTTATATAGGTAGGCGGCTTCCGGATGGATACGATGCAGATGCTCGGCGGCCTTACGGCGTAAATCGTGCGAGGTTACTTCAGATTTGCGGCCACACCAGATGATAACGGCCTCGCAGACGTTAGTGGCAGCGGTTTCAGCTTCGCCCTCCGGGCTTCGCACGCTCAAGCAGGCGGCCAGGACGCTGGCATGCAGTTTGTCGCGCGTGAACTGCTCCGTCGGCCGTTCGCCGCCCCGTTTGACTACATCAATGAGCTGCCCAGGCATGCTACATGACTCCCATGGCCGCCGACATGACGGCCGGGCTTAGCACGCGGTCAACGTAGACGTAAAACCCAAGGATCAGCAGGCCGCTGCCGGCCGCGAACTGCAGGAAGCGTTTGTGTTCTTCGCGCCACTGTTGGATACGACTGATACGGTGACCGCCACCGATTAGCATATGGACGATCAGCAGGGAAGATAGCGAGATGAGGACGTACAGCAGGATGCCACCGAGCTGCCATAGGGCCGGCAGGCTTAACAGGACTAACGCGCTGACCAGCATGGGTGGCACGATGAACAGGAACTCAGCGATGACACTGGTGAGCCCGAGCGAGAACGCTTCGGCCGCCTGCTTGGTCTGCTTGGTGCGTTCGGCCAGGAAGAGGGCAAGGGGGCGGGGAATCCATAGCGTAGTCCCCTGCTCTCTTCTGTAGTAAAAAATCCATACGGCGACACCCAGACCGAACAGTAAACCGCACACGGCAATCCAGGCGAACATCATGTCGGTACTTTTAAGCAGTTTCTGGGCGAACAGCGCGATCGTCGACAACATGAATAATGTCATGACCACGACGCCGAGCGTGAACGAGCCCGATAGTCGCAGCAGACGCCTATGGGAATGCTTGGCACCGATGGTGTGGCTAGAAAGCAGTGTCAGCATGCTGACACTTAGCTGGAAGCTGGCGTGAACCAGTGCAGCCATGGCGACGATAATGAGTGATTCGAGCGGTTGCATGATGTTTATTTGTAAGGGTTTCCTTATGTATTTTATAGCATAAGCGGGGTCAAAAGGCCATTTCGCCTGAAAAAGGTATTGCTTTTTTAAAGCTTTTATGCTTAAATAGTGCTACGAGTAAATAAAACAAACAAGCCGTCAAAGGCTACAAGGAACATCGCACCTTATGGAAACCAACATCGACACCCAAGAGACTTTCACCAGCTGGAGCCGTGAGCGCAGCACCGAAGAGCTACGCAGCTTCGTCACCAGCCGGCTGGCCATACTGACCGACGATATTGATCTTGAGCTTGCCTAAACAGTCGTACGTGGCTGGTTCAGTGTCAACAGCTTGCCGATACCGATGGTTAGCAGGGCGTAAATGACGATTGCAACAAGTGAGCTGGTCTCAAAGTAAGACAGGCCAAAGGTCGGTTCGCCGAAGATGCCGTTGAACGGCGCGACGAATATACCGGACAAACCGTAGATGAAGTCGACGAATGGACTTCCCTGGTTGGCACCGAGCAGCAGGAAGACGAATCGCAGGGCGATGAGCGCGATGATGGCTCCACCAAGGTAATAGACGACCCGTCGTGCGATGACGGCACCTGGTACAGTGCTGCGCCTGGCTACCGTTTCCTGGCGGACGCCGGTGTCACCTGCGGCAGCAGTGCTATTAGTTTCTCGTACTTCGGTTGTTTGACGATCTTCTTGCACGATACTTCTCCTATTCGTTAGGTTGTGAATACCATTGTAGCACCGTCATCATGTGGCGCTATGCTAGCTAGAGCTTTGACGCGTCCGGTAGGAGCATCATGCAGCCGGAGATGTTGGCTGCCCGGTTGAGGGTACGCGCTACAGGGTCACCGGTGAAGTTAGGGCTGCCGGCCGTGCTGTAAACGGGTCCCACTGGGCAGGTGGAGTCTTCAATCGTATACCATAACGCGACGACCGGGTCGCCGTTATGAGTATAGTTGTAGCCGGTCCCATACAGGTAAATTCCGACGAACCCTAATCCGTCCGATTCACGGACGAGAATCTTCTTGCTGGGCATCGGCAGGTTGCCCGATAGATAGGGCCGTAGGTTATTACGACTCGCCGCATTCGCAGTGTTCGCGATGACCGAGTTTGATTGCCGACAGCCGGCGGTCGTGCCGTTTAGCACGTCGTATTCCTCACCCAGGCACATAGCACCGGTGGCAGGATAGGCGCTGTTCTCCAGGGCATATTGACGCAGCGCTTTCTCGTACGCCCTGACGGCGCTGACCGTTTTCGCATTTTCCGCTCTCACCTGCACTCCATTGAACGCGACGACCGTGATGGCAGCCAAGATGGCGATGACTACGATGACGATCAGCAGCTCGACAATGGTGAAACCTTTTTGCTTTGCCCACATGATACCTCCAGTCTAGGGAAATGTGGGTCAATGGTCAAACTGATGTGAAATAACGGCGGGCAAACGCCCCGGCTAAGTGCTTATGCTATACTTCTGACATGTTATCGACCCATCCTCAGAGAGGATTCACAATAGTCGAGCTGCTCATTGTGATAGTAGTCATTGCGATTCTGGCATCGATCTCTATCGTGGGATATAACGGTATACAGAACCGAGCAAACGATAACGTCGTTTTGGCCGACATATCAAATATTCGTAAGAAACTAGAGATTGCGAATGTTGACCTGGGATATTACCCGCGAAGTTACACGGATTTCACTAATTATGCCTCATATAAATTATCAAAATCTTCTTACGACGTCTCGCTGAATAACGCCTACTATATTACTGACATAGCTAACAATACCTATGCTTTAGGCTTGCGTTCAAAATCGCTCAAAGGGTATATTCTCACTAACTCTGGGCTGCAAGAGAATGTAAGTGTGAGTGCGAATGCTACAGCCAGCGCGATTGGTGTGTCATGGAATGTGTCGGGCACGTATGCCCTTCAAGGCTTTAACATCTCTAACGGTAGCTGGAACTCCGGTTGGATTTGGACGAACTAGCCAGGATTCACTTTTTCACGCTGCAGGCTTAATCAAGTACAGCGAGTTTCCAAAGTAAAATGGCCACACGGGTGACCATCTTACTTTGGTAGCAGCGACAGGAATTGAACCTGTGACCTTAGGCTTATGAGTCCTACGCTCTAACCAACTGAGCTACGCTGCCACGTTGGTAGATTGTACCAGACCGTCAACGGTTTTTCCAGGGGTGAATGCTACAATAGTGAGCATGAAACGAGTCATTCTCGCCAGCCAGTCACCACGGCGCAGTGCCCTGCTTTCGGCCATGGGTATACGATTCGAAACCATGGTGAGCGGTTTCGACGAGCAGCTTGATAACGACCGCGACCCGGTGCTGGTCGCCAAAGAGCTCGCGCTCGGTAAAGCGATGGCCGTGGCCAGGCTTCATCCCGATGCCTTTGTCATCGGTGCTGATACCATCGTCTCGATTGACGGCCACCAATTGGAGAAACCACGTGACGAGCAGGACGCCCGTGACATGCTGAGACTTCTCGCGGGTAAGCCGAACTACGTGACGACCGGCTTGGCAGTGGTATGCGTGAACGAGAATGTTCGTCTGACCGGGGCCGATACGACAGCCGTATTCTTCGCACCATATGACGAAAAGCGGGTGAACGAATATGTTGCCACCGGTGACCCGATGGACAAGGCGGGTGGGTACGGTATCCAAGCGCTGATGGGGACGATGATTACGGGAATTGAAGGTAGGTACGACACAGTGGTCGGATTACCGTGCGCGCCGCTAGCTAAGTTGCTTGCTCAATGCGACATTGCCGGCCAGGTACCGGACGAAGAAACAATACGATCGGTCACCGACTAACAGGTTTACGATTGGCGGCTCGATGCGAGGGGTATATACTTAAAGAGTACTCCCCGCGACACACACTGGCCTTGCTTGGCAAAGCGTCCCTCCGGGTGAATCATCCATCGTCTTCGGACGTCTGACGGCAAATGAAACGGGCCACGGGCGCACGGGCGAACAATTTAAACCGCCGTTTCTCTGAAACTATTTGGAGAACTTTTGATGGATGATGAAATCTTTTTGAACGAACGGGTCGACGTGGTGGCAACCTTTCACGGCGGTCACCACCCTTGCCTGCCGGTGCGGTTCCGGCGGGCCAACGGGCGGGAAGTGACCGTGACCGAACTGGGCCTGAAACATCCGACTATGAAGGGAACGCGCATGGTACACGTATTCGATGTGACGGACGGAGGCGCTGATTACCGGTTGGAGTTCGATGCCGAACGGCTGACCTGGCACCTCACCATGGAGGCCGACCATGCGGCCTGACATAAACTCAGCCAGGCCGCTCGTCATGCATATCGACCTGAACAGCTGCTTCGCGACCGTTGAGCAACAGGCCCGGCCACGATTACGGGGCCGACCGGTGGCGATCGTGAACCGACGGACCGACGCTACGATGATCGTGACAGCCAGTTATGAGGCCAAAGCGGTGGGGGTAAAGCTGGGCATGCGGCTACGTGACGCGAAGAAACTTTGCCCTGAGCTGATCGGACTCGAAAGCGACCCGCCGAAATACCGCTATGTCTATCACAAGCTGATGGCGATCATGAACGACTATTCGGCACACGTACGTATGAAAAGCATCGATGAGGGGGTGATTGATTTTTCTGAAACGTCCGAAGCCACGCAGGCCCGTGACTTGGTCGATATCGGCTGGGAGATCAAACGCCGCTTATGGGAGGAGGTCGGCCGCGCAATGAACTGCAACGTCGGCATTGCCACGAACCGTTTTCTGGCGAAAACGGCGGCGGGCCTGAACAAGCCGAACGGGCTAGACGTGATTACGCATGACAACCTGCGCGACGTCTTCGGCCGGCTGGAGCTGACCGACCTGACCGGTATTGCCGAGCGTATGGAAAAACGGTTGAACGGCGTCGGTATCTTCACGCCACTCCAATTTCTTGATGCCGACCCGGTGACGCTGGAGAAAATGGTGTACAAGAGTATCAACGGCAGGCAATGGCACCAGCGGCTGAGGGGCTGGGAAGTCGACAAGCGTGATTTCGCGATGAAATCGGCCGGCCGGCAATTCGTTCTGGACGACTTCGACCTGAATCATGAGCAGGTCCTGAAGCGGCTGCATCATCTGTGTGAATCGGTTGGCTACAAGCTGCGCAGCCAAGGGGTGCAAGCCCGCGGGGTATACGTGTACGCCAAAAGCAGGGAAAAAGGCTACTGGCATGCCCGGACTACCGCTTCCCTGCCATTCAGTTCTGACTTGGCAATTTATGCACAAGCCAGACGACTTTTCGCCAACTCACCGAGTGACCCGAAAGAGATCGGCATCTCTTGCTTTGAACTGTCGCCGATTGGTAACGACCCGCAGCTGACGTTCTTCGGTAACGAGCTGGCCCGCGAAACGCACGTGACTCAGGCGGTAGACGACATTAACCGTCGCTTCGGTGACCGTACCATCCATTCGGCCGATACACTGGGCACTGGCCGTTTCTTGAAGCAGAAAATACCGTTCGGCAGCACGCGGTACATGTGAGGACGCGCTATACTTGTCAGATATGAGATATGTCGTGGCGGTAAGCGGAGGGGTGGACTCGGTGGTATTGCTCGACATGCTCGCGCGCGACACCTCATGCGACTTGGTAGTGGCACATTTCGACCATGGCATCCGACCTGATTCAGCCGCCGACGCTCGGTTCGTGGCTGGCCTGGCTGAGCGCTACGGTGTGCCACATGTCAGCCGACGAGAGGCACTGGGGGTGGCAGCGAGTGAAGCCCTTGCTCGCACGCGGCGCTACGCGTTCCTGCAGGCGGTCGCGGCTGAACATAATGCTCAGGTAGTAACCGCCCACCACTTAGATGATCTGGTGGAAACGATTGTCATTAACCTGCACCGCGGAACCGGGTGGCGGGGTTTGGCGGTGTTGAACCGACCCGATATTACGCGGCCGCTCCTGAACCGGACGAAGCGGGAGTTATACGAATATGCGGTGACGCACAGGCTGGAATGGGTAGAGGACGAAACGAACCAGGAGCAGGCGTACTTACGCAACCAGGTGCGCCGGCGCCTGAACCTGAGCAAGACGACGAAGCGGCGGTTGAGCGAACTGCGTGCAGCTCAGTGCCACGTGGCGGCCGAGCTCGACGCTGAAACGAGCCGGTTATTACCGGATGAGGGCCCGTGGCCTCGCTCGCTCTTTATCATGGTGCCGGATGACGCGGCCCACGAGCTACTGCGCTACGTACTGAAACAGGCGACTGGTACGCCGGCACTTACCCGACCACAGCTTAGTCGGCTACTTCTGGCAATCAAAACCGCGCGCCGTGGCAGCACGATTGAGCCGGGCGACGGGATTGCAGTCCGATTTACCCACACCCACTTCATTGTCAATCGTTCACGCTAACTGCTATTATTTATAAGAGTGAATATTCCTATGAACAATTCTCTTTGACCCACCCCCACCGAAAGAAAGGACACGATACACTATATGGCTAAAAAACCCTCTTCCAACAAACGGATGAGCAATATCATGCGGCTGACGCTATTCTGGTTCCTGCTGGTCTTTACGACGCTAAGCGTCATCGCACTGACCTCACCCCAGGAGGACCTGAAAGAAGTGTCGCTCAGTAGCGTGACCAAGCGCGCCAACGAGGGTGAGATTGCCAAGCTTGAAATTACTGGTAACGAAGTGAAGGTAACGCCGACCGGCAAGGACAAACCGACCGAAAAGTCCCGCAAGGAAGGCGGCACCAGTATCTACGAACAGGGCTTGAACAAGGAAGCTAACGTTGAAGTAACCGTCAAGGAACCGTCCGGTACGGGTGATGCGGTTTGGGGACTACTGAGTATTCTGCTACCCGTGCTTCTGATCGGCTTGCTGTTCGTCTTCATGATGCGCCAGGCCCAGGGTCAGAACAATCAGGCGCTCGGCTTTGGTAAGAGCAAAGCCAAACTGTACGGCCTCGATAAGGAAAAAGTCGTCTTTGCTGACATCGCCGGGAATGATTCTGCTAAGCAAGACCTGGAAGAGGTCGTCGACTTCCTGAAGCACCCGAAGAAATATCAACAGCTCGGCGCGAAGATCCCGAAAGGTGTCCTGCTGGTCGGTAACCCAGGTACCGGTAAGACGATGCTCGCCCGAGCCGTCGCTGGCGAGGCGAACGTACCGTTCTTCTCGATTTCGGGTTCGGAATTCGTTGAAATGTTCGTTGGTGTCGGTGCTTCACGAGTGCGTGACTTGTTCGCCAAGGCCAAGAAGAACGCACCGGCTATCATTTTCATCGATGAGATTGACGCTGTCGGCCGCAAGCGCGGTAGCGGCATGGGCGGCGGCCACGACGAACGTGAGCAGACCCTGAACCAGATCCTGGTTGAGATGGATGGTTTTGAGACGGGCACGAACGTCATCGTGTTGGCCGCGACCAACCGCGCCGATGTGCTTGACCCTGCCCTCTTGCGACCGGGCCGGTTCGACCGCCGCACCAACATCCTGTTGCCGGAGCGTCGCGACCGGGAGGCGATCTTAAAAGTCCACTTCAAGAACAAACCGACCGATCCGACCGTCAACCTTGATAAACTGGCGGCTAAGACGGCCGGTTCCAGCGGTGCCGACCTGGCAAACATCGCCAACGAGGCGGCTATTATCGCGGCCCGCCGCAATTCCAAGTTCATTAGCAACAAGGATCTTACCGAAGCATTCGAGAAGGTTGCCATCGGCCCTGAACGCAAAGCCAAGGTGATGAATGAAAAGGAAAAGGAACTAACCGCCTATCACGAAGCTGGTCACGCTATCGTCGGCCACATCCTACCTGACAGTGACCCGGTCCATAAGGTGACCATCATTCCACGGGGCGGCACGGGCGGAGTCACGTGGTTCTTGCCACCGGAAGACAAGAGCTACACCAACGTCTATGAGTTCAAAGACATCCTGGCCCGGGCGATGGGTGGCCGTGTGGCCGAGAAAATCAAGTACGGGGCAGACGGCATCACCACCGGCGCCGGCTCCGACTTGCGTAAGGCGACTGAGATCGCCCGCGACATGGTCATCGAGCAGGGCATGGGTAAGGGGCTGCGCGACCAAGTATTCCATGACGACAACGGTGGTATGGTGTTCGACAAAATCACACATGAGCGGCCGTACAGCGACGACACCGCCAAGCAGATTGACCTTGAAGTAGAACAACTCATCAAAGAAGCAGCCGATCGAGCCGAGGCTGTCATCCGCAAGAACATGGCCAGCCTGGAAGCGCTCGCCCAGGAACTGCTAAAAGAAGAGACGCTTGAAGAGGAAGTCGTCGAAAAGCTGCTCAAGGATACCGTATTACCGAAAGAAGTCATGCTGCACGCGGCATAGAAAGCAAGTAACCCCACGATGGGCCGAGTCCAGAGCGTCGTCGCCAGAGCTAACCGAAAACTAAGCGTCCAATTCGCAGCGATTTTGATTGCCGGTTCGACGCTTACCTCGATGCTGTTCGGCTTCCTGCGTGAGCGCTTGCTGAACGCTTCCTACTACGAGACGTATCCGGTCGGACTCGATGCGTACACTGCTGCCTTCCTGGTGCCTGACTTCATGTACTTCATCCTGGTATCGGGTGCACTGAGCGTCACCTTCATTCCGGTGTTCAATCAGCGCCTGGCGGGCGGCAATAAGCGATCGGCCTGGGAGCTTTCGACCAGCATGATCAACCTGATGGCGCTGGTGACGTTGATTGCCAGCGTACTTATGATTATATTTGCCGAGCCACTGATTCGCTTCATCATCGCTCCAGGTCTGAGCGAAGCCGGGACTGCCCTGGCCGTCAGCATGATGCGCGTGATCGCGATCAACCCCTTCCTGTTCGCCATCGCTACCGTCATCGCCAGTATCCAACAGGCCTTGGGTCGCTTCACTTTTTATGCGTTGGCGCCGACCATCTATAACATCGGCATCATCATCGGTATCCTCGTATTCACGAATGGGATAAATCTGTTCGGATGGCAGGTATTCGACGGCGGTATCATGGGTGTAGCACTCGGTGTCGTGCTTGGTTCGGTCATGCAGTTGCTAGTCAGCTCAATCGGGCTCATCGGCTTAGGATTTGATTACCGTTTCAAGATTCACTGGAAGAACAAAGGTTTCCGTAAAGTGCTCAGCCTGCTACCGGCCCGTTCGCTTGACCAAGGCATGGATTATCTGGTCGGTATCGTGGAGACGAACCTAGCCTCCCGGATGGCGGCTGGTACGGTGCGTGCCTACAACCAGGCGGTGACATTGCACATGGCGCCTATCAACCTGATTGGCGTAGCCATCTCGACCGCCGCCTTTCCGAAGATGACGGAACGACTGAGCGAAGGTCGGCCCGATCTATTCCGTTCGGAACTCCGCACCGTACTACGCGTCATTATCTGGCTGAGCTTACCGGTCGCCATCATCACTTTTTTCACCCGTGGCTATCTGGTTAACTTCATCCAACCCGGTGGTGACCGCCTGATGGCGCAACTGCTTGGCGCGTTGGTCATCGCCATTCTGTTTCGTTCGGTGTACTACATCGCGGCCCGTACTTTCTACGCTCAGCAGGATACCAAGACGCCGCTGTATATCTCTCTGTTTTCCATTGGGCTGAATATCGTGCTGGCGATTTGGTTCACCACCGCGCTCGATATGGGGGCCTACGGGCTAGCCTTGGCACAATCAACGATGGCGGCAGTCGAGGTATTCATATTGTTCGCCGTGATGAATATGCGCTTTGGGGGTATTTTGAACCGAGAGTTCTGGGGGGCGGTCGGTCGCATGGCGAGTGCCACCGGCTTCATGGCGATTGTCAGTTACCTTCTTGTGACGCTGATGCCGCTGCGGGCAGGTGATGACAGTAGCTTCTACTTCACGTTTCCGAAATTCGTACTCATCGCCGCCGTCAGCTTCGCTGCGTATGTGACATTCAGCCGCATGCTGAAACTGCGGGAGGCCGAGCCGGTCGTGGTGCGGATTCGTCGCTGGATTACGGGCGGAGTTCGCGGCTAGCGCGCAAAAATGGTATAATCTACCCCTGAAACTATGGACCAATCTCAGATCCGAAACTTTTGTATCATTGCTCATATCGACCACGGTAAATCGACGCTGGCCGATCGCTTGCTCGAGATGACCGGAACCGTGCAGCAGCGCGACATGAAGAGCCAGCACCTCGATAGCATGGATCTCGAGCGGGAAAAGGGCATCACAATCAAGCTGGCTCCAGTACGCATGCAGCATGAGGGGTATGAATTGAACCTGATTGACACCCCGGGCCATGTCGATTTCAGCTATGAGGTTAGTCGTAGTCTCGAAGCGTGTGAAGGCGCTATTCTGGTAGTCGATGCATCACAGGGTATCCAGGCACAGACGTTGGCGAACGTATACCTTGCCCTGGCGGCTGAACTGACGATCATTCCCGTCCTCAACAAGGTTGATCTGCCGGCGGCTGATGTTCCTCGCGTCAGCGCTGAGATCATCAACTTGCTTGGGTGCACCGATGAGGACATTTTGAAAATCAGTGCGAAGACAGGTGAGGGCGTAGCGGCAGTTCTCGGTGCTATCGTGGCCCGCGTCCAGCCACCGACCGGCAACGCCGAGGCACCGACCCGCTCACTTATCTTCGACAGTTACTACGATGACTATCGTGGCGTCATCCTCTACACCCGAACGTTCGATGGCAATATTCAAAAAGGCGATACGATCCAGATGTTGGCAACCGGGGCGAGCGGGCTGGCACTAGAAGTCGGTGCGCTGCAGCCTACCATGATGCCTGCGACAGCCATCGGTACGGGCGAGATTGGTTATATCGTTACCAACCTCAAGACGACCCGTGAAGCCAAGGTGGGCGACACAGTGACGGTGAAGCGAGCCCATGCCGATCAGCCGCTACCTGGGTACCAGAACGTCAAGCCGTTCGTGTATGCCGGCTTCTTTCCTGTTTCCAACGAAGACTACAACGACCTGAAAGACGCGATAGAGAAGCTAGCTATGAGCGATTCCGCCTTACAGTTCGAACCAGAGAACTCACCGGTGCTCGGGTTCGGCGTCCGCATCGGCTTCCTTGGCCTGCTCCATATGGACATCGTGCGCGAGCGTCTTGAGCGTGAGTATAACCTCGATTTGGTGGTAACGAACCCGAGCACCGACTATCAGATCAGCATGACGACGGGTGAGGAGCTCGATATCAAGTCAGCCGCCAACTTGCCTGAGGTGACGAAGATTACCGAGATCCGTGAACCATGGATTAACGGCGAGATCGTCGTGCCACAAGACTACATCGGTGCGGTCATCCAGCTAATCGTCTCGAAGCGTGGACGGCAGAAGAATCTGAGCTATATCGATGAACGTGCCTTGATAAGTTTCGAAGCTCCGCTCGCAAACCTTCTGACTGATTTCTATGATCAACTTAAAAGTGTTACCAGCGGCTACGGCAGTTTCAATTACGAGCTGTCCGAGTATCGCACGGAAGATCTGGTACGCGTCGATTTTTACGTGGCCGGTGAGATGATCGATGCGCTCAGTGTCATGGCGCACCGGTCGGAAAGCCAGCGCCTTGGCCGTGATATCGTCAAGAAACTCAAGGATGTCATTCCACGTCAGAACTTCCAGGTTGCTCTGCAGGCAGCCATCGGTGGTAAGTTTATCGCCCGTGAGGACCTGAGCGCCTACCGCAAGGATGTTACCACCGGACTGTATGGTGGTGACGTTTCGCGTAAGAAAAAGGTGCTAGCCAAGCAGGCTAAAGGCAAGAAGCGCATGAAGCGTTTCGGCAAGGTCGACATCCCGTCCGAAGCTTTCACTGTCATGCTGAAGCGCGACTAGCTAGCGCAGCGTGAACCACGAATAGATGGCCTGAAGTACCTCGTGGCTTCCCTGCCCCCAGCCGCTCCAGAACCAGTGGGATTCTCCCTGCACGATGTACGTGGCGACTCCCCCGCCTGTACCTAACAAAATGATAAGGATGATGCTTGCGACGAATGACATGTAGCGGGAAACACGCGCGCGTCGAGCAACTTCCTGCATGGCAACGATGAGCGAGGCGGCTACGAGTGGTAGAACGGGCAGTAAGTAACGCCCGTTGACGGCGACAGGCTCACCCGTCATCACGTAGGCCAGGTAGAGGCGCCATACCAGCGGAAGGACATAGAGCGCACAGGCGAGCAGCGTTAAGCCGAATAATAATCGATAGTTTCGGGTGAAAAATAGGACGAACGCCAGACAGACTGCTCCGAGTATCGTTAATACGGTCAATGTCGTGCGGAGTATTGGCAGCGGTGGTTTGGTCTGGTAGGTGTGGGTCGGTCCGGCTAGTGCGAAGGTCAAGCGTTGTGACATGCCAGGCAGCCAGTCCTGCAGCGTATATTCGGACAAGCTAACCGGTTCAAACGTAGGGCTGAGACTTTGCTTCATATTGAAGTTTCGCCGCCATGGTCCGTAATCCATGCAGGCCGTTTCATCGAACACTTCCTCACAGGACGGAATCGGGTTCCCGTATCGTTGGTAGTTATCGACGTAATGGAACGTAAAAAACAGACTGACAATTAGGGATACACCGATAAGGAGTTTTTTTGGTACAGGTAGATAGCGAGTGCTACGCGCAAATTGACTGCCGAGCTGAACCAAGGACACCTGTGTGCGCAAACGGAAAACAACAAACGCCAGCCACAGCGCCATGCCTGCTGCTATGGGAAGAATGGCGTATTTAGTCGACATGCCCAAAAGTATGGTGATGAGCAGTACCCATGTCGCCATGATCGGTAGGCGATGCTGATGGACAAGTGTCTTACTTATACGCACCGTGCACAGAAACGCCAGGGCGACGATAGGCAGCAGCAGATTGTCGTAGTTTATCTGACCCGCTAGCATCGGAAAAATTGGTATGAGAGTGAAGAGGGCGAGGGAAAGATGCGTGATGGCTCGTGAAACACCTGCTTCCAGTAGGACTTTCCTGAACAAGACGAGGGCGGTCACGACGAAGGCGATATTGATGAAACGAAGCACGACGACGATAGTATCGAACGGCACCCCGATCGCATCCATCAGTCGGTAGGGAAAGCTGAGCAAGTAGTGCATCAGGTAGGACGCATCGGCCGTGGCGGGCCCGTAGACGGCCATATCCCTCGTATGCTCGATGCCGTACGGAATCCAGCTACGTGCGTAGATATCGATAAGGCCGAGATGGAACTCTTCGTCGAACGCCATTGGGTACAGGCTGGCCGTGGCGACCCAGCCGGCGCTTATCGTGAAGACGATAACAGTTGCGTAGAAGAACGGGTTGGAAGCAAAAACCGCGCGGAGCTGATTCGACAGATGGCGTATCTTTCCACCTATCTTCTTCACGCGCGTACTGCCCCTGACCGCTGCGCCAGCTGAGCGATGAGAGCCGTTGTCACCTCATCCGGCGTGCCGCTACCGTCGAGTCTGATGAGGAGACCAAGGCGTTCGTACTCATCGATGACCGGCAGAGTCTTCTCGCGATACTCGGCCAGCCGCTTATCTAAAATATCGGCGGTATCGTCGTAGCGGCCACCCCGGTTGTCATGCTCGGCAAGCGCCTGCCAACGTTGGCGCACCATGTCTTCACCCAAATCAAGATAGATGACGGCTTTCAGTTCATGCCCGGCAGCTTCCAAGGCGTCAATGACGCCTTTCTCTTCGCCTATCCAGCGACCAACTGAGCTTAGAATCAAGGGGGCATCTTTGAATTCCGGCTTGGAAAGGTAAGGCAGGACGATATTGACGTAATCTTGACTCGGAATCAATTCACCACGGCGCAGAGCGGCGTCGACATGAGATGGAATCTGACTACCACGTAAGATGTCGCCGCCACCAAGCAGGGTGCCACCGAGCAATGCGGCGACGGCCGTGCCTTGGGTGTCCTTGCCGGCAAACGGTCGACCGAAGATATTGATTGAGCCGGTCCCCAGCCAGCTACGGATATGGTCGAGAGTTACATCGTTCATGAAGGTAAGTATAATCGAAGCCACGAGAGGTGACAAACTGGCACTCACCTTGAAAGAGTGCCAGGGTAACGCTATAATAGCTGCATGAACATGACGGAACGGCAGATTGCCATCCTGGCCGCAATCATTGAACAGTACGCCGAAGTAGCCGTACCGGTCGGCAGTATCATGCTGGCGAAACTTTTCAACGTATCCAGCGCCACTATTCGAAGCGAAATGGCTAAGTTGGAAGATTTAGGCTTCATTACGCAGCCGCACACGAGCGCCGGGCGCATACCGACCGATAAAGGCTACCGTTTTTATGTCAACATGCTGACCCAGCAAAACGATGAACCGTTGCAGCTCGATCGCAGTGCGAGAGCGATTGAGGCGCGGGTGTCCACGCATAACAACCGGGCCGATCGTGCCATTCGGAGTGCCGTCGATAGTTTGGTGGACTTAACGCAGAATCTTGGTCTGGCTACTATCGGTGACGAGCTGTATCTGAGCGGTATGGGTAATCTGTTTTCTCAACCTGAATTCATGACCGGAGCGCATGCCCAGAACGTCGCACGTCTGCTCGATAATCTTGAGCCATGGCTACGCGAGGCTGCTCCGAACCAGCCATTGAATGTGTTTATCGGCTCAGAGAACCCAATTGGTAAGACCAGCGGGGCGACGCTCATCATCAGTAAGTTCCGATCGCCTTTTTCAGATAACAGCTACATCGGCGTACTTGGTCCGACCCGTCAAAGTTATGCCCGTGTGATGCGGCTGGTGCGACAGACCGGCGCCATGCTAGAGGAGGTATTGTAATGGAAATCATCAACACGTTGGTGAACGGGATCGTCACCATCATCAAAGCTATCGTCGACGCCATCGTGGCGGTCATCAACGCGATTGTCCAGGCTATTGTTGGTCTACTTAATGCTATCGTGGGGTTGTTCTAAGATGGCAAAGCCAAAGAAGCAAGAAGAGTTGGAGCAACGGGTGGCTGATTTGACCGCCGATCTGCAGCGTACGCGGGCAGATTTTGAAAACTACCGCAAACGGACCGAACAAGAGAAAGATATGGCTCGAGCCTCGGGACGTGCCGGAGCCGTCATGCGGCTACTTCCGGTCATCGATAATATTGAACGGGCAATTAGTCATCTCCCACCCGAGCTGGCGGATAATGCCTGGGCTCAGGGAGTCGCAAAACTCATCAAGAGCCTTGAGAAGTCTATGGTGGATATGGGGGTCACTCGCATCGAAGCGAAGGCGGGTACTGAGTTCAACCCAGACTTACACGAAGCGATTCAGTTCGACGAGGAAGCCGAAGGTGACCATGAAATCATCGCCGAAGAGCTACAGCCAGGTTACAAGGTTGACGGCGTCGTCATGCGTCCGAGCATGGTCAAGGTGACGCGTCAGTAAGCACTTTCGTGCTATGCTACGTATAACAACCTAATGAGGAGACGTAAGTGTCACTCGCAGATTCTATCGTCGTCAGTAAGCTGAAGAAGTCTTACGGCAAGACCGTTGTGCTTCGCGGCATAGACCTTACTGTCAAGCGGGGGAGCATGGTAGCTCTACTCGGCCCGAACGGGGCTGGCAAAACGACGACCGTACGTATATTAAGCACGTTGCTGAAATTCGATGCCGGATCGGTCACGGTCAATGGGCATGATGTGGCAAAAGACCCTGATGGCGTCCGGCAGGTCATTGGCCTGACCGGTCAATCCGCCGCTGTTGATGAACTGTTGACCGGTCGTGAAAACCTGGTAATGATGGGACGACTGTACCGCTTGACGAAGGCAAGCGCTAAGGAACGCGCCGAAGAGTTGCTTCGCCAATTCGATTTGGTCGATGCGGCAGACCGACCACTCAAGACATATTCCGGGGGCATGCGTCGCCGTCTCGACCTGGCCGTCAGCCTGATTGCGACGCCGCCTGTCATCTTTCTTGATGAGCCGACCACAGGGCTGGATCCCCGTTCTCGCTTAGCCATGTGGGATATCATCCGACAGCTCAAGAACGACGGTGCTACCATTCTGCTGACGACGCAATACCTAGAAGAAGCCGATCAGTTAGCGGATCGGATTGTGGTGATCGATGAGGGTAGGGTAATCGCTGAAGGCACCGCGAGGGAGCTAAAAGCGAAGATAGGCAACGATCGGTTGGAGCTGACATTCACAAACAAGAAAGCCTTTGAAGCCGCTAAGCGTGAGCTGCATACAACCATCATCGCGACGGATGAAGAAGAGTTGACGGTCGTGACCCTGCTGAAGAACACAGACAACGATGTTCGGGCGGTGCTCGACAGGCTTCATGCGGCCAAGTTAAAGATAGAATCGATGGCAGTGACCAAACCGACGCTTGATGACGTGTTCATGTCACTGACCGATAAGAAGCAGGAAGGTAAGTAGGATGGCGGCAAAATTGGAGTTCACGAACCGACCCCGTATCGTACAGGTGTTCAGCGATTCACTTGTCATGATACGTCGGAGCTCGACGCATATTCTACGCAACACCGATCAGCTGCTTGGCACCTTCTTCCAGCCGATCATGTTCTTGGTGTTGTTTACTGCTGTTTACAGCGGCGCGATCAAGACGTCGGGTGGAGTTGACTACACCAATTATCTGATGGCCGGACTTATCGTGCAAACACTAGCGTTCGGTTCCACGACGACGGCACTGGCGGTCGCCAACGATATGCAGAAAGGTATCATCGATCGTTTTCGCAGCCTTCCGATGAATAACCTTGCCGTGTTGAACGGCCATGTAATATCCGATCTGCTACGGAATGGCCTTTCGGCCATCGTGTTGATACTAGCAGGCCTCGTCATCGGATTCCGCCCGGATGCGAACTTTCTCGACTGGTTACTACTCGTCGGACTGACGATACTGTTGACTCTGGCGTTCTCATGGCTATCGGCCATACTTGGGTTGATAGCGAAAAGTGTCGAGGGAGTACAGTGGCTGACCTTCGTGTTCGTCTTTCCTTTAACGTTCGCCTCAAGCGCCTTCGTCGACCCTACTACTATGACCTCTTGGCTGCGTGGCTTCGCCGAGAATCAACCAATTACTCATATCGTTGATGCGTATCGCTCTCTTCTCATCGGTACACCGATGGGGGACTCGGCGCTACTCGCGGTCATCTGGTTGACCGTCATTATCGTTGTCTCTATCCCCGTCGCCTCCTGGCTGTTCGCACGCCGCACCACTTGAACCAAGGAATATTTCGAATACAGTTAGCACTCTTGACACGTGAGTGCTAACTTTTTTATACTAAAGGTAGATTGGCACTATCCAGCGAGGAGTGCTGAAGCAGACCGCAAATTCAGCCTATTCAAATTACGAAAGGAGACAGTAAGATGGGTAAAATTATTGGAATCGACCTTGGTACTACCAACAGCGCCTTCGCGTACATGGTAGCCGGCAAGCCGGAGGTCATTACCAACGCCGAGGGTAATCGTACGACACCAAGTGTGGTGGCGATTAACAAAAAGGGTGAGCGCCTGGTTGGGCAAGTAGCTCAGCGCCAGCGCGTGACGAATGCCGAGAACACCATCTACGGCGTCAAGCGTCTGATCGGCCGTAAATTCTCTGATGCCGAGGTTCAGAAAGACCACGACATCATGCCCTACAAGATCGTCAAAAAAGGCGATGGCGTGGCCGTGACCATGGGTGATAAAGACTATACCCCAGAAGAAGTCTCGGCCATGATTCTCTCCAAGATTAAAGCCGATGCTGAAGCGTTCCTGGGCGAAAAGGTCACCGAAGCCGTCATCACCGTGCCGGCCTACTTCGACGATTCCCAGCGTCAGGCTACCAAAGACGCCGGAAAAATTGCCGGTCTCGAAGTCAAGCGTATCATCAATGAACCGACCGCTGCCGCGCTGGCCTACGGTCTTGATTCAAAGAAGGATGAGAAAATCGCCGTCTTCGACCTCGGCGGCGGTACGTTCGACGTCTCAATCCTGGAACTTGGCGACGGAGTATTCGAAGTCCGTTCTACTCATGGTGACACCCACCTTGGTGGTGAAGACTTCGACAACCGCATCGTGAATCATTTCCTCGAAGTGTTCAAGAACGACGAAGGGGTCGACCTCAAGAGCGACAAGGCCGCTATGCAACGGCTGAAAGACGAAGCCGAAAAAGCTAAGAAGGAGCTTTCAAGCACCAGTGAGTATGAGGTCAATCTCCCCTTCATTACCGCTGACGCCGATGGCCCGAAGCACTTTGAATACAAGCTGACCAAAAGCAAGCTTGAAGAGCTGGTAAAGGATCTGATTGAGCGTCTGGCCGGACCAGTTGAGAAGGCGCTTAAGGATGCCGGGGTCAAGGCGAGAGAAATTGATGAAGTCGTGTTGGTCGGTGGTATGACGCGCATGCCAGCAGTCGTCGAGAAAGTAAAGGGTATCTTCGGCAAGGACCCGCTTAAAGGGGTGAACCCAGATGAGGTCGTCGCTATCGGGGCTGCTATCCAGGGTGGTGTGCTGCAGGGCGACGTCAAAGACGTGTTGCTGCTCGACGTCACTCCGCTTTCCTTGGGTATCGAGACCATGGGCGGTGTGACCACGAAGCTGATTGAACGTAACACCACCGTTCCTACCAGTAAGTCAGAAACCTTTTCGACAGCCGCTGATAACCAGCCGCAGGTAGAGATTCATGTGCTACAAGGTGAACGTGAAATGGCCACCGACAACAAAAGCCTGGGCCGCTTTATCCTGGATGGTATTGCACCTGCCCCTCGCGGTGTGCCCCAGATTGAAGTCACCTTCAACCTCGATGCTAACGGTATTTTGCATGTGACCGCTAAGGACAAGGGCACTGGTAAGGAGCAATCTATTACCATCCAGGACAGCGGTAACATGAGCAAGGAAGATATCGAGAAAGCTCAGAAAGAAGCAGAGGCCCACGCCGACGAAGACAAGAAGAAACGCGAAGCCGTCGAAGCCCGTAACCTGCTTGAAAACGCCATCTATCAGGCAGAGAAGATGCCGGAAGAGCACAAGGATAAGATTTCCGACGACGATAAAAAGGTCATCACTGAAGCGGTAGAAAAAGCGAAGAAGGTTCAGAGCGATGACGCCGCCGACAAAGAGGCGCTTGAAGCTGCCAGCAAGGAGCTGACCGACGCCATCATGCCGATTGGCGCCAAGCTGTACGAAGCCGCAAACAAGGATGAGGCACCTGCATCCGAAGGCGAAGACAAGAAGTCAGACAAGGACGAGCCGGTCGAAGGCGAAGTGGTCGACGACAAGGATGCAAAATAAATTGAGCTAAGCGTAAAGTAGCCGGCCCTGCCTATTGCGCGCGGGACGGCTACTTTTAATGAAAACCATAAGACAATATAATTGGTCTAGCAGTGGAATACACCCTTCTTGTCATTCAGGTGATCGTGCTCGTTGGTCTTTCGGCGGTCTTTTCTGGTCTGAACATTTCCCTTATGTCACTGGACGTCGAAGATTTACGCCGACGCAAGCGGCTGGGGAATCCAGAAGCGGCCAAGGTACTACCGTTCCGCGAAAAGACACATCTGAGCCTGGCGAGTATCTTGTTCGGCAATATCGCTGTCGTGTCGGCGGTATCGCTCATCCTTGAACCGTATTTCCAGGGACTGATTGCCGGCCTCATCAGCACCATCCTCATCGTCATCTTCGGCGAGGTGCTACCTCAAGCTTACTTTTCCCGCTTCGCCCTGAAGTTCTGTGCCCTGTTTGCACCGTTCCTGAAAGTGACGGTCCTGGTGACGTACGTCATATCCAAGCCGCTCCAGCTGATGCTCGACCGTCTGATATCCGAGGAGCAGCAACGGCTTCATTCCCGACATGAATTAGGGATGATTATCGGTGAACACCGCGCCTCCGGCAGCGAGCTAGACGAAGATGAGGTAGAGATTATCCAGAGCGCGTTACAGATGAGCGAGAAAAGCGTCGGCAGCATCATGCAGCCGATCGATGAAGTGTATTGGCTGGCGGAAGACGCCGTCCTGGACGCCGCGACCGTCGACGAGATCAAGGAGCGGGGGTATAGCCGTATCCCAGTCTTTGATCACGAGTTGACCCATTGTTTTGGCGTGCTGCTAATGAAAGACATGGTGGATATTGACTTTGATGAGTCACCGCGACCGATTCGCTCGTTCAAATTACATAAGACCAAACTGATCGGCAGCCGTACGGCGCTTGATACCATGCTGCGTAAATTCTTCGGGCTACGCACGCATCTGGTACCGATTGAACGTGACGATATGATCGTGGGGATATTGACGGTCGAAGACTTGATCGAGGAGATCATCGGCCACGAAATCGCCGATGAGACCGATCATCAACTAGCCCGCGAATAACCTGAACGTATCAGGTATCAGCCGGGTGCGGCAGTGTCGCGAGATCGATATACATGGCGGCCCATACCATGCCGGGATCACTGCGGTATACCGGCGCGTAGTACCAACTGCCGTCGAGGTTCAACATTTCCGGGAACATGCCATGTCGTTCTATCATGCCACGCGCAAAGCGTTCACGCTGCGCCTCGAACTCCGGTTTGCCGAATCGTCTGAGCGTATGGAGGTAGAACATGCCATGCCAGCTCCACAGCGTATTGCCTTCGTATTCCGGCATGAACGGTGCCGTCATCCACCAATGGTACTTGAAAGCATTTGAATGCTTCGTGTATACCAATGGGAACGGGTCATCATAGTTCTTGTCAGTGATATAACGCAGAGTGGCATCGGCCATCTCTTTGTCTTTGATGACACCGAGGAAGAATGGAAACAGGGCGCACTCGGCGCTGAAAGCATCGGTCGCGCGATCGGCATTGAAATAGCGACCGTTCCAGTAGCGGGTAATCAGTTCTGCTTGGTAGCGTTGGAGCGTGTAGGGAAAGCCATCGAGTCCGAGCTGTTCGACGCACCAGGCCATCCGACCGACCAGGCTGATAGCATACGCGCTACGATCATAAATAACTGCGTCACGCATTTCCGCGAACTTGATGGGCCGCACATGGCCTGTCGTATCCAGGTACTTGCGGCGGTATTTCCGTAGCTCGTGCATCAGGAATTCACGTTCAGATTTGTTCAGGTCGTAGTTACTAACCACCAAGCAATGGAGCAGCCAGGGAAGCGTGTCGACGGCGTGCATCGGGGCGTTGAAGCAGTTACCTCGCTTATCGATGCAGGTCGTAATCGTTGCAGAGCGGCGATAGTTAAGGAGCGCCCACTTCAATGTATGGAGGACGTGTTTCTTGTGGCCTGTCCTGACGAGTGATTCACATGTGGTGCCGAAGTCGCGCATCCAGAAAAAATCGAAGTGACCCAGGGAAGTACGGAAGAAATCCCCTTCCCACAAGCGTTCGACGATTTGTTCACACACCTGTTGGGCGTTGCCTTCCAGCCGTTCCAGTTTGCCAAAATACCGGTTGTATAGCTGTCGCCATTCGGCCCGGAGCGTCCCGATTATCCGCCCGGTATTTCGATTGATGCGTTGTGACAGCGTGGCCATGATGAGTAAAGTATACCTCATCTCACTTGTGCTTACATGAGGCGCACGCTAGGATAAGACTAATGGACGACATATACAAACAGCTACGAGATGTATTTAAGGGTGAACTTGAAACTGATGAGCAGACGCGTGAATTCTATTCGCATGATGCCAGTCTGTTCGAACTCGTGCCGCAAGTAGTCGGATTTCCGAAAGACGGTGACGACCTGAAGGCAGTGGTAAAGTTCGTGAATGAACATAAGAAAGCGTACCCTGAACTCAGCATCACCCCTCGCTCGCGCGGGACCGACATGTCGGGTGGTGCCATCGGCGAATCGATCGTGCTCGACGTATCCAAGCACATGACGGAACTGGTGGCGGTAGATTCAACCGCTGCGTCGGTCCAACCGGGCATGCTGTACAAGGATTTCGAGGTTGAAACATTCAAGCACGGCGCGTTGTTACCAAGTTATCCGGCCAGTCGCGACATGGCATCGGTGGGCGGTATGATGAGCAATAACTCAGGCGGCGAAAAGTCACTTGAGTACGGTAAGACCGATAATTTCGTCACCGAGCTAAAGATGGTACTGAGTGACGGCAACGAGTACGTCGTGAAGCCACTCACTAAGGCCGAATTGGTACGCAAGATGGCGCAGGGTGATTTTGAAGGCAATCTGTATAAGCAGACCTTCGAACTACTCGAGGCCCACTATGACGAGATTCAGGCAGCGAAGCCGAACGTCAGCAAGGATTCGACCGGCTATCATTTGTGGAACGTGTGGAACCGTGAGACTGGTATTTTTGATCTAACCAAACTGTTCGTCGGTGCGCAGGGCACGCTCGGCTTGATATCTGAAGGAACAGTTAAACTGGTGCCGCATCGGGAGCACTCCGGCCTGTTGGTGCTGTTCCTGCGCGATATCAACAAACTTGGTGAACTGATCCCAGCGGTACTCAAACATAATCCAGCTACCTTCGAAAGCTTCGACGACAAGACCTTATGGCTTTCCATCCGCTTCATGCCGAGCTTCTTGAAGCTGCTCGGACCGAAGCGCTTCATCCAGCTTTTAATCAACCTTATTCCGGATGGCTTGCAGTTGCTGCGGGGTGTGCCGAAACTGGTACTGATGGTCGAGTTCAACGGCGAGTCAGAGGCTGAAGTCCGCGAAAAGGTACGGGCGCTGCATAAAGACCTGGCTAAGTATCGGGCTCGGTATGAGATTAACGGTTTCGAGGAAACGCCGACAGAGGCGAAGAGTGAGAAATTCTGGGTTATGCGCCGCTATAGTTTCCAGCTGCTTCGTAGCAAGGTGAAGGACAAGCACACGGCGCCATTCATCGACGATTTCGTGGTGCCGCCGAAACATCTGGCAGAATTTCTGCCGCAGCTTCGCGTTATCATCAAAAAGTACAAGCTGTTCGCGACGATCGCCGGTCATATGGGCGATGGCAACTTCCATGTCATTCCGCTGATGAAGATCGAAGATCCGGCCGAGAGGGCCAAGCTGGAGCCGGCCATGAAAGAAGTGAACGACCTAGTCATCAAATATGGAGGCAGCGTCAGTGGTGAGCATAACGACGGGCTTGTACGAGGTCCGTGGCTCGAGGCAATGTACGGTCCGGCCGTGCTTGGCTACATGAAAGAAATCAAGCGTATCTACGACCCGGACAATATTTTCAATCCGCATAAGAAGACTGACGCGAGCTGGGATTTCAGCTTCTCGCATATCCGGGCAAAGTTTTGATAAGATAGAGGCATTGAAGGGTGGAATCAATGAACCAGAAAAACCGTACCGGCTTCACTATCGTCGAACTGCTGATCGTCATCGTGGTCATCGCCATCTTGGCGACGATTACCATCATGGCTTACAACGGTATGCTGCAGCGTTCCAACGACACCCAGCGAAAAAATGACCTGGCCGCTATCGCCAAGGCCCTGACTGATTACCAAAGTAACAACGGGACGTACGCCGGAGCCGGGAGCGGGTGTGGGTCGGGCGGGAACGGCAACGGATGGTATGACTACACCTATAGCCCATACCTCAGCACGCAGGACTGCCTGACGAATCCTAGGTATATCGACAGTAGTATCAACGACCCTCTGCGGGCAAAAGGCTGCACAGCGGTTTCCGGTGGGCAGGAATGCTTCCGCTATATGAAGTACGAGTGCGGCGGCGGCACCTGGCTCTATGCGAATCTTGAGTCGATGCCCTATTCTACCACCGACCTTGATGGGGCATGTAACACGACCCTCGACAGCCTGTATGGCATGAACTACGCGCTGAGAGTCGACTAGCACTCTTGAATTTCGAGTGCTAAATTCCTATACTAATAACAGATGTCAAAACGTGATTATTATGAAGTTCTAGGAGTAAGCAAAGACGCCAGCGCTGACGAGATCAAGAAGGCGTTCCGTAAGCTTGCCGTGAAATACCATCCCGATAAGGATGGTGGTGACGAGGCGAAGTTCAAAGAAGCCGGTGAGGCCTACGAGGTTCTGAAGGACGCCCAGAAACGTCAACGATACGACCAGTTCGGCCATGCCGGCGTGGGTGGTTCGAACGGCGGCGGGTATAGCGGCGGTAATCCGTTCGAAGGTTTCGCCGGGGGTCAAGGTTTTGAATTTAATTTCGGTGATGGCGGCCTGGGTGACATTTTCGGCCAGTTCTTTGGCGGTGGCGCTGGTCGCCATGAACCTCGGCGTGGACGTGACGTCGAGACCAGTATCCAGCTATCCTTCGAAGAAGCGGTGTTCGGTTTAGAGCGTGATATCGTACTCGAACTTGAAGATGAGTGCGCACACTGCAAGGGCAGTACGGTTGAGCCGGGTCACGAGCTAAAGACCTGTCCGACCTGCCACGGTGCCGGTCAACAGACGCGAGTAATGAACACCATGTTCGGTGCCATTCAGCAGGCGGTACCCTGCGAAACCTGTCGTGGCCGTGGCAAGGTACCAGAGAAAATCTGTTCCGTATGCCGCGGAAGCGGTACCGAACGGCGCAAGCAGACCATCCGCCTGAAAGTGCCAGCCGGTATCGACGACGGTGCCACCATCCGCCTGAAAGAACGCGGAGAGGCGATGGCCGGCGGTCCGAAGGGTGACTTATACGTTCATATCAGGGTCAAGGCGCACAAGAAGTTCACCCGGGAAGGCTACCTGATACTCAGCGAAGAGCACGTCAACATGATTGATGCCACGCTCGGAACCGAAATCGATGTTGAGACGGTCGATGGCAAGGTGCGTATGAAGATTCCAGCCGGTACGCAGAGCGGTACCGATTTCAAGTTAAGTGGTCACGGTGTACCGCATCTGCGCGGAGAGCGGCGCGGTGCCCATATCGTCTCGATTATCGTTGATACGCCGACCAAGCTGACTAAGAAACAGAAGGAGCTGCTGGAGCAGTTACGCGCGACGACTGGTAAGAAATCGCTGTTTGGCCTATAGTGGGCACACAAAGTGAGGCATATGCAACTACGACCAAAGACAACCATCGGAAGGACATCGACTGCCAGCTTTCCATTTGACGGTGCGAGCGACGTGCCGGTCAAGATTGATACCGGTGCTGACACGTCCTCTATCTGGGCAAGTGACCTGCAGATGGAAGCGGATAATGCCTTAAGTTTCGTGCTGTTTGCTCCCGCTTCGAAGCATTATTCCGGCAAGCGCCACCGCACGAAATCTTACACCGCTCGTTACGTGCGTAGTTCCAACGGCCAGGGCGAGGTGCGTTACAGCGTGAAGCTGACCATCGTGCTGTCCGGACGCAAGATTAAGGGCTCGTTCACCTTGGCCGATCGCTCGCGCAATACCTACCCTGCATTGATAGGCTGCCGCCTGCTGAGCGGCAAGTTCATCGTCGATGTTTCCAAAGGTAAGACCAAACCCGATGAGCAGAAATTACGTTCCAAAGCCCTGGAAAACGAACTGAAGCAGGACCCACAAGCCTTCTTCAAAAAACACCGTTCGAAGCAATAGCATATTGACTTTCTATAGATTTTAATGTATAATTATTATATTGACCCCCGTGTCAGTTGTGTACGGTCTGGCTGCTCTGTCAGCAGATAATCCTGTGAAACGATAACCTCATGAATAGAACGATAGCCGTTACCGGTACCAAAGGAAAGACGACCGTTGTGCGGTTACTCGACTTCGTATTCCGTCAGCTGGGTGATGATGTACTGCGCGTTGATACGTCGGGCGCCTACCTGAACGACGAGCGGAAAGTGAGTGACGAGGAAAGCCGCCGCCTATGGGGGTTCGCATCTACCAATGCCCCGGGGCGCTTCCTCTATCTGCTCAATAGCGACAAGTCGAGCACGGCCATCCTGGAATGTACCCTATTCTGCGCGAATGAAGGCGTCGGGTTGGGCTATAAGCACCACAACGTAGGAATCTTCACCAACGTGTTCGACGATCATCTTGGTAGCAAAGACGATTTGCGCACTAGAGACGATATCGCCCGTAAGAAAAGCCTTATCTTCAAGCAAATCGCACCGGGCGGAACGGCTCTTTATAACGTCGATGACCCCTATGTCACCGAGCAGCTATCCGTCGTGCCTGAAGGGATCGATATCACCACCATCGGCATCACGCTGAGCGAGGCGCCCGCCAAAGGAGTCTACTGTCGCGTCAGTCATGAGGATATAGCAATCGTTCAAAACGGCGTGGTCATTACCAGCCACGTACTCTCCGCGTTCTCATGGCTGGCGGTCGGACACGAACCCTCCCGTTATTCGCTCGGCTTCGTGTACGCCGCGCTTTTTGCCAGTCTCAGTGAGACCGATTTCCAAAAAGCGGTAGAAGCACTGAAGACGTATCACTATGATCAGGACGGTGGCCGCATGGTCGAGATCGTAACCAAGGGACCGAAAATCATTCTCGACTTCGCTCATGAAAAATACTCACTCAAAGCACTGGCGGAGTACGCCAAGTCATTAACAGAGGACAGCGGTCGAGTTATCGGAGTGGTCCGCTTGGCACCGAGCCGAACCGACGAGTTGATTGACGACACGGCCGAGTTTATCGCCACAGCCTTTGACAGCTTCGTGGTCTACGACAAAGTGGACGGCCATTGGCGCAAGCCAGGGTTAGTGAAAGGATATGTCGACCGGTATGAAGAGGTCGGGCGGATCGCTAACCGCTTCGCTGCCGCCCTGCACGGCGCTGGTGTCAATGCGGTGGTTCGTATCCGTGAAGATGAGGCGATTAAAGAAGCGATAGCGACCGCGACGCCAGCAGATGTTATTGTGTATATAGTAAATGACGACAGCAAACGATCGAGGCAGTTCCTTGATGATGCGTTACGACAGAAAGGATGGTCATAGTATGAAGATCGCGATTTTATCGAATGGACCGGGCAACTATACGACCAAGCGGCTGAAAGAAGAAGCGGTCAAGCGTGGTCATGATGTGAAGGTGATTAAATACAAGGATGCCTACACGGCCGTCGAGAAGAACAATTCGGTCGTGCGCTATAAGGGCGAGAGCTTGGAGAAGTTCGATGCCATCGTTCCTCGTATCGCACAGAGCTACACCAAATATGGGACGGCCATCGTGCGACAGTTCGAATCCCAGGGTACCTACACTACCGCCAGCAGTCTGGCAATCAACCGCTCACGCGACAAATTGCGCGCCTACCAGGTACTAGCCAAGGCCGGCGTGGGCATTCCGAAGACTGTCTTCGCGCGCGAATCGGCTAGTTTCGATGACATCGTTGACCTAGCCGGCGGCACGCCGCTCATCATCAAGGTCGCACGTGGAACGCACGGCAACGGCGTGGTGCTTGCCGAGACCCCGAAAGCAGCCAAGGCCGTGATGCAAGCCTTCTACGTTGAAGGGGTGAACTTCCTGGTGCAGGAATTCATTAAGGAATCAGCCGGTACCGACATCCGGGCGTTGGTCGTCGGCGGCCGGGTAGTTGCCAGCGTCAAGCGACAGAGTCTGGACGGCGACTTCCGCTCCAACACCCATCAGGGCGGGGAAGGTGTGCCGGTCAAATTGACCGAAGAGGAACGCAAGACCGCCTTGAAAGCGGCCAAGGCAATGGGGTTGCCTATCTGCGGTGTCGACATGATGCGCTCGGCGAACGGCCCGTTAGTGCTGGAGGTTAACTCATCTGCCAGCATCAAGACACCTGAAACGATTACCGGCCGCAACGTGGCTGAGAAAATTATCGAATACATTGAAATGAACGCCAAACGGCGTCCGAAAAAAGACAAGATCGGCGCCTAGCTCGCTGTAGTTGCCTTTCTCGGTAACCTGTAGCACTATAAGGACATGAACGTCGCTATCGTCTTTGTCGTCGTGCTGCTACTGCTGTTCGGCCTGGCGTATGCCACTAAGCGGCGCTTCGGCGTGCTTGGGCTGGCGCTCGCGGCTGGGTCGATGTTAAGTGAACTATGGGCCGCCGAGCTGACACCACTAGTAGCTGAGGCCGGCGTACTCGTAGAACGGCCACCACTTATCACCGTGGTATCCGTTACGCTTGTGCTGTTACCCGCTTTACTGCTGTTGTTCAGTGGACCGACCTATCGTGAAACGCCGATGCGTCTGCTGGGTGCCTTCCTGTTTGCGGTGTTAGCCTGCGCCTTACTGGTCGAACCGCTCGGCTCGGCCATGGTGCTACAAGGCGAGGGCAGATTGGTGTATGAGTTCGTCAACGAGAACCGTGTTTATATCGTCACGAGCGGGTTAATCCTGGCGTTACTTGACCTGCTCGGCGTCCACACCGCCCGTCGTTCGCGCGCAGGCAAACATTGACAATCCACCTCTGGTACGGTACATTTTTATGAGTGTGGGCCCATAGCTCAGCCGGTTAGAGCACCTGCCTTTTAAGCAGGGTGTCCTGAGTTCAAGTCTCAGTGGGCCCTCCATACAATATCGCTCACCTAAACGGTGGGCTATTTTGTTTGTCTGCTTGGTTGCCATATTAGTTAGTGGTATGATGAAAGCATTATGAATATGTGGGCATCTCAAAAGAAACACACGAGTAAACAGGCTGGTTTTACAATCGTCGAACTGCTGATCGTCATCGTGGTCATTGCCATCCTGGCAGCGATTTCTATCGTTGCCTATAATGGCATCCAAGCTCGAGGCAAGAATTCGGCCGCACAGTCTTCTGCGGTGACAGTCGTAAAGAAAGCAGAGATTTATAACACTGAGATAGGCTACTACCCCCTGGGTATGTCAGCCCTTACAGGTGCGGCATCTACAACGAGTTACAATCTCACGGGTATCGTATACGTAGGAACTCAAACGAATACGACGCCGACGAATGCGGTCGTCTTTTACGTCTGCGGTAGCGGCAGTCCAGCCAGCGCAGCGGATATTACAGCCAGCAACGTCACCGGCGGCAGGATTTATTACCGCGACTACCAAAACTCAACGAACAGAAACGAACCGTACGGTGTAGTGAGCGGTACGGGCATAGCCTGCTACGGTAGAAATTAATTTTCATACCTCCACGAAAAAACCGCCTTGTAAGGCGGTTTTTTCGTGAAGAAACACCGCTATGTTAGAATGCGAGCGTGAAGAGAAGCATAAACGGTTTCACCATTGTTGAGCTGCTGATCGTCATCGTGGTCATCGCCATTCTGGCTTCTATTTCACTCGTTGCCTATAACGGCATCCAAACGCGCGCCCAGAACACCCGCACTATCACCGCTGCCAAGGAATGGGTCAAGCTATTGAATAGTTATGCGGTCGCGAAAACTGACTACTTAAACCTTGGTCCGGGTAACCTCGCGTGTCTAGGTGGGCTTGCCGACTACCCTGCGTCTTCAGAGTTCGCAGCCGGTGACTGCGTTGATAGTTGGGGCAAGATCGATACGCTTACCAACGATGAGCTCATGTCGTTTGCCCGAATCTCCGCATCACCATGGACATATAGCCTGGATGAACAATGGTACTGGGGTGGTCGAATAAGGGGAATCCAGTATTCAAGCAATGGCATCTACCCTACCGGTAACAGTCAATGGGTGGTGTATTCACTAAAAGGCGATGTCGGCTGTAGTATCTCGAATGCGACGAAAGAAGCCTTTAACGCTGGCGTAACGACATGTACCGTTCCGGTCAACCTGCTTATCCGTTAGACGGGCATAAGGTAGTGAATGCCAGCGTGAGTTGAGCAGCAACGGTGTACATAGGCATAAACTGACGAATAGAGCGGTTTATACATTGACTTATCATTTATCGCGCAAACTACACGCGTCATGGGTGTGGCGCTCAACACGTCTTGAGATGCGCCAAACCAGCCTGGTGGAATAGATGCTCCGTATCTGTTATACTAACGGTAATTCTTATAGCAACCGTACCATGGAGGTCGCATGGCTGGTCATAATAAATGGTCAAAAATCAAACGTGACAAAGGCGTCAACGACGCGAAGCGTGGAGCTGTCTTTACGAAAATCGGTAACCAGATTGCTATCGCCGCGCGCAGTGGCACCGATCCTGACATGAACCCGGCGCTCGCCATGGCGATTGAGAAGGCTCGTCAGGCGAACATGCCCAAAGACAACATTCAGCGTTCCATCGACCGCGTCGCCGACAAAGCCGCCGCCGCATTGGAAGAAATTACCTATGAGGGCTACGGCCCGGGCGGCGTCGGTATCATCATTGAAACCGCGACCGACAACCGTAACCGCACTTTGCCAGAAGTAAAGACGGCCTTGGTGAAGAACGGCGGCCGTATCGCGGATGCTGGCAGTGTGCTTTTTCAGTTTACTCGCAAGGGTGTTATTCGTGTGGCTGCTAGCGGCGAGGACGCACTACTGACTGTACTTGATGCCGGAGCCGAGGATGCGAGCGAAGAAGACGGCGAACTAATCGTCTACACCGACCAAAAAGACCTTATGAAGGTCCGAGGTGCAATTATTGATGCGGGTCTGTCGATTGAAGAAGCGGAGTTGCAGTATGTTGCGAACACGCCGATTGAAGTGAGCGATCAAGAGACCGCCGATAAGGTGATGAAAGTGCTTGACGCGCTGGATGATCTGGATGACGTGGTGAACGTGCACACGAACGCAGAACTAAATCTATAAGTCTTTTCCTGAAACATATTCACTGACCCCACCCATAAAGAATAAGTGGCTTAGTCTACGGCAATCGAGAGGCTATAGGAGAGTCAAGTTGAATATGGTTTAATAGCAACACCATGGCAGGTGTGACAAAACAGAAAAATGCGTTCAAGACTACGTGGTCTACATTTAACCTGCTCGATAAAATATTTTTCTGGTTTGTGCTCCTCGCAGGTTTACTTTTCTTCGTAGCAACAATCGGGTACGGCAATCTATTCTATAGCCTCGCACTTGCTGCAGCTATGGCAGCACCGCTCGTCTTCCTCTGGGGTCTATTCAAAGTAAAGAAGAGTAAATACCACATGCGTCGCATGCTAGTTGGTTCACTTCTCATGTTCTTTGTTGGTATCCCCATCGCAATGGCAATTGAACCGGAAGCGTCGAAACAAGAGACTCAGGCCCGACTTGCTGCTGAAGCCAAACTCGCCGAAGAAACAACTAAGCAGCAAACAGAAAAGCTTACTGAACAATCTGAGCCGGCGACCGTAGATTTCAAAGAGACGACGCCAATCGAAGAGACTCAGAAGCAAGAAGAAGTTGCCCAGGATCTCACGACCGATGCGGAGCAGCCGGCAAGTAGTGAAACGTCCCAGGTGCAAGTTAGCCCAGTTGACGAGCCATCTTCAAGTACGAGCAGTGAACAGACCGCTAGTCTTGGCAGGACAGCAGTTACTGAAAAGGATACCGTAACAAAAGTTGTCGACGGGGACACGATCTACACCAGTAAGTACAAGATTCGTATCATTGGACTCGATACACCCGAAACCAAAGACCCGCGCAAGTCTGTACAGTGTTTTGGAGCAGAAGCCTCGAAGAGGATGCAGGAACTTGTTGGCGGCAAGACAGTACTACTCGAAATCGACGACTCACAGGATACGATTGATAAATACGGCCGAGCTCTTAGGAATGTCTATCTAGAAGATGGCACGAACGTTGCTTACTCCATGATCCGAGATGGTTACGGTCATGAATACACCTACAACGACCCATATCAATGGCGGACCGAATACAAAGCAGCAGAGAAGTACGCCATCGAGAATAATAAAGGTTTGTGGGCAGAAGCAACTTGCAGCGGTATGACTTCGACGGCAACTACTGAACCCACAGCGGAGACCACCGAGCCCGACATTGATGAAGCGACACCTTCGTCACCGCAACTCACAAGCCTGAAGAAAATCGGTAATATCATTAAGCTGGTTGGCTACGGCCCAAATAGCAGTACGGTTTCTCTACGTCTTGCTAATGATGATCGCTATGATGTGGCAACAGCAGAAGATGGTAAGTTTAGCCTCGAGCTACCTGAAGACGCCGCACCATTTGGCACTATCGACATGGAATCAGTCAGTGGATTCTGGATCTTCAAATCATATGAATCACTTCACGATACGTACTATTACTCAACGTTTGATAAAGAAAAGACATTCAAAACTTCGGCGTATGCTCCTGTCATCACCGCTGTACGAGATGGTTCTGATGGAGACGAAGTCCGTGGATATTATCTGCCTAACTCAAAGCTCCTTATAAAATCAGGCGACACTGTTCTTGCTACTGACGCTACTGACGATCGCGGCGTCTTCTCGTTTACGGATGTAAAGACCGACACGGCATATGCAAACATTGAAATCAAAAGCTACACATCAGCTTGGTTAATGTTCGGCATTAAAGAGGGTAACTCACTCCTCAGAGCTTACTTGAACACGAAAGAGAATAAAGCATTCGCTGAGCTACCGATAACCACTAAGACTGTTACAAAAACAGAATCGATAGCATTTAAGAAAGTCTCACAGAACGACAGCACGCTCGAAAAAGGTAAGACTAAAGTCACTCAAACTGGTAAAGCAGGAGAGCGCACAATTACGCATAAAGTTACGTACCGCGGTGACAAAAAAATCAAGACAGAAGAGGTAAGCAATAAAGTAACCACCGAGCCCGTTACGCAAATTACTAACGTCGGCACATATGTGAAACCTGCCGCACCTGCACCGAGAGCCTCGAGCCCCGCGCCGACTTCAAGCGCAACCGGTGTAGTTAAGATGAGCCGCAGCGGAATATGCCACGATACAAGCTCACGTTACTACAGCCGCACTATATATTACACCGCGTATAACACCTTATCTGCATGCTTGGCTGCAGGCGGAAGAGTACCTGAGCAGTAGAAAACATGACATCTCACAAGAAAACAGTATCGATTAAAAAACTTATTTAGTTTGTAGGCCACATCTTTGGTGCAAGCCTTCCAGAAGAGAGACATACATACATACATACATATGTCTCTCTTCGCTTATTAGGTATGAATGATTTGCCTGGAATACAGCCACTGACCCCAGGCAATTTGTTGCAGACCGTTGTGGGGACTATACTTAAAGTTAGATGAAACTTTATCTTTCCTCGGATGGTTTTGGTAGTCACCTAAAACGCTTACAACAGATGGTCGGCGACGATCGGCGGGTGTTATTCATAGACAACGCCAAAGACTACATGGCCGAACGCGAACGCAGTAAACATGTGGTCGAGAAGCAGGCCGAATTCGAAGCGGCCGGCTTCGATTTCTTCGAGCTAGATTTGCGGCGGTACTTCCGATCTCCCGACTCGCTGAAGCCGATTGTCGAGGCGGCACCCTTCGTGTGGGTGGCCGGTGGCAACACGTTTTTACTGCGCCGTGCTTTTGCCTATAGTGGTTTCGACACGCTACTGAAACAGGTGCTGAAACATGGGCATATGACCTATGGCGGTTCGAGTGCGGGCTCAATCATCATGACCAAGACGCTGCGCGGAACCGAACATGGTGACGATCCGTATGACGTGCCGGCCGAGTATCACGAGGAAATCATATGGGACGGACTAGGTTTGGTGTACCCGCAGCTGGTACCACATTACGGCTCCGACTGGTTCGGCACCGAAGCTCAGGCCATGGCCGATTATTTTGAGCAGCAGGGCATGACCTACACGACGCTAGCCGACGGCGAAGTATATGTGGTAGATGGCAAGTATGAGGAAAAGCTGACATGAGAGTGATAGGCATCGATCCAGGTACGGGTATCTTAGGTTTCGGCGTTGTCGACGTGGTGGGCCATAAGTCAGTACTGGTAACGGCTGGAGTCATCCGTACGCCGGCCCATACTCCGCTCGATGAACGACTGGAAGAGATCTTTGACGGGCTGACGGAAATCATTGCTGAAACGAAGCCCGATGTGATGTCGATTGAGAAGCTGTTCTTTGCCCGGAACGTGACGACCGCCATGAGCGTGTCGCATGCCCGAGGCGTGGCAATGCTGGCCGGCCGCAAGGCGCGGCTGCCGATTGCCGAGTATACACCGATGCAGATAAAGCAAAGCATGACGGGGTATGGGAAGGCCGACAAGAAACAGATGCAAGAAATGGTCCGACTACATCTTAACCTGAAAGAAATTCCAAAGCCTGATGACGCCGCCGATGCGCTCGCGACCGCAATTACGCACCAGATGATGAGCCGTTAAGCGAACCATCCAGAAGCTCAGCGTTTTATCAGCATCAGCCGCTATAGTGGCTCTTTGTGTGGCGCTCGAAAACGAACACCATACGTCTATAAATAAACTAAAACAAAGGAGGAAATTATGCGAAAACTCACTACAGCGATGATTGCCGGAGTCGGCATCGCGACAATCGGCGGAGCCGGACTTGGGCTAGCGAACGTCTCGGCAATGAACGGAGGCGTAGGCATATCTCACGGTTGGAACGCGTTCGTGGGCGACGAGCGTGATGCGAAGTTTGATGCCCAGGTGGCGGCAACATTGGCCGCACAGTACGACATCGACGAAGCCGAAGTCGCCAACATTATCGAACAAGTACGTGATGATCAGTTTAATCTACTCAGTGATGAACGCCTCGAGCAACTCGAGCAGGCGGTAAATGATGAAAAACTGACACAAGATGAGCACGACTATATCGTGAATAAGTTAGAAGATGTCGACCGGATGATTGATCGGGTTGATGATACGACCGATGACGAGCGACGGAACCTCGCCCGTGAGATTCGGAGTGAGCTAAAGCAGCTGGCTCATTGGATGAAACAGCGCGATATCTCGTTCCAGCTACTCACGGGAGTGGAGCTTGGAAGCAGTCACTATACCCGTCGTTGATACGGTAAAAACATACAAATCCAGATAGCTTCTCTCGCATGTTCCAGTACCGCGCCTACCCCAGGGCGCGGTACTACTGGTATCAGGGGCAATTTGATATACTGTTGAGGTATGTATCGTCAAGGCAAATATACCAAGCAAGTGGGTGCCATCGCCGCAGGAAAGCGCTTCGCAAAGCGCCGCTGGCAATGGTTCAAGGGGCTCAGCAGAAAACAAAAGGCATTACTGATCGCTGGACCAATTGCGGCGTTCCTTATTATTACGCCTATCGCGACGTATCTTTACTATTACAACGACATTGGTAATCAGGAACGGCTGTTGAACCGCAACAATACCGGTGTCGTGCTCCTTGATAAAGATGGTGAAGCCTTCTTCTCGACCGGCCGGGCCGAACCTCGTGATCAGGTTCCATTAAAAGGCATCGCTGACGTAACCGAGGATGCGCTCATCGCGGCTGAAGATAAGGATTTCTACGAGCATTCCGGATTTAACGTGTTCAGTATCCTGCGGGCGCTCTACACCAATGTGGTGGCTCGTGATATTGAAGGCGGCGGTTCAACTATTACCCAGCAACTCGCCAAAAACACTCTCCTGACCGAGCGTCAGACCATTCTGCGTAAGTATCAGGAACTTACCATCGCGATGGCTATCGAACAGCGGTACTCGAAAGAAGAGATTCTGACCATGTACTTAAACTCGGTCTACTACGGCGAGAACGCGTTCGGTATCGAGCAGGCGGCTGAGAACTACTTTGATAAGAAGCCAAGTGAGCTCAACCTGGCAGAAAGCGCTATGCTGATAGGTATCCTGCCGGCGCCAAGTGCTTACTCACCAATCAGTGGTGATGCCGAGCTGGCCAAGCAGCGACAAACGACCGTGCTTTCACGGATGGTTCGTAACGGGTACATTACGGAGGCAGAGAAGTCGGCAGCGCTCGCACAGGAGCTAACCTACGGCGAGGGGGCTGGCAGCGTACAGAACGATGCGCCACACTTCACTGAGATGATTTTGAGTGAGCTGTATGAAGAGTACGGTGAGGAGCAGGTGACCCGATCTGGGTATCGCGTGACGACGACACTCGATCTCAAGCTGCAGAAGAAAGCCAATGAAAGCGTGGAAGGCAACATGGCCTTCGTGCAAGCCAACGGAGGTTCGAACGCGAGCTTGGTCGCAATCGATCCGAAGACCGGCGGTATCTTGGCACTGGTCGGCAGCGCTGATTACGATAATGAGAAGTTCGGCAAGGTAAATATGGCTACCTCAGCACGTCAGCCGGGTTCCAGTTTCAAGCCGCTCTACTATGCAGATGCTCTGGCCCAGGGAAAGATCACGCCAGTGACCGTGCTCGATGACAAACCGACCGATTTCGGTGGGGGCTATAAACCGCTGAACGCCGATCGAACGTTCCGCGGCAAAGTGACTGTCCGCCAGGCGCTTAATTGGTCGTTGAACATTCCGGCCGTAAAGGTGATGGAGAAAGAAGGTGTCAGTAATGCGGTCGAGATGGCAAAAAAGCTTGGTATCAGTACCATCGAGGAGAATAACGACTACGGCTTATCTCTGGCGCTCGGCTCTGCCGAGGCACCATTGACCGAGATGACGAATGCCTACGCGACGTTCGCTAACCAAGGCGAGCGTCATGATATCTCCAGCGTGCAGTCGATTAAGAATAAATACGACAAGACGATATTTACCCAAGACCGTGCCAGTGAAGAGGCGATAAGCGCCGAAGGAGCATATCTGATATCAAACATCTTGTCCGATAATCAGACCCGTTCAAGTGTGTTCGGCAGTTCACTGAACGTCGTCGGCACCGATGGTCGAGTCAAGACGGCGGCGGTAAAGACCGGTACGACCGATGACTCTCGTGATGCCTGGACGATCGGCTATACTCCCGATGTCGCCGTCGGCGTGTGGGTTGGTAATAACGACAATGCCATGATGAATAACGGTGGGGCCGGTATGGCTGGTCCGATCTGGCGGCAAATGATGGGCGAGGCGGTTGGAACCAAGGATCCTTCGTTCAAACAGCCAAGCGGCGTTGTGAAAGCGACGGTCTGTACCGATATCGGTGTCCGTAGTGACGTTTTCCTTGCTTCGAAGGTACCAAAGCAATGCGAGGTTCCGCAGGAAAAGAAAGAAGAGCCAAAAAAAGAGCAGAAAAAACAAACAAAGCCAAAATGCCAGGTCGCGGGCAAGGAAAACCTGGACGCGGACGATGAGGATTGCGTGGTTGACCAATGTGAGTTCGAGGGCAAGGAAGAGCTCGCGGCTAATGATCCGAACTGTAATAACAAACCGCTAGATGATGATGGCGATGGGGTAGCGAATAAGGATGACCAGTGTCCGGGCACGCCATCTGGTACAGACGTCGATCCTGAGACCGGATGCCCAGTGACCGAGGAAGAAAATCAGGGGGGTCCTGCCAGCGCCGCCCTACTGAGACGTACAGGATAAGTCGTGATAGCGCATATTATCGGAACGGTTGCAGAAAAATTCACCAACTCCGTCATTATCGACGTACAAGGAGTAGGCTATGAGATCCAAGTTCCGTTAGGTGACTACGAAACGGCCGTTCTCGGTGAAAGCGGCAAGTTCTATACGTACCATCATGTCCGCGAACAATCTCAGGAATTGTTTGGATTTTCTAGCTTAGCTGCAAAGAAGCTATTCGAACTACTGATTAGTGTCCAGGGTGTTGGTCCGAAAGCCGCCCTGGCTATTCTTAGCCTTGGTCCAGTAGAAGCCGTACGTAGCGCCATAGCGGCCGGAGATGGAACGTTCATCGCAAAAGCCAGCGGCGTCGGCAAGAAGACGGCCGACCGGGTGGTAGTCGACCTCTCCGACAAGGTTGGCTTACCTACCGCCTACACTTCACCAGTTAGCGGTGTGCAAATGAATCTGGCGAATAACGATGAAGCGCTTGAGGCGTTAATGGCACTCGGCTATAACCTGGCAGATGCGTCGCGTGCTCTTGAAGGAATTGATACCACGTTGTCCACGAGTGATCGGGTAAGAGAGGCGCTGAAAGCATAATGGCAATAGAGCGAATCATCGACACAGTAGTCCACGCCGACGATAGCGATGAGCAAATCATTGAAGTGACATTACGCCCCCAGACGTTTGCTGACTATGTTGGCCAAGAACGGTTGAAGAAGAACCTTCAGCTTGCCATTACTGCCGCCAAACAGCGCGGCGAGCCGATTGACCATGTGCTACTGTACGGCCCGCCCGGATTGGGAAAGACGACGATGGCTAGCGTCATCGCCAATGAAATGGGTGTCGGTTTACGGGTAACTGCCGGACCAGCTATCGAACGTGCCGGTGACCTGGCAAGCATACTGACCAACCTGGCAGATGGCGACATCCTGTTCATCGATGAGATACATCGTCTCAGCCGGACTGTCGAAGAAGTGCTGTACTCCGCCATGGAAGATTTCAAGCTCGACATCGTTATCGGTAAGGGGCCGGCGGCCCGTAGCGTCCGACTCGACCTACCGAAGTTCACTGTCATCGGTGCAACGACGCGGACCGGCAGCCTGGCGGCACCGTTACGCGATCGGTTCGGACACCTGTACCGGTTGGAGTTCTATACCCACGAGGAAATCGCCCGTATCATAACTCGGGCTGCGGATATTCTCAAGGCACGAATCGAATCATCATCAGCCAAGCTGCTCTCAACGCGCGCCCGTCTCACGCCGCGTATCGCTAACCGGCTTCTCAAACGAGTGCGGGATTATGCCGATGTCAATGGTGATGGCATTATCGATACGCAAGTCACGACGCAGGCTCTTGCTATGATGGAGGTCGATGAACAGGGGCTCGATCCTGCCGACCGCGCAATGCTCATCAGTATCATCGACAACTACGGCGATAAACCAGTGGGTCTGACAACCATAGCGGCCCTGACAGGTGATGAGGCTAGCACGATTGAAGACTTTTATGAGCCGTACCTCATGCAGATTGGTTTTATCGAGCGGACCCCTAGGGGACGGCGCGTAACGCCTAAGGCTCGTAGTCACGTCGGACGCTAATCAACCGTCTGCGTCCGGATATTGCTATACTGGTACTATGAACCACCCACGACCTGACACCCGCAAAGCAGTGTCGCCACAGGTTTCGTCACACGTGACCTCCGCACCAGAAGCTGCTCATGGCCACGGATTTGATCCAAAACTACGCACCCAATATGCGAATGAACCGAAGGTCGTGCATGCCGATCGGTCGGTCGAGCCAGATAAGCTGACTATAAGTGATCGGAACCGGCTTCGACATGAACGCTCAAAATCAACGTACCCACATTTGAATCTGACTGACGGCGAGTTCGTCATTCTTGATATCAAGCGTCACCCGATTGGGCTGCTGTTACCAGTTATGTCAGCCGGGCTGGTCATTTTGATTCTCATGGCTCTGCTAATTATGTACCCAGCTAGCACGGACACGTCCGCAGGCCTGCCGATACCCAGTTTCGAAGCGGTGCTTTGGCCGGTGATGTTGGTTATGGTATTGGTAGCCTTCGGTGGGCTCACGGCTGTGTGGGTGTACCTTCAGAATCAATTTTATATGACCAATGAGAGCGTCATCCAGGAAATTCAACACAGTCTCTTTTCGCGGCATGAGCAGACGGTTAGCTTGGGGAGCATCGAGGATGCCAGTTTCAAACAGCACGGAATACTGCAGACAATGCTAAACTACGGGACTATCCGGCTTAGTACGGAGGGAGAAGAGACGACCTACCGCTTTTCGTACGTAGCTAACCCCCGCGACCAAGTTGCCACGCTTAACAACGCTATCGAGGCTTTCAAGAATGGCCGGCCAGTTGATCCGTATGAGAATTAGACACTAATTACGACTGTTTTTTACGTAATCGGCTTCATTCTCAAGCAGGGCACGAAGTGAGTATCCGGCGCAGCGACTCTCTACACATTGTTTTCCTTCGTAGCGATAGTCTGAATCCGACTTTCCGATCGCGATACCGTTTGGGTCTTCGAACAGCTTTTCGTCAACCGATGGCAGGGTTGAGGAGCTGATAGTTTTCGGATAATGCTTGTTGGCGGGATAGTATACCTCTTCCAGCGCGTAATACATGGCGTTAACCGATATCTTGCGTCTATCATCGCGGTTCGCAACTTCGATATTGTTTTTCTGTGTCCAAAAAACGACGCCAATGACGAGGAGCAAGATGGTCAGTGCCATGAGTTCGATTACAGTGAAGCCGCGTTGTTTCATCTAGGGCCATTATAGCAAATTACCGGTCGCGAACGTATAATAGACAGAAGAAGCACTAACGGAGGGAC
The DNA here is from genome assembly GCA_964520495.1 of uncultured Candidatus Saccharibacteria bacterium. Classification (GTDB taxonomy): domain Bacteria; phylum Patescibacteriota; class Saccharimonadia; order Saccharimonadales; family Saccharimonadaceae; genus UBA1020. The sequence continues at coordinate 161,632 of CAZFMZ010000002.1, forward strand.
AGACGTAATGGCGAAAAAGGCAGAGAAACCCGCTGTATCGACCGATAAACCGGACAAAGATGGAAAAATGAAGGCCCTTGGCCTGGCGATGGATCAGATTACGAAGCAGTTCGGTGATGGTTCAATCATGAAACTGGGCGAAGCAAAGCGGGTTGATGTTGAACTGCTGCCGAGTGGCGCGTTATCGCTCGACATCGCGTTAGGTGGTGGGTATCCAAAAGGCCGCATCATTGAGATTTATGGCCCGGAAAGTTCCGGTAAGACGACCTTGACGTTGCACGCCATCGCTGAGATTCAGAAGCAAGGTGGAACGGCAGCTTTTATCGATGCCGAGCACGCGCTCGACCCGGCTTATGCCAAGAAACTGGGCGTCGATACCGACAATCTTCTCGTGAGTCAGCCGGATAACGGTGAGCAGGCGCTTGAGATTGCCGAGACGTTGGTGCGCTCCAACGCTGTTGACTTGATTGTGGTTGACTCGGTGGCGGCATTAGTGCCGCAGGCTGAGATTGACGGTGATATGGGCGATAGCCACATGGGACTGCAGGCCCGACTGATGAGCCAGGCGCTGAGGAAGCTCACCGGCATCATCAACAAGAGCAAGGCGACTGTTATCTTTATCAACCAGATTCGGATGAAGATTGGTGTCATGTTTGGCAACCCCGAAACGACTACCGGTGGTAATGCGTTGAAGTTTTATGCCAGCGTTCGCCTCGATATCCGCCGAATTGGTCAGTTGAAGATGGGCGAGGATATCATCGGTAACCGGACGAAGGTGAAAATCGTTAAGAATAAGATTGCACCGCCGTTTAGGATTGCCGAATTCGACATCATGTACAACGAAGGCATCTCACGAAGCGGCGATGTTCTGGACCTTGCTGTTCAGCATGGCGTAGTAGGCAAGTCTGGAGCATGGTTCGACTACAAGGAAGGTAAGCTAGGTCAAGGACGAGAAGCCGTAAAGGTGTACCTGAAAGAACACCCAGAGGTAGCGACTGAGATTGAAGCTACCGTTCGCGAAAAGGTCGCCGAACAGGAGGCATAGCGACGCAGAGCGAAACCTGCTATGCGTATTACCAGTATCTCGGCTCAGACGAAGAATCCCGACCGTGTCAACGTAGCGGTCGATGGCAAATATAGCTTCTCTCTCGATATCTATCAAGTCGTTGAGCTTGGATTGAAAGTGGGGAATACCTACACCGAGGACGAACTAAAGGAATTCGAGCAAGAGAGTCAGTTTGGTAAGCTCTACGCTCGCGCCTTGGAATACTGCTTCATGCGGCCACATAGCGCCCGTGAAGTGCGCGATTATCTATGGCGCAAAACGCGCCCCAGTCGCGTTCAAAAACGCGATGGCAGCGGCTTTATTGATAAACCCGGTGTCGGTCCTGAAGTGACGGAGCGGGTCTTTGCGCGGCTGGAATCGAAAGGCTATATTGATGACGAGAAGTTTACTCGTTTCTGGGTTGATAACCGCCACTTACGCAAGGGCATAAGTGAGCGCAAGCTTACGCAGGAGCTTCGTGCGAAAGGCGTCGATCAAGCGGTGATTGCAGAGATTCTTCAGGAATCAAGCCGCAGCGATGACGATGAGCTAGCCAAGATAATCAAGAAAAAGGCTAATCGGTATGCAGACCGCCAAAAATTAACGCAGTACTTGTTGCGTCAGGGGTTCTCGTACGACGACGTGCGTACGGCGCTTGATGATTACTTTCAAGAGTAAGGAGAATCGACAGACTCAGGCTGAGCAGATGATCGGAACGGATTAGCGTACTCACGGATTGTTTGCCGTAGTGGTCCACGAGTTGCGGTCGAGCGCACTAGGATACGTTCGTCGGTAACTTCGATGATTTGAGAGCGATGGATAAGCAATTCGGTTTCACTAAAACTTTTAAACAGCGGCCTCCGTACGACTAGCTGCTCCAGTGCGAAGCTCCCAGAATCAAGGTTATAAGTCTGTACTTTCCCAAGGCGGTGCTTCTTATCATCGACTACCTCCAGCCCAATGACGTCGAACTGGAACTCGTATACCTGTTGAATCTTTATTACGTCACCCAGACCGACGAACTCATCGCTACTGTCAACGATCAAGCCGAGGTTGCTGAGCTCACGAACATCTGATGGTCGAAGGAATGACGGATGATCCACCAGCGTATGACCCTCAAGTTCATACGCGGCGACAGTGAGGTCACGTGGATCGACTAACACGCGGTGGATGCGTGCGAGCTCCGCACCCGTCTGCAAGCTCATAACAGGCGTATTCAGTAGGCGTTCAAGCGGCAGTAACATGGCCATAGTATACGTCTTCCACGGGCATTACTCAACGAAAGGGCTGGCCCGGTCACCGGGCTGACTGGCGCTGCGTCCGCCTAGCATACGCACCCGATCGATGGTGTCCTGGTCAAAGCTATCCGTTACTTGATTCGTATCGCCGGCAGCGCTGGTCGCGGATAGGTTGATGATGGATACCAGCACCAGAAGAGCGCTCAGCAAGCCTACGCTAACGACGAGGAAAAATATGATTATATGGTACCGGTGGAAGAACATGGCAGCCGAATCTTTGATGGTCGCAAATGTAATTGTCGTTTTCATTATCGTACGTATACCTCAATCGTGAACGCCTGCGACGACACGTTATTGCCTGTATCCTTAGCCAGCGAGATAGCCGCAATCTGCATTTTCATGGGATTAAGTTCAATCGCTTTGATGAAATTCATCAGGTTATCATACGGCAGGGGGCTTTTGATGGTCACGTTGACGGTCTGAGACTTGAGGCTGCTTGTTGGCACGGCAGGGACGGGAGAGGTGGTCTCGGTGTCAGATGGTGGCGCTGCAGGTGCGGCTTCCCCTCCGCCGACGGCGGACGTAGTGCTCGCGAAGTCAAACTGTGTGATGACTACTCCGTTGTCACCGGCGATCCGGCTAAGGTCTTGGACGATTTGATCTTGGTACAAGTATTGCTGACTCTGCGCAACGATAGATCGGGCTTTGGTCATGGTCTCGCGTTCATCTTCCAGCCGCTTCTGTAGGTTCTGCAGGGTCTGCAAGTTGTCGTTGCCATTCTGTGCCGTCGCGTTTAACTGACTGATAGTAACGGCGTATTCTTTCAGCTTGGACTGGGCGAAGTAAAAACTGACGGATGCTGACACGAGGGCTAAGAGCATCATGATACTAAGGATAAGACGTAGCTTACTTGCTGTCATTTCGCCTTTTGTCATATCAGAGTGCCTCCTTACGGATGACAACGCTCAGGTTCACCTTGATCGGGTATTCACCCCCGCCATCGGTATAGTCAAGGGTGTCGAAGCTAACGTCGGAGAAGAGTTGCTCATCCTCGATGAAGGCGTTCTTTAAGGCGACCGCGTCAGTATACGACCGGGCGCTGGCATTCATAGTCGCACTCGACCCGAGCTTCTCGGAATCGAGCTCAAGGCTTTCAAGAACGACGTTGGCGGGTACGGCGTCGGCAATCTTGTAAATCAACTTCGAGTAGGTAACCTCGTTATCCATGATCGCCTTGGCAGTCGCCAAATCGGATCGGAACTGCTCGGAGTCATCCCGCACCTGCTGGTAGTCGTCGACCTGCTTCTCATTATCGTCAACTTTCGCCTGTGCGGCGCTACGACTGGTGTTAAGGACGGCGTATGAGCCTACGACAAGCCCTGATAGCAAGATAATGGCCACGGCCAGCATAGCGAAATAACGTACGAGTAACACGTTGGTGCGGCCCGCACGGATTTGCTTCTTGTGTTCATCAGGTAGCAGGTTGATCATGTCCATATCCTCTCTGCCGGAACTGTCGCAAGCCCTGCGACAGTGATGTAACGTGGCCGGAAGTGCTTGGCTGGTTGAGGCAGCTTACCAAAGTCAAGTTGCTGCCACGGGCTGGCTACTCGAGCCGGCATGACAAGCTCGTTCGTGAAATATTCGCCAATTCCAGGCACGTTCGCACCACCACCGACGATCAGGACTTGTTCAAGCTTACGGTGGTTGACGATACGCTCGTCATAGTAGCGGATGACCCGTTGTGTTTCAGCGACGATACGCTCAAGACTGGGTTTCAGCGCGGCATTAATCTTTTGCTGGCGACTGCCGGCACTTAAGCCATTAAGCACTTTTAACTGGTGGGCGTTTTCGAGGGGAACCTTTAACTTTTTGGCGATATCAAGAGTGAAGGTATTTCCGCCGATGCTGAGCGATCCAGCGATACGGATAGAGCCGTCTAGGATAGCGATGTCGGTGCTGGCAGGGCCGATATCGACGATGACGGTTGGCAGATGTCCTTCCTCTGTGGTTTCGAGTAGGCGGGCAACCGCACTCACGCTTGACTCTACCATGGCGACTCGTAAGCCGGCATTCTCGGCAATACTGATACAGGAGTCAACCACTGTCCGCGGTACAGCGCACATAAGCACCGTCAATTCTTCCTTGCTGCGTTCAATCACCTCGTAGTCTACGTAGAGGGTGGACATAGGAATGGGTATATACTGTTCGACCTCAAGTTCGACCGCTTCTTTAAGGTTCTTCTCGGTGTTGGCCGGGATGGTGAAGGTGCGGGTAAACGTGCGGCCAGCCGGTACTCCTAGGATGGCGTGGTTGCTCGCAAGCGATCCGACCAAGTTCTTATTCAGTAGTGAAGCGATGTTCTTCGTCAGATAATCATCACCTTCGTCAAGCGACTGCTGTACTTTAGCTGGATCGAGGTCGATTGATCCATATCCGGTCACAAGCCATTTTTTCGGGTCGACAGACATGACCTTCATACCAGTTTGGCTGATGTCGAGTCCGATGATTGGTTTGTCTTTATAAAATAGTTTTGCCACCTCTGATATGCCCACGTTTCAACGTTAGTTATAAGTATACATGAGCGGTATGGGAAAAGCTATGTCGAAAAACCACCGCCCAAAGGTGTTATTCAATGTTCTGCGACAGACTAGCTATCGGCATCATGACACTGGCCGCGATGACACCGACCATACCGCCCATGAAGACGATCATGACCGGTTCTATGATTGAGCTGAGGCCATCGATGGCAACATCAACCTCTTCCTCGTAGAAGTCGGCCACCTTAACCAACACGGTGTCGGTTTGGCCGGTTTCCTCACCAACGGATAGCATTTGGGGGACGATGGCGGGAAACAATTTGTTCTTCTCAATGACAGAGGACAGTGTGTCGCCGTTTTCGACCGCCTTGGCAGCATCTACCAGCGCTTTTTCGTAGACCACGTTGCCCACGGCATGGGCCGTTACATCGAGCGCCTCAAGCACAGGAACGCCCGCGCCAATCAGCGCCGAGAAAGTACGAGCGAATCGGGCGACAGCAACTTTCATGACGATGGACTTCAGCCCTGGCACACGTAGGACGAAATTGTGTAGCACAATCTTTCCTGCCGGTGTGCGAAGCCAGCGGAGCAATACGAAGATACCCGCGCCAAGCAACGGGAATATGATGAACCAGAAATTTAACATAGCTTGGCTAATGCCGAGCATCACCTGGGTGAGTACAGGAAGCTGCGCATCCTCGCCCCCTAAGTCAGTCAATATCTTGCCTATCTGAGGGATGACGAACAGCATGAGTCCGAAGAAAGCCAGCACGGTTATGCCCACTAATACCATCGGGTACGTCATGGCGCTCTTGATTTTCTTCCTGATGGTCGCGTTCTTCTCTTGCTGGGCGGCGAGTCGCTTCAGGATATCATCAAGGATACCGGCTGTCTCACCGGCACGAACCATGTTGACGTATACGTCGCTGAAAGTATTTGGGTATTTCGCGAGCGCGTCAGCTAACGGCGCCCCACCTTCGACGTCCCGTATGATGCCGCTTAATATGCTTTTTAATGCCGCGCTTTCGGCGTGTTCATGTAGCGAGGTGAGTGCTCTTAGTAGCGGCACGCCAGCGCCGACCATGGCGCTGAGCTCTCGTGTGAAGATAACGAGCGCGTCACTTTTTACTTTGCCGCCACCCAGAAGATTCGACAGGGAAAGCGAGCTTTTCGCCGCCGCCTCCTTGACACTGATAGGCTTCAGACCTTTGTCGTTTAGGCTTTTTATGACGACGTTACGGTCAGTCGCCTCTAGCGTACCGCTGACGTGCTCTCCGCTGGAAGTCTGGGCGTCGTAGTTAAACGTAGGCATGTCGTGACTACTCCTTTGTCACCCGAAGGACTTCTTCGATGGTAGTCTGCCCGCGCAGGGCCTTGATAAGACCGTCGGTCTGCATAGTGGTCATGCCTTCGGTAATGGCCTGGGTCTGGATCTGGTTGCTGGTGCCATTCGAGATGATGAGCTTCTGGATGTCCAGAGAGTTACCAAGCACCTCGTAAATACCGATTCGCCCTTTATACCCCGTGTGGTTACACTCGTCACACCCTTCCGGATTTGCCCGCCAGATAGTAGTGATAGAGTTTGCTGAGCTACTTGCTTCCACGTCACCGCCCACGCCCTGTTCTTTCGCCTGAACTTCTAGCGCATGAAGGGTGGCAATTCCTTTTTCGTCGAGTCCGAAGGTCTGTTTGAGGCCGGCGACGTCTTCAGGTGTTGCCGGTGTGTTCTTACGACAGGTCATACATAGTCGCCGTACCAGCCGCTGACCGATGACAGCCCTGACTGTACTGGCGATCAGGAAGGGCTCGATACCCATATCGAGCAGACGCGGCAAGGTTGTGGCGGCGTTGTTGGTGTGCAGTGTCGAGAACACTAAGTGACCGGTCAAGGCTGCCTGGACGCCCAGGTTGGCAGTTTCGCCGTCACGGATCTCACCGACCATGATGATGTTCGGGTCCTGACGGAGGAGGGCCCGCAAACCGCTTGCGAATGTCATGCCCGCCTTCGGGTTGGTCTGCGTTTGGTTTACGCCGGAGATCTTGTATTCGACCGGATCTTCGATGGTCGAGATGTTGACGTCAGGGGTGTTGAGGATGCTGAGGATACTGAACAAGCTGGTCGACTTACCACTACCGGTTGGGCCGGTCACCAGGATGATGCCGTTAGGCTCGGACATCGCTTCGTTGACGACCTGCAGTGAGTGTCCCCAATAACCAAGGCTCTCAAGCGTGACCGCCTGGTTGCTTTCATCAAGAATACGCATGACGACCTTCTCACCATCGGCAATCGGCAGGGTGCTGACACGCAACGCGTATTGCTTACCACCAACTTTTATCTTAAACCGGCCATCCTGTGGAACGCGCCGTTCGTCAATCTTTAGGTTCGAGAGGATTTTAATACGACTGATGAGCGCACCTAATACGTTACGCGGGAGTCGGTTGACTTCTTTTAGCACGCCGTCGATTCGATAGCGGATCTGCACGAAGCCTTCACGTGGCTCGATATGGATGTCGCTGGCGCTGGAGCGAATGGCATACTCCAGTAACAGGTTGATAGTCTGGGCAACGGGTGAGTCTTCCGACACGTCATCTTCGGTAATGACCTGGTCGCTACCGTCATCTTCACGCTGTACGTCGATGACGTCATTTAGCTGTTCATTCACATCACCGCGGTAGTTCTCAAGACAGGCAAGAATGTTTTCGCGGGTAGCGATGTAGATGATGGTGTTCTCGCCAATTTCTTTCTGAATGAAGTCAATCGCCTGAACATCATCTGGGTCATCCATCGCCAGGTGCTGCATGCCATCCTCGTCGACTTTAAACAGCACCGCCATATACTGATTGGCGATACGATCAGGGATCCGGTTAAGGACTTCCGAAGGAATGTCACGCGGGTCGATCTCGACGAAGGGGATGTTGGCATGCTGAGCGAATAGCTTTGTCAACTCGAGCTCGGTGATGAGCTTGTTCTGAATCGCCAACGTCTGCAAAGGACGCCGAGAGCGCTCGGCCGTCTTTTTCATCTCTGCTATCTGGTCGGGCGTCGCTTTGCCCGCCTGCTGAAGCAATGTTTCTATGGTGACATCGGAAATGCGCATAATGCTTACGCTCTACTATACGCTAGCAGTTTTAAATTCACCAGCGCCTGAGCAAGTGCTATAGTTTTAAGAGATGAAACGTTGGATAGACAGTGCTGAAGACATGCACTCGTACGGTAGGCAGCTCGGACGTTGCCTAAAGGGCGGCGAGTTTATTGAATTGGTTGGTGATGTCGGGGCGGGTAAGACCACGCTCACGAAAGGTATCGCAGAGGGAATGGGCATCAGCGAGACCATCCAGAGCCCGACGTTCACCATTAGTCGCAACTACGAGTCGCCTGATGGTCGCCGTCTAGCCCACTATGATTTCTACCGTCTACCCGAGGCCGGCATTATGAACGACGAACTGGAGGAGGCATCGCGCGACCCGAAGACTGTCGTGGTAGTAGAATGGGCTGACGCGGTCCGTGGAGTAGTACCGGCCGATCATTTACGACTGAGCTTCGCTACGCCGTCAGAGACCACCCGCGACGTAAGCGTGACTGGAAGCGGCCAGA
>CAZFMZ010000003.1:0-54424 GCA_964520495.1 uncultured Candidatus Saccharibacteria bacterium
CGTTGAACCGAATCCGGCCGTCGGTCAGCAGGTGGATAGCGGCAGCGCGTCTTTGACGGCGACTGTGACTTATAAGCTGTATGCTATCGATGAGTCGGAGCTGAAACGGTATCTCGCGGCGTACCTAAAAGAGGAGCTGGATGGACGCGATGACCAGCGTATCTATGACCACGGCGTCAAGGACGCGCGCTTCCAGGAAGTCGAGAAAGTCAAAGATGGCGCTCGTTTCACGCTGATCGCAACCGCTAAGATCGGACCGAAACTTGACGAAGATCGTATCAAGGAAGAAGCACGCAACCGTAAAACAGGTCAGATCCAAGAAGTTATCCAGGCGATTCCTGGCGTCGAAGACGTCGAAGTGAAGTATTTCCCGTTTTGGGTCAGTACGGTGCCTGATGACAGTAAGAAAATCAACGTTCAGTTCAAGGTAGATGAGTAGGCCATCGAAGTTACTCGGTCTCGACGTCGGGGAGGCTCGTATTGGCGTGGCCCTTGGCGACACCGGCGTACGCATTGCCATTCCGCATGGTTTCATAGACGTTGACGGTACGGAGCTCGAAGTCGTCGCCCAGCTAGTGGTCGACCATGATATCGATACGATTATCGTCGGTTATCCTCGCAACCAGTCCGGTGAAGCGACAGCGCAGACGGCAGCGGTCGAAGCCTTCGCGACCAAGCTCAAGGACATGACGCTTCATGTCGCCTTCCAGGACGAATCACTGACAAGCGTCATGGCCGAAAAAAGATTGGCCGGACGCACCCAGCCATTTTCGAAGGGTGATATCGATGCTGAGGCCGCGGCAATCATCCTGCAGGATTATCTGGAGCAGACATCGTGAACAACGACATATTGCCGCCGTCGCGCCCGCAAACACCCTCAGGAGAGGCTCCGGCCGAGTTACCGCCCGCCTCACCCGACGCATCGCTTCCTAGCCAGCAGCCGCAGCCGGACGAACCTTCTCGTCAACCTCGGCGCGGGAAGAAGCCGCTACTAATAGGTAGTCTCAGCTTGTTCATAGGAGGCCTTCTATTACTAGGTATGGGCTGGTTATGGTACGCCACTAGTCTTCGGGCCGTCGCCCCAGATAGCGATGAAATGGTCAAGGTAACGGTCGTACCCGGTACCGATCCGACAGGCATCGCCACATTACTCAAAGACAACGGCTTGATACGAAGCGAAGGCGCGTTTCTGTGGTACGTCCGGCTGCAAGGCGTCGCAGGTTCGCTTCAAAGCGGTGTCTATCGGCTGGCGAAGGCCGATGATGTGCCAACCCTGGTAGGCCATCTTACCTCCGGAAAGACCGATACCTTCAGTATCACGTTTCTTCCGGGCAACACGCTGAGTAAGCACCGTCAGGTATTACTCGATGCCGGATACGAGGAGGAAGCGGTCGACGCAGCCCTGAATAAACGCTACGAGGGCCGGCTGTTTGCCGGCAAACCTGCTTCGGCTAATCTTGAGGGGTATATATACGGTGAAACGTATAATTTCGCGGCCGATGCCACCCCTGAGCAGATTCTCCAGCGAACGTTTGACCAATTGCAATCAGTGATTGACGAGAACGAACTGGTGGAAAAGTACAAACGAAAGGGCTTTAGCCTGTATGAAGGCATTACGCTGGCTTCGATTATCCAGCGTGAGGAACGCGACGCTAAAAACCAGACGCGTGTCTCACAGGTATTCCTACTTCGTCTCAAGAAAGATATGCCGCTCGGCTCAGACCCGACTTATCAGTATGCCGCCGATAAACAAGGGGTGCCGCGTGACCCTGGCATCGACTCACCGTATAACACCCGCCGCGTCAGCGGCCTGCCACCGGGGCCAATCGCATCCCCTGGTGAGACCGCACTGATTGCGGTCGCCACGCCCGCAGAAGGTGACTACCTGTATTTCCTCAGTGGTGACGACGACGCCATGTACTTCGGCCGCACACTCGAAGAGCATGAGCGTAACATCCGTGAACACTGCCAGAAAAAGTGCCAGATTCTCTAAAAATACATCTTAAAAAATGAATTGACTTATTTTGCAAGCATTGGTAAAATAAGAACCAGCACATTTATGGGACAACCGCATGACTAAAGTGTCTTGTAACAGAGATACTAACTGCGAGAGGAATGCTGTCACCCATGAATGCGCCTACCTGAATTGTCGCTACGGACACTGATTAAAGAACAACTTTCAATAGTAATTAATGAAATCGGTCGACACACGTGTCCTGTTCTACTGCGAGAAGAAAGACTTATTAAGGTAGACGCCCTCGAGAGTAATCCGAGCGGCAGGAGAACGATAATTCGTACCCAGATCGGTCAGAGCTCTGCTCTCCAATCAACTGTCGACCTACGTCGGCAGGTGCTATCACAGCACAAGAAAACAACGAAGAAATCGCATGGTCCTTCCGCAAGCAAGGTAGCTGCGTACGTGGGAGCATTCCTGCTATTCGTGTCTGTCGTCGCGATCGGCTATGAGTCTCCCCGCCAGGTAAGTAGTCAGGTGGCGACGGTCAGCCAGTCGGCTGCTGGCGCAAACAGCGCCGTCAATGACGACGAATCCCCCGCTGTCGACCAGGTAGTGGCTACCGGCGTTGCCGCCGATCTGGCCGAACGTGCCAACTTACCGGTCGCTTCGAACGTGGCCAACATGTCTGTTTCCCTGGCGGCAAAGAGCCAGCTGGCTCAGACTGATACCACCGCAATTACGAAGCCACAGATCATCAAGCCGACCGGATCGTCAAACGCGATCACTACGTATGTGGTGAAGCGGGGCGAAAGTATCCCTGAACTGGCCTCTCGTTTCGGAATCTCGGGTGATACTATCCGGTGGGCCAACAATCTGACCGATACCGACGCACTTGAACCGGGTCGTAAGCTCACCATCCTACCCACCAGCGGCCTGCTCTATACTGTCAAGGCTGGTGATACTGTGCAATCAATCGCGAGCCGCTACAGTTCAAATGCCGACCGTATTACCTTAGTGAATAATCTGGAACTGACCGGAGTAAAAGCCGGACAGCGCATCATCGTACCCGAAGGCGTCAAGCCAGCACCAGTCGCCGCGCCGGCGCCTGTGCCAAGTACCGGCAACCAATCCTTTGGCAGTAACCTCGGCGGATCGGTTATCAGTAACGGCATGCTGAGCGTCTCCGCCGGTAACCGCTATGCATTCGGTAACTGCACCTACTACGTATACGAACGTCGAGCACAGCTGGGTCGTCCGGTCGGCAGTTTCTGGGGTAATGCCAACACGTGGGCCTCGAATGCTCGCGCTGCCGGATTTACCGTCAATAACGTACCAGCCGCTGGTGCCGTCCTGACCGACCAGGCGGGCTACTTTGGTCACGTCGGCGTTGTTGAGCGGGTCAAACCGAACGGCGACATCGTCATCACCGAGATGAACAACTATGCCTACGGTGGATTCAATATCGTCAACCAACGTACTATCTCAGCCGGCCAAGCAGCCGCATACCAGTACATTCACTAGAACGATAAAAAGCAAATTAGCGGCTGCCCCTTATTAAACAGGGGCGGCTTTGCTATACTACGTAGTGACATTATGTTCGTTGATACCGCGAAAGTACTGATTCAAGGTGGCAAGGGCGGCGACGGAGCCGTCAGTTTTCGGCATGAGATTTACGTCGACAAGGGCGGACCGGACGGGGGAGACGGCGGCAAGGGCGGTGACGTCATATTCAAGGCGACTAAGGACCTCAATACGCTAGTCGACTTCCGGTACAAACCGGAGCTGAAAGCCAAGCCAGGAGCAAACGGCGCCAAATCAAACCGACGCGGTAAATCGGGCGACCCTCTGATCGTCAAGGTGCCAATCGGGACGGTCGTCAAAAGGGATGGCCGTGCAATTGCCGACCTGGTGGTCGATGAGCAAGAAGCGGTGATTGCTCGAGGCGGAGACGGCGGGTTCGGGAATGCCCACTTCAAGTCGTCGGTCCGGCAGGCGCCACGAATCGCCGAACTTGGTGAGCCTGGCGACACGTTTGAAGCCGAACTCGAATTGAAACTATTAGCCGACGTAGGCCTGGTCGGCTTTCCGAACGCGGGCAAGTCAACCTTTCTCAGCGTGGTGTCGAATGCCCGGCCGGAAGTAGCTGATTACGCCTTCACCACGCTAACGCCGAACTTAGGGGTGGCTGACATCGACGAAGGCCACCTGCTTATCGCTGATATTCCAGGCCTGATTGAGGGCGCCAGTCAAGGCAAAGGACTCGGTGATGCATTCTTACGGCATGTTGAGCGAACGTCGGTATTACTCCATTTAATCGATGCCTACACGAATGACGTCGCCAAGGCATACACAACCATCCGTCTTGAGTTGGCAAGCTACAGCCCCGAGCTACTGAATCGGCCTGAGGTCATCGCATTGACGAAGACGGAAGGACTTGATGCTGACATTATTGAGATGCAGACAACCGCGTTACGGGAAGTAGCTGCTAATCGTGACATCTTCGCGATCTCATCGAGCGCTCATACCGGCATTAAGGATGTCCTGCGGACACTCCTTCGTTACGTCGAGACAGCGCGCACAGCTGAGGCCGAAACGGTTGAAGAAGACGACGGTTTGCCGGTCATTCGTCTGGCCGCTGAAGAAACCGTCAAAGCATGGGAGATCCAACGCCATGAGGACGATGAGGGCCGGGTGGTGTATGAGGTACGTGGTCATAAGATAGAGAAATTTGCCCGTCGGACTAACTTCGAAGGCTACGAGAACGTCAATCGTTTGCGGGACATCATGAAGAAGATGGGTATTACCTATGAATTGAAGCGACGCGGTGCCGAAGGTGATTCACTTATCCGGATTGGCAGGCGGGAATTCACTCTGGTCGAACAATGACCCGACAGACTTTTTTCTTTTACGACCTTGAGACCAGTGGTCTCAGCGCACGCGACGACCGCATCATGCAATTCGCCGGGCAACGAACTGACATGGATCTTCAGCCGATTGGCGAGCCGCATAATGTGCTCGTGAAACTGAATGACGACACCTTACCGAGCCCAGACGCGGTCATGGTCACCGGTATCACGCCGCAGATGACCCAGGCCGACGGCCTGAGCGAAGCGGAATTTGCCCGCTACGTGCAGACGGAAATCTGCACTGAAGACACCATCATGGTAGGGTTCAACAACGTCCGTTTTGACGACGAATTCCTGCGCCATCTTTTCTGGCGGACGTTTCACGATCCGTACGAGTGGAGCTGGCGTGATGGTCGTTCTCGCTGGGATATGCTTGATGTCATCCGTATGACCCGGGCACTTCGACCCGAAGGGATCACGTGGCCGGTTGACGACAAGGGTAATCCGACCAACCGGCTAGAGTTGATTACCGCTGCGAACGGTATCTCTCATCAGAACGCGCATGACGCCCTGTCTGACGTCGAAGCGCTGATCGACGTCACGAAACTGACTCGAACCACGCAGCCGAAATTGTTCGATTATCTCCTGAGTATACGTGGGAAGAAAGCGGTCCAGGAACTTGTCAATCTTGAGCAGAAGCAGCCATTCGTCTATGTGAGCGGCCGCTACGACGCCATCTATCAGAAGGCGACCGTAGCGTTTCCGCTCACAAGTGCACCGAACCAGAACGTCGTGGTGTACGACCTGCGGCATGACCCGACACCGTTCCTCGACTTGTCCGTAGGTGAGCTGATGTCACGACTCTATGCTAGCTGGGAAGCACGCAAGGCTGATGACTTCGTGGCCGTACCCGCCAAAGTGCTGCAGTATAACCGTTGTCCGGCCGTCGCGCCGCTAGGTGTACTGGAACAGGCTGACGGATGGCAAAAGCTGCAGCTCGATCAAGCAACAGTCGCACGACATAAAGCGGTGTTACTGAAGCATCCAGGCTTCGCGGAACGATTGCGAAGCGCATTTGAACAAAAGCCCGACTATAAGAAGGCACATGACGTCGAGGCCATGCTCTACGATGGCTTTGTCGATGGCCCAGACAAGCTGCGGATTGAAACAATCAGAAACGCGGATGTTCGTCAGCTGGCTGACTTTCATCCCGAATTTCATGATGAACGGTTGCCGCCGCTGCTACTTCACTACAAAGCTCGTAATTTTCCAGTGAGTATGAGTGAGGACGAGACTGTGGCTTGGGAAGAGTGGCGCGCACAGCGTCTACAGGCACAAGTGCCGTCGTTTCTAGCGGCGTTGCGGCGTCTTAGCGTGCAGGCGCCTGCCGATACTGACCGTCAGTTCATCTTGCAGGAGCTTCAGCTTTGGGCCGAGGCTATCATGCCGGCTGACCTTGAGAACTAAGACTACTACGAACTTGGCCTGGCGGATGGTCTGTAGCATCCATGTGCGTCCCACGAGGGCTATCAGACCGACCCACAATATGAGCATCGTGCTCGCTGGAATTGGCTCTTCGCTCCAGGGGACGATACCAAATAACACGAACATGAATAGGTGATGGAACAGACCGGATGCCAGTCCGAACACAATGAAAGACCCGATCAGGTTGCCGATGATGAGAATACGACGCATAGGCTCCACCTCAGTGTGAAAGTAAGTTTCATACGAATATAGCCGTTTAGTCAAGATAACGCAATCATGAGCGGTATCGGTTTGCAGACTGGGATGAAGGGCGGAGAAAATGGTATAATTAGGTGATATGTCAGATGTGATCCGTGTTGTTGGTGCCCGCGAGCACAACCTAAAGAACATTTCCGTGGAAATACCACGCGACAAGCTGGTGGTGATTACCGGTTTAAGCGGTTCCGGTAAATCATCGCTTGCGTTCGACACCATCTACGCCGAAGGCCAGCGTCGTTACGTCGAAAGCCTATCGAGCTACGCCCGACAGTTCCTCGGTCTCATGGAAAAACCAGATGTCGATCAGATCGAAGGACTCAGCCCGGCTATTTCAATCGACCAGAAATCAACCAGTCGTAACCCCCGTTCCACGGTCGCTACCGTAACGGAAATATATGACTATCTTCGACTACTGTTCGCCCGGATCGGCGTACCGCACTGTCCCGTGTGTGGCAAAGCGGTCTCTCGACGGACGGCACAGGCGATCATTGATGAAGTGATGAAGATCGAAGATGGAACCAAGCTGCTCCTGCTCGCCCCGATCGTCAAAGATAAAAAGGGCGAATTCGCTCACATACCGGAACAATATCGTCGGCTCGGATTCGCCCGGGCACGGGTCAACGGGGTGGTATACGCCCTTGATGAGTTTCCGCAGCTAGATAAGAAGTACAAGCATACCATCGAAATCGTCGTCGATCGACTGGTGATGAGCTCATCGTCGACGGGCCGCATCACCCAATCAGTTGAGCAGGCACTCGATCTTGCCGGTGGTGTCGTAGAACTCTTCAATGTTGAAACGGAAACATCCGCCATCTTCAGTCAACGGTATGCCTGTGTCGACCATCCGAATGAAGATATACCTGAGCTTGAGCCACGCCTGTTCAGCTTCAATGCGCCTCAGGGAGCGTGCTCAGTCTGTACGGGGCTGGGGTCGCGATTGGAAGTAGACCCGGACCTGGTATTCAATCCTCGCCTGACCATTTCTGAGGGGGCGATTAGGCCGTACAACCGGGTCAATTCCGACGCTTGGTACATGAAGCGGCTTGCCAAGGTGGCAGAGGCGCATGGGTTTAGTATCTCGACACCAGTAGGCGACCTTCCGCAAGCTGCCTTGGAGAAAGTCTTGTATGGGACCGGCACTCAGAAATACACCGTCGATCTTGGGGCCGGCCGCTCCTACCAGTCGACGTATGAAGGCGTCGTCCCGAATCTTGAGCGCCGACATAAAGAGACAGATAGTGAATTCATGCGCAAGGACATTGAACGGTTCATGCGTGAACGTAAGTGCCACGCCTGTCATGGGTCACGCCTTAAGCCGGTAGTCCTGGCAGTCACAATCCATGACCTGAATATCATGGATATCTGCAATTTGGGGGTAGATGAAGCGCTCGAATTATTTAAGAGCCTGAAGCTCACCGAGCAGGAACGCTTCATTGCGGCGCAGATTATGAAAGAAATCACCGCTCGACTCGGTTTCATGAGCAATGTCGGACTTACCTACCTGGAGCTGTCCCGGGCCGCCAATACGCTTTCAGGTGGCGAAGCTCAGCGTATCCGTTTGGCGACGCAGATCGGCTCCGGCTTGCAGGGCGTGCTGTACGTGCTCGATGAACCGTCCATCGGGTTGCACCAACGTGATAACGATCGACTGATAGAGACCCTTAAGCATCTCCGTGATCTTGGCAATACGGTACTGGTCGTGGAGCATGATGAGGATACCATCCGTCAGGCTGACTATCTGCTCGACATCGGTCCTCACGCCGGTATACACGGAGGCCAGGTGGTGGCACATGGCACACCGGAGGAAGTCGCCGCCAATACTGAGAGTATCACCGGAAGGTATCTGAGCGGCGCTGAAAAGATTAATCGGCCGAAAAAGCGCCGACGAGTAGAAGTTGATCGGCGGCTTATCATTCGCGGCGCAGCAGAAAATAACCTGAAGCATATCGATGTGGCATTTCCCCTCGGCGTCATGACCGTCGTGAGCGGCGTATCGGGTAGCGGAAAGTCGACATTGGTGAACGATATCCTCGCCAAGGAACTGTCTGCACGGCTCCATCGGGCCCAATCCGTACCCGGCAAGCATGAGAATATCGAAGGTATTGACCAACTCGATAAGGCGATCATCATCGATCAGTCCGCAATCGGCCGTACGCCGCGTTCAAACCCGGCCACCTACACGGGTGTCTTCACGCCTATCCGCGAATTATTCGCCAGTACGCCCGAAGCCAATGTCCGTGGCTACAAGGCGGGTCGGTTCAGCTTCAATGTAAAGGGCGGACGCTGTGAGAACTGCCAAGGGGACGGTGTCATCAAAATCGAAATGCATTTCCTGCCGGATGTGTACGTGACGTGCGAAGAATGTAAGGGCAAACGGTATAACCGCGAAGCGCTTGAAATAAAATACAAAGACGCGACTATCGCTGATGTGCTTGAGATGACTGTCGAGCAGGCGGCAGAGTTCTTTGCGAACGTACCAGCTATTGCGCGGAAGTTGACCACCTTGGTTGACGTCGGACTGGGATATATTCGTCTTGGTCAACCAGCCACAACGTTTTCCGGGGGCGAGGCTCAGCGTATCAAACTTGCGAGTGAATTGTCCCGTCGTTCAACCGGTAAAACGCTCTATATTCTTGACGAACCGACCACAGGACTACACTCGGCTGACGTCAAACGACTACTCGAAATCCTTCAGCAACTTGTCGAAGGTGGCAACACAATGGTTATCATCGAACACAACCTTGATGTCGTCAAGACGGCCGATCATGTCATCGACATGGGTCCCGAGGGTGGGTCCGGAGGCGGGCAAGTGATAGCCGAGGGTACGCCCGAAGAAGTGGCACGTATACCCGCTTCGTATACTGGTAATTACCTAAAACCGCTACTTTCCGCGTAGGTAGTCGTAGAAGTGTCGTACCGACCGACGCAGTTTCTGCCGGGTGGCTGGCTCCTTTAAGATGTGAACGAGGGGCGGGGTGACTGAGAGGAAGATGATAGCCAGGATGACGTATTCGATGTTTATGCCGGTTGCGGTGATGAAGTCACCTACAAAGTAACCAAGGTAGGTCAGGCCTACCGCCCAGAGGAATGCACCGATGATGTTAAATACCACAAAGGTACGATACTCCATCTTACTGACACCGGCGATAATCGGCGCGAAGGTGCGCACGACAGGAACGAAGCGGGCCAGGATAATGGTTTTCGGGCCATGTGCTTCATAAAAGGCTTCCGCTCGCCGCAGATTCTCCTGGTGGAACAGCACCGAATCTTTCCTGTGAAACAGACGGCGACCGACCCGTCGTCCGAACGTGTAGCCAACGTTGTCGCCTAAGACCGCAGCTACGAACAGAATCATAGCTAGCGCATGGATGTTGAACTTTATGATGTCCTGACTCACCAGGAAACCGGCAGTGAACAATAGACTGTCGCCCGGGAGGAAGAAACCGATTAATAGCCCCGACTCCGCAAAAATGATAGCGGCGATACCCGGTACGCTTACGAGAGTGATAAGGGCCTCCAGCCCGTAATGCTCAATCGTCAGATAGCCGAAGGCGCCGAGGCCGAATACCACGCCGATGAGCAGGAGCGGAAGAAAACGTTTCATTGTCTTTTATTGTAGCACGGCCTCTGGTCGTGAGCTGCCCATGGTATAATAAGAGCTGGATTACTCCGTAAACGTATCCAGAAAAGGAGAGAGATGGGAGATAAACTAACGCTTAAGTTGGACACCCGTGACGTCCAGGGTAAGAAAGTCGCCAAACTTCGCAAAGAAGGTATCGTGCCGGCCGTAGTGTATGGTCCGGGTATCGATCCAATTAGCGTCCAGGCAGCAGGGAACGTGATTGAAAAAGTATATCGTACGGCGGGTACTTACACGCCAGTCCATTTAAGCATCGGCGCAAAACGGAAGATCGCCATGATCAAGGACGTTGACTTCGAACCGGTCAAGGGTACGATACGTCATGTCTCATTCCATGCGGTCAACGCGAGCGACCCGGTGACGGCAGAAGTGCCTGTGCACCTGGTTGATGAAGGCGAATCTGTCGCTGAGAAGAACGGTCTGATTGTCTTGCAGGCGCTCGATAAGATTGAAGTACGCGCGCTGCCGATGGACCTGCCTGATGCGATTGAGATCTCAGTGGCCGAGCTTAAAGAGGCCGGTGACAAAGTTACCCTGGCGAACGCCACTCTGGCGGATGGCGTCGAATTTGTCGAGCACGACGACGGTCACCACGATGATGATGAGGAAGAAAAGCCACACATCACCGACCTGATGGTTGCCAGCGTGTGGGAGCCAGCAGCTCTGCAGGCAGCGAACGACGCAGCTGCCGGTGACGTTGAGGATGAGTCCGAAGTCGAGTCTGAGCACGGTGAGGGCACGCCGCAGGATACCCAGGCGCAGGAGGATAAGCCGGGCGGAAAATCTCAGGACGAGCCGAAACAGTCGAACGTGGACGCGAACAGTTAGCCACGACAACGATGAATCTCTCGAAATGGCGGCCGTAAGGACCGCCATTTCACGCATAAATACAAGGAGGCCGCATGACACTACAGGAACTACAGGCGTGGGTAAAAGAAGACTGGGAGACGCGAAGCACGCTTCAGCCCAGTTTGGAAACGCAACTATTATTTGCGATCGAGGAATTCGGTGAGGTGGCCGAAGCTATACGAAGGCGTACGGTCACGGACGATTACAAGATCGACGATGGTAAACTCGGAACGGAATTTGCCGACCTGCTCGTTACTATCGTGACGCTTGCCAATACGTTTGATATCAACCTTACCCAAGAAATCGTCGGCTTTCAGCAAAAACTAAATGACCGTCGGGCTGCGTAAGCGGCCCGTTTACTGTCGCCGAACGCCGGAGGTAGATTTTCGAAGCGGTGTTGTCGTGGCTACTAAGCCGAGCGCCAGCGCTACCAGCGCCGCGTTTTTGATGATGTACTGACCCTCGAGGTTCGGTACTAGCGGCTGTTGCCAGGTGGCTTCGGCATAGAGCAGTAGCGGCGATGAGACGACGAACACGTGGACCGCCATTAACAGGATGGCAGGGCGGGTCAAACGGGGAAAGAGCATCATCAGCCCGATGATACATTCAACGACCGCGAGGAGATAGAACAATTCGAGCGCGTAGTTTCCTGCACCCATTCTTTCGGCGAATCCAAGTGCCAAGACACTGGCAGGACTAAGCCCCAGAAGTTTCAACAGACCGAAGTAAAAGAAAATCACGAACAAGCTCACTCGCGCAATCCAGCCATAGTGGCGTCTGGCAAACGTGATGAACGCAATATCAAGCGCATGGAACCTATTCATGAGCATCATCATACCATGCTCGCCCGTAACAGAGGGAAATGGTATAATCAACCTGATGCAGAAGATACTTCTTTACTACAAGTTCACCCCGATTAATGAGCCGGAAGCCATTAAGTTATGGCAAAAAACCTTGTGTGACAGCCTGAACCTACGGGGCAGAATACTTGTTAGTCCGCATGGTCTCAACGGGACAGTCGGCGGTGACATCGATGACCTGAAAGCGTATATCAAAGCGACGAAGCAGTATGCCGGCTTCCAAGACATCGTGTTTAAATGGTCGGATGGCGGACGGGAACATTTCCCCCGCATGAGCGTGAAAGCACGTAAAGAGATTGTCGGTTTCCATGCACCAGATGAGGTGAAAGTCGATGAACGGGGTGTCGTGAACGGTGGGATCCACCTGAAGCCGCAACAGGTGAACGAAATGGTCGAGCGGTACGGTGATGAGATAGTCTTCTTTGATGGTCGCAACGCGCATGAGGCCAAGGTAGGTAAGTTCAAGAACGCGGTCGTGCCAGATACGAACACAAGTCGTGATTTCATTCCCGAGCTAGAGAGCGGCAAATATGACCATCTGAAAAATAAGAAGGTGGTGACCTATTGTACTGGTGGTATCCGGTGTGAAATCCTATCCAGCCTGATGAAGAACCGTGGCTTCGAAGAAGTCTACCAGCTCGATGGGGGCATCGTGAAGTACGGCGAAGCGTATGGCGATGACGGGCTATGGGAGGGATCATTACGTGTCTTCGATGATCGGATGACGGTAGAGTTCTCTGAGCGAGCTGCGGTTATTGGTGAGTGTACCCACTGTGTCGCCAAGACCTCAAACTTCGAAAATTGCGCCCACCCCAACTGCAACGATCTTGTCCTGGTCTGTGAAAGCTGCAAAGAGGAGCCTGATTTGCTCTACCATACCGACGCATGTCGTCAGGCCGCGGCCACCTTAGCCTAAAGATGTTTGCTACCATTCCCGCTCCGTCATAATCACGAAAGGATACGCATGGAACTAATCGTCAAACTGCTCGCAACCGGTGCTATCATGGGAATCCTCGACTTTTTCTGGCTCGGGTTCATTGCGAAGAAACTGTATTATAGCGAAATAGGCACCTTGCTGCTTGAAAAACCAAATATGCCGGCAGCGCTGGCGTTTTATGCCATCTATATCGTCGGTGTCGTTATGTTCGTACTGACGCCGGCACTCGAAAGAGGCTCTTGGCAGCATGCGCTAGGGTACGGCGCACTGTTCGGATTCGTCGCCTATGCTACCTATGACCTTACGAACCTGGCGACCTTAAAGGGATTCAGCCTGAAAATCGTAGCCATCGACCTGGTATGGGGTGCTGTCTTGACGGCAACCGTCGCAACCGGTGCGTATTTCATCGTCAAGGCGCTTGCCTGACGCTATACTTAAAGGGTGAATACCTCTCTCGAACGGAAGCTGAAAGATCTGCCACGAACGCCTGGCGTCTATTTTCATAAGGATAAGTCTGGTGAGATTATCTATGTCGGTAAGGCGGCAGTGCTTAAGAACCGTGTCCGTCAGTATTTTCAGAGTGCTCGGGCGTTCGACGCTAAGACGATCGCATTAGTGAGTGAAATCGATGATACGGACTGGGTAGAGACAGAGAGCGAGATCGACGCCCTGTTCCTGGAAAGCGAAATGGTCAAGCGCTATAAGCCACGCTACAACGTGTTGCTTCGTGACGATAAGAGCCAGATGTTCGTACGTATCGACATGAAAAGCGAGTGGCCATATGTCTGCTTTACGCGCAACCCTAGCGATGACGGTGCCGAGTATTTCGGACCGTTTTACAACGGCTATGCCGTCAAGAAGGCGCTTCGGTATTTGCGCAAAGTCTACCCGCATTACACGAAGCCAACTGAAAAACGTGGATCAAAATTAGATGAGGACCTTGGGCTCAGTCCGCGCCGTAGTGACGGGCCGGAGCTCTATCGACAGAACCTGCGTAAACTAATCAGCTACATCAAAGGCAACCGGGTGGCCCTGGCGCGTGAAATGGAAACCGATATGAAAAGGGCCGCCGGGGCTCATGACTTTGAGCGAGCTGCCCTGCTACGAAATAAACTCCAGGCCATGAAGGAGCTGCAGCGTCGCGTCATGTTTGGCGATAGGGAATTCCTGGATATCAGTAAGGATAAGGCGCTGGCCGATTTGGTGGAGCTGCTAGGGCTACCTACCGTGCCGCGCCGTATAGAAGGGTTCGACATTTCGCATATGGGTGGCACCAACGTGGTTGCCAGTATGGTGGTGTTCACCAACGGTACGTCCGACCGGGCGGAGTATCGCAAATTCAAGACCAGACTCGAGCATAACGACGATTTCTTTAACATGAACGAAACAGTGCAGCGTCGCTTCAGCCCAAAGAACGTGGCCGGATGGGGTACACCGGACTTGGTGGTGATCGATGGTGGAAAGGGCCAGTTGGAGGCGGCGCTCAAAGCGCGTGATGCACACGGCGTCCGCGTACCCTTCATCGGCTTGGCCAAGAAACAGGAGCAGATCGTTATCCACCATCAATCGTCCAACGTCACACTAAATCGCCAAAAGCTCACGGAGTTAGACGGCTACCTAGACGTAACAAAAGAATTTACTCTGGTGAGCTTGCCACATTCGTCCCATATCGTGAAGCTACTACAGCGCATCCGTGACGAATCTCATCGTTTCGCGGTCAGTTACCACACCGTCCTTAAGCGTAAGAAGCAGACGGAAAACGTACTGGAAGATATGCCCGGTATCGGACCGGCCACGCGAAAGAAACTCATAAAAACGTTTGGCAGCTTACGCGGTGTTCGACAAGCATCACCAGAGGAGCTGATCGAAGCTGTCGGGCCAGCCAAGGCGGCAGTTATTCAGCGTTACTTATCGCAAACATGAGCAGTATGGTACACTTAACGTGAAACAGTCGCCTTACTATACGAAGTGTCTAGGATGAAACAAACATGAATCGGACATCACGCACCAAAGCTTTTACCATCGTCGAACTGGTGGTTATCATTGCCGTCATCGGTATTTTGGCGGCGCTGACTGTCTTTGGGTGGCGTAACTGGCAGCAGAGCGTTGCCCGCAGCGCGGTGAAGTCAGACGTCAAACAGGCGGCTCTAGCGATGGAAAACGCTCGCAATTTCGGCACGAGCGGTTATCCTCTCTCAATCCCGACGACATATAAGTCAGGTCCTAACGTGACGGTCACCTACGTATCGGGCGATGCGAGCGAGTTCTGTATCCAAGGAATCAGCACCGCGGATACCTCGATTGCGTTTCATGTTAATACTTCCGTCAGTAAGGAGCCGCAGACGGGCATCTGCTCCGGTAGCGGCCTCGGTGCGCCGTCCATCACGCTTGCAAGTCTTAGCTCTTCCACGGCCTCGATTAGCTGGAGTGCAGTTGCCGGAGCGTCTACCTATGAAGTGCAGAAAAAACTGAGTACGACCAGCTCTTGGGATACCAGCGTCAGCAAGACGACGACGAGCCATTCCTACACAGGGCTACAACTCGGCGCGACCTACAACTTTCGTGTCCGGGCGGTCGGCGCAAGTGGCGACTCAGGGTGGTCAGCGGCCGTCAATAGGATAACCCAACCGACGCCTTCGAGCCTTGATGTGACGAACCTCGTCTGCGGCAATGACGGCGGAACCGTCTCTTGGAAGAACGGCACGCTTACATGGACTTCAGCCCCGAACTCTATCACCGCTTCCTACCAAGTGACGAGTGCCCTCAACCAACCGGGCACGACGTTCACGGTCACTAATACGACATCCGACGACACGCCAATTAGTCAATCCGCCAGCAGTACAGGCTGGTCGCCAAACAGCGAGGGCTCCGGTAACTTCACGGTGCGCGGAGTCGGCCCGAACGGTGAACTATCGACGCCCTCCGTCTGGACGGCAGGCCCGTACGAACCCTACGAGTGC
Source organism: uncultured Candidatus Saccharibacteria bacterium (assembly GCA_964520495.1). GTDB lineage: Bacteria > Patescibacteriota > Saccharimonadia > Saccharimonadales > Saccharimonadaceae > UBA1020. The sequence continues at coordinate 15,793 of CAZFMZ010000003.1, forward strand.
TAGAATAAGACGATGGAATCGGGATTCTTCTCAGCTAACCGTCGTCGCCTGATTGAAAAACTAAACGGCGGCGTGATCGTCCTCGCTGCCTATGGGCGGGTACAGCGCAGTAACGATGCGGCTCATGCCTTTGCGCAGGAGGCGAACTTCTGGTACCTGACCGGTCTCACGGACCCTGACTGGCTGCTTGTCATTGATGGTTCGCAGGCAAAGAGCGTCCTCGTCGCGCCGGATATAAGTGAGGTGCACCGTATCTTCGACGGTGGCGTTACTCATGATGAGGCCAAGCATCGCAGCGGCGTGGACCGAGTGATGGATCACGACGGGGGTATGTCGCTCCTCAGGCAACTTGCCAGGAAACATAGCCTTGTCTATACGGTGGACCAACCGCCGCACGCTGAGCACTACAACTTTGCGCTCAATCCTTCGATTGCCAAGCATCGCCTGCTGCTTGAGCGCACCTTCGCCCAAGTGCAGGACTGTCGGAAGGAACTTGCTGTTTTACGTGCGATCAAACAGGACGAGGAAGTTGTCATCATACAGAAAGCCGTTGATATTACTGTGCAGGCCTTCGAGGACGTGAAGCGTAACCTTGCCTCCTACCGGCACGAATATGAGGTTGAGGCAACGTTCGGGTATCGTATGCGCCTGAAGGGTGCCGCAGGCCATGCCTACGACCCAATTGTCGCAGCTGGGGGCAACGCCTGTACGCTCCATTACTCCCGAAACGATGCTCCGCTTCACTCACGCGAGCTACTGCTGATGGATGTCGGCGCGAGCTACGGGGGATACGCAGCAGACATTACCCGTACGTATGTGCGCGGTGCAGCCACCAAGCGTCAGGTGCAAATCCATGCAGCCGTCGAGCAGGCTCATCATGAGATCATTGCGACCATACGTCCGCATCTGGCAGTAGATGAGTACCAGCGCCAGGTCGATGCGATTATGTCAGACGCCTTACGCCGCGTCGGTCTATATGAAGATGAGGCCAGCCTGCGACGATACTTCCCTCATGCAGTCAGCCATGGACTGGGGATTGACGTTCACGACAGCTTGGGAGCCCCGCACCATCTTAGTGAGGGCATGGTGCTGACGGTTGAGCCTGGTATCTATATTCCGGAAGAATCGATTGGCGTACGAATCGAAGACGATATTCTCATCACTGCCACCGGTAATCGCAACTTGAGTCGTAAGCTGTCGACAGGACTGTAATCGACCGTGTATACTGAAACGGATTATATGAGACGACAATTAGGGGTGTTTCTGTTGCGATGGCTGCTCAACTCATTTGGGCTATGGCTGGCAGTGAGGTTGCTTGGCACCGGTTACGGACCGGAGACAATCGATGCTGGTGCCGGAGTCTTCCTGTTGGCGGGATTGATTTTCTCTATCGTCAACAGCATACTTCGACCTATCGTCATCGTCTTATCTTTACCAGCAATTCTGGTGACACTCGGACTCTTCACATTCGTCGTGAACGGCCTGATGGTCTGGATCTCGCTGTCGCTGACGCCAGGACTTCAGATGACATTTCTGCATTCGGTCATCACCGGCATTCTGTTGAGTCTGATAAACTATATAATGAGCAGCGCCCTGGAACTGCGCTATGAAACAATCCGGAAGGAGACCTAACATATCATGGAATTCGCTAATATTTTACAGTATGTCACGCTCGGCTCGGGTGTATTGATGATCCTCTGCATCCTTCTTCAGCAACGAGGCGCCAGTCTTGGTGCCGGTTTCGGAAGCTCGGGTGAGCTGTACACAACTCGTCGTGGCCTCGACAAGAGCCTATTCGATGCCACCATCGTGTTGGCGGTCGTCTTCGTGCTTTCTATCATGGCGGCACTTCTCTTACCAAGCCTGAGCGCGTAAGGCCGGCTATGGCGGATGAGAAAGGGAGTTGGAAGCGTTTTCAGCGGCTTGGCTTTGACAGCAAGACGTTTACGAAGCGTGCCCGTAAGGCTGAAACGAATACCACACGGCACGCCCACAAGTTCGTTCTTAGTAAACTCGATTCACTCCGGAGCGCCAAGCAGCATATTATTCTCTGGCTACTGCTCATCGCTGTCCTGATGGGAGCGGTCGCTCTTCAGATGTTCTGGTATCAGCAGGCATATCGAACCATGGCCTGGAAGAGTGGCGGGACGTACGCCGAAGCGACGATCGGTCCGATTAACACGCTTAACCCCCTTTACGCTACGACGCCGGCAGAACTTGCTGCGAGCAAACTCATCTTCTCTTCGCTGTATGACTATGACGACCGCGGTAGTCTGGCCGATGATCTGGCCGTTAATATGGACATAAGCAAAGATGGTAAGACTTACGTCGTGACGCTGCGTGACGACGTCGACTGGAGTGACGGTACGCGACTGACAGCACAGGACGTTACGTTCACGATTGGCCTCATGAAATCTCCTGAAGCCCGCTCAAAGATGTTCTACGACAACAGCTGGGCAAGTGTGGCGGCCGAAGCACTCGATGAGCGAACGGTAAAGTTTACGTTGGCAGATAGTTATGCGCCCTTTCCACATGCGCTTACATTCTCGGTCCTACCGAAGCATATTCTGGAAGACGTACCGGCTGGATCATTGCGGCAAAATGCGTTCAGCGTCTCACCGGTCGGGAGCGGACCATTTAGCGTACGGTTACTCGATCCGGCACCGAACCGGAAGTATAAGATTCTCAATTTGTCCGCCGCCCCGTCATACTATAAGGGAACTCCACGACTCTCACGATTCGCCCTCCACGCCTATCGTACGCACGACGATATGGTCCGGGCATTGCAGATCGGTGAAGTGAACGCGGCAGCCGGTGTGACCACGGACATGAGCGAGGTCTCGTCTTCGATTCGGACCAAACAGTTTCCGGTCGGGAGCGGGGTCTACGCACTCTTCAACGTGCAAGCTCCGACGCTTAAGAATGATAAGCTCCGGCGGGCATTGCAGGTTGGAACTGATACCGACGCCGTCCGTTCCACGATCGGCTACCCCGTACCCGCATTGCACCTTCCGTTCGTGAATGGCCAGCTTACCGGTGATGGTATACCGACCAAACCCGCTTACGATACGCAGCGTGCCAAAAAGTTATTGAATGAAGCAGGATGGAAGCTACGTGGCGATAGTAAGATTAGGACCAACAAAGGGGGTGACAAGCTACAGCTTCGGGTGGTGACGACGCAAGATGCGGCGTATGAAGACGTGATGGAAGAGCTGGCTGGCCAGTGGCGTCAACTCGGCATCGATGTGCAGACCGAAGCTCGCGACCCGAGTAGTCCGACTCAGGATTTCGTGCAGACCACATTACAACCCCGTGATTTCGACGTGCTGATACGCGAGTTGGGTATCGGAGCCGATCCCGACGTGTTTGCCTACTGGCATTCATCGCAGGCCACCACTCAAGGATATAACTTCGCCAATTACCGCAATGACATTGCTGATGACGCGTTGGTCAGTGCCCGAGGTCGCAGCGAATCGGCTCTTCGGAATGAAAAGTATAAGGCGTTTGCCCAGCAGTGGCTGAAGGACGCACCGGCTCTCGGGCTGTACCAGTCGGTCATGCGTTATTCATATCGCGCCAGCGTTCAGCCGTATATCAGTGAGCGTAGCCTGCCTTCGGAAGCCGATCGTTATACCGATGTCATCTACTGGTCAGCACAACAGGCGCCGGTTTACAAAACACCCTGAATCAGGCTATAATTCGTAGGCCCATGCGCGAGTGGCGGAATTGGTAGACGCGTCAGCTTGAGGGGCTGGTGAGCATTATGCTCGTGGAGGTTCAAGTCCTCTCTCGCGCACCAACAGAAGAGGCCGGTCTAATGACCGGCTTTTCTGTTGGCCTTTTCTATGTCGGTATGTATCGTACCTCTGGTATAATCGTTCAAGGACGGCGCGTTGGCGGAGCGGTTACGCAGAGGTCTGCAAAACCTTTTAGACGGGTTCGACTCCCGTACGTGCCTCCAAAATGATATGCGCGGATGGCGGAACTGGTAGACGCGAGGGACTTAAAATCCCTTGGCCGAAAGGTCGTGCGGGTTCGATTCCCGCTCTGCGCACCACGGTGAAACAAGGCAGCGACACTCTTTGGGAGCGTCGATTTTTTTACCCCAAAGTAGTATAATGGTGACATAAAATAATGTACGGACAAGGGGATGAAATAATGATGTGGATGTGGATACTGATAGCAATCGTCGTCGTGATTGCGCTGTTCGTATGGATGACGTACAACGGCTTGGTAAAGCTGAACGTCCGTGTGCAGGAAGCGTGGAGCGATATCACCGTGCAGCTGAAGCGCCGTGCCGACCTTATCCCAAATCTCGTCGAAGCCGTTAAGGGGTATGCTGCCCACGAGAAACAGGTATTCCAGGATGTCACCGAAGCGCGTGCTAACGTGCTGAACGCGACCCAGAAAGGTCCGGCTGAGACTGCCAAGGCTGAGAATATGTTCGAGCAGGCGCTGAAAAGTCTGTTCGCGGTCGCCGAAGCCTATCCGCAGCTACGTGCAACCGAGAACTTCCAGAAGCTACAGGATGAGCTGGTCGATACTGAAGACAAGATTCAAGCGGCCCGGCGATTTTATAACGGCGGTGTTCGTAATCTCAACACCAAGATCCAGCAGTTTCCTGCGAATATCGTGGCTAAGATGTTCTCCTTCACTAACAAGGAATTTTTCGAAGTCGAGGACATGGCGACTATCGAACAGCCTGTCAGCGTCAAATTCTAGCCGTACCGACCAAAGGAGCTACCCGACATGTACAGCGCCATCGCTTCCAATAAACGCAATACTTTCCTGATAATGGGTGTATTCATAGTGCTTATCGCCGTTATCGGGTATCTTTTTTCGATATACTACGGCAGCACCGGTATATTCTGGGGTACTCTGGTGGGGGCGACAGTATATACTCTGATTCAGTATTTCATCGCCGCACGCTTGGCGTTGGCGATGAACGGGGCGCACCAGATACAGAAGAAAGACGACCCTCGTCTGTATCGGATCGTCGAGAACTTATCGATTACCGAAGGCATGCCGATGCCAAAGGTGTATGTGGTCGACGACCCGGCACCCAATGCCTTCGCCACCGGCCGTGACCCGGAGCATGCGCATGTGGCTGCAACTACCGGCTTACTCCAGCTCATGAACGACCGGGAGCTGGAGGCTGTAATGGCACATGAGCTCGGCCATGTGCGTAACTATGATATACGTGTCATGATGATCGTTTTCGGACTCGTCAGTGCCATCGGCCTGCTGGCGGATATATTCCTCCGAATGATGTGGTTCGGTGGTGACAATGATCATCCGCCACATCCTATCTTCCTCGTACTAGGGATTGTTGCGGCTGTGTTAGCACCGATCGTCGCTATCATGGTTCAGGCCGCCATATCGCGTCAACGCGAATATCTGGCGGATGCCAGTGGTGCGATGACGACGCGTGACCCGGAAGGTCTGGCTAGCGCGCTGGAAAAATTAGGGAATGCCGGCACGGCGCTACGTCGCCAAAACAGCAGCACCGCCCATCTCTTTTTTGCCAATCCACTGAGGGGGGCTAGCTTTGCCAAACTCTTCAGTACTCATCCACCTATCGAACGTCGTGTCGAACGGTTACGTAACATGGGTGGATCGTTCTAGAGGCGACCCATGCCGAGATCGTCAGCCGCACGTAACCGTCCAGCGAATACCTTTCGACAACGCCTTGTTACTTCGTGCCAGGAATTTCTTGCCCGACGTCCACACCGCAGCTTTCGCCTGACACGGCGGCGTGACTATGCGCGGTCTCTCCGGTTGCCAGGGTATCTACGGTTCACAGCCGAAGTACTAAGCCTCCTCTGGGCGCACCGGAGCTTATTTGGAGGGCTGGCACTTACCTACGCCCTCCTTACTGTTATATTCGTCGGCTTGTCTTCTCAGGACGCTTACAACGAATTGGCGGGTCTGCTCGACGAGTCAAAAGGTGAACTACTACGCGGGGCGTGGGGGGCGGTCGGCGGTGCAGGGTTGCTGCTATTGTCGGGTATCGGCGGTAGCTTTGCCCCGCAACTGACGAGCGTCCAACAGGTATATGCCATGCTGGCGGTACTGTTGACCTGGTTATCAACGGTCTGGTTGCTTCGCGCAATCTTGTCTGGAAACCGACCGGCGCTGCGGGATGCCCTCTATGGTTCCGGTGGTCCGCTCGTCGCAAGCGGACTGGTATTCTTGGCAATCTTCGTACAGTTATTGCCAATCGCGCTGGCGGCTATTGTCGTGAATACGGCTATCTCAACTGGTTTTGTCGACGGCGGCCTATTGGCTATGCTACTGTGGCTCATCGTCGGACTGCTGGCCGTGCTGTCGCTCTACTGGATTACCAGTACTATCATGGCGCTGGTTATCGTGACCTTACCGGGGATGTATCCCTGGCACGCCATCAGGGCTGCGGGCGACCTGGTGATCGGTCGGCGGTTGCGTATTCTCATACGGCTACTCTGGTTGATTATCATGATCGGCCTCTTTTGGGTGGCCATCGTGCTTCCGACCATTCTCATCGACGGATGGTTGCGTACGCTGATTCCCTGGTTCGACAATATTCCCTTAGTGCCTATCGTCATCCTGCTCGTTACCTCACTCACGACCGTCGTGTCGTCCGCGTATCTGTATCTGTTGTATCGAAAGGTGGTCGATGATGACGCAGATCCCGCCTGATGAACGCATCTCTCAGCTACGTGAGCTGATTAACGACTACCGCTATCACTACCATGTGTTGAATGAATCAATTATGAGTGAAGCAGCCGCCGACAGTCTTAAGCATGAGCTCGCCCAATTAGAGGATGCCCACCCGCACCTCGTCACGCCGGACAGCCCCACTCAGCGCGTGGCTGGCGTGGCTCTTGATAAGTTTGGTAAGGTGACGCACCGTGTGCCAATGATCTCGTTGAATGATGTGTTCAACCGACAGGAAGTCGAGGCCTGGGTGGCACGGATGGATAAGTTATTGCCGGGCACGAAGCACGAATTCATCTGTGATATCAAAATGGATGGACTCGCGGGCGCCCTTATTTACGAAGACGGCGTCTTGGTGCAGGCGGTCACAAGAGGCGACAGCCGAGTCGGTGAGGATGTCACCATGAACGTACGGACGATTGAAAACGTCCCGCTGCGACTACGCGACAATCAGAAGTACGCCTACCTACTGCGGGGCCGTACCGAAATACGGGGTGAGATCGTGATGTACAAGGACGATTTCAACCATCTCAATGAAGAAAGAGAGAAGTCCGGCCAGCCGTTATTCAAAAATCCGCGTAACCTAGCGGCCGGTACTATCCGGCAGCTCGACCCGAAGTTGGTTGCCGAGCGCCCGTTGCATTTCGTCGGCTACGAAGTGCTTCGTGATAAAGTTGATGACGTTCCATCCAATGCGATAGGGTACGATATGATGAACCAGCTTGGAGTCACCACCAGCGGCTACACCAGGGTAATGACGACGATCGACGAAGTGATGGCGTACGTGGATGAACTCGCCACGAAACGCCTCTCCTTCAAGTTCAATACGGATGGTCTGGTAATTAAGGTAAATGACAGGGCGCAGTTCGTACGCCTTGGCACTGTCGGAAAGAGTCCCCGCGCCGCCGTAGCTTATAAGTATGCTGCCGAAGAAGCGACTACCGTTGTGAAAGACATCGTCATATCAATCGGCCGGACGGGGGCAGCAACACCGGTCGCGGTGTTCAGTCCTGTCGACGTCGCAGGTACGACAGTGCAGCACGCCAGCTTGCACAATGCTGATGAGATTGCCCGGAAAGATGTTCGTGTCGGTGATACCGTCATCATATTCAAAGCAGGCGACATCATACCGCAGGTCGAACGGGTACTGACTGAACTGCGTCCATCTCGAACGATGCCGTTCGATTTTCCGTCGGAGCTGAAGCGACAGTATCCCGAGCTCGAATTCGAACGACCGGCTGGTGAGGCGGTATATCGCGTCAAGGGGGCAACCGGGCCACTACTCCTTCAGCGCGCCTTGCAACATTTCGCTTCCAAATCGGCACTCGATATCGATACCTTGGGTGAAAAAAACGTCGTAGCGTTGGTAGAGGCCGGTTTGGTGCAGGATTTCGCCGACATCTATACGCTTACGAAGGATGACCTTCTACGACTTGATCGTTTCGCGGATATATCCGCCAGCAAGCTGATCGAGGCGATACAGGCAAAGAAGACGCCGCCGCTTGAACGCTTCATTTATGCACTCGGTATACGGCACGTCGGCACCCAGACAGCCATCGATCTGGCTGATAGTTTTCAATCGCTTGAGGCGTTGGCAGCGGCTGATATCGAGGAACTACAGCAGGTAGATGGTGTCGGGAAAGTTGTAGCCGAGAGTATTGTTGCCTGGTTTGCCGACGAGGACAACCACACTCTCTTGAGGAAATTAGAGCAGAGAGGAGTGAGGCCGCAACATCGGCAGAAATCCGGTCACCTGAAGGGGCTTCGTTTTGTCGTTACGGGTACGCTGGAGCGTATGGGCCGAGATGAGATCGCCGAGCGGATCCGTCAGGCGGGTGGCACGTTCCAGTCCAGCGTCGGGAAAGATACAGATTACTTAGTCGCGGGTGGAAAGACAGGCGCCAGTAAATTGGCAAAAGCGAGACACTTCGGCACCGAGGTTATTAGCGAAGCTACGCTCATCGCGCTACTCGAGGATGAGAATGGCTGACCAGGAGCCAAGCCTCCCGATGCTTATTCCGGGCACATACCGGCATGCAAAGACCGGACGGTCATATGAAGTGATTGGGGTGGCGTTTCATACGGAAGAGGAAGTGCCGATGGTACTCTACCGTCCGTTATATGATTCGGCAGTGGAATACTTTGTCCGACCATATGAAAACTTCATCGAAGCGGTAGAAATTAACGGACAAAACGTACCGCGCTTTGAGAGACTGACTCGTTAGCTTTCGACATGCATATGGCCACGCTCGGCGAGCCATTCGATCAGTCTTTCGTAATAAGGCGCTACGAATTCTGATACTCGGATTGTAACTTTGTTTGCTTGTTCCATCTCAAGGGTGATTTTATGCCGTCGCCAGAAGTCGGACTGTTCGCCGAGCTCCACCATAATGACGGGAAGGAGTTTGTCGACCGCTTTGACGAACCGGGCCTCCTGCGAGGTCTTATCCATATAACCCTCAGCGTAATCGCTCATAGCCGGAAAGTCCGGCCAATCCTTACGAAGACTCACTAATGCCGCCCGCTCACGCTCTTCTTTCGACTCCCAATTTTCCTGGTCGAAGATGAACGTATCGCCGGCATGCAGCTCGACAATGTCGTGGGCCAGGGAGTATTTCAATATTTCGCCCAGATCAAGCTCGGGTGCGATTTTTGGCTGCAGATACCAGCAGGTAAGCGCCAGCCCGAAACTATGCTCGGCATCGTTTTCCGGCTGACCGTTGTCGGCCAAATGAGGCACGCGGGTCACCTTGGCGAAATCGGCAACCAGTTGCTGCAGCTCAGCGATACGGTCGAGTGAGGGATAATCCATACTACGTAGTATACTAAACGCATGATGGACGGAGCCGACGTAGTAGGAGACGCATCACCAGCGGAATATCTCGCTTCTATTATCGACGTGACCTCGCTGGAGAAAGCCGGACATGGAGCCTGAAACTCAGCAGCAAAGAGCTTCGCGCCTGAAGCGTGCTTCGCGCACCTTTCTCGGCGCGCTCGTGCTGCTCATCGGTCTGATAGCGATTCCGTACCCCGGTCCCGGCTGGCTGATCGTATTTACCGGTTTGGCTATCCTGGCACGCGACTACCCGTGGGCGGGGCGTCTCCTCGACTACGCGAGACAAAAATATGACGAGTGGACCGACTGGGTGAAAGCTCAGAACTTACTCGTGCGGAGCGCTACGCTACTACTTACTACAATCGTGGTGGTGATTACTATTTACCTCGTGAACGGGTACGGCTTGCTGAACGCTTGGTTCGGCCTTGGGCTTGATTGGCTGAACTCACCGTTGCCACTCTTCAACTAAAAACTCCCCGTCTAAGACGGGGAGCTGTAGAGTCAGGTGCTGTTACCAGCTGCGCTGACGGAATGAACCGCCACCGTTTGACTGAGGACGATCTTCTTTCGGGCGGGCTAGGCTGACGTTAATAGTACGTCCGTCTAGTTCCTTACCGTTCAGCTGATCGACGGCCTTCTGGTTGTCGCTGTCGTTTTCAAACTCGACGAAACCGAAGCCTTTTGAACGGCCGGTATCACGGTCTGTGATAACGCGGGCGCTCGAGACCGGTCCGATTTGCTCGAAATGGGCCTTGAGGGTGTCGTCGGTAGTGGCGTATGCCAGGCTGCCAACGAACAAGTTTTGCTGTGCCATAATGTTTCCTACTTATTTACCTATACTCAGATCGACCTGCGGTAACTTTATGCGAAACATATTGTCACAACGTTCTGAACCCTTACATTTAAGCACATTTTTGCCATTATGCGAAGATGGTAAGGCGAACGATGGCAATAATCGCGAGTACGGTAAAGAACACATTCACCGTCACCGACTGAAATGCACGGTGACGATACGTTACCACTGCCAACCCGGCTCCACCGACTAAAAGCATGCCGTGATAAAGCAAAGATGTACTGTCAACGATGCCAAAACTCAGCAGCGCATAGCCACCGAGAAGCATGAAAGAGCCTACCCAGCCGAATACTTCAGCGATCTGGTTCTTCGGCAGATGCCTGGTGTGTTTCTGTTTCAATTTCACTAACGGCCATTGTATCATGCTTGCGTTTTTTTATTGGCCGGCGCATACTGGTGGCATGCTGGTACGCATCGGGGTACCGTTGCGAAATAACAAACATTGCCGAAAAACAAAACCGTGCCCCAGGGTGGGCGCGTAGCAGCAACCAAAACATCGCCTCTGGTCATAGGGGCGATTTTTTGCTAGAATCTGTGGAGGAATACGGGGCATTGGCGCAGTTGGCTAGCGCGCTTCCATGGCATGGAAGAGGTCATCGGTTCGAATCCGATATGCTCCACCACACGAAATCATTGTCCCTGCATGGCGGGGACTTTTTATATCAAGACGGCAAGATGGTATGATGACAACGTACTTATGGTTAGAATTTCGCGAACCGGTTTCACCATCGTCGAGTTGCTCATCGTCATCGTCGTGATTGGCATTCTGGCTTCTATCACCGTTGTAGCGTTCAATGGGGTGCAGGCAAGGGCGAGCGACGCTCGTATACGCGCGCAGGCAAAGGACGTAGTAAAAGCGCTGCATTCGTGGTCGATTACTCGTGGAGGTGCACTCCCGACCGGCAGCGGCTACAACAGTACGGCCACATCGGGTACCGGGGAGTGCACCGGTGGAGTTGGCGGCCATGCGGGGCAGGGCGATTACGTCTGTTCGCTTGAACAGATGCTGGTGGACAGTAAGCTGCTGCCCGCCGACTTCATCACGAATTTACCTCCCAATAAGGACCATGTCAGTGGTCCTGCGACGTTTCGCACCCTGTTCTTCTATCCCTGCAGTTCTGATTCACGTCGTTTCGTTCTGTTCTATTATTTAGAGCGACCGACGGCCGAGGACACGGCATCACTAAATGAAGTGATACCGACGTGTGTCGGCACACATGTGCGCGACAACTATGGCATGAAGGGGGCTACATCCATTCACTTCTAGGCGAGGTAGTTTTCGCTTGAAGATGATTCCTGTGCGTTTTGCAGAGCTCGGGTTGATTTGTGTCAGCTGACAGATGCGGGTACAATGAAAATGCTTATGCTAAAGAAACCCTCCGGCTTCACTATCGTTGAACTGCTCGTGATCATCGCGGTCATCGGCATCTTAGCTTCGATTGCCGTGGTCGCCTACAACGGCATGCAAGCCAGGGGACGTGACGCTGCACGGCGCAGCGACCTGGCGCGTGCCGCCGATGCCTTGGGGGTGCACTTTGCCGATACCGGCAACTTCGTGGAAAGTGGCAGTGGCTGTGGATCGGGTGGCAACGGCGCTGGCTGGTTCAGTTTCTCGAACGGGTCCACGTATCCGCGCTCAGTCGTAGACTGCCTGAAAGACAGCGGTCATCTGACCGAAGAAACAAAAGACCCGCTTGGGCCTGATGTCAGCAGTACGCCGACCAACAATAACTACGCCTACATGAAGTACCACTGTGGTTCCGGGACAAGCAAGCGGGCTTTTGTGTATGCAAAACTCGAGACGTTGCCGCAAAGCGCTACGGCAACGGATGGGACATGTGCTGCGTCGGCAGACACCAGCCAAGGAATGAACTACTACGTCGAAGTGAAATAGCGGTAGACGACTACTGTAAATTGTGCTATAATGATAACTAAGGAAGCCCCATTATGCGGGCATATTTTTATGATTGAACCACACAAAATCCGTAACATCGCTATCATCGCACACGTCGACCACGGCAAGACGACCATGCTCGATGGGCTGCTGAAACAAAGCAACACCTTCCGAACCAACCAAGCCGAGATGAGCCAGGAACTCATCATGGACAGCGGGGATCAGGAACATGAACGGGGCATTACTATCACTGCCAAGCAGACGTCGATTTATTACGATGACTACAAAATCAACGTCATCGACACGCCAGGACACGCCGATTTCTCCGGCGAGGTGGAGCGGACGCTGAACATGGCCGACGGCGTACTACTGGTCGTTGATGCCCAAGAGGGCCCAATGCCACAGACAAAATTCGTACTGTCGAAAGCACTCGAAATGGGGCTGAAGCCGGTGGTCGTTATCAACAAGATCGACAAACCGTCGCGTCGCATTGAAGCGGTGAATGATGAAGTCGCCGACCTGTTCCTGGAGCTAGCGACTTCTGACGACCAGCTGCAATACCCCACGTACTACGCTATCGCCCGTGAAGGGAAGGCCTGGCACCAGATGCCACACGATCCTGAAGAACTCGCCGATCTGGCGCCGATTTTTACCGCCATCATCGAACAGATTCCGGCACCATCGGTCGACACCAAGGGCACCTTGCAACTACTGGTCACCTCGCTGCAGTACGATTCATTCCTTGGAAAGTATTCAATCGGTCGTATTTCTCGTGGCACCGTCCGTAAAGGTCAGCCGGTTTCCTTGATGCAGCGCGACGGTCGCCTGCCGGGTAAGATAGAGAAATTATTTAGCTACCGTGGCCTGACGAAGGAAGAGACTGACATCGCTGGCGCCGGTGACATCGTAGCGGTAACCGGCATCGAAGGCACCCGCATCGGTGATACCATCGCCGACGCCGAGGCGCCTGAGGCCCTCCCGGTCATCGATGTCGAAGCACCAACGCTAAGCATGTACCTTGGCCCAAACACTAGCCCGATGAAAGGTCGCGAAGGAGACTTCACGACCTCGCGACAGATTGGCGACCGCCTGAAAAAGGAACTTGAAACGAACGTATCGCTACGGGTCGAAGAAAACGGTATCGGCTTCATCGTGTCGGGTCGCGGTGAGCTGCATCTCTCCGTCCTCATTGAGACGCTTCGTCGTGAAGGGTTCGAGTTTGAGGTCGGCCGACCCCAGGTGGTGACCATTGAAGAAGATGGAGTTACTAAGGAGCCCGTGGAGGAGCTGATTATCGAGGTCGGACCAGAATTTGTCGGCACTGTCAGCCAGGAGTTGGGCATACGACGGGCTGAGCTGACCCACCAGGATAGTACGAGCACAGGCGCCGCCAGACAGACCTACCTTATCTCGACCAGAGGACTCATCGGGCTACGTAACCAGCTGCTAACCGCGACGAAGGGGACGGTCATTATGAACAGCATCCCGCATGGCTACCAGCCTGTCGGGCCGAAACTGCAGAGTACCCGCGGCGGCGCGTTAATCGCGTTCGAAGCCGGTACGACCACGCCCTATGCCTTGCAAAACGCCGAAGCTCGCGGTGAAATGTATATCGGCTCAGGCGTGGAAGTCTATGCCGGTATGATCGTCGGGCTCAATCGTCGCCAGGAAGATATGGAAATCAACGTCTGTAAAGCAAAGCATCTCACGAATATGCGATCGAGTAGCAGCGACGGCGTCGTGCAGCTCACGCCATTTACCGACCTTAGCCTCGAGCAATCAATCGACTTCCTGAACGACGACGAACTGCTTGAAGTCACCCCAAAGAATCTTCGACTCCGTAAGCGCTTCCTCGAAGCCAACGAACGTAAACGCGCCGCCAAAGCCTAAGGCCATCGTCGATCGTATGGTATACTATACCTACACTTACCTTTGACTATTCAATTTTGATATCTAAAACCGGCACCTGGTGCCACACCACATAAGGAGAATAAAACCATATGAGCGATTGGCTTATATTACTTGCTGCCGTAACCCTCGGCAGTCTTATTTCGCTGCTTGGCGGCATCTATTTACTCTATGGCAAGCGCGGAACACGAACGCTACAAATGCTTGCCGTGCCGCTTGCGGCTGGGGCATTATTGGCCGCGGCCTTCCTCGACCTACTGCCTGAAGCGATTGAGCTGGGAGACGCGAGGGATGTGTTTACCTACGCACTTGTCGGATTAATCGTATTCTTCGTGTTAGAGCGTAGCCTCAGCTGGTTTCACCATCATCATGAAGAAGAACACACGCCGGGCGGTCATCGCCGTAACTCGGCCTTGATTATCATCGGTGACACGCTCCATAATTTCATCGATGGCCTGGCTATCGGTGCCGCGTTCCTCGTGAGCCCGGCAGTCGGTGTCGTGACGACTGTCGCGATCGCAGCCCATGAGATTCCGCAGGAGCTTGGTGATTTCGGATTGCTGCTTTCGAAAGGAATGGCTCGACGTAAAGTATTGCTGGTCAACCTATTGAGCGCGGTGGCCACACTGATCGGTGCAGCGTTGGTGTTCGGGCTCGGAGATGCACTTTCCTTAAGTGAGCACATCCTGCTAGCAATCACGGCTGGGTTCTTCATCTATATCGCTACCAGCGATATCATTCCGACTATCCATGCCGAACCGCGCCGTCGGTGGGCTAACGTACAGACGGCGATTCTCATCGGGGCGGTCGTTGTAGTTGGGCTAGTTTCACAACTGGTTCATGGCTATATCGAGCACGACGCACATGGAGACGAGCAGGCTGAATCGCATCATGATGAAGCGATTCATGACGAGCACGACGCCGATCACCACGAATAGGAGTTTACTCAGCGTAAGCGGTATAGCTATACTAGTAGTATATGCCGCGTAAGATACCATTCAAGTTGCCGCGCGACCAGAAGCTGAAATCGGCTCTGGTCGCGACGACCGGCACGTTGGTCCGTACCAGCAAGAGTCCAGACGAAGGTCTGGGCGACTTGTTTGCTGCCGTGCAAAAGAATCGTATATACGATGATGGCAAGACGTTCGTCGACCTGGTACCGCGAGCTCGAATGCATTCGATTCAACAGGAGTACGTGTTAGCTAAGGACGATCCGAACTTCGATTTACGTGAGTTCGTCAGTCGCCACTTCTATGAGTTCGCGCCGCACAAGGCGAAAGAAGCATTCGTGACCGACCCCCATCGTACCATTAGCGAACATATCCACCTGCTATGGGACGTGCTCGAGCGTCGCAACCGGCTGAACCGCGGTTCACTCATCGCGTTGCCACACCCGTATATCGTGCCGGGCGGCCGCTTCTCGGAACAGTTTTATTGGGACTCCTATTTCATCATGCTCGGCTTAGCGGCCGATGAGCGCTGGAAGATGATCGAAGGTATGATGAAAAATTACGCGTTTATGATTCGTAAGTTCGGCTTTATTCCGACTGCCAACCGGACCTACTTCTTGAGCCGCTCACAGCCGCCATTCTTCTCACACATGGTAAGATTATTGGCTTCGCACCGAGGGCGTACCCGCACCTTTGCCGAATATCTTCCGTATATGCTGGCAGAGTATCGGTTTTGGATGAAGGGCCGGCTGAAGCTTGCCAAGCAGGAACACAAGGCCTATGCCCGTGTCGTTGAGATGCCAAACGGCATGTATCTGAACCGCTACTACGATAACAAGACGACTCCACGTCCTGAGTCATTGCACGAGGACGTCGAGACGGCCATGCAGGCCAGTGGTCGTGAATCGGACAGGCTATACCTTCACCTGCGGGCAGGCGCGGAGTCCGGTTGGGACTTCAGTTCACGCTGGTTCCTTGATCCGAATGACATCCGCTCAATCCATACGGCCGATATCGTACCGGTCGACCTGAACAGTCTGCTGTACCAACTTGAAACGACCATCGCCGAGAGCTATCGTGCCATTAAGAACCCGTTATTGGCGCGCAAGTTCCAAAATCTGGCCGATCGCCGGGCGAGAGCCATCCAAGCGTACTGTTGGGATGAGACAGCGGGATTTTTCGTGGATTACAACTTCCATCACCAGGAGCCGACTGGACAGTTAAGCCTGGCGGCAGTCTTTCCCCTATACGCTCGCATTGCCACCAAGCCACAGGCGGACAGGGTCGCCGAACGGCTAAGACGCGAGTTCTTGAAAGAGGGGGGGCTTATCGCTACGTTGACGCACAACGGTCAACAATGGGATGCGCCGAACGGCTGGGCTCCGCTGCAATGGGTGGCGATCGAAGGGCTGCGGCATTACGGACACCACGACTTGGCGAACGAGATAAAGCATCGCTGGATGCGGGTGAACATGAAAGTATTTACCGAAAAGCACAAACTGATTGAGAAATACGATGTCCAGGCTGGGCATGGCTTAGGTGGCGGCGGCGAATATCCGCTGCAGGATGGGTTCGGCTGGACCAACGGTGTGTTGGCTGCGTTGCTGAACGAACGCTAGATAATCGGGTCGTAGGGAACGTCGTCTGGCAGGAAGCCCTGAGACGGCTTGAAATCAGCCTGCCATTCATAGTCTTTGCCATAACCTAAATCTTTCATCAGGCTAGTTGGGGCGTTGCGTACATGGAGCGGTACCGGTGCATCAGGATAGCGTTTCGCTAAGCTTTCAGCTGCATACATCGCGCTGGTCGTTTGGCGGGATTTCTTACTTTTCGCAAGTGCCGTTGCGACGTGGTAGAGTATATACTTCGCTTCGGGCATACCGACGCGATCGACGGCATCGAATGAACTGACGGCCAAACCGAGGGCGCCATTACCAGCGAGGCCGATGTCTTCGGAGGCAAAGATGACCATGCGACGGGCAATGAATTTTGGATCCTCGCCGGCATCGAGCATTCGGGCCAGATAATACAACGCCGCCGTCGCATCACTGCCGCGCATACTCTTGATGAACGCACTGATGACGTTGTAGTGCATCTCGCCCTTCTTGTCATAGCCAGGAACTCGTCTTTGGGCGGCTACCTTTACGATATCGGGCGTTACTTTCTTCTCGCCCATACCGAGGGCTAATTCCAGATTGCCAAGGGCGACCCGGGCATCCCCACCGGATAGTTCAGCGATATAATCAAGCGCCGGCTTGGTGACGCGGGAGGCCTTCTTTTCAGCTTTAAGCGCGCGTTCCAATATGTTGGTGATTTCTTTCTTGGTGAGCGGCTGTAGTACCAGTACGCGCGTCCGGCTGAGTAGCGGCGTGATGACTTCGAAGCTCGGATTCTCAGTCGTTGCACCTATCAGCGTAATCAGACCTGACTCGACATGAGGCAAAAATGCATCCTGTTGAGCCTTATTGAACCGGTGGATCTCGTCGACGAACAGGATGGTGCGCAATTGTAGGTTCCAATTCTGTCGGGCGTGCTCAACGATACGCTCGATATCTTTTTTGCCGCTCGTCACGGCAGACAATTCAACGAACTCGGCGTTTACTTCCTTGGCGATGATACGTGCCAAGGTCGTCTTGCCGGTTCCAGGTGGGCCCCATAGGATTAGGCTGACCGGCTCCTTGTTGGCCACGATCCGACGTAGAATCTCGCCACCTGAAAGTAGATGTGTTTGGCCGATGACCTCATCGAGCGAGGTGGGCCGCATTCGTTCCGCCAGAGGTATTCGTTGCATACTCTTAGTATACTCTGTATCATTATCTCTACAGATGTCAAAGCGAACCGTACTACTGGCATTCGGCGGCGAATCATCGGAACACGAGGTCTCGATCGCCTCAGCACGCAACGTGTATGCGGCGCTTGATGACGATAAGTACGACATACGGCTTTGCTATATCGACAAATCGGGTAAATGGTGGCTGCTCGACGACTGGACAGAAACTCCGCAGGCACACGGGGGCACCCAGCTCCTTATTGCGCCGGGCACCGGTAGTCTTATCACTATGCCGGGCAGTCAGGTCTTGCATCCAGATGTCATCCTGCCGATCCTGCATGGCAAGAACGGTGAAGATGGCACCATCCAAGGGTTGGCGGCGCTAGCTCATGTACCAATCGTTGGCTGCGGCATCGGCGCCAGTGCTCTGTGTATGCATAAGCATCAGACCAAGCAATTGCTGAAATCGGCTGGTATCCCGGTGGTCGACTGGCTAATGGTAACTCCTGCCACGATCGAGAAGGCACAGGTTGAACTGCATACGCTCGGAGACGGGCCATGGTTCGTCAAGCCGTCGCGCGCCGGCAGTTCAGTCGGCGTCAGCAAGGTTGAATCACCGGACGGACTGCGCGCCGCGTTAGAGCTCGCGCTGCAGCACGACGACGTTGCACTGGTCGAACGGGCCATCACCGGTCGTGAACTCGAAGTTGCCGTGCTAGGCAACCCACCTTCCCATCAGGCCAGCGGCGTGGGCGAAATCATTCCAGGGGCAGACTTCTATGACTACGACGACAAATATTCCAGTGCCAGCGCGTCCCGCGTCGTGCTTCAGGCTGACTTGCCAGAAGATACGAAGGAGCGTATCCGGACGCTGGCGCTGGCTGCTTACCAGGAATTGGATTGCCGCGGTCTGGCACGGGTCGACTTCTTGCTGTCAGATGACAGCACGCCCTACCTGAATGAAGTGAACACCATGCCTGGGTTTACCAACATCAGCATGTACCCGAAACTATGGCAACAGACCGGCCTACGCTACCCGCAGTTGGTGGATCGGCTGATCGAGCTGGCATTCGAGTAAACTGCTATACTGTAAGAAATAAATCGGAGGAAATACTACCGTGGATACGTTACTGTTCTATCTCATCATCGCTGCCATCATTTTCGTGTTGGCTGGTATCAAGATTATTAACCAATACGAGCGCGGGGTCGTGCTGACGTTGGGGCGCTACACGGGCATCCGACAGCCTGGTCTGCGCCTCGTGATCCCTATATTCCAGAAACTCATTCGCGTGGATGTTCGCTCTACCCCGATTGACGTCCCGAAGCAGGAAATCATCACCAAAGACAACGTGACCGTCGGCGTTGACGCGGTGGTATACCTGCGCGTCATAGAATCATCAAAAGCAGTGCTTGAAACTACCAACTACGTATATGCGACCAGCCAGTTTGCCCAGGCGGCCTTGCGTGACGTCACGGGTAACGTTGATCTCGACGATCTGCTAAGTAAGCGGGACGAAATTAGCCAGCAAATCAAGGTCATCGTTGATTCCCAGACCGACCAATGGGGGATTGACGTCGAAAACGTCAAAATTCAAAACATTGAACTGCCACAAGACATGAAGCGTGCCATGGCTAAGCAGGCCGAAGCTGAGCGTGAGCGTCGCGGTGTCGTCATCGCCGCCGAGGGTGAGAAGCAGGCCGCCCAGGCCGTGGCGGACGCAGCACACATTCTGAGCAAGATTCCGGGCGGTATCAATATCCGTACGCTGCAGACACTTGAGAAAATCTCGGTTGAACCGAGCCAGAAGACGTTGGTGGTGCTACCGAGCGAACTTACCAACCTGAAAGACATCCTTACCAAGTAGCTTGAGATTTCGCCCCTGTTACGTTATAGTAACGGGGTGCGTGGCTCTTTAGCTCAGTTGGTAGAGCAGAGGCCTGAAGAGCCTTGTGTCCCCAGTTCGAGTCTGGGAGGAGCCACCAAGTAAATCACCTCATCGAAACCGATGGGGTTATTTATTTGACGGCAGATTGTCTTACAGAATATTCATTTCACGCGCCACGATAAGCAGCGCGGCGAAGACCACGACGCCGAAAACTGTCACGATGCCGCTCATGCCGGTGGCGGGAAGTTTGCCGGCTCGAATAGCCGCATCGGCTACCTGGTAACGGATATAACCGATAAGAGCGAGCAGTCCGCCAAACGCCACCGCTCCCATGCCGGCCACGGTGCCATACTGCGAATCGGTAGAAATGAACGCCACCGCCACCCCGCCAGCAATCAACGTGAGAGCAGTACGTACCCATGCCAGCATGGTACGCTCGTTCGCCAGCAGGAAGCGGATGTCGACATCCAGATCATTTTTGGGCTTTTTCCACTTGAACATGACCCTATTATACCAGCGGCGTATAATAGAAGGAGAGGAGGTACACGATATGTCATCAGACGATACTCAGAAGCTCATCGAACAAGAACAGCGGGACATCGAGGCTTACCAAAGCCAGATGGACACCGCCATGGACCGTGACAGGCAGGACGAGATTCCTGGCTTGCAGCAAAAAGTGAACGAAAAGACGGCCCAGATAAAAGACCTTCAAAGCAAACTGTCACAACAGCGAGAACAGGAAAAGCGTGAGGCTGAAAAAGAAGCGTATGAAGAAGGTAAGGACGACGGACGAATTCCGTTCTTCTAGTGGCGAATGGCTTGAAAAAAGCCGCTATATTATCTATAATCACCATTTGTAACAGCTTGCGGGTTTAGCTCAGTTGTTAGAGCGCTTCCTTGCCATGGAAGAGGCCAGGAGTTAGAGTCTCCTAACCCGCACCAAATATCTGAATTATGAGCCGAAAGGCTCTTTTTCTTTGCCTCAACAATGGTTCTAAAGGGGTCGTTTAGTATATAAGACAGCTTTTTGTCCTTTAATTCAATGTTTGAAAGTACGTATTCCAATAACTTCTGTCTTAGCCCCTCATCGCTCTCTTTGAACAGCTGGTCAGCCCGTTGAGCCAAGTCTAACAGGTAAGAGGCGGTTACTTGGAACTGCTTGTTATCATTTGTTAGCAACTTTAGGCGGTCATTCAGTTCCTGCTGTTTCTTTTCTAGCTCAGTTGCAATTTCATCGTGGAATGTCTGTGTAATACGACCCTCAAGCAGGTCATAGTAAACCTTACGCATTTTGTCCTTGAGTTTGTCATACTCAGCACGGGTTTGCTCAATGTTTTGCGTAAAGTATGTTTGCTGGTCATTATGTCGGTTACGCAACTCGGCAATAACTTTATCTAACCAATTCTCTGGCACGTCTATAAATCCTATATCTGCCGCTACCTCATCAATAACGAGGCTTACGGCTGTATTCGGATTATCGCACTTGGAGTTGGCACATCGCAAATATACTGTGTTGCGAGCCTTGAAAGGCGATACTGCACGTCCACATTTGCCACACTTCACTATCTTCTTGAGTGTAAAGTCTTTGCTGTCGTACTTGGTCTTCTCGTGTTTACGCTCATCACGGACACGCTGCACTTGGTTGTATAAGCCACGGCTGATGAGCGGCGGGTACTTGTGCGGGTAGCGTCTGCCAGCGTGAACCATAAAGCCGCAATAAAACTCATTGCTCAAAATACGTTCAAGAAATGCCTTGTTCGGTGCTTTACTGCCAGCGATATTGCTCCGAAAGCCCATAGCACCAAGTTCTTTAGCAATGACAGCGTAAGATACGCCTCTTGCTCGCATCTCAAATGCCTTTACTATGTAGTGTGCTTTTGTATCATCAACCTCAATATCTTTGAGGGGTTTCTGTGGCGTACCGCCTTTTAGTACGTTCTTATAGCCGATTGGTGCTCTATGTACCCATATACCCTCACTCAGCATCTGCTCAAAGCGACGTTTGACGTTATCACGGATGCTATCTGAGTAGTATTTTGCCAGTGCCATACCAATACCGAGCCGAAACCAATCAGCAGCAGATGAGTTTTTATCAATGTACAGGCTATCATTCGGGAAGTGCAGCTCAATCTTGCCTTGCTTTACCAGCTGCTGCAATGCTTTTACTTCTTCTTGGCTGCTATCACGGGTAAGGCGGTCTATCTTGTCAAAGACTACGTAGCACAAGCCAGTTTGCTTGTGTATATGCTCAACGAGCTTGCCGAACTTTTGCCGCACGTCCTTGTGAGCACTCTCGTCAAACTCGTGGTACTCAGACGGTAGTTGCTTTTGTTCGGCGTACCGTTCAAGTCGCAACTTTTGAGCTGGCAATGCTTTACGTTGCTCAACATCTGATACTCGTGCGATTAGGATTAGCTTAGTTTCCATAATTGTTTACTCCTTTATAACTTAACATTACTTACCAGTATTTTCAATGTTTGATAGAAAGTCAGACATACGTGTAGGCGTAAAACGCTGCAACGCCTCGTCTATGTGTACAAATGCCGTAAAGCGGTACGGGTCTGGCGATTTGAGCAGCGGTTTGATGCGATACCACGCTTGCTTGCCATAACGAGCCTCAAGCACGTTACGCAGCCCGACAACACCGACTTGGCTGGTAATAA
Organism: uncultured Candidatus Saccharibacteria bacterium; assembly: GCA_964520495.1. Lineage (GTDB taxonomy): Bacteria > Patescibacteriota > Saccharimonadia > Saccharimonadales > Saccharimonadaceae > UBA1020. Next base: position 38,249 of record CAZFMZ010000003.1, read on the forward strand.
CCAGTCCAGCGACTGCCGCAAGTGCAGCCTGTGGCGTTACGTCATCATTTGCCTCAAGATAGTTTTGCAACAGCTCGTACGGCTCTTTTACATCAAGGGCGAGCATATCAACGGAGCTTGTTAGTTTGTTCCAGTGTTTGAGCAAGGTGTTTTGGCACAACTTCTTTTTGTACAGGCTCTCAAATGTCCATTGCTCTAATTCGGGATAGGCTCGCTTGATAGAGGCTCTACCGACAAAACGTACTTCATACCTGAATACTTCCATTGGTCGGTATTCAGATAGGCTCTCAAGCAGATTGAGCTGCACGGTGCTGTCATTCTCAAAAGCCCGTTTGCCGCTTTTCTTTGCTTTTAGCAGGTCAGCCATTTTGTCGTAAAAGGCTATATCAAGTGAGTTGGCGTGAATATGTACGACGTGTCCATCACGAAAATCCGTTTTCTGTAAGTCGTACGTTTTGCTCACGTCCAGCTTGCCCATTGTATTGAGGATTGTCTGGCACGACGTGTAGTCAAGAAACACGATGTTCTTGGACGGATGCCAAGCCGCAATATCAGCGTGGGCAAGCTGTGTCTTGAAGAACTTATGACCGAGCAACTCTTGTAGCGTTGCTTGTATTGCGGTCAGTAGTGCGTCAAAGTCTTTTTCTTCCAGCTCGTCAAAGTTATTGCCGAACAACATCTTTGGTGCTGAAAACTCAACTGCCAGCTCGTATGTAACTACGCCGAACTGTCGTACTCGCTTGAACATTGTCAGGCGGGGCATATACTTGCCCATCTTGGCGTACGTCGGCGAGGGGTTGAGGAACGTCTTACCGTAGCCTCTGCTGTTGACGAGCTGCTCAAGTGAAATTGGCGTAAACCTGCTGCTATCAAAAATAAGCGGGTTATGTACGGGTATGAGTAGTTTTACTGTGTCTATCATATTGTTCATCACTTCTTTCAAATAACTCAACGCACTTAGCGACAACCGCTTGCTCAATTAGCTTGCCAGCCTCTTTGGTTACAGGATGGAAGTAGTTGAGCTGCCGAGAGCCTATCCTTTTAGTCGGGTAGGTTATACGGTAGCCAGTGCCGTTTAGTAGCTGGTGTACGCCGAGCGAGCCGACATACAACTGACCGTCAATTACACAGCTTGCAAAAGCTACAAGCCCGTCAGTCGGTTTGACTGGCGTGATGTTCACTTCGCTAACGGTCATAGTTTTTACGTTCCTCAGCTGCCTTTTGGTGCTTGTTTGCCCAGAGCCAAAACGTCATAAGCCAATCAATTAGCTTACGTAGCGACACTTGCAGTATCTTGTAAATCACTAACATCTTCATCATTCCTCTCATTACGTTGTTTTTGTGCAAAGTCCATCTGAATAAGCACGTCAAAGAAACCAGTGAGGTTACGAATAGCCTCATCGCTCAACTCAGCAGCCACGCCTTTGTTTGCGGCATTGTCCTGTGGTTCTGCTGGTAGTGGTTTCTTGTTCGTGGACATTTAGATATTTCCTTGCTGCAAGCAGTAGGTATAAAAAGACCCGCTGATACTTGCGGGTCAACTATGTACACGAGGGGCGTACTGAAATTGTTTTTCAGTTAGATTTACAGATACGAACTGTTCAAAAATATCTTTTCGGCTTGAATGAAAACCAGTCTTTTAGCTGTTGTTTTACCTGCTACTTTTTTGTTTATTTCATCAACTGTATTCCTGATTTTGCGAATGTGTTTTTTGTTGTTTTTGTCATACTTTACACCTAAGAACGTACTGAAAGTTACGCCGTTCTTTAGAGTATTGACGCTTTTGAATAGGCAGCTCATCAAGTGGCATTGGTCGTATTTAATGCGGTTCTTGCGAGCTACTTTGCCACGCACTGCAATAGAAACATCAACAGTTGCTGACACTGCTAATTTGCCAGTCTTGTCGTGATAATGGTTAGGTTGTAGTGGGTGTATATCAACCTTTACAGCTACTGGTGCTGGTGCGGTTGGTTCTTTGGCAGGTTCTTCATAACGTTCTGGCACTGTATCGTCAGGGTATTCTATTTTGGGTTTACTTTGCTTATCTATGATAACTTTACCTTTGCCAATTTTCACTCCTGACTTGTCGGTAGGTTTTTGCTCGGCATTGTATTTTTCCGCTACCGTTTCAAGACGCTTTTCAAAATTAGCATTCAAACGAGCTTTTTCTTTTCGGTGTCCAGCAATAGCCTTGTCGGTATCATCTAGTAGCTTTTGTTCCTCATCTTCCAACTTGAATGCTCCTAGCCCATCAGCCTTTTCTACCCACAAGCGTTCCAGCTTGCCGTAGTAACCCCAAAGCTCAGGTCGCATAAACTCGTAAGCCATATCTAAGTCTTCCATATTGCCCATAAAGCTATCGTATATAAATGGCTTTTCATCAAACTCAGCAAACTCATCTTTAGCGAGTATCTTATCTATTCTGATTGTGAGCAGCAGGTAGTGGCGATTGAGCAGCCCATCTTCAAAACCTACATAACCGCCTGAGATAGCATCGTAAAGCTCACACATTTTGCCCCAGTAAATCATAAGCATCTGTAAATCACGCAAGTACCCTAAGTTATTTTTTAGTTCTTCAAATGCGGTCTTCTGATGCTCGGTTAGCTCAAACTCGTAAGCTACTTTATCACTTGGTGTTTTCGGGCGATTTTTGACGATAAATGTTTTGCTACCTGCATATTGGTCTACAAGTGCATTGACTTGCTTGAAAGTGAGGGGCTTGAAAGTCGTAAGAGGTATACTGATTTTTTCTTGGTTACTATCGCCAAACGCTTTCCCTATAATTGCCATAAATAGCACGGTACGCTCTTGCTCTGGGGTTGCTGCTACTTTGTCCTCAGTGTCATCACTAGGCTCTGGCAGCTCGGTTACTACTGTTTCAGCTGGTTTATCGTTTTCAAGTTCAGTAAGAACCTCATCAAAAGTAGGCAATATAACTTCAACTTTGAACACGTCAATCTGTCCTGTGGGCATCATTCTTTCGTATTCGCCATTAAAGTCAATCTCATCTACTGCCTCGTAGTCTTTGATAGCTCCGACTTTTTTCAAAAAAACCAATGCTTTAGTGCATAAGTCTTCACTCTTTACGGGGTTTATACTTACTTCTGTCTTGCCACTGATGCTAAGCTCATCATCTATTGCTCGCATAACCTCAATGACTAACGCACGATTGTTGTCGGTTAGGGTTGAGGTGGTTGACCTTTGCTTGAGGTATTCAGCTTTATAAAACTCATCAAAGGTTGGCTTGAGTGTTACAAAGTAGCTCATATAACGCTCGTAGTCTTTTGGATGTTCCATTTGGAACATCTCGTGGTCAGGGTCGCCGTACCCTTTCTCATCGGGACGCTGCAAAACGGTTATAACATTGTGCTCAGTTTCTAGTTTACTGAGGAGTGGGTCGTGGTCTGGACAGTCAACAAACAGCTCAACTCGCAACTGTATTTCAGCACCTTTAGGATTGAGCCTTGCTTGCTCATCTAGTATGCTCATCAATTTCAGTAGTTGGTTGTTTAGTCTTGTCATCACATCACTCTCATAGTCTTGCAGTAGCAAGTTGTGTATAGTTATAGTATGACACAATCTGAGCAAAAACAGCCGAAGCTACTCACGCTCAAGCAAGCGTGTGAGCTGCTGAATTGCCATCCGAATACTTTGAGGGCGTGGGATAAAAAAGGCTACCTAGTAGCCGTACGTTTCGGCACACGTCGTGATAGACGTTACCGACGTGAAGACGTAATGAAGCTGCTCAAAAAGCAGCAAGACTAAAGTCGTTCAAACAATACTGCTAGTTTTACTTTCAGAGCCTTTGCAATACGTTCTATATTATCAAGCGAAACATTCTGCTCGCCTCTTTCAATAGCACCAATATAGGTTCTGTGTAATCCAACAGCATCAGCAAAACTCTCTTGCGAGAAACCTTTAGCTTTCCGTAAATCACGTACTCGCTTGCCAAATGCTTTTCTTACACGTGTTGTCATACCTATACGAGCGTAGGTAAAAGATGACAATGGCTCTACAGTCAATAACTAGCAATTTATGTGAACTTACTGATACAATGATGACTATAAATAGCAGTTTTATCGGTGCTGGTTTGGCTTGCCAAAATGCCCACGAAAAGAAGTGATGACAAAGACGTTAGAAGAATATACAAAAGATGAGCTTATAGAAGTTATCAAGGGGCTAAAACGACGTAAAAAGTTCGGTTTAGTTTGGGAAGACAAGCCAGAAGAAGTAGTACGCTTGTGTGATACTGAGCTACCTGTACTTGAGGAAGTTACAAATCGTGCTATTGATAAGGTAAAAGATGCTCCCACAAACCTTATCATTGAGGGCGACAACTACCATTCGCTATCGGTACTAAACTACACGCATACTGGAAAAATTGATGTTATCTATATAGACCCGCCTTACAACACTGGTGGTAGTGGCTTTAGATACGATGACAAAATCTTGGATAGCACAGACCAATACCGACACAGTAAGTGGCTATCCTTTATGGGCAAACGTCTTGAGTTAGCCAAGAGTTTACTGAGCAGGAAAGGCATTATCTTTATCAGCATTGACGAAAATGAAGCAGCAAGGCTCAAGCTACTATGTGATGAAGTATTCAGTGCAGAAAACTACATCACTACCATTACAGTTCAGGTCAATAAAGGCGGCAGGGATTATCTGCCTATTGCAGTAACTCACGAGTACATACTTTGCTACGCAAAGAGCAGCGATGCAAAAATCAACGAACTTGAAAAAGAAGTTGGCAGCCTAAAACAGAGTGATAAAGATGGCAAATACGAACTTCGTGAACTGAGAAACCGCAACCCTAGATTTAACAGAGCAAACCGACCAAACCTATATTATCCAATCTACGTAAACCCAGATAGTAAAAATACAAGCAATGAGTGTGCTGTTTCACTCACTAAAAGTGATGTTTTTAGTGTTGAAGCATTGCCAAAGAACAGCAAAGGCGATGATAGTTGCTGGCGATGGGGCAAACCCTTACTTGAGAAGAACATCACGCAAGTACCCGATACCTCTCAAGTTGTTGCTCGGCAAAAAAGAGATGGCGGCTGGAACATTTACGAAAAATCACGTAAAGCAACCAGTAAGGCAAAGTCTATTTGGGATGAAACTGAGGTGCGGACTGAGCAAGGTACGATTGATTTACGCAAGTTGGGTATGGGCGGTTTGTTTGACCATCCAAAGCCCGTCTATCTGATAAAGAAGTGCCTCAAACTAGCCACAGATAAAAACTCACTGGTACTTGATTATATGGCTGGCTCAGGAACAACAGGACAATCATTGCTTGAACTTAACAAGGAAGATGGCGGCAACCGACGTTTTATTCTTTGCACCAATAACGAAAATCAAATTGCTGAAAAAGTAACGTATGAACGAATAAGCAGAGTTATTTCAGGTTCTGGCGAAAGCGAGCCAATACCAGCAAATGTTCGTTACTTCAAAACCAGCCTAGTTAGCAAACAACAGACTAATGACCAAACACGTATTGAGCTTGTTGCTCGCAGTACCGAAATGATATGCCTACGAGAAGATACCTTTGAGAAAGTGATTGATACCAAGATGTTCAAGGTATTTGGTAATGCAGACCACTATGCAGCGATTGTATTTGAACCTGAAGCTATCGTTCTACTCAAGGACGCACTAACAAAGCTCAAAGATGATAAAGCTATCCACATCTATATTTTCAGTCTTAGCAACGACACATACGAAAGCGATTTTGCTGACCTTGAACGTACTCACGAATTGCGACCAATACCAGAAAGCATACTTGAGGTTTATCGTCGCATACACAAAAGCCAAAGTGAGGGAGTTTTATGATTGAGCTAAAAGAATACCAGCACAGTGCAGTCAATGAGCTTGCCAAACAACTTCGGGGCTTACTGAATAGCTCAGGCGAAAAGGTTTGTGTATTCAAAGCACCTACTGGCTCAGGCAAAACTATAATGATGGCTGAGCTATTACAGAGGCTAAGTGATGAAGACTTGCCTAACGAGTACGTATTCGTCTGGACTAGCCTTTATGACCTGCACTCGCAGAGCAAAGCCAAACTCGCAAGCTACTTGCAAGACACACGCTACAATCTGCTCAGCCTTGATGAAATTACACAAGACCCGTTGGGCGAGAACAGCGTCCTGTTTGTAAACTGGCATAGCTTAACAACAACTAAGCAGAACGGCGACAGTAACCAGCGTGAATGGTCTAATGTCTTTGTCAAAGACCGTGAGGATGGTAGAAGCATAGTTGAGGTGCTTGAAAAGACCCGTGAGGCTGGTCGGCAAATTATCTTGATTGTTGACGAAGCTCATCGTAACTATCTAACTGAAAACTCGCAGCGTTTTATCGCAGAAGCAATCAAGCCAAAGCTAACAATTGAAGTATCGGCAACGCCACTGCTCAAGGTTGACGCAGAAGATATGATGAGCAAAAAAGCTGGTTTTGTGAGTGTACCGTTTGATGAAGTTGTCAGTTCGGGGCTAATAAAAGAAGAAACGAGCATCAATCAGTCAATCGGCAAGTATGTAGATATTGCAGCCTCAGCAGATGAGCTGGTTATTGAAGCGGCACTGGCAAAACGGGCTGAACTTGCCAAACTATACAAACAAGCTGAATTAGATATAAACCCGCTCGTGCTAGTACAACTACCTAGTGATAGTGAGAAAACATCAGCACTTGATATGAGTGTGCGTGAAGAAGTTGAGCAACAGCTTGCTAAACACGGTATAACGTACGAAAACGGTAAGCTCGCTGTCTGGCTATCAGAGGACAAGCAGAACCTTGAGTTGATTGAGAAGAACAATGCTGAGGCAGAAGTGCTTATTTTCAAAGAAGCTGTTGCAGTTGGCTGGGATTGTCCGAGAGCACAAGTATTGGTTATGTTGCGAGCTATTCGCTCGTTGACCTTTGAGATACAAACAGTCGGGCGTATTTTGCGTATGCCAGAGGCTAAACATTACGAAGTAGTTGAGCTGAATAAAGCATTTGTATATACCAACATCTCAGGTATCAACATTAACAATAAGCCCGAAGACTTGGACTTTTTCAAAACTCACTTTGCTCATAGAAAAGATGGTATCAATGACGTGCAGCTGCCAAGTGTGTACCTACACAGGCAAGACTACGGCGACCTTACAGCTAGTTTTAGCCAGATACTTGTTGAAACCCTCAACGAACGGTTTGGCATAGCCGATACAGATATGGTCAACGTAGCTTACGAAAAAGCAGATGTTGAGCTTGAGCTGTATGCAGAGGAACTAAAAACGCCGCTACTTGCTGATGTTGTGTTGCATAACCTTGATACTGTTCAGGATGAAATAGGCACACTGAACCTTGAGAAAATCCAAGCAGACGTAAGTGATGCAAACATCCAAAAGGAGTTTGACTACCTACTCAAGGCGTGGTGCTTGCCATACGCCCCTGCTCGCTCGTTTTCAAAGGTAAAGACGGCTATTTACAGATGGTTTGGCTATATTGGCTATGACCAGAGTAAGTGGCACGAGGTACAGCGTATCATCGCTTGCTCACGTAAGAACCAGACTGTATTTGATGAAGTGATGAAAACAGCTAAGCTCAAGTACGAGAAAATCAAGCCAGCTGAGATAGCGAGCAAAAAGACTACGACACACAGTACCTTTAGCTTGCCTGAAACAGATATGTTCGGTGATAACTACGAGCTGGTACAAGCCAAACAGTACCCTTACGACCAATGCTACTTACGTAAAGACCGTTCCGAACCTGAGCAATACTTAGAGCGAATGCTTGAAGATAGCGACGGGGTTGAATGGTGGTATAAAAACGGCGAGGCTCAACAGCAATACTTCTCAATCAGTTATCAGACTGTTGATGAAGAAACCAAACTGACTAAGCTCGCTAACTTCTATCCAGACTACATAGTGCGGTACACAGATGGCAGCATTGGCATTTACGATACAAAAGCTGGACGTACTGTTACTGAGCTATCAACACACGACAAGTCAGATGCGTTGCAAACGTACATAGCCGAGCAAAACAAGGCGAGTGCAAAGCTCACTGGCGGCATATTGAATAAACGTAATGATGGCATTTACCTCTTTACTGGTGCGAAATACACGCCTGAATTGGACAAGTGGCAACGGTTTACGGTTTAGGTAGTGAGCGTGAGCTACCTCTCAAAATCTGACTTTCTAAAATATCAAACCTGTCCTAGCTACTTGTGGCTATGGAAGCACAAAAAAGATGTAGTACCTGTTGATGAAGAAGAAGCTATCAATCGGCGACTTGAACAAGGTAATGAGGTTGAAAGATACGCTCGCAAGTTGTTTGCTAGTGCCGTGCTTGTTGAAACCAAAGGACGGCAAGCCAAGCAAGAAACTGAGAAGCTCGCTGCTGACGGCGTAAAAACTATCTTTCAGGCGACAGTATTTACAAACACTGGTCTATTGGCTATGGCTGACGTTATTACCTTTGATGAAGCAACACAGACTTGGACGCTATACGAGGTAAAATCAACAAACTCAATCAAACCTGAGCATATTTACGATACTGCTTTTCAGCGTGTTGCGTTTGAAGAAGCAGGGTATAAAATCGGCAATGTTGGCGTTATCCACTTGAATAAAGACTATGTTCGTAGAGGCGAACTTGAGCCAAGCAAGTTACTGGTGCGAACTGATATAACCGAAAAGGTTGAGAAGATATTGCCGACTATAAGGCAACAAGTAAATGACGCACTTGAGTTGATTGAGCGAGCTGACGAGCCGAAAGGTTGCAGCTGTCGGCTCAAAACAAAGTCAGGACACTGCCCAACATTTCACTACCTCAACCCCGATATACCAGAGTATTCGGTATTCAACATATCAAGAATTGGCGGTAAAAACCTAGCCTTACTGATTGATGGCGAAATACACAATGTTCACGATGTACCAGATGATATAAAGCTAAGCATACCTCAACGTAACCAGATAGAAGTAGCTAAAAGCCAGCAACCGCTAGTCAGCAAGTCAGATATTGATGAGTTACTAAATGAGCTTGAATATCCTTTGTACTTTTTGGATTACGAAACCGTATCAACAGCATTGCCACTGTTTGATGGCTGTACGCCGTTTCAGCAGATACCGTTTCAATACTCGCTGCACGTCTTGAGGCAACCCGATGGCGAACTTGAGCATTACGAATACTTGAGTGAAAGTGGTAAAGAAATACCAATGCCTGAGCTACTTGCGACTATGCGGCAACAAATAGGCGATAAAGGTAGTGTTATTGTTTGGTACAAAGTCTTTGAAACTGGTCGTAATAGCGAGATGGCAAAAGCATACCCTGAATACGCTGAGTTTCTTGAGGGTGTCAATAACAGGGTGTTTGACCTAATGGAAGTGTTTAGCAAGCAGCATTATGTACATCACAAGTTCAACGGCAGCAGTTCAATAAAAGCCGTGCTACCTGTGCTTGTACCTGAGTTTAGTTACAAAGAACTTGATATACAGAATGGGGCAATAGCCTCAATTCGCTGGTACGACGCAGCTGTTGGCAATATGACTGATGAGCAAGCTAAGAATACGTTTGCCTCACTGCTCAAGTATTGCTGCCTTGATACGCTGGCAATGGTAAAAATATACGAATACCTTAATAGGTTATAAAAGCTGTCAAAAAACGCTTGGTCAAATGACCCCCAAAAATTCGGCATTTATACGGCGGTATCTGTTATTGGTAAAATAAAGGGCAACTACACCCCTATACCTGCCTCAAAAAAAGTATAAAAAATAGGCATTTCTGCCTAACTTGGAACGTGCATTTGAAAGTTCGGGTAAAGCTATATCAAGTTGTCGGCTAGCTGGAATTGTTCAGCCAGATGTTTTAGCTTATAATCATCTTGTGCATCAATAGCAGATGTTTGAAATACGTCAACTATGCTGCACCATTAAAACACCTCGGCTTGCCGGGGATTTTCATTTCTGAAATTTGCTATTATTAAGGTATGGATAAAGCAGAAGCTAGAACCACTCCGTGGCGCATCCGGATCATCCGGGTAGTTTTCGTTACGGTGCTCATTCTCTCGGTTCCATTTGTCGGGATGCAATTTAGTAATGAGGTGGACTGGAGTGGCAGCGATTTCATTATCATGGGATTGCTTCTGATTACGGCGGGCCTGCTATTCGAGCTAATACTGACAAAGGTACGAGATACTAGTCGGCGCGTGGTCTTCAGTTTTCTTCTGCTTGCTGGGCTGCTGTATGTTTGGGCAGAACTGGCCGTCGGCATTTTTACGAACCTAGGGAGTTAGCCATATGGCGCACGCACATCATCACGCACATCAATCGCATGACATCAACAAGATGGCAGTGAGCGCGACGCTACACTGCTTGACCGGCTGCGCCATAGGCGAGGTAACCGGTTTAGTAATTGGAACATTCCTAGGGCTGAGCGTTATCGTCACTATCATCTTGGCCGTGAGCTTGGCATTCCTCTTCGGCTATGCACTTTCGACCCTGCCACTACTGAAAGCTGGCATGACACTTGGCGCGGCACTATCTGTCGTGCTAGCGGCCGACACACTCTCCATCGCCGTGATGGAACTAGTGGACAACGTCGTGATGGTGGCGATTCCGGGCGCAATGGAAGCTGGCCTAGTCAATCCTGTCTTCTGGCTCAGTATGCCACTGGCATTGACGGCAGCCTTTTTCGCGGCCCTGCCGGTTAACAAATACTTGTTAGCGCGAAACAAAGGGCACGCGCTGACGATGCAGCACCTCGATCATCACTAGGTTAAAAAGGAGAGATATTATGGAAACGAAACCTCTACTCTACGGACTTGTCGGGTTCTTTATCGGCGGTTTGATCGTGTCATTGGCCGCGGTTGCAGCCGACAACAGAACGGTTAGCCATATGGACGACAGCGGTAACGAGATGACAATGAGCATGATGACTGATGAGCTGAAAGACAAGAAAGGCGATGCGTACGACGAAGCGTTCATCAGCTACATGATAATGCATCACCAGGCGGCTATTGATATGGCGAAGCACTCCGATGTGAATGCGAAGCACGACGAGGTAAAACGCCTATCGGATGAGATTAGGTTGACCCAAAGCAAAGAAATCGCTGACATGAAGGACTGGCAACGCCAATGGAACTACCGTGACCTATCTGGTAGCGGTATGGTGCATTAAATCTAGGCGCAGTTTATAATTCGGCGTATTTCGCGTATCATACACAGTACGACTATGTTTAAAAATTTCATACAAAAACGACTTGAGAGTTACGTTCAGCGCTACTTCCAGAAGCATCCCGATGTCAAGCTGGTCGCCGTGGCCGGTAGCGTGGGGAAGACCAGCACTAAGACCGCCATCGCCACTGTGCTTTCAGCCAAGTACCGCGTGCGTATGCTGGAAGGGAACCACAACACTCACATGAGCGCGCCGCTCGGTATTCTCGGCATTGATTACCCGGAAAACGTACACAATGTAGGCGAATGGTTACGAGTATTCCGCGCCTGTAGACGCCGGGTTCAAGAACCCGCTGACGTCGATGTCATTGTGCAGGAACTTGGTACCGACAGGCCGGGTGAGATCGCTCACTTTGGGACCTACTTACGTCCCACCATAGGGGTTGTCACCGCCGTTACGCCGGAACATATGGAATTTTTCCATGATATTGAGACCGTTGCTCAGGAAGAACTGGGGTTAGCCAATTTCTCCGAGATGGCGGTGGTGAACCGGGAAGATATCGATGGGCGCTTCGCTGACTTCCTGACCAACTCTAACGTCACTACCTACGGTACGACGGCCGCAGCCGAATACCGGGTGGAAGTGAAAGATTTCGATATTCACCACGGCTATAGTGCCTACCTGGTGATTTCCGGCTTCGCGGAAACGTATCCGGCCGACGTTCGCGTGTTTGGCGAACACAGCTTGCGGCCGATTTGTGCGGCCGTGGCAGTTGCTTCAAAGCTCGGCATGTCGCCACGTGAAATCGCTTCTGCCATCGAAGACATCACGCCGGTGCATGGTCGCATGAACGTCTTGCGCGGTCAGGAAGAATCGGTGCTCATTGACGATACGTATAATTCTAGCCCGGCCTCGGCCGAAGCGGCCTTGCAGGCATTGTATGGCCTACAGGCTCCGCAGCGTATTGCCATTCTGGGCAGTATGAATGAACTGGGATCCAGCTCACAAATTGAACATGAGAAACTTGGCAACTTGTGCGACCCGAGCCTGTTGGCATGGGTGGTCACAATTGGTGAAGAGGCTGAAAAATATCTGGCACCCGCCGCCAAGGCCCGAGGTTGTCAAGTGAAGTCATTCCGTTCGGCCATCGATGCCGGCGGGTTCGTGCGCGGCGTGCTTGAGCCAGGGTCGGTCATCTTAGCCAAAGGTTCCCAGGGTGGTATCTACGCCGAAGAAGCACTCAAGGTATTACTGCACGAAACGTCGGAAGACAAACTGCTGGTGCGACAGTCATCCGCTTGGTTAAAGACGAAACAGGATTTTTTCTCAAGCTTCTCTTAAGCCGTGCTATGCTTTAAGTAATAATTAAGCATAAGCAGGTAGTAGTTTCATGCCCGACGATCAGCCTAACGGCGATAACCCTTACGATATAAACTCATTCAAGCGTACGGAAGACGTGGCAGACCAGCAGAATACTGAACCTACCTTTTCGTCTGAGCCTGATACACAAGCGACAGACCAACCTCCTGCAGGCACTCCCGCTGCAGCGTCCACTGAGTCCGCACCATTTGGGGCGCCATCTCCTCAGCATACCCCTTCTGATAGCGAAGGGCCCGCTGAGTATTCAGATTCGACTGAAACGACCGTGGTGCCAGAACCAGGTGCAGACCGCAGCGTGACACCAAGTGATTCTTCGTATGCCTTCGATACCGAGCCTGCCACGCAGCCAAGTGCGATGCCGGCAATGACCGAGACTACCTTCGCACAGCCCGTGCCTGAGAAAAAAAGCAAAAAAAGATTGATCATTGGCGGTATCGTCGCGGCACTCTTGGTACTGGGCGTGGGTGGATCGGCTGCAGCATACACGTTGGTGTATCAGGCGCCCGAAAAGGTTTTAGCAGATGCCATGACGAATCTCATTCAAGCAAAAGCAGTCGTGTACGACGGTAGTTTGGTATACCAATCAAAAGACGGTGACAACAAGCTAAATATTACTTTCGACGGCCAGGCTAATCGAGCAAGTTACGGCCAGGATGTTGATGTAAAGCTGACGATTGACAAGAAGACCTACCCGCTCAAGGCATCATTCCTGCAGACCGAAGATGTCACGTTCTACTTCAAGCTCGACAATCTGACTGAAACGATAGAGAGCTATCAGGAAGAGGGTGAGGCCATTCCACCAGCCGCCAGGAAACTACTCGATGCAATCGATGGGCAATGGGTCAACATTACGCTGAGTGACATCAAAGAATGGGCCCAGGAATACGCCGATACGCAAAAATGTGTGGGTGAGGTATTCCGCAGCGTCAAGAACGATGATGCGAAGTTCAAGGAAATCGCCGATGTCTACTCGAAAAACCCATTCGTGGTATCGAAGGGTGACGTACAGTCGAACGACGGCAATTTCGGGTTCGACCTCGACATCGACAACGCCAAGCAAAAGTCGTTCGTGAAGGGGCTGAATGAGACCGCCCTCATGAAGAAACTGCAGAAGTGTGACGATTCATACAAGCTCAACCCAGAGGACTACAAAGAAGAAAAAGAGGATATCGACGAGAAGTCGAATGTGCGCGTATATGTCAGCCAATGGACCCATGAACTACGTCAGGTCGTCTCGACGTACGAAGACGAGGAGAATAAGGGCGAGTTCAACCTCAAGCCACGTTTCGTCGACAGTGTAAACGTCGTCGCACCGACCAAAGCCATGACTATCGAAGAGCTGCAAAAACTCATCGATGAGGTGCAACAAGAGCTGTATGGCGGTATGGAAGCGCCTACAGAAACATCTTCAAACTAACACGTGCGAAGTCGGTGATGGCACTACGGCGGGGTGAAAACGTCGACAGCAGACATATGTTGTGCGCGTCCCGGGTGTCACACCTACGGTAATTTGCTATACTTAGCTGCAGTATGCGGCGCTATAACCCCTCTGAAATTGAACCGAAATGGCAACAGCATTGGCAAGATACGAATGCGTACCAAGCCGCTGACGACATCTCCACACCGAAAATGTACGTGTCGGGCATGTTCCCGTACCCTAGCGGAGCCGGCATGCACACCGGTCATGCGTTCAGCTACACCATCGTCGATAGCATCGCCCGTTTTCATCGCGCCCACGGCCGCAACGTACTAAACCCGATGGGGTGGGATACCTTCGGTCTACCGGCTGAGAACTACGCCATCAAGACCGGCACAGCGCCCAGTGAAGTGACGAAAATCAACATCGCCAACTTTAAGCAGCAATTTTCGCGCATGGGCGTATCAATCGACTGGAACCGTGAATTCAATACTTCCGATCCGGAATATTATCGCTGGACCCAGTGGATTTTCACTAAGTTTTTCGAACGAGGCCTGGCGTACCAGAAAGAAAGTTTGCAGTGGTGGTGCCCGATCGACAAGACCGTGCTGGCGAACGAACAGGTCGAGGCCGGCAAATGCTGGCGTTGTGGTTCCGAGGTCATGAAAAAATCGATGAAACAGTGGTTCTTCAAGATTACCGACTATGCCGATGCGTTGCTGGATGAAATTCCGAGCTTGGACTGGCCCGACAAGATCAAGACCGCCCAAGCGAACTGGATCGGTCGTTCTGAAGGCGCTGAAATCAGCTTCGACCTACAGGGTCTTGAAGAGACGATTACCGTGTTTTCTACTCGTCCGGACACCTTGTTTGGCGCGACATTCCTGGTACTGGCTCCCGAGCACCCATTGGTCGCACAGTTGGCAACCGACGACACCCGCGAGGCGGTCGAAGCGTACGTGGCGGAGGCCATCAAGAAATCTGAAATCGAGCGTATGAGCGAAGGCAAGGAAAAGACAGGAGTCTTCACCGGCTCGTATGCCCTCAACCCTGCGAATGGCGAACCCGTGCCGGTCTGGGTCGCCGATTACGTACTGTATGGCTATGGTACCGGCGCCGTCATGGGCGTACCGGCGCACGACGAGCGTGACAACGAGTTCGCCGAAAAGTTCCGACTGCCGATCGTAGAGGTTATTGAGAAGCCAGTTGCGTCAGCCGAGCATTGCTACCATGGTGAAGGACGATTACAAAATAGCGGAGAGTTTGACGGTAGGTTGTCGCACGAGGCCCGCGAAGAGATCGTCGCCTGGCTCGAGACCGTCGGTCGCGGTGTCAGCAAGACCACCTACAAGATGCGTGATTGGTTAATAAGCCGCCAGCGTTACTGGGGCGCACCGATTCCGATCATCCACTGCGAGGAACATGGCGCCGTGGCCGTACCGGAAACCGACCTACCGGTGATGTTACCGCACGTCGAGGACTACGCCCCAAAGGGTGACGGCCAATCCGTACTAAGTGCCCAGACCGAATGGGTGAACACTACTTGCCCGGAATGTGGCGGTCCGGCCAAGCGCGAAACCGATACCATGGATGGCTACGCCTGTTCCAGTTGGTACCTGCTACGTTACGCCGACCCACGTAACACCGAGCAGGCCTGGAATCCTGAACTGGCTAACTACTGGGCCCCGGTGGATTATTACGTCGGTGGTGACCACGCGGTCGCCCACCTATTGTACGTCCGGTTCTGGACGCATGTCTTCCACGATATGGGTCTGACGAACTTCAAGGAGCCAGTCAGAAAACTGGTCTACCATGGCTACGTCAATGCCGAAGACGGCACCAAGATGAGTAAGAGCAAGGGTAACGTAGTAGACCCGCTCGACGTGATTGACCAAGGGTATGGCGCTGATACGCTACGTACCTACGTCCTGTTCATGGGGCCGATTGAACTTGATTCGGCCTGGAGCTCGAAGGGCGTCGCGGGCGTGTACCGTTTCCTGAACCGTACCTGGGTGCTGACGCAGGAATTCCTGGAAGCAGAACGAACCGGCTCGCCGCACGACGACGTGGTCGAACGTCTGCGCCACAAGACGATTAAGAAAGTCACCGACGATTATCACAAACTAGGTTTTAACACGGCGATCGCCAGCTTGATGGAGTATGTCAACGAACTCTACAAGCTGAAGCTAGACGGGTTCTCCGATGAAACGTGGCAGCGGGCACTTGAGACC
>CAZFMZ010000004.1:0-47159 GCA_964520495.1 uncultured Candidatus Saccharibacteria bacterium
TTCCTTGGGCTTCTCTTCGGGAGCGATGGTGCGGCTGAAGGCTTCGACGGAGTTCACGATCGGGCCGTGGTTCTCCAGCATCGTCAGTAGCGGCGGATACAGCGTCAGGCCGGTGAGCTCAGGCAGGCCGTTCTGGTCGGCCTCGAGGTCACCAAGCTGTGAGTCGACCACGACCAGGACCCGGTTGGCTACCAGGCTGTCGAGCGTTTCGCTCTTCTCGTTGTCGCGGACGACATCGTGCAGGCTGAAGGCGGCCTTGAACAGGCTGCCGATGTCAGCCAGTAGTTGCCACTCGATCGACAGGCTGAACTGGATGTTCTTGCCCTTGAACGTGCCCTTCATCTCCTTGACCGTCGTCACCCGCAGGCGGGTACTGACGATGACAATGTCGGCGATGATGGGGATGACGATGACGCGATCACCGGGGTGATACGTCAATGGCTGACCAGCGAGCGGGCCGTGCTTGTGATAGACCGGTTGTCCGTATCGAGTGCGGAATCCGACTTCCCCGACCTCGATGATCTCGAGGTGCAGGAGCTTCTTGGTCGCGATGAAGTAGATGATGCCGCCGATGGCGACGATCACGCTGCCCCATTTGATCGTGTTGAAGTAGCTGAAGTCGCGTCGGGCGACCATCTCAGGCAAGCCTGCCCCGATGACGAGCGTGGTAGCCGCGAGGGTACCACCTGCCACGAGGATAAGCTGCGTTCCTTTCCCTTGCAGGTTCACTGTGGTACACCTCCTTTTGGTCGAATGGCCACAGATGACTTCACAATATCATGCGGGCATCGTCAACGTAAGGGACGGACCGTTGTCGTTTTCAGTACATTCTCTTACGCGTTTACCAACTTGACGTACGAAGGACCCCAGCGTATAACAGGGCTATCAGATAACTTCCCGAAGGAACGCCACTAATGCCCCAGTTCGAACGTATCGAAAAGACCCGCCGCTCCAGAGCAGCCCGTGAGCGCGACCAGGTACCCTCAACCTTCCCCGAAGACTTCGTGCGACGTCGTGTCGGAGGCGGTGGCCCTGACAGCGACGAGCTGCTTGAGCAGATAGAGCGGGAATTGCAAGAGGTGACCGCCCGCGAACTAGGCCGTGCGGCGAGCATCGACCACCAGTAAGTTGTATACTGGAGGTATGAACGAACCATCTATCTTCGCCAAAATCGTGAGCGGTGAGATTCCAAGCCATAAGGTCTACGAGGACGAGCACACGCTAGCCTTCCTGGATATCTACGGCGTCATCAACGGCCACACCTTGGTGATTCCGAAGCAGCAGGTAGAATTCGTCTGGGATCTCAACGACGAGTCGTACCGGGCGCTGATGACGAGCGTCCAGAAGGTGGCCCGCCGATTGCGCGAGGTAATGGAAGCGACCTACGTCGGTGAGAAAATCATCGGTGTCGATGTGCCCCATGCCCACGTGCACCTGATTCCCTTTAACGACACGGCCGATTTCCACCGCGCCAATCAGGACAATGCCGAACCTGATCACGAGGCGTTGGCAGCGTTGGCCAAACAGCTCTACTTCGAATGATTACCCTCATCGCCATTGGCAAGAAGCACGAGGACTGGCTCTTGCCTGCCCTCGAACGTTACGAGAAGCGTCTGAAGCAGCCGTTTGATGTGAAATGGGTGCTTTTACCGCACAGCAGCCTTGAGGGCGACAGGGCGCGTCAGGAAGAGTCTGAGCGCATACTGACGCGGTTAGATGAGCGCGCCTACGTGCTGTTGCTCGATGAACGGGGACGGCAGCGGACATCCGAGCAACTGACCCGCCAGTTGGATGGCCTTTTTACCGCCTCACGCGACGTCGTCATGGTGATTGGTGGCGCCTATGGGGTCAACCGCGCACTTACCGAGCGGGCGGATGACATTTGGTCACTATCAGAGCTGGTATTTCCGCATCAGCTGGTGCGTCTCCTATTGGTAGAGCAGTTCTACCGGGCCCAAGAGATCAGGCGCGGTTCAGGCTATCACCATGCTTAGCCATGACACCGTATTGACATAAAATAAAACTTATGCTAATATGAACATGTTAAACCATCACACACAAACATGTTCAACATTACCCTCACAACACCGATTTCCCTCTTCGTCAGCCTGGCGGCCCTCACCGGCGTGACCGTGCATGACACGAAGATCGACAAACTGACCAGCACGCTGGTAAGCTCGGCGTCAATCACGTCGAGTGTTCAGGAAGCTGGCGCCCGCGCCATGACCAGTGATCCGCACACACATGTCGAACGCGTTAGTCTGAAAGACATCCATACTGCCCAGCCACGGCTGATGCCCCGCCACGACCAGAAGAAACACCTGATTCAGAAGAATATGCCCAAAGGCGCCCACCAGTTCGACGGCTACTGCCTGCCGCTGGCCTAGCGGTCGGTGATGACCTGGAGCTCGGCTTCAAGCCGTACGATCAGGGCTTCGATATCTGCCAACTCTTTGCGCGATGCTTCGACCAAGTCGACCGGGGCCTTCTGCACGTATGCCTCGTTTCCTAATCGGCCGGCCAATCTGTCGTGTTGCTGCTTGGCTTCGGCAAGACGAACCTCCAGATTACTCTGGTGTTCGTACAGCGTTTCAGCGTCAATGACCAGCCAGGCTTCCCTGCCGGAGTTGGCCAGCCGGAGTCCGCGTGGTTGCTCGGTCTGTTCTACCTGTTCTAAACGGGCCAACCGTTTGATGAGTTCAGCGTTATCTTGCACTAAGCTGTCACTGTGATAATTGACGGTATACTTCTTGTTACCTGGTAGTTCTGCGGTGACGAAACGGATTTCTGATACCAACTGCTGGACCCGTTCGAATTCGCCTGCGGCGATGTCGTTGTACTCGGCCGCGTGCGGCCAGTTACTCTTTATCAGCATGCTACCTTGCTCGTACCACGGGAGCGTCTGCCAGATGGTCTCGGTGACGAACGGCGCGAACGGGTGGGCAATGCGCAGCGCGGTGTCGAGTGTCCAGGCCAGCAGGTCGTGGTTGTCCTGATCCTTGGAGGCCTCGATATACCAGTCGGCCAGGCTACTCCAGATAGTGTGATAGACCAGCTCACTGGCCTCGGCGAAGCGGTATTCCGTCAGCAGTCTCTCGACCTGCTCGGCGGTCTGGTTCAGTTCACGGACGATCCAGTGGTCGGCCAGGCTAAGGGGCTGCGGCAAGCCCGGTCGGTAGCCTTCGCCCAGCTTATCTTCGATGAAGCGGGCGATGTTCCAAAGCTTGTTACAGAAGTTGCGACCGGCGACAACTTTGGAGGTTGAGAAAGCCTGATTCTGGCCGGCACTGCGGGCGGCGACGAGACCGAGGCGGAGGGCGTCGGAACCGTAGAGGCTGAGCGTTTCCATCGGATTGACGACGTTTCCCTTGCTCTTGCTCATCTTCTGGCCTTTTTCATCCAGTACCAACCCATGCAAATACACGTCGCGGAACGGTACCTGTCCGGTCATCTTTATACCGAGCATAATCATGCGTGATACCCATGGGTAGAGGATGTCGTGGCCGGTTTCCATGACGGAAATCGGGTAGAAGCGGCTGAGCTCACCCCCATCGAGGTAGTCCGTAGTAATGAAGGGCCACTGCCCTGAAGAGAACCAGGTGTCGAAGGTATCCTCTTCCCGTCGGTAGGTGCGTCCATCGACAGTGATATGCTCCTCGTCGACTCGTTCATCATAGATCCAGTCGCTCGGATCGGTGACGTTTTGGAAGGCTGGAATCGGGATGCCCCAGGGAATCTGACGACTGAGGTTCCAGTCGCGGATACCCTCGAGGTAGTCGAGCAGCTGCTTCTTGCGCGCTTCGGGGTAGAAGCGGATCTCCCCTGCCTCGATCGTCTGCTTGGCGGCTTCGGCCAGAGGCTTCATGCGGATGAACCACTGGTCCTTGACGAGCGGCTGAATGACGTTACCGCATTTGTAGCAGTGTCCGACGGCATGTTCAATATCACTATCGCCGCGTAATAGCTCGGCCGCCTGGAGGGCTGCCAGTACGCGTTTACGTGCTTCTACGGAGGTGAGACCGGCGAACTGACTCGGAACATTAATCATGGTGTCATCGAAATCGATAACCTGCAGGCGCTCCAGAGAATGACGCTGACCGATTTCAAAATCGTTCGGGTCGTGCGCCGGAGTAATCTTGACCGCGCCGGTGCCAAACTCACGGTCGACGTATTCATCGGCGATGACCGGTATTTCCCTGTCCGATAGTGGCAACAGGACACGGCTCCCGATCAGGTGCTTGTAGCGCTCATCCTCGGGATGAACAGCGACGGCGGTGTCCCCGAGCATGGTTTCCGGCCGGGTAGTTGCGACGATAATCTCATCGATCTTATCAAGTGTCGGGTATGCAATCTTGTACAGCTTCCCTTTCTCGGTGCGGTGCTCGACCTCGATATCAGCGAAGCTCGTCTGGTGCGTCGTACAGTAATTGACGATACGCTCGCCTCTGTAGATGAGGTCTTCATCCCATAGTTTTTTGAAGGTGGCGTAGGCGGTGCGCACGACCTTCTCATCAAGCGTGAAGACAAGTCGTGACCAATCGGCGCTGGTACCGAGCGCGCGCAGTTGCAGCTCCATGCTTCCCCGTTGTTGATCGACGAAGTTCCAGACCTGGGAGTAGAGCTGTTCACGTGAAAAGTCGAAGCGGCTCTTGCCCTGCTTTTGCAATTCCCGTTCGTAGACGACCCAGGTTTCGAACCCGGCGTGGTCGGCGCCCGGGATATAGATGACGTCCCTTCCCTTCATGCGGTAGAAGCGGGCCAGGATGTCTTCAAGCTCGGCCATCAAGGCGTGGCCAACATGCAGGTTGCCGTTGGCATTCGGCGGTGGCATGACAATGCTGTAGGGTTCGCCGTGTCCAGTCGGCTGGAACGCACCGGCAGTCTCCCACATGGCGTAGATGTTAGGTTCGTAGTTGTTGGGTTCGTATGTCTTGGGTAATCTCATATGTTTTCACGTGAAAAGTCGGTTGGATAATTTCACGTGAAAACTCCTTCCGACACCTGCTTATTTCTACGGCTCAGTATAGCATAAGGGGCTGTATAATGAGGGGAATGCAACAGATACGACAGGTAGAGGACGCACGGGAATGGAACGAGTTGGTACGCAGCCGCGGCGGTCATCCGCTGCAGCTCTGGGGCTGGGGTGAAGTAAAAGCGCAACACGGGTGGCAGGTCGATAGGGTAGTGGTCGAACGAGACACGGTGAGTATCGGGTTGGCCCAGCTGCTCATCAAGCGCTTGCCGGGGCCATTACGGGCGTTGGTGTACGTGCCACGTGGTCCGATAGTCACGGAAGGGGAGGGCGAAGCGTTCCGCGACGAGCTGTCGCGTTACGTGAAGCGGCGTTACCGGCCGGTCGCGGTGACGGTTGAGCCAGACAGCGTTGGCGCGCTGTCATGGAAAGGCTGGCGACGGTCTGCGAACCGTATCCTGCTGGCACGGACGGCCGTCATGGATCTTGAGCGGAGTGATGATGATTTGATGGCCGAGATGAGCAAGAAAACCCGGCAGTATATCCGGAAGTCAGCCGGCGAAGGACTTGAGGTGCGGCTAGCTAACAGCCTTGAGGAGGTCGACGCGTGTTTGGCGATTTACCGGCACACGGCTGAGCGGGCCGGTTTCGCGTTGCACGAGACGCAGTATTATCACGATATCTTCACCGCGCTCGAAGATGACTCACCGGTATACATGGCGACGCACGAGGGAAGGGTGGTGGCATTTCTATGGCCGATCGTGACGCCTGAAGTGGCATTCGAACTGTATGGCGGCATGAATGATGAGGGCCAACGCCTACGGGCGAACTACCATTTGAAGTGGAGCGTCATCCGTGCCATGAAGGCACGCGGGGTACGCCGCTACGACGTGAACGGCCTCCTCAATGACGGCGTGACGACCTTTAAGAAAGGTTTTATACCTGAAGAAACGCAGATGAGCGGGACATATGACCGGCCACTTTCGCCGCTGTATGCGTTCTGGAGCATCTTACTGCCAGGGGCGAAACGCCTCTTGCAACGTTTGCGCCGCTAGGCAGCTATTTCCAGGCGGTGTGTTTCATCGACAGGCTAGGGATGACGGTGACGTCGCGCGGATCGGTCGGCGCTAGTGTCTGTGACCGGTAATAACCGAGCGTGGCGATCATGGCGGCATTGTCGGTGCACAGCTGTATCGGGGCATATTCGATTGGCAGAGGGAGCGCCTCGGCCAACTGGCTCCTGAGTTCCTGGTTGGCGGCCACACCGCCGGCGATGACGACCGAAGCAGGCTGGAACTGGTCGGTAGCCCGGCGTGTCGCCGCGACAAGCGTGCGAACGGCCGTATATTGGAAACTAGCCGCAAAATTTGCGCGCTGGACGTCGTTTAAACGCTCTGGAAGGCCTGTTGATGCAAAAGTGTGATCCACACCCACTTCGCGCTGAACGGCCCGTAGAACGGCTGTTTTAAGGCCGGAGAAGCTGAAATCGTAGGGACTCGCTAGCTTCGCGATAGGCAGTTGATAGGCCAATGGGTTGCCGCTGAGCGCCGCGCGGGCGATTGACGGCCCCCCGGGGTAGGGTAAGCCGATAATCTTCGCCACCTTATCGAACGCTTCTCCCACGGCGTCGTCCTGTGTCTCGCCGAGCAGTTCATAGTCGCCGTGGTCGCGAAAGAGTACCAGCTGGCTGTGGCCACCGCTGACGATCAGGGCCAACATCGGGAAGCGCGGCTGCGAGCGCGGCAACTCGAGCGAAAGGGAGGCGGCCTGGGCTGTCAGAAAGTTGGCGTAGACATGGGCCTCGACATGATGAATCGGGTAGAGCGGCTTATCGTGAACTCGAGCGAGGGTACGAGCCGCCAGGGTGCCGACTAGGAGTGAGCCGACGAGGCCGGGCGCGTTGGTGACGGCGATGGCGTCGATGTCATTCCAGCCAAGGTCGGCCTCGGCGAGTGCCTGCCGGATGACTGGGTTGATGACCTCGATATGGCTGCGAGCTGCCACCTCTGGCACCACCCCGCCGTATTCGGCGTGGATATCAATCTGGGAATTAACCACGTTTGACAGCAATGTGCGGCCGTCTTCCACCACGGCAGCAGCGGTTTCGTCGCAGCTGGTTTCGATACCAAGTACTCTCATCTGGGATAAGTATAGCAATTTTCTGTATATTCGTTCGTTGCGCCTGAGGGTTGGCGGTGTAAAATAAGAGATGATATGGAACATGAGGTAGTAGGCAAGCTCAAGGCTCGGCTGGCGGCGTTCAAGCATCGCCATCCGGCGCGCGGTCTGAAAGTAATCGCGGTGGCCGGCCCGAGTGGCAAAACGACGACGGCCCTGCTGCTGACTGAACTCCTGCGTGAATCGGGTAGTTCGGTCATGACCCTGACTGACCACGGCTGTTTTCTGAACGGCCAGAAGTTGCCCCTGACCTACGATGTCACCCCTGACGATACTCAGCGCAGTTTGACCTTGGCCCGCCAGAAAGACGCCGATTACGTCGTGCTTGAGCTGACCGAAGCCTTGGTCGAAAGCCATGTCTTGCCGACGATGCCTCTTGAGATGTCGATCATTACTGGTGCATCACCTTTGGCAGACGCGTTGCTGAACCAGCCGGTTAACTACACGGTGGTACCGAGTGGCCTTGACCTCGGCGGCCTCAGCGTGGCGCCGCACCAGGCGATAAGTTTCGGTCACGACGTCACCGCCGAAGCCCAAGTAGTACGGAGCAAACTATTACGCCGCGGCACCGAGGTCGAACTGGTCGTTGACCATCAGACGACCTTCAACCTGGCGACCCATCTTATCGGGAAGGCGAATGTGTACAACCTGGCCGCTGCCGTGTCCGCCGCCTACGTGCTGGCTATCGACATGTCGACTCTTGAGGAAGGCGCCGCCCGACTCGAACGGGTAGTCGGTAATTATGATTACCTCGAGACCTCTCAGCCCTACGACGTCGTGGTCGACGGTGCCTGCGACGATACCTCGCTTGAATTGGTGCTGTCGTCGGCGGCAACCCTGAAGAAGCGTCGATTGCTTGTCGCACTGGACGCAAGCGTCCACTCCGAAGACCGCTTGGCGCTAAAGCGCCACTGTGACCGGTTGGTGATGGTCGGCAATTTCGAGCAGGCGCCGGGCATTGACACCGCCGAAACGCCAGAGGCCGCCTTCGAGCTGGTTGCTCGCGGCGCCAAGAAGGATGACCTGGTACTGTTGGTCGGAAAACAATATGCAGCCCGTGAATCAGACAATACCACCAGGGCCCACCGCATGTCGGAGCCAACGGGTGAGTAGTCGGCTACGTTCACTCGTCAAGGTAATCATTCCACGCAGTCTGTTCCGCTGGATCGAACCGTATGGCCATTTGCTTGAAGCCATTCTTATGAACGTACGGTACGGCTTTCCGGCCCGCGGCATGCATGTCATCGGCGTGACCGGCACCAACGGCAAGACAACCACGACCTTCATGATCCATCGTATCCTGGTCGAAGCCGGCTACGACGTCGCTCTGATGTCGACTGTCGCGTATGGGGTCGGTCGCGACATCACGCCGCAGGCGGCTCATATGACGACCATGTCGAGTCCGGAACTCCTGCGCCGTATCCGCGACTTCAAGCGACAGGGTGCCACCTGGCTCGTACTTGAGACGACTAGTCATGCGTTGGCGCAGCACCGGGTGTGGGGCGTGCCGTACGAGATCGCCGTCATGACCAACATCACCCACGAACATCTCGATTACCACGGCACGTTCGCCAAGTACCTGAAGGCTAAGGTCAAGTTGTTCAAGATTGCCAATCGTCATGGGCACCGTTTCGGTGTCGTCAATGCCGATGACGAGCATGCCGCCGAGTTTGCCCGTGTCATCCGTCGTAGTACGAGCTATGGAGTCGACTCCGGCGACTTGCGTGCCTCTGACATCCGGCTACGGCCTGACGGCAGTGACTACAAAGTGGTCATCGACAACAAATTACTGGATTTCTCATGTAACATTCCAGGGGAGTTCAACGTCTACAACAGCCTGGCGGCGATCGCGGTGGCCCGTGAACTGGGGCTCAACTACGGCCTGATGTCCAACGGTCTGAAGGCGCTGGCGGGCGTCGAGGGGCGCATGGATACCATCGATGAAGGCCAGCCGTTCTCGGTTGTGGTCGACTTCGCCCATACGCCAGATTCATTCGAACGGCTTCTCGGTGACCTGCGGCGAGCTACTCCTGGCAAACTTGTAGTGCTGTTCGGATCAGCCGGGCGCCGCGACGAAAGTAAGCGGGCTATCCAGGGAGAGATCGCCGGCAAGTATGCCGACGAAGTTGTGATTACCGAAGAAGATGACCGTGACATCGATGGCAACCAGATTAGAGCTCAGATTGCCGAAGGCGCGGCGCGCAGCGGAAAAGCGAAAGATCGTGACATGTTCCTGATAACCGATCGAGCCGACGCCATTCGCTTCGCGGTGACCCGTGTAAATGAGAAGGGCGATGCGCTGGTCTTGCTCGGCAAGGGGCATGAAAAGACCATCGAACGTGCCGATGGCGAACATCCATGGGATGAAGCGGCCGAAGTACGAACCGCGCTGGCTAGTCGTTCAGCGACAGAGTAGTGCAACGGATATAGCCACCACCTTTTGAAAGCTGGGTAATCTCCGGCGTCACCACGCGGAGGCCGCGCCGTTCCAGTTCGGCTTTCAAGCCCGGTGCCTGAGCGCTCATGACGACGACCTCACCGGTTGATACCAGGTTACAGGCGAACGCCACCTGAGCTTCGTGCTCACTGACTTCTATCTTGTCCACCCCATCAAAGACATCAAGCCGCTGCTGGCTGGATGGCGTGAAGGCTGCCGGGCAATAGGCGATGAGTCCTTTCGTGTCGCTCGTGGCCGGGCGGATGACCGCAAGCGCCAAGTCGATGTCGTAGTAGAAACTGTCGGCCCAACCGGAGCTGCGATTGATGACCGGCTGGCCGTCGACATCAAGCTGGGGGATGGTCTGAAGCTGAACGCGTTCATAGCCGAGGATATCGGCAGCAAACGCCTGGGCGCGCTCATCGCTGCGGTAGCCACTGCCGCAGAAAAGGTACCGACCACAGGGCAGGGCATCACCTTGGCCGCTGAAACGCCATTCATCCGGTACCCGGTGCACCGTCAGGCCTCGCTCGCGTAGTACCTGTTCGGCCCAGTCCTCCTCGCTCTGACGCGCCTGGGGCAGTCGGGCCAGTACGGCAGTCTCGCCGCGGATTAACGCCCAGTTAGCAGTGTAGACGCCGTCCTGGCTGGTCGTGGGCGCGTCAACCTGGTACACGCGGACGCCGGCCTCGGTAAGTGCGGTGCGAATGGCGTCGTGTTCCGCCTGCGCGACGGACGTATCGATCGCGTCAGCGGTGTAATACGGGTTAATCGGCTGCTCGTTATCAAGGTAACGCGCGCTCGACATGATGACGGTATGATTGAGGGTCGGCATGGAAACCTTTCGGTGTGACAGGCTAGTAATATGATTGATGGTGACGCTTGAAGTACAGGCGGCGGACTACCTTCTCGATCAGCCGGCGCCACAGCTGAGTCTTCCAGCGGCTGATAGGCACCTCGAACGCGCCGACGTACTGGGTGACCTGTTTGTTGAAGCTGGTCTTGAAGCGCGCCAGGCCGGCGAAGGGGTGGTCGGGGTTCTTGATGTCGCTGATCGGCGGCACCCCGGCCAGGTCGTGACGAATCGAGCCTTTTTGTTTAGCCCACCGGATAACGTGCCACTGCAACAGGTGCGAGGCGCCGTACGCGGTTCGTTCCCGGACGCTGGCGCCGTCCTTGTACATACTCTGGGTACCCTGAATCATGGCGAAGGCCCCCGCCACCACCTTACCCTCATACAAAGCGAAGAAGAGCTGGCCGCGGCCGTCTTGTTGGTAGGCCCGGTAGAACGAGCGGTAATACTCCGGTGGGCGGATGGCGAAGCCAGCACCACCGGCGGTCTCGCGGAATAGATTGTACATAACGGTACAGTTCTCATCAGTTGCAGGAACGGCCTCGACGGTGACGCCGTCTCGCTCGGCTCGGCGGATGGCGTGGCGGCCTTTCTGGTGCAGGTTCTTCATGATGTCATCGAGTGGCGGCGACAGGTCGACGTAGACGGTGGAGTAGTTGTACTGTACCGGCTGCGTCGGAATCAGGCCAAGACCGGTCATGTCGGTAGTATGATCGAGCTCAGGTTCGATTTTCACGGTGAAAACCCCATGGCTGGCAGCAAAGGGCCTTAGCTCAGACAGCAGTTGTTCCAGGTCGCGTACCGATGTGACGGAAGGACCCTTGGGGCAGTACCATACCTTACCCATGGGCAGTACGTGCTTCTCGATACAGGCGACGGCGCGGTCGCCTATCATGAGGTAACGAGGCGTCCAGCCGGCGGACACTTTCTGTTCGACGAACTCTCGACCCTGTAAAATGTTGCCACCGTCGGGGTTGGCGGTGACCAGGTCATTCCAATGGGAAATCTCATCAGGCGTGGCGAAGCGGGCGGTCATGTACCTTATTGTACTTCAGCCGACGCAGCGGCAATAAAAAAACCCCGATACGGGGTGTGTGGTCTATGACGGCTCGACCAGGCCTCCCGGAACTACCCCGGAATATTACACCATGCATGTTTACGAGTGCACTGCTCGGATCACTTCTCGGACAGCAGGACGAAGGTGATCTTCGCGCCACCGATTCGCAGCTGGAGCCACTCGTGGGTGTCGTGGTTGACGACATCGAGTGTTTCCACGCCGTGGTCCAGGTAGAACGCCCGGACCGTGAAAGTGAAGCTACGGGGCTGACGGCCCCGCTTGACGGCCAGCTCGTCGTGAACGGGAACGGCCTCCAGGTGGAGGGGTTCCCGCGTGCGCAGCTGCGTCATGAGGTAATCCCGGAAATCGCTGGGCTCGGCGTGAGCTCCGACGACCTGGTAACTACCTGCGGTCATCATGCCCTCCCTTCTCTCGATGGTATGTTAGGACACGATAATTATATTATAGCACAAACAATATAAAAATGCAATAGTTAGGCAGCCTGCGCAGCGGTTCGGAGCTCTGCTAAGAGAGCAGGGGCCTTTTGTTGGGCCAGCTCGTCGCTGATGCGGAACCCGCCGGCAAAGTCTTCCCAGTCTACTTGCGACCAGATGATACGCTCGGGGTGAGAACTCTTAAGCTTGGCCATATGCGCGGCGGCCTGGCTGGCCTTCACATCGATACCGACACGCTGGCCATGGTAGTTGACGAAGAGATCGACGCCTCGCAGTTCATCTTCGACCGTCGTTTCTTCGTACTCAATCGCAGGATCACCCGCCGCCCAGATAATCTGTTCGACGGCCAGTTCGCTGCGCATGCCGTGCAAACTTTGCTTGACGGCGTCCCGCACGTAGAGGGCGCGTTGATGGTAGCGCTGATCATCATGAAGCTCGGTATCGTCCCGATGCATACCGAGGTACATCTTGGTCGTGAACGCGGTTAGTTCGTTAAAGCCGACATCAGGTTGACTGTCGATTAGCTCTTTCGCGGCATGATTAAAGGCAACAGCCTTGCGCAGGTGGGGGAGCTTATGGCGGCGTTCAGCACCGTCTTGCTGGAGACGATCAAGTTCCTGCTGGGCGGTGACGAAATCGTCGATGGTCGCGATCAGGCGGTAGACGCAGCCCTCGGGTGAGACGTAGCCATGCTCGGTGGTGTGGTTGTCGACCAGCGCACGGGAGCCAAGCGCGACTGCCCGGCGCAGCGATCCCGCCTCGTCCTGTTCACGCTGGCGGCTGTGACGGTATTCGGTCGTCTCGGCGATCGATCGGGTAAAGTGAGAGGGGTTAGCGAGTAAGGATTCGGTCATAGGGTGTGTGTTTTGCAGGTGTTTGTACCACCTTACTATAAAACATAAGCTTTGTCAACCAGGCTGTTTGGCACTCAGGCTTGACGAGTGCTAACTAGCTTCTTTACAATGGAGGTAGTAGACATTGAACATGACGGAGGATAGCGAATGAGTTCACCCATCACCCCGCTCGGCGACCGTGTCGTCGCCGTACGCGAAGCCGCCCAGGAGAAGACTTCCAGCGGCCTGTATCTGCCGACGAATGCCAAAGAAAAGCCGGTGCTGGCCAAGGTAGTGGCTACCAGTAAGGACGTCACGGCGGTCAAGAACGGCGACCGAATCCTGTATAAGGAGTACTCGACGACCGAACTAAAAATCGACGGCACCGAGTATCTGATTGTGAAGGAAGATGACATCTTGGGGACGGTGGCATGATTTTAGGCACCGCCCAAAGCATGGCTTTCATCATTGTCGGTATCCTGCTGGTCATCATTCTGACCCGTATCTTAGTAATCGTCCACAAGCAGACCAGGAAAGTGCAGGAACTGGAACACCGCATGAAAGCGATGGAGAAGATCGAAAGCTTTGAAGCAGACAAGGAGACTGAACGATAATGGCAAAACGAGTATTCTATGACGACGACGCCCGCGAGCGCGTATTGGAAGGGGCGAAAGCCCTGTATGACGCCGTCAAGGTAACCTACGGACCGAAAGGCCGCAACGTGGTGATCGCCAAGGGCTACGGTGGTCCGACCGTCACTCACGACGGCGTGACCGTGGCTGAGAGCGTCGAACTGCCGGAAGATGACGACCAGACCCTCGGCTACAAGGTAGGTGCCGAGCTCATCAAGCAAGCCGCTAGTAAGCTGAACAAGGTCGCCGGTGATGGTACTACCACCGTGACCGTGCTGACATACAACATCCTGAAAGAAGCCAACCGTCTGATCGCCGCTGGGCACAACCCGATGGAGCTGAAAAAGGGAATCGAGGACGCTGGCCGGGAAGTGGTAGCCGCGCTCGATGGACTGAGCGAAAGCATCGAAGGTAAGACCGATCGTGTGGCTGAGGTGGCGACGATTTCCGCCGGTGACGAGACTATCGGTAAGTTGATCGCCGATGTGATTGAAAAGGTCGGCAAGGACGGTGTCGTGACCGTCGAAGCTGGTCAAGGACTTGAGATGGAAGCCGAGGTCGTCGAAGGCTTCAGCCTGGACCGCGGTTGGGCAAGCCCGTTTTTCGTGACCGATGCCGGCCGCCAAGAAGCCGTGTTTGAGAAGCCGGCTATCGTCATTACCGACAAGAAGATTTCAACCGCAGCCGAACTGTTGCCACTGATTGAAAAGCTGGCCCAGGCTGGCAAGAAGGATATCGTACTGGTTGCCGATGAGGTTGACGGTGAAGCGCTCAGTATCCTGGTACTGAACAAGCTGAAGGGCGTACTCAACACCGTGGTCGTGAAGGCGCCGAGCTTCGGCGACCGTCGTAAGGACATCATGGCCGACATGGCGACGCTGACCGGAGCCCAGGTAATCTCTGAAGACCAGGGTCTGACGTTCGAGAACGTCGGTCTTGATGTCGTCGGTAGTGCTCGTAAGGTTATCGTTGGCAAGGACGAGACGACTATCATTGAAAGCACCGGTCATGCAGATGCTGTTGCGGCTCGGATCAAACAGATTCTGGCTCAGGCCGAGAATGCCGCCAGCGAGTATGACAAGGAACAGTTCGAGAAGCGCGCGGCCGCGCTTTCTGGTAAGGTTGCTGTCATCAAGGTGGGCGGCGCAACCGAGACCGAAATCGATGAGAAGAAGTTCCGCGTCGACGACGCCGTGGCCGCGACCAAGGCGGCATTGGCCGAGGGAATCGTCGCCGGTGGTGGTGTTTCGTTAGTTAATCTGTCGACCAGCTTGACGGCAGAAGGCGCCGACAGCGTGGCCGCTGGCCGCACTATTCTAAAAAACGCCCTGAAGCAGCCATTCCTGCAGATAACTGCCAACGCTGGTCTCAACTCCGAGGCGCTCCTGGCGCAGGTAGAGGATGGCAAGCGTGGTTTCGGTATCAACGTCATGAAGCCGAGTGAGGGATTGGTCGACGTCAAGAAGGCCGGCGTGATCGACCCGACCCGCGTTACCAAGGAAGCCGTGCAGAATGCCGTTTCAATTGCCAGTACGGCTGCGACCATGGGTGCGTTGGTCGTCGAGATTCCAGAGAAGGAAAGTCAGATGCCACCGATGGGCGGCGGCATGCCGGGCATGATGTAGCAACCGCTACGAATAAAAAGAACCTCCGTTTCCGGAGGTTCTTTTTATTCGGCGGGCGCCAGTCTATGGCTGCTGCTGGGAGGCCCCGGACAAGAAGTCGATTTCCTTGATGATATCGAGCAGAGCTTGGGCGCGGCGGGCTTCGTCGCTGATTCCCTTGGCGGCTTCATGAGCTGGAGCAATCAAGGCCTGGTCGTCGGTCGAGCGCAGCAGCAGCAGATAAGTGTCGAATTTTTCCTCGGGAGAAACGTTGAGCTTGTCGACGAGCGGTCGCAGCTCGCTGAGTGCTTCCTGCTTGACGTTATCGAGCTCACCACCTCCCGCAACAGGCACGCTTGGTGCGACCGGTTCGACCGGGGCGACAGTCTCTGGTTCGCTGGCGGGAACGGACGGCACGACCGGCTCTTCGGTGGCCGGGGTCGGCAAGGTGTTCTCGGTAGGGGCGGCTTCAGTGGGCGCCTCAGTCGTGATTGGACCGAAGGTCGTCCCGCTGCCGGCGTCAACCGCTTCATCGGCTTGCTGGGTCACGCCCGCCAGTACTTTCGCCAATTCCTGATCGTCGCTGATTGGTTGCTGTGTTGTCGGTTCGTTTGCGTCGTCGTTAGCCATGCCCACCCCTATAAACGTTTATGCTTCTAATTTACCAATACTGTATCATAAGAAGAGGAACGCTCGCAAGAAGACGGGGCGATGGCATGAAGGAGGATTATGATGCTTGATGATATCAATGTACTGACCCAGCGTGACAGCGAGAAGACGCTTGATTCCAGCGCGATTCAGTATGAGCAGTTGACGATGGATGTCGAGGTACGGAACCCGGCGCATGATCAGCGTACCGTGAGTAACATCGTCTTCGCTGGGATGGGCGGTTCGGCCTTGGCCCCGGAACTGGCGCTCAGTTGGATCGGTGATGCGATTAAGCGGCCGTTCGAGATTGTGAAGAGCTATCAACTCCCAAGCTACGTCGGACAGGAGTCATTGGTGTTTGTCAGCAGTTGCTCTGGGAATACCGAGGAAGTGCTTGAGGCTTTGGGAACTGCCCGGGAGCGCGGTGCGCAGGTAGCGGTCATTGCCGGTGGAGGTAAGCTCGTAGAGCAGGCCGAAGTACACGGGATCAGCCATATCGTCTTACCACCAGTGAAGGTACAGCCGCGTATGCTGACGTTCGTGCAACTACGCTCGTTAGTAACGTTGCTTGGTCATTTCGGCGTGGTTGAGGCTCAACCTCTCCTTGATGAGATCGCCAGTACGCACGACTGGCTACGCGACCAGTCCCAGGGATGGCACAAAGAAGTCCCGACTGACAAGAACTACGCCAAGCAACTGGCGTTGACTGCGGTGGGCAAGACACCGATATTCTATGGCGGTCAGGTGACGAAAGCGCTGGCCTACAAATGGAAGATCAGCTGGAACGAGAATGCGAAGAACGTGGCGTTCTGCAACCAACTGCCGGAGTTCAATCATAACGAATTTATTGGCTGGAGCTCGCACCCAGTCGACAAGCCATTCGCTGTGTTCGATCTAGTGTCGCAACACGAGCATGACCGTATCCTGAAGCGTTTCGATATCAGCGATCGGCTATTGAGCGGTCAGCGACCGAAAGCGGCACGCATCGACCTGCCAGAAGGGAGCGTACTGCAACAGTTGCTATGGGGTAACGTATTGGCAGACTATGCTAGTATCTACGTCGGTATTCTCAATAACGTCGACCCAGGTCCTGTACCATTGGTGACGAAGCTTAAGGACGAGCTCGGTAAGGTTTAGTGGTAACGGCGTAAGGATTCAATCGGGTCCTTACGGGCGGCCCGGATAGCGGGGTAGAGCCCGAAGATAAGACCGACACCAAGCGAGAGCGTAGCAGCCCAGCCAGCAATGGACCATTCGAATGTCGGGTCGTACGGAATGAACAAGCTGACCACGAAAGCGACGAAGTAACCACCTGCGAAGCCGAGCAGGCCACCCAGCGCGCTAATGATGAGCGATTCAATTATGAACTGACTGACGATGGTCATGTTGGAGGCGCCGACCGCTTTCCTGAGGCCAATTTCACGGGTCCGTTCCGATACGCCGACCAGCATGATGTTCATGATGCCGATACCACCGACCAGCAGCGATATGCTGGCGATTACTGCCATGACCAGACTGATGAATTTGAACAGGTCGCTGGTTGGTTGGGCGATTTCCTTGCCCACGAACACGTCGGCATCCGGCTGGTTATCATGATTGAGCCGCAGGGCCTGGTCGATATCCTGGCCGAACGCGTCCATGTTTGTGCCAGGGCTGGCCAGGACGTTTATCTGCTGAATCTGGGCTACGCCACCGTTGAACAATTTGCCGCTTTTTAAACTGATGATAGCGGCATGATCGAAGTCGATATTGTTGAAGTTAACCGGCTTTGCTTGACGATTCAAGATGCCGATAATGGTGAACGGTTGGCCGCGAATGAGCACGTTCTTACCGATTGATTGCTCGGTTCCATAGAGGTCGACCGACAGCTGGGCACCGATGACCGCAGTATTATCACGCGTCACGCTGTCGATGAACTGTCCATCGGCAATCGGTAGATCGACGACAGAAGGCAAGGTAGGCGTCGTGGCGACGACAATGCTTTCTTCCGGCGGTTGTCCATCCTTGGTACGGATGCTGCCGCTGAGTGTCATGACCGGTGCGACCGCCTCAGTCGCCGGCAGTTGAGCGATGGTCTCGACGTCCTGTTCACTCAACGGACTGGTTGAGTAGGCATTCATCGGGGTCGGGTTGGAAAGGTCAGCCAGGGTCGCCTTACCGGCTGCTGGTCGAACCACGGCCACGTGGCCGCCAAGCTCGGCTACCTGCTTGCTTACGACCTTGCCGACTCCGCCGGATAGGGCAAGGATGGCAGTAATGCTAGCCACGCCGATAGCCACTCCTGTGACGGTAAGAAGCGTGCGGAGGCGGGCCCTGTTCAACGATTGTCGGGCAGTCCGGTAATGATCGGCCAGAAGAAGTCGCATATTATTTTTTTACCTTTCGTTTGCGCTTGGCTTTCGGCTTCTTGCCGTTGCCGCTGAGAGGTCGCTTCCCGTTGGCATCGGTCAGTCCTTGGCGTGGCTCTCCGGTGTCGGTGTCAATCCGGCCGTCGAGCATGGTGATGACGCGTGTGGCGTAGGTCGTCAGGTTGGGGTTATGGGTGACCATGATGATGGTATTACCCTTCTTATGAATCTCTGATAATTCTTCCATGATGACGTGACTTGATTTTGAGTCGAGATTACCGGTCGGTTCATCGGCCAAGATGATGCTCGGGTCATTGACGAGGGCCCGGGCGATGGCAACACGTTGGGTTTGACCGCCTGAGAGCTGCCATGGCATATAGTATTCACGTTCTTGCAGATGGAAGCCTCGCAGCACATCACTGGCTCGCTGCAACCGCTTGGTGTGATGCATGCCGCTATAGGTAAGAGGCAGGGCGACGTTCTCGAGCACGTTCAGCCGCTCGATCAGGTTGAAGCTCTGAAAGATAAAACCGATCTGCTGGGCCCTGATACGGGCATGAACGCCTGCACGCAAATCTTCCACGCTGCGGCCGTCGAGCAAATACTCGCCATCGGTGGCGCGGTCAAGTAGGCCGATGATATTGAGCAGGGTCGTCTTACCACACCCCGAGGGGCCCATGATGGCGATGAACTCGCCTTTTTGGACAGTCAGATCGACGCCGTCGAGCGCGAAATGTTCGGCATCACCGATACCGAAACGCTTCTTCAGGTCGGTCAGTTGTATTACCGGTGTGCTGGCACGCTTTGACATTCATCTTATTATAGGGAGGCTTTAAAGGGTAAGGCAACCGTAAGCGTACGTTTTTTATACAACTTGCAAGTTTTTCACGCTTTCGTCAAGCTAGAGGGGTAAAATCGTCGCCATTTCCGGGATTCTACGCTAGAATAGTGGGGAAGGAGAGGTGCAGGAGTGGTTGAACTGGCACGCCTGGAACGCGTGTAGAGGGGCAACCTTCTCGAGGGTTCGAATCCCTCTCTCTCCGCCACGAGGATCTGTAACCTGAAAGAAATGAATGCCCCAAGACAAACACGCCGATAAATTCGAAGCGTTGGACATCAGTCATACCACTCCGTTGCGAACGGCCGTGTGGTATGTTCGTCGTGGTCTGCGTGACTTGCTGAAAGGCAGAGATGTCATGAACGTCGAGCAAGGCAAGGAGCGTGGAATCAAAGTACGCCACGTATATCGGCGCATTGATGATTTCATGGTAGCGTTTTTCCCTCAGCTTGCCAAAACGACTTCGAAAAGCGTCGCATTGAAACGACTCCGCGACATGATTGGCGAGCTTGGCTATGAGATTGTCGATGCTGATGAGAATAAGCCATGGGGTGGTTTTTATCGATTGGACAATGCCCAGGCCGGACGATTCATCAATGAGTTCTTTCCGGGTTTGTCGCTGAAGGACGCTCGTCTCGGCAAAGGCGATGTTGAGCTGAGCCCGAAATTCTTGTTGGTTTCACCGGGTCAGCGGCTGAGCTGGCAACTGCACCATCGTCGCGCCGAGCGATGGCGTTTTCTGACGAAGGGGGCCTATTATAAGAGCGCAACTGATGACCAGGGCCAGCGGATTGAAGCCGAAGCGGGCACCGTCGTGCAATTCGCGACCGGTGAACGTCATCGTTTGTGTGCATTTGACGACGAATGCTACACCTTAGTGGCGGAGATTTGGCAACACACTGATCCGGTGCAACCATCAGACGAGTCTGACATTATTCGACTATCTGATGATTACCAGCGGTAAATGCTCGTACGCTATAATAAGGCTGGTTAATAGCAGTCGCAACCCAAGTGAACGAAGACGAAAAGGAGTGATATGAAAACAGTGATTGTTAGTGGTTTTTTTAACCCTCTGCACGGTGGTCATTTAGATATGATCGAAGCAGCGTCAAGGATGGGAGACCGCCTTGTCGTAATTGTTAATAACGACGTCCAGCAGGTCATTAAAAAGGACAAAGTTATTCTAGATGAGAATAACCGTGCCCGATTGATTCGCGCCTTGCGGGATGTCGACGACGTTGTCATCGCCGTTGACCGAGAGCCACCTGTAATTGATACCTTGCGAACAATTGCAAACAATCCAAAGTACAAAGACGACGAACTAGTCTTCGCAAATGGGGGCGATCGTGATTCTGAGAAGGTCATACCCGAAACGGAAGTTTGTCGTGAATATGGCATCGAAATGGTCTTAGGTGTCGGCGGGACGGACAAAGCAGACTCTTCAACTCGTATTAACCAGGCGCTGGGACACGCGAAGTAACGGGATGTCTCCCGGGTCACAAGCACTCGCGAGGTTGAAAAAATTAGGCATAGAAGTTGCTCGGCGTCGCCTTGAGGTGGTTTCTTTTGTCGCGGGCTTCAGCCTATTGGCATATGAACTGGCGGCCGCTCGGGTGCTGGCACCCTACATCGGTAGTTCCACCTATGTGTGGACGGGAGTTATCGGTGTCATCATCGCTGCTCTGTCGTTGGGCTTTTTCATCGGCGGTCGCCTGGCTGATGCCCGCCATAGGGTGTCAGACGTCGCCTGGTTATTGATTGGCGCAGCTGCATTGGTCCTGGTCTCCTTGACCGCGTATGATGAGGTGATGCGTACTGCCGTCGAAGCATTCGACGACCGCAGGCTGCAGGCCATCATGGCCGCTCTGACGCTATTCGCGCCGGCAAGCGTCTTCATCGGGACCACCAGTCCGTATCTGGCAAAGTTAAAAATTGCCTCACTGACGGCCACTGGTCGATCTATCGCATCCTTGGATGCATTCAACGCCATCGGCGGCATCACGGGTACGTTCGTGACGGGATTCATTCTGTTTGGCTACATCGGTGCCCGTGAAACATTCGCGCTGGTAGGGATACTGTTGCTTATAGCCAGCTGGCTGCTTGCCGGCCGGCAGCAGCTTGGAGCGCGCGTGATTACCAGTACGATATTGCTATTACTGCTGCTCGCTCCAGTGACGGACCGTCCGGGGGTCGTTACGGTCGATACGCCCAGTGCCCATTACGAGGTCGTCAGCGGGGTGTA
This sequence comes from uncultured Candidatus Saccharibacteria bacterium, assembly GCA_964520495.1. Classification (GTDB taxonomy): domain Bacteria; phylum Patescibacteriota; class Saccharimonadia; order Saccharimonadales; family Saccharimonadaceae; genus UBA1020. The sequence goes on from CAZFMZ010000004.1 coordinate 21,098, forward strand.
TGAGGGGAGGGCGGTAACCGGACTTGTCACCGGGCCATCAGGTACGCAGTCGGCGGTTTACCGAGACGCGACAGGGGGGCTGGTGTTCTGGTATACCAATGAGATGGCTCGCCTGGCACTTGAGCGTCAGCCGAAGACCATCCTGATGCTCGGCGGTGGAGCGTTTACCATTCCGCAGTATCTGGCCGAACGTTTGCCTGCGAGCCGGATTGATGTCGTCGAGGTAGATCAGAAACTTCAAACAATTTCCGTCGACCATTTCGATTATCGTAATCCGGCTAACGTCCACCTAATATTCGATGACGCGCGGGCGTTCGTGAACGAGACCGAGCGCCGTTATGATCTCATTCTTGTCGACGTGTACGGTGATGCCGATATACCCTTCACGTTGATGACCAAAGAATATGGGCAAGCCGTCGCCCGTCTGTTGCGGCCAGGCGGTCTGTTAGCGGCTAACGTCATCGCTGGTACGACAGGCCCGTGCCGGGACGTATTTGCTGCCGTACATGGGGCGTACGGTGGCGCGCTCACCTACGGACAATACCGTCGTGATCCGCGCGGTGAGCGCGACCGCGCCAACAACGTCCTTATCTATAGTGACCAGCCGCTCAGCCAAGCAGGCTACGAAACCACTCCGTTTAACACGACACATATATATAGTGACAACTTTGCCCCGGGTGAACGATTGTACTTTGCTTGCCAGCAGGGCTGAGTGACAACGCTACATATAGCGTTGTAATTTACAAACGCTACGCTATGTATATTTTCACTGAGGTAGCATAAGCGTGAAAACCTACGATGTCACTTTTGCTACGAAATTGGTATTGCTAAAACTATATATGGGGCCTATATTAGGACGCAGACCACTACATATGTAGTCGTTCAATAAAATACACAGTAACGCAAGGCACCAACTACTGCGCTAGGTTCCTTCCCGACGGGAGGAGTGTGTCTTTGTGTTTGTCCGAGGAGGTGCGGACCGTGTAGTAACAAACAGTAATCCTAAATAGGGGACAATCATGAACGGAATTCATGTGGTAAAGCGAGATGGCACCCGCGAACCATTTGACGCCAACAAGATCAACCTGGCCCTGGTCAAAGCAAGTGAGGGCTTACCTGACCAGATCTCCAAGGTGGTACAGGTGGCGACAGAGCTACAACTGACATTATTCGATGGCATCACCAGTGAACAGCTGGATGAGGCCGTCATTCACACGGCGCTGCAGAACGTCAAGGACGATCCGGACTTTGACACCATTGCCGCCCGTCTGCTGCTGAAGAATATCTACAAGAACATCTTGGGTGATTACGGTAGCGACGATGAGCTCAAGAAACTCCACGTCAAGAAGTTCCCTGAATACATCAAATATGGTGTCAAGGAAGGTCTGCTCGACAACCGCATGAGCGACACCAGCCTTTTCGATCTGAAAAAACTGGCAGCCGCGCTTGATCCATCTCGCGACCACCTGTCGAAGTACCTCGGCGTGGTTACGAATAAGAACCGGTACGCGCTGCGCAAGCAGAGCGGTGCACCGATCGAAGTACCGCAGTTCACGCACATGCGTATCGCCATGGGCCTTTCGTTCAACGAGAAGAACCCGACCGAGGCTGCGATTGACTTCTACCGTCACATGTCGAACCTTGATTATGTGCCGGGCGGTAGTACCCGTGTGAACGCCGGTGGTTCGTTCCCGCAACTGTCGAACTGCTTCCTGTTGGAAGTGCAGGACGACATGGAATCGATTGCCAAGGGAATCCGCGATGTCATGTGGATTGCCAAAGGCACCGGTGGTATCGGTATCTCTCTGAACAAACTGCGTGCGGCTGGTAGTCCGGTCAAGACGACCAACACCGAGAGCACCGGCCCCATTCCGTTCATGAAAATGATCGACACCGCGCTCTTCGCCGTCTCCCGTAAGGGTAAGAAGGCCGGCGCCGCCGCCATCTACATGGAGAACTGGCACCTGAACTTTCCGCAGTTCCTCGACCTCAAGCAGAACTCGGGCGACCCGTACCTGCGGACCCGCTTAGCGAACACCGCTGTGTTCATCTCTGACGAGTTCATGAAGCGAGTACAAAAGGGCGATGACTGGTATCTGTTCGATCCAGCCGAGGTTGAAGATCTGCCCGAGCTGTACGGGGCTGAATTCAGCAAGCGCTATAACGAGTACGTTAAGCTGGCCGAAGCTGGCAAGATGCGCGATTTCACCAAGATTCCAGCGCTGCAGCAGTTCCGTCAGATCCTGACCGTCCTGCAGGCCACCAGCCACCCCTGGCTGACCTGGAAGGACACCATCAACGTCCGCGCATTGAACAACAACACCAGCACCATTCACCTGTCGAACCTGTGTACCGAGATTACTCTGCCGCAGGACAAGGACAACACCGCCGTTTGTAACCTGGTGAGCATCAATCTGACTGCCCACCTGAAAGACGACAAGACGTGGGACTGGGACCGCTTGGCGTCTTCGACCCGCAGCGCTATTCGCCAGCTCGATAACCTGTGTGACATCACCAACACCCCGATTCCGGAGGCTATGAACTCCAACCTGCAGAACCGGGCACTGGGCTTAGGTGTGATGGGGTTCACAGACGTCATCGAAAAACTCAGCTACAGTTATGAGAGTGAGGAGGCCTACGCCCTTATCGACCAGCTGGTCGAGTTCGTCAGCTTCCACGCCATCGACGAATCAGCCGATCTGGCCCAGAAACTGGGCAGTTACCCGACATTCAAGGGCAGCGGCTGGAGCAAGGGCATCCTGCCGATCGACACCATCGACGAGCTGGAAACCGACCGTAAGGTGAAGGTGAAGATTGACCGCAAACACAAGCTCGACTGGGACGGTCTGCGCACGAAGGTGAAAAAGGGTATGCGCAACGCCACCTTAATGGCCATCGCCCCGACCGCCAACATCGCTCACATTGCTGGCACGACGCCAGGCCTCGACCCGCAGTTCGCTCAGATCTTCAGCCGCAGCACGCTGAACGGTAAGTTCCTAGAGGTCAACGTCAACCTGGTGAACGACCTGAGGAAGCTTGGCCTATGGGAAGAGGTCAAAGACGAGCTGCTTGCCAAGCAGGGTGACATCCAGACCATCGACGCCATCCCGCAGCACATCAAGGACGTGTATAAGACCAGCTTCCAGCTCAGCCCGTACGCCTTCATCGAAGTCGCAGCCCGGGCACAGAAGTGGGTCGACCAGGCAATCAGCCGTAACATGTACCTTGAGACACGTAATATCGATGACTACGTCGACATTTACACCGAGTGCTGGAAGCGCGGTCTCAAGACAACTTACTATCTGCACGTCAAGCCACGTCATCAGGCCGAACAGTCAACTACCAAGGTTAACAAGTCAGAAGAATTAGCCAAGTCGAGCGGCGGCGCTCGTAAGACCGGATTCGGATTCGCGAAAAAACAAACAGTAGGAGGGGGCGTATGACAGATAAACAATGCACCTGCCAATGCAGCTGCTGCTAGGCGAACAGATAAACGATCAATCAAAAGGGTATAAGGGGAATCACGAAATGAACGCAAACACTATCATCAGCGAAGAAATGTCACTGGAAGAGAAGCTGGCCGCTATCGATGCCGCTATGGCAAACGCGCAGGCACAAGCGAACGAAGAAGCGGCTGGCCGTGGCCAGTCAGCTGCACCACTTGACCCAGCACTGCTGACCATCTGCGACGGGTGCGAATAATGGCGGGCGAACAGCTTTCCATTCACGAAGTCGACACGCACCTGTTTGAACGCGGCTACCTGGCCGAACCGTTGGCGCTGGTCGCCCTCGGCGATACCGTCGAGTTATAATAAAGAGAGCAAGAGAGGTAAGGAGGTACCAATGGCTGGAATATTAGGCACCGGTATTCAGGACGGTCTGCTCCTGAAACCCGTACATTATCAATGGGCGATGGATCTGTATGATCAGGCTGTCGCCAACACCTGGTTCCCGAACGAGATCCAACTCGGACAGGACCTGGCAGACTGGAAGAAGATGACCGATGAGGAGAAGCACGCGCTGACCTACCTCATGAGTTACTTCAACCCGAACGAACTGCTGGTCAACAAGGCGCTGGCGTTTGGCGTCTACCCCTATGTCAACGCGGCGGAGTGCCATCTGTACCTAGCCAAGCAGATGTGGGAAGAAGCCAATCACTGCATGAGCTTCGAATACGTCCTCGAAACTTTCCCGATCGACCGCGACACGGCCTACAACGCCCACGTCGAGGTACCGTCAATGCTGGCGAAGGAAGAATTCGAAACCAAGTACATCAAGCGTATGACGGAAGACACGCTTGATATCACCACCACCGAGGGCAAAAAGGACTTCGTCAAAAACCTGATCGCTTACAACATCATCCTGGAAGGTATCTGGTTCTACAGTGGCTTCATGGTGGCGCTTTCATTCCGTCAGCGCAACCTGATGCGTAACTTCGGTTCATTGATGGACTGGATTATCCGCGACGAGAGCCTACACCTTAAGTTCGGCATCAACCTCATCCTGACAACCCTGGAAGAGAACGAAGACCTGCAGACCGAAGAGTTCGCCGCCGAAATCAAGCAGATGATTCTCGACGCCGTTGAAATGGAAGAGCAGTACAACCGTGACTTGCTGCCGAAGGGTATCCTCGGCCTCAACGCCGACTACGTCAACCAGTATGTCAAGTACCTGACCGACCGCCGCCTCGAGGAGCTGGGCTTCGAGCCACACTACAAGGTATCGAACCCGGCTAAGTGGATGGCAGCCGCCAACGACACCTTGGAACTGGTCAACTTCTTCGAAAGCACCAACACCAGTTACGAAGTGAACGCCGGTAGCAGCAGTGGTACAAGCAAGGGCGGTCAAAGCCCGAGTGCCGACCGCGGCGAAAACGATCCGAACGACAGCATCCTGAACCAATAAGGAACCACTTAACGTCACATATAAAGAGGGTGCGGCACGTACGCCGTACCCTTTTGCTCCCCAATAATCATCAAAAAGGACATCATTATGAGCGTCACAGAAGTCACGAAAACGAGTCTCATCATCGCCATGCTGGCCATCAGCTACGCCACCATCTTCACCATCGAATCAACCCGCTATAGCGAAAAGGCGAGCGTGGCGGCGGAGCGATGAGTATGACGATTCAAGCAAACGCATGGAAACTTTTGCTCGGCCTACTTACTTTGGGACTGCTTGCGTATGTCGTAGTCAGCGTGATTGAGTTGCGAAACTCGAAGACCGACGCCGACAAGCCGCAGGTACTTACGACCTTTACGGTCTTGCAAGACATGGCAAAGAACGTGGCGGGTGAATATGCCGACGTACGTTCAATCACCAAGCCTGGCGCCGAGATCCACGGCTATGAGCCGACACCAGGTGACTTGGCGCGCATGCAAGGTGCCGATCTGGTGCTCGACAACGGCTTCGGCCTTGAGCAATGGGCCGACAAGCTGTATCAGAACGTACCGGACGTTCCGCATGTCACGCTGACGGCGGAGATTACACCAATGCCAATCGCGGAAGGACCGTATAAGGACAAGCCAAACCCGCACGCTTGGATGTCACCGGCGAACGCGCTGAAATATGTCGATGCCATTACCGCTGCATTGTCGGATATTGACGCCGCACACGCCGCCGAATATGAGCAGAATGCCAGGGCCTATAAACAGCAGATTGAAGCTGTCGATATGAAGCTACGCGAAGGGTTGAAAGATTTGCCAGCGAGTAAACGCTACCTGGTTACCTGTGAGGGAGCTTTTACCTATCTGACGAACGATTACGGACTGGAAGAACTTTACCTTTGGCCCATCAATGCCGATGCCCAGGGGACGCCGCAGCAGATTCGTAAAGTGGTTGAAACGGTGAAGGCAGAAAAAGTCCAGGCGGTTTTCTGCGAAAGCACGGTCAGCGCCAAGGCGCAGGAGCAGGTGGCCAAAGAAACCAATGCATCGTTCGGCGGCGTATTCTACGTCGACTCGCTATCGGCTACCGATGGCCCAACGCCAAGCTACCTCAAGCTGCTTGAATACAATGCCGACACGTTCCTAAAGGGAGTTGGTGCGAACTAACACTATGCGCTCGGCCATCGACATCGAAAACCTAACCGTTCGTTATCAGGGCAAAACCGCGCTGCACGACGTTAACGTGTCGCTGCCGGTGGCAAGTATTTGCGGACTGGTGGGTATGAACGGGGCAGGTAAGAGCACATTGTTCAAAGCCATCATGAATGCTGTACCGACGGTGAGTGGCAAGGTCCGACTAGAGGGACACACTGTGAAAACGGCTCAAAAACGTGGCCTTGTCGCCTACGTACCGCAAACCGAAAGTGTTGACTGGAACTTTCCGGTGTCGGTACGCGACGTGGTAATGATGGGGCGCTACGGCTTCATGAATCCTTTACGTCGGCCAAAGGCGGCCGATCACGAACTGGTTGACCAAGCGTTGGCACGCGTCCATCTTACCGACTTTCAGGATCGGCAGGTGGGGCAGCTGTCTGGTGGGCAGCGAAAGCGGGTGTTCGTGGCACGGGCACTTGCCCAAGGCGCGACCATCCTGCTGCTCGATGAACCATTCGCTGGTGTCGATGCGAAAACCGAAGCATCGTTGGTAGATCTGCTCAAGGAGCTGCAAGGACAGGGCATCACCACGCTTATAGCCGCGCATGACCTGGCGACCATTGGCTCGTACTGCGACCACATCATTTTGCTAAAAGGTGAGGTTATCGCGGCCGGCCCGACCAAGCAGGTATTCACCGAGGAGAATATCGCCAAAACGTATGACAGTGTCTTCGGGGTGAAAGGTGGGGTGCCATGGATGTGATAATCGCTCCCTTGCAATATGACTTCATGCTCAAGGCCATCGTGGTCAGTTCGCTAGTGGGTGTCGTGTGCGCACTGCTTTCATGTTTTCTGGTGCTGAAGCGCTGGTCGATGATGGGAGAGGCCGTGTCACATTCGGTGCTGCCGGGCGTGGTACTGGCGTACCTATTCAGTGTCCCTTATAGCATCGGCGCTTTTCTATTCGGGTTGGGTGGTGTGCTGGGCATTGGTTTTATCAAGCAGCGCGTACGCTTGAAAGATGACGCCGCCATTGGCATCGTCTACACCACGCTGTTCGCACTCGGGCTGGTGCTGGTCTCGAAAATTCCGAGTAACATCGACCTTATGCACATCTTGTTCGGCTATGTGTTAGGTATTTCCAACGCCGATGCGTGGCAGGTCGGCATCATCGCCGTAGCTGTCTCAGCGCTTCTCTACGGGCTGCGACGCAGTCTACTGCTCTACAGCTTCGATCCAGCTCACGCCAGCGCTATCCGCCTGAACGTGAACTTCTATCATTACTTACTGCTTACCTTGCTGGCACTGACGGTCGTGGCATCGGTGCAAACGGTTGGTATCGTGCTAGTCGTGGCCATGCTCATTACGCCGGGCGCTATCGCACACTTATTAACCGATAGGTTCGACCATATGCTGCTTATCGCGGTCGCCGCCAGCGTGTCTTCAACAATTGCTGGTGCATATGCCAGCTACTACTTCGATGTATCTACCGGTGGCGCGATGGTGTTGGTACTGGGAGCTATCTTCTTGCTGACTTTCTTGTTTGCACCGAAATACGGTGTAATAAATCAAGTAGGAAGATAACGGACGGAGTCCATTTAGAGCTAAGTTTACTTAAATGAAGTAACAAACTTTTTTGGTTCCAGCGCCTTAATCATATTTGTAAGCATACTTGTAGCTTGCAGTGTGAGGCTAATATCTTTTGTGTTTTTTCCTTTTGCTACATTGATTAAATCATTCGGATATTCCCACAACAGAGTGCCCATTTTTTTGTCACTCTGGTTGGATATAGACATATTACCGTACTTAGATAAAATCTCTTGATAATAGCTAAGAAGATTTTCAAAAGCTTCGTCCTCATACCCTTCTTGAGAGATATGGGAAGATATAACTTTTATTAGTTCTTTGGTGACTTCTCCAGCACGCGAGGGTGACACTTGAGCATTCTTAAAATGATGAGTGGTAAGAAGGAGGCAAAAAGAATATGCCATAAGCTGTAACTCCATTTTATCTTCATCTTTAGATTTCAAGTTATTGCCAAGCTCTTCTGCAAGCGAAGAGCCGAGAACGGTAATAGTAGTGCCATATTGGCTAATGGCCTTGCTGGATTCATGTTTTTTTGGTCTTTTACCTGAACTTCGGAGACACAGCCAAAAAATAAGTCCAAATAGGCCAATCCATAGAAGTCCGGCAAGATTCCCGCTAGAAAAGAGAGTTATTATAAATAGAACTTCAATAAAACCAACTATTACTGCCATTGTTAGCCAAAAGACTTTTCTAAACATGTAGACCCTTTCTATACATTATTTGTATGTTACAACAATATGTAATACGGCGGTATAGTTAGTGTCGCGACAATAGTACAACACCCTAGCTGTAGCGTGTTAGAAAAAATCAGTGCTATAATGAAATCCCATGGAAGAAACAAAACGCCATGGGAAGAAACAGAAATACATATTTGTGACAGGAGGAGTCCTGTCGGGGGTAGGGAAAGGTATCACCGCTGCATCCATCGGAGCAGTCCTGCAGGCTAAGGGTGCATACGTTTCCATTCAAAAATGTGACCCGTATCTCAATGTAGATGCGGGTCTTTTGAATCCTGCGGAACATGGCGAATGTTTCGTGACCAAGGATGGTGCCGAGACCGATTTGGACCTTGGCCACTACGAACGTTTCTTAGACATTGAACTGACCCAGAAGAACGCCACACTCTCTGGCCGGCTGCTCAGCCAACTCATTGCCGACGAGCGTGCCGGCAAATTCGGTGGTAAGACCGTACAGTTAGTACCGCACCTGACTAATGCCATCCAGGATGCCATCGAGCTAGCCGGTGAGGGTAGCGACGTACATATCGTGGAAATCGGCGGTACGGTGGGCGACTACGAAGGCCTGAGCTTCGTCGAAGCGATTCGCGAGTTCGCCGCCCGAGTAGGGCGCGAGAACTGTTTGTATGTGCACGTGGTATACGTGCCGTTCATTGGCACCAGTAAAGAATTTAAGACCAAGCCAGCCCAGAACGCCATGCAGGATCTGCGCGGCTTTGGTATCTTTCCCGACGCGGTAGTAGTGCGCACCGAACAGCCGGCACCGGAGAGCGTGGCGCGTAAGATCAGCTTGCTAAGCGGTGTGCCGCAGCAGTACATCGTCGACATGCCCAACGTCGACACGGTGTTTCGCATCCCGCAGACCATCGCGGCGTCACCGCTGGCCGAGTTATTGGCTAAGTTCACCGAGAACGATGCGCCGGCTGACCTTTCCAAGTGGGATACCATCATTGCCCGTCAGAACGCCACCGCCGAGCGACGGGTGAGTGTGGGCTTGGTGGCCAAATACATGGACAACGAAGACACCTACATCTCCGTACTGGAAGCGCTGAAGGCTGCGGCGTGGCAAGAGAACGTCGGCCTCGACATTACCTGGCTGAACGCCGAAACCTGCGGCGAGGCAGAATTTGCCTCAGTTGATGCCTTACTGGTGCCAGGTGGTTTCGGGGAACGTGGCATTGAGGGCAAGATTGCCGCCGCCCGCTACGCCCTTGAAACCAAGAAGCCCTATCTTGGCCTCTGCCTTGGCCTGCAGGTAGCAGTGGTAGCCGCCGCCCGCAAGGCTGGCCTGGAGAAAGCCAACAGTACCGAGTTCGATGCTGCCACCGAGCACAACGTGGTTTACATCATGGATGGCCAGCAAGGGAAGGAATCAACCGGTGGAACCTTGCGGCTGGGCGACTACCCGGCGGTACTCCAGCCTGGCTCAAAAACTGCCGAAGTCTACGCTACGACTGAGGTGACCGAACGTCACCGCCACCGGTACGAGGTGAACCAGCAATTTGTTCAGGAAATTAAGAAGGGCGGCCTGTTCGTTAGTGGCACCTCGCCCGACGGTAAGCTGGTGGAGTATGTCGAAGCGACGGATCATCCGTACATGGTAGCTACCCAGGCGCACCCGGAATTCAAGAGTCGGCCATTTCACGCCCATCCGTTATTCGCCGGCTTGATTCAAGCGCTTGTTCGTTAGGAAACGACTTTGGCGTAATTCATCTTATATTGCTGCGCCGGATCGGTATACAGCGTGAATGAACTGTTCGTGCATGTGGTTGGCTGGATTTGTTCTTGGGGCGTTGAGGAGGGAATCGGGTCGAACCTGCCGAGCACCACACGGACCGGATCGGATGAGGTGGTGCAGAGGGCGATCATGAAGGGGGTGCTAAAGTTTGCCGGCAGGTGCCCACTGTCAATCAGTGCCTGACGCATAGATTTCGTGGTGCCGGTATAAACCGAATCAGCGCCGCCGTACCAGTTACCGCTTGCGGCGCCAGCCACGCCATCGGTGGTGGAGCCACCATCGGCCTTATATAGTTGCAGGGCCCGGACTACTTTTTCCATATTGCTGGCTTGCTGAGTAAACTTAGCGCGGTCTTGTACGCCGTTGAAGCTTACAGTGGTAATGGCAGCCAGAATCGCGATAACGACGATGACGATGAGAAGTTCGACGATGGTGAAACCGTGACGCTTATGCATACTAGGCATTGTAGCACGACCTCTTTGGAGCTCGCCGCCGCATTGACACTCAAGCATAAGTGTGATACTATAAAAATATGGAACAAGAAAACAAAAATACTCCTCCTCATATCTCACCTGACGACATCCCATCTGGGATGATTGAGCTGCCAGAGCACCTGAAGCCACAAGTGGACGAGGTTGTGTCTGAGCCAGTCGAGATGATTGAGCTACCTGAACATCTGAAACCGCAGGCCGACGAACGCGTCGCTCACGATTTAGGAAGCGCTGCTCTGAATGACGGCGATGGCGGCCGGTTCAACAACGGGTCGATTCCGCTCTCTTTTGACCAGGTAGGCCCACAGGCCATCCGACAAAATGGTACCCTGGTAGCTCCCGATACGTACGTTATCCCAACCATGAAGAACGAACGGGAAGGCTAAGACAAAGCTATGGCAGAAGAAAAAGACATCTCCATCGTAGACACCGGCAGTTCTGACGACGTCAGCGTATTGCGTGTGCTGCTCCATAACATCCGCGGCCTCAGCCCGGTATCGACCACCGACTACCTGAACGTACCGGTGTCGATCGAAAACGACGTCGAATCGTAAGCCGCCTCTGTTGGAACGATTCGCTTTGAGGCTTACTCTACCCCTGTTATAATGACAGGGATGAATGAGACTATCGCGGCAGCGGTCAAGAAATTATACGATATCGACCTTGAGGTCGTGCTCAGTCGGCCTGAACCAAAGTTCGGTGACTACGCGACTAACGTGGCATTGCAGCTGGCGGGCAGAGTCGGCAAGAACCCGCGTGATATCGCGGATGAACTGGCGCAGGAACTGGAAACGCTTGACGACGTGTCGGCCGTCGAAGTAGCCGGCCCCGGCTTTATTAACCTGCGCCTAAACGACCGTTCGCTCCTGGCTGATGTACTACGCCAACCATTCGAGACGCGCCAGGATGGTCAAATGGTAATCGAGTATAGTTGTCCCAATGCCTTCAAAGAACTCCACACCGGTCATTTGTACCAGACCATTGCCGGCGACATTCTGGCACGGTTAGTGGAGCGATCCGGAGTCACCGTCCATCGCACGAGCTTCGGCGGTGACGTGGGCCTACACGTGGCGAAGTGCTTATGGGGAATGATCGACATGCTGGGTGGCATGGCACCCGACAAGCTTGATGACGTGGAGGCGACACCCTTCGCTCGTGCTCGTTGGATCAGCCAATGCTATGTGCGCGGTGCCGGGGCCTATGAGCAGGAACCATCCGTCAAAGGAGAGATCGATGAACTCAACAAGACCATTTACGGGTTACATGAGACGGGCGACCATGAGTCGGCATTGGCACGGTTGTACTGGACGACGCGCCAGTGGAGCTTCGACTATTTCGACGCCTTTTATAAGTTGATCAAAGTGGATGGTATGCGGTACTACCCAGAGAGCGAGACTGCCACGGTAGGGTTGGAGGTCGTGCGCGACCAGTTGGCGAAAGGTAACCTGAAAGAATCTGACGGCGCAGTGGTCTTTGAAGGTGACGAATCGAAACATCTGCATACCCGCGTCTTCATCACTGGCAAAGGCCTACCGACATACGAAACAAAAGATATCGGCGTCATCTGGATGGAGCGGGCCGACTACCAGTTCGACAGTCGGGTACTCATTACCGGCAACGACCAGACCGACTACATGCGCGTGGTGTTCGCCGCGGCCGAATTGTTCGACCCATCGCTTGCCGGCACCATGACGCATCTGACGAACGGCACGGTTCGTTTCGGCGATGGCAGCAAGATGAGTTCACGACTTGGCAACGTCTCGCGCGCGGCCGACGTCATCGACATCGTGCGCGAGAAGGTGACGGAGCTGGTCGCCGACGAAGCGATGGTCGAGGCGGTAACGCTCGGTGCCATTAAATATATCTTCGCCAAGTATCGCTTTGGCGGCGACATCGCCTTCGACGTTGAGGAAACGGTGACATTGAGTGGCAACTCCGGCCCATACCTACAATATGCGCACGCTCGGGCGCGTAGCATTCTTGCCAAAGCCAACAAGGAAGCGGTAAGTGAGCTTCAGCAGCTTGAGGCAAGCGAACGCGAGTTGGTCCGCAAGCTAGGCGAATATGCCGAGGTGGTTGAAAAAGCGACCCGTGAACTGATGCCGCACCATATATGTAGCTATCTATATGAACTGGCGCAGGAGTTCAACCGTTTCTATGAGAAGTCGCGCATCATCGGCGATGACCGGGAAGCGGAGCGGCTGTATCTGGTCGGCTTATACGCCACGACGTTGGCTGACGGTCTCGGTCTGCTCGGCATCGAAGCGCCGGAGCATTTGTAACGGCTTGCCCTTTCGGGGGTGGGGGAGTATAATCCGGAACCAGGAACAACGCCATGAGGAATATCACCAATCAAATCGGACTCATTCTCATCGTCCGCTTTAAGGTGCCCTCGGCAGCGTAGTTTCAGCTTCAACCGAAACATCCAAAGCCGCCGAGGGAAACTCCCTCGGCGCTTTCGTTACTTCGGCAGAAGCGAGTAGCAGGACGGAAGGCGGATAGTCCGTTTTCCGAGCACATCCTACAACCAGGAGGAAGTCATGGCAGACCCGCTCATCAAGGACGAGATCTTCACGGCTCTTGAGGACGGTCCCATTACCGTCACGACACACGGCGAGTTCCGAAGCGCTGCGCGCGTGCACGGCAGCAGCAACCAGGTCAAGCGTGCGCTCGGCAGTCTCATCAAGGACGGCGTCGTTCGGCGTCACCGCCCAGCACCCAACGGGTGCACCGCACCTGAGCAGCCGATTACCTTCTCGCTGCGCTAGACACGTCGACGTCCATCCACGACGCCAGTGACGTGTTCCTCCACCGAGGGGCGACCATACGCGATGTGATCCATCGCCCGGTCGCCCCTCGGGGCACCCTCACATTCGTATTTCATAAATGCTACAATTCCTTCAATACGTTGGCTTATTAAAGGAGGATTATGGCAACCACACAACACAAGGATTCTTCAGCTGTCGAGCGTGCTAAGCGTGAGGCAAACAAGGCGCGCGTCGAGGCTGCTAAGGCTCGGGCTGACGCTGCCAAGGCGCGGGCGAACGCGCTCAGCGGCGGGCACGCGGCGGGATTCTTCAACTTCATCCGGGAACAGGGTGTCGTCGGCTTGGCCGTTGGTCTGGCAATCGGCGCCGCGGCCGGAGCGAGCGTGAAGTCCATCGTCGACAACCTGATTTCACCGTTGGTCGCACTCTTGACCCAGGGCGTCGAATTGAACACGCTCAAGTGGATCATTCAGGAAGCTGAAGGTGGCAAGGCGGAAGTGGCACTTGGGTGGGGCGCCGTCGTGAGCTCGCTCATTACGCTGATGGCCACGGCCCTGGTAATCTACCTGGTAATTCACGCCGCCAAGCTCGATCGGATCGATAAGAAAAAATCGTAAGCAGTTGTTCTGAAGCTAAAACCGCCCTCGCGTCAAATGGCGGTTTTACATTGCCGTTTGAGGGGCGTAGTATCAGAAATGGACTGTCAAATGAAGGAGGGGGACTATGCTGGCGCATGCGCATGATATGATTTCCCGGGCCGCCAAGCGCCTGGGGTTGGATGAGACGACAAGGAGCAATCTGCTGAGACTTGATCACGAGCACACCGCGACGATCACTACTAGTTTCGGCGACTTTCAAGCGTTTCGCATGCAGCACAGCAATCACCGTGGACCATACAAGGGCGGTATCCGCTTCCATCCCGACGTCGATCACGATGAAGTCAAAGCCTTAGCAACCCTGATGAGCATCAAGGCCGCTGCCGTCGATATCCCACTAGGGGGAGGTAAGGGCGGCGTGGTGATACGCCCGCGTGACTATAGCGCAGTGCAGCTGGAAGAAGTCGCTCGCGGGTACGTACGGGCGTTTCATGCGCACCTTGGCCCACAGACTGACGTGCCAGCTCCCGACGTCAACACCGACGCGCAGGTGATGGACTGGATGGTGGATGAATACGAGCGTCTGAGCGGCGATACCTCGAAGGCGTCATTTACCGGTAAGTCACTCGCAAATGGCGGATCGGAAGGTCGCACAGCGGCGACCGGACGTGGGGGCATGCTGGCGTTACGTGAGTACTGTCAGCGGCAGGGAATCAACACGCAGGGGCTTCGCGTTGCCGTGCAGGGGCTCGGCAACGTCGGCTTTTATTTTGCCCAAGCGGCGCAAGCGGAGCTGGGTGTGCGGATAGTAGCGGTGGCCAGTTCCCGCCAGACGCTGATCTGTGACAAAGGCTTCGATTTTCACGGCATGGCGTTCTCGCGCACGGCAGTGGAAGAGCTGGCAAAACAGGTCACGCATACGCTGCCGGCAGTAGCCGTCTTGTCTGCTGAGGCCGAGGTGATGGTGTTGGCGGCGATGGAAAACGCCGTGACGGCCGAGAACCACCAGGTCCTACAGGCAACTACGGTGCTCGAGCTGGCGAACGGCCCGGTCGATACACCGGCCCTCGATGCTCTGGAGGCGCGTGGCGTCACGGTAATCCCCGACGTGGTTGCCAATGCCGGCGGTGTCATCGTTAGCTACTTGGAGTGGCGCCAGAACCTGGCAGGCGAACACTGGTCGGAAGAGCGCGTCAATGACGAGCTGGAACGGATCATGATTGCCGCGATGGATGCATGTCAGGCGCGGGCCGAGCAGGACGGTTCGATGCTAAAAGCGGCGGCGTTCACATTGGCGCTCGAGCGGCTGGCGACATGATTGCTATACTAGAACAAGTAGACGATAGAGACAGGAGGCAGCATGAATATCACGATCATCAGTGGTAGTATCCGGCAGAACCGGGGCACGCCACAGGTAGCCGAGTGGGTACGACAGACGGCCGAACGGCTCGCTTCGGACGTAACCTTCACCTTGCTTGATCTAAAAGAGCTTCATTTGCCGTTTTTTGATGAGCCTTTACCACCGCAGGATGCCAAAGGAAGCCGAGAGGTGGGTCCGGAAGTACGAGAGTGGCTGGCGGCAATGGGCTCGGCCGATGGTTTCATCTTCGTGACACCGGAGTACAATCACGGGCTGCCAGCGGCATTGAAGAACGCCATCGATTTCCTTGATTTCCAGCTGACGCGCAAGCCCGCAGCCATCGTATCGCACGGTGGCGTAGGTGGGGCACGGGCGAACGAGCAGCTTCGTCTGGTACTCAACAGCACGTTGGGCGGCGTGCCGATTCCGGAGAGCGTCACACTCAAGGCCTCGCCAGCCACCAAGCCGGTCTTTGACGATGCCTATGAGCTACTAGACGAATATACGCAGGCCCAGCGACCGCTCGAAACGCTGATTAACAGCATCGTATGGTATGCCCGGGCCCTGAAAGCCGCCCGTGGGGCATAACGGCATGAAACGCGATGATGAATGGAGGCAGAAGCTGACACCCGAACAGTATCGGGTGTTGCGTGAGAAAGGCACTGAAGCGCCGTTTAGCGGCGAGTACGACAGCGTATTCGACCCGGGAACGTATTCCTGCGCGGCCTGCGGCAGCGAATTGTTCGATAGCCAGACCAAGTTCGACGCCCATTGCGGCTGGCCAAGTTTTTATGAGGCCCAACCAGGTGCGGTCGTTATGACGGCCGACGATTCACTCGGTATGAGCCGCGTGGAGGTGACATGCGCTACCTGCGGCGGTCACCTGGGACATGTGTTCGAAGGCGAAGGGTTAGGAGTGCCTACCGATCAGCGGTATTGCATCAATTCGGTCAGCCTCAGCTTCAAACCTGACAAAGCGTTGTGAAATAAGACGTCCGCACGAGCATGCGCCGTGCCGGTGGTATTATTAGGCTAGAAACGCTAAGAAGCGGTGGGGTGAAAGGCTGATATGGGGCGAAAGCTGCGTGCCGAACAGCACGGTGTATTTCCAGGGTTACCAGAGCACGACAGATTTCATGAGCGAGATCGGGTTCTGAAACGAGCGCTAGCCAAACGAGCCGGCCTGCCAGCCCCTGAACGTAAGCCATACGAGAACCTTGGTAACCGCGAGTTGCCCGTCTATCAAAAGAAGCCTGATATCCAAAAGGCAATCCGCGACCATCAGATTTCCATGGTCGAGGGCGCGACCGGCAGTGGCAAGAGCACCCAGATCGCCCAATATGGTCTTGAGATGGGCTATCACAAGATTGTCTACCTTGAGCCTCGCGTACTGCTGGCCGACAACCTGGCTGATCAGATTCAACGTGAACTGAACGATCAATTGGGACAAGGTGAGGGCGAGGAGCTAGTCGGTGTGCGTCACTCCGAGCGCTCAACCGGACGCGACAAGACGATTGAGATTATGACGCCGGCAACCTATATGCGGGTGATGGATGAGTTGCAAGAATTTGACGATGAGCCGGTGCTGATTGTCGGTGATGAGATCCATGAGAAAGATTTCGAGACCGAAATGGCTGTCGCCGCCTCCGTGAAGCGGCTGCGGGACAACCCGAAGTGGCGCATGGTGCTGGCGAGTGCCACGCTTGATGCTGAGTCGATTCACCAGGCATATAGTGATATCAACGGCCGACCGGTGCCGCGAGTGATGGTCGAAGGGCGACCACACGAACTGCAGATTATCGATGAACCGGAGATGACGGCTGACGAAGCATTGGTGAAGTATGGTGATGGACACGACAAGGCCATGATATTTACGGCCGGCAAGGCGGAGATCCGGGACACCATCAAGGATATTCGGAAGCTCCATCTGCCGAAGACCAAGACGAGCCGCTTGCATGCAAAGCTCTCTCGCCGAGACATCAAACAGGCCACCCACATGCAGCTGGCTGAAGGTGAGCGGCAAATCATTGTGTCAACCTCCGCCGGACAATCAGGCATTACCGTCCCTGGCCTGACATTGGTCATTACTGATGGTACGACCCGACGGCCGCATCTTGATGCTGACGCCACACCGGGACTATTCAAAGAGTACTGCGCCCAGGATGAGCTGATTCAACAAGGGGGCCGGGCCGGACGTGACGTAGCCGGAGGCATGGTCGTACGGGTGGCACCATCTGATCCGTTGTTCGAATTCGTACCATTCGAAGAACGCGCCAAGCAAGCACCAGCTCAGATTTACCACACCAACATCTCACGAAATGTGCTGCTTGCAGCCTCGTTCGACGTTGACTTCTACCAGCTGAACAAATACCTGATTCACAAGGTTAACCAGCGGACCATCCTGGAAGCTTATGAAGTGCTGTACCGGCTCGGTGCACTCGATGAGCTGAACAATATTACCGACATCGGCAAGACGATGAACCGTTTTCCGCTTCGACCCGAGCTAAGCCGTGTCGTCACTGAAGGCGTTATGAAGGGAAGTGACGCGAATCTTATGCAGCACCTGGTAGCCATCGTCAGCGCTGTTGAATCTGGCGGGTTGCCCTACTTCGAAAAGGGCATCGGCATGAAATGGCGCGATGACATTCGGCCGGAAACGACCGACGATTACATGGCGCAACTTGATATGTTCTATGCAACCCGGCAGTTCTATGCGCATGGTGACGTCAATGAAGCCGAGCTCGAGGAGCGGAACTACGACCTGAAGAATACCTACCGGGCGCATAAGACGTTTGATAAGATTTTGCGCACGCTTGGTCTGAAATCTGGCGAGTTGGATACCACGCCACCCACGGCTGCTCAAATCGAGCAGCTCCACGACCTGTTGCTGTCCGGTCTGTTCGATTTCGCGCATGAGAAGGTTGCCGGCGAAGGGAAGGCGGTCGAGTACGCTAGTTTACATGATCGGCATGAAGCGGTTCACCGGAAGCTTTCAACCCGGGGTACCTATAAAGGCCGGGATGAGCTAGTGATCGGCATGCCCCGCCGTTTTGAAAAACGAGAAAAATCGGAGCTAGTCGAACACAACGTAATTGAAAATGTCTTCCCGACATCATTGCAGAAACTGACCCGCCACGTCATGCATCTGACGGAGCGAAAACCGGTCACGTCGGCCAGCGTCCAGGGTGGTCAACTGAAACGAACCGACGACCTTTATTTCGGTACGCGCAAGCTGGCCGAGGTGCCTTCCTTATCCCAGCTGACGCATACTGATGAAACGAAGCGGTTGTTGCGTGAGGCAGCCTTCGCGAAGCCGACGCAGACGCTCGAAGAGCTGACCGACATCAAGCGTACGTTGGAGCGGCTGGTCCGCGTGACACCGGAGGCTGAGATGGACCGATATTTCCCGAATGGTATTCTGACCGACGAATGGCTGATGGATGCGATCGCTGAAGCCATCGATAACGACGTCGATAACATCTATCTGCTCGACAACCGGCTACGTTCACGAATGGTGTACGATAATATCTCGCTACGCACTTGGATATCGGAGTCGGACGAACAGGAACTATATGAACGTTCACCAGAGTATATCCGGTTAGCAGACGGCATAGAGTATCAGCTGTACTATTCGCACGGCAAGCCGATTATCAACGGATTCAACCTCAAAGACAGCGACCTGCTCTCACCAGAAGGCCTGCGTTTACCCGACGGCCGCGAGGTCTACATCAGCTATAAGATTGGACATGACACGAAGCGGCATCCGGCCGCCGCGATCATGGAATACGCCGCCCAGCTTGACGGTTCGGTATAATTGGTAACATATGACGAAACACGCCAAACTATTATGGATGGACCTAGAGATGACCGGCCTCGACCCGGTCGAGGACCGCATACTGGAAGTTGCCGCCGTGGTGACCGATTGGAACTTCAACGAGCTGGCGAGCTATACGGCCGTCAAGAAGGTCGGTCCGAACCTGATGAAGACACGTATGGTCGGTGAGTTCTGGACGAAGTTTCCCACAGTACGCGAAGCGCTGGTAAATCAAAATGCTGACGGCAAGAACGGCCGGACGGTCGAAAATGAACTGCTTGCGTTCATTGACGAACACTTCACAGCCGATGAAAGAGTGCTGCTAGCTGGTAACTCGATTCACCAAGACCGGAAGTTCATCGATAACGAATGGCCTCGCCTCAGTCAGCGCTTGCACTATCGGATGCTCGACGTCAGTGCCTGGAAGGTCGTATTCGAAGGTAAATATAAGAAGAAGTTCGCCAAACCGGAGGCTCATCGGGCTTTGGAAGATATCCGAGGCAGTATCGAGGAGCTGCAGTATTACCTTGGTAAGGTACGGGTATGATGACGCATAAGGAGATGGAACACTACTTGCTCGGGTTCGACGATACTTGGCTTGAGTACCCGTTCGGTGAAGGTACCAGTGTCTACAAAGTGGGGGATAAGGAAAAGGATGACGGGAAAATGTTTGCGCTCATCCAGGACGGTTCCGATCCCCTCCGTGTCAGCTTGAAGTGTGACCCCCAATTGGCCGAAGCGCTGCGTGAGAAGTACGAGAGCGTCCAGCCAGGCTATCACCTGAACAAGAAACACTGGAACACGGTAATCTGTACCGGACAGCTAACAGACCAGGAGGTAAAAGACCTGGCCCGTTTGAGTTATGATCTGGTCACGGGTGTCTAGTTCTCGTTGAAGTCTGAGAAGCCAGTGAGGAGGGGCGACAGGTTGCTATCGGTCGTTTCAAGAACCTCTTTAAGCTCCTTGTCTTTGGTGCCGGCGTGCAGTTCACGCATCTCAGTGCGCAGCTGTTTGATATAAAAGCTCATCTCACGCGCGTAGGTGCGGTCGAAGATGGCGTTTAGGCGGGCGTCTTCCAGGCGGTCGTTCAGCTGTTTCGTTTCCGCCGCTACTGTCGTCACCGAGCGCTGTTTCTTGTCTTCCAGCTTAATGCCGAGACTGGCAAACGGTTGCTTCAAATCACGGTTGGCATTCGTCAGTATCAAGGTCAGGTTGCTGTTGAGAGTGCGCAGCTCATCACTTTTAATCTTTTCCTGCGATTCGCTACTGACGGTCTGCAGATCACTGAGGCGGGCACCGAACCGAGTCAGTTTGTCGGTCGGACTGGCGCCGGCGCCGAGTACCGCGAATAGCACCGCCACGGCGAGTACGAGTACACCGCCAATCATCGCCCACAATACAACCGGGTTCACGGTCTTCACCTGTGGTTGGGCGGCGATAGTGTCGAGATAGTTAGTCGGGTACTGGTGATCGTCTGGTTGCATCACCCTCAGTTAAGCATAATCTTTTACAGAGGTAAAGGTGCTATACTACGGGTATGCAGGACGCCAAGGAAGAGGTACGGGCGAGGCTCAACATCGAGGACGTTATCGGTGAATACGTCCAGCTCAAACGTGCCGGGCGTAACTTCAAGGGCCTCAGCCCATTCACGCAGGAGAAGACACCGAGCTTCACGGTCAGTCCGGAAAAACACATCTGGCACGACTTCTCCAGTGGCAAGGGAGGTGACGTCTTTAGCTTCATCATGGAGGTCGAAGGGCTGGACTTCCGTGCCGCGCTCGAGCTTTTGGCGCGCAAAGCCGGTGTCGATCTGAGCTTATATGACTCCAAGCAGTCTGGTGAAATTGCGCGCAAGAAACGTCGCCTGATCGAGGCTAACGAGCTGGCGGCACGCTACTTCCAACAAAGCTTGCTAAAAAATCAGCATGCGCTGGAATACGTCTTGAAGAAACGAGGCCTGTCGAAGGAAATCGTACAGGAGTTCCGTCTCGGGTACGCGCCCAACGACGGTGAAGCCGTGGTGAGCTTCCTGACGAAGAAGGGCTTCAGTAAGAAAGAGTTGAGCGAGGCCGGCTTGACCAACCGGTTCGGTGGCGACATCTTCCGCGGCCGGATGACGGTGCCGTTGATGGATCCAAGCGGCCAAGTAATCGGCTTCACCGGTCGTATTCTGCTCGACGACCCGAAGGCGCCGAAATACCTGAACACGCCCCAGACGCTGATTTATGACAAGTCACGCCACGTGTTCGGACTCTCGCAGGCCAAGGATGCTATTCGCAGGAGTGACTTCTCGGTCATCGTTGAAGGTAACCTGGATGTCGTGAGTTCGCATCAGGCCGGCGTGAAGAACGTGGTCGCCTCGGCTGGCACCGCCCTCACCGAATGGCACCTGAAATCCCTCGCGCGCCTGAGTCATAACGTCAAACTGTCGTTCGACGGTGACAAAGCAGGGCTAGCGGCCACCGAACGGGCCATTCCTATCGCCGGCAAGGTCGGCGTCGAGCTTTCCATCATCACCCTGCCAGACAGCGCCAAGGACCCGGATGAGCTGATTCAGCAGGACAAAGAGGCATGGCGACGCGTCACGATGCAGGCCGAACCTGTGGTGGACTGGGTTCTGAAGCAGTACTCAGCACGTGAAGATATGGGGTTGGCGGCGGGTAAACGGCGCTTTACTACAGAAAGCCTGGCGGTTGTGAAGCACCTGTCCGACAGCGTGGAGCAAGAGCACTACCTGAAACTGATCGCCGACATGACCGACACCTCACTTGACGCGGTACGTACCAAGCTGACGGCGGGTCCGACCACGAGCGCCGCGCCGCAAAAGGCCGTCCGTCTGAGCGACGGGCAAGGCGATATGGTAGTCGACAAGGCGCACGCCTATCAGGATAATCTGCTGGCGGTGCTTCTCAGCTATCCGGCGACCCGACATCACCTAGGAGCGTTTGATCCGACCGTATTTCACGGGGAGCACCGCCAGATGCTTGCAAAGTGGTTGAAGACGCACGACGGATCGGTGGGTGAGATACCACCCGCATTGCAATCAATCGAAACCTATGTCAAAATAGTACAATTGAAGGCCGAGACCAGATACGATGGCTGGAGCGAACAGGATAGTTCGCTCGAAGTAGCCAAACTGCTCCGCCATACCGAAGTCGAACACAAGAAACAAACCAAGGACGAACTGATATTGAAGCTGCGTGATGCGGAAGCCGAAGGCGACGATAAGGCCGCCAACGAGCTGCGTACGCGCTTATACGAACTGATTAAGGAGACTGCCTAATGGGCAACACGGACGACGATACCACGAAGAAACCATTGATCGAGGACGAGGAAGTCGACACGCTGGAAGGCGTGGGCGAACCTGATGTCGCCGAACTTGAAGACGAAGTAGAAGATGACGAAGATACGTTGAACTCAAACCAGTATTTCGATGACGTATCTGATGACTCGGTACGGCTCTACCTCCGCGAAATCGGTAAGATTCCTCTGCTGAACGCTGAAGAAGAGCTTGCCTTGGCACAGAAGGTCGTTGCTGGTGACAAGAAAGCCAAGGACAAGATGGCCGAAGCCAACATGCGTCTGGTCGTTTCAATCGCCAAGCGTTACTCTGGCCGTGGTCTCGATTTTCTCGACCTGATTCAGGAAGGTAACACCGGTCTACTCCGTGCGGTAGAGAAGTTCGATCCGGACAAGGGATTCAAGTTCTCAACTTATGCTACCTGGTGGATTCGCCAGGCGATTACCCGTGCCATCGCTGATCAGGCCCGCGTCATCCGTATACCGGTCCACATGGTAGAGACTATCAACAAACTGCTTCGCACCCAGCGCCGTATGACCCAGGAGCTCAACCGTGAACCAACCATTGAGGAGTTGGCGAAGGAACTCGAGATGGAGCCGGAGAAGGTAGAGTATGTCATCAAGATTAAGCAGGACATCCAGAGCCTCGACGCCGGCGTCGGCCGTGACGGTGAAGACGAAGACTCGGTGTTGCAGGATTTCATCGAAGATGAAGACTCTGCCACACCGGAAGAATCAGCCACCACCCAGCTCCTGAAAGAACAGGTGCAATCGGTACTTGGAACGCTATCTGACCGTGAGCAAAAAATTATTCGTATGCGTTTTGGCCTTGATAATGGCAAGAGTCACACGCTTGAAGAAGTCGGCCAAGAATTCGCCGTCACCCGCGAACGTATCCGTCAAATCGAAGCTAAGGCGCTAGCCAAGCTGCGTAAGCACAAGGATGCCAAGAAGCTGCACGAGTACCTAAAATAGGCGTGCTATACTCGAAACAACAGTAACGTTGAAGAAGTTGAAGGGCATCACTTCTTATGAACCGAAACAGACAATCCGCGTTTACCATCGTCGAGCTCCTCATCGTCATCATCGTGATTGCCATACTGGCCGCGATTTCTATCGTGGCGTACAACGGTGTGCAGGGCAGGGCGAGTGATGCTGCAATTAAGGCAGACTTAAATGCAATTCAGAAAAAACTGCGTATCGTCAAGGTTGATAACGGCCGCTTCCCGAGTGTTTACGCGGAACTTCCCACTGATGTCAAGCTGACGAAAAACGCATACGCTGATAGGAACAACGCATATCTATGTGTCGATACAGATAACGACGTATTCGCCTTCGGGGCAGCGTCTAAATCGGGAAAATACTTCTCAGTAACTTCGAATGGTGGAATCCAAGAAGAAAGCAGCATGGCTGGAAACTATACCTGCACGCTTATTGGTCGGACTTGGGGTGAAACAGGCACGTATGTGCGTCAATTTTATTCTGGGGGAACAAGCACATGGAACGCACCATGGAACGGATGAAAGTCAGTCGATTACCAAGTGGTTTCACTATCGTTGAACTCCTTATCGTCATCGTGGTAATCGCCATCTTGGCAGCGATTACCATCGTGGCATATAACGGTATTCAGAACAGGGCCTATGATACGACGGTGAAGTCGGATCTCGCGAACATGGCAAAGAAGTTTCGTATCTATCAAGTAGACACGGGTACTTATCCTCTGACTTCGGCGGATCTACCAGCTGTCGGCGCGTCAGTGTCTAAGTCGGCCTATCTTGTGAGCCCGAATACCATCTATAACGTGGTGCCCTGTGTGACTAGCGGAGGAGCCGAGTTCTCGATAGCAGCAATTAGTAAATCCGGTAACCGATTCTATATCAGTAGCGTGAGTGGTTCAGTCCAAGAATACACAGGAGCCGGCGTGTGGACCGATTCCACGGCGTATTCAACGATGTGTAGCAACAGTCTGCCAGGCTCGTCCCTTCCGACAGGCGGGGGAGCTCCGGGCTATGGCAGCGCCTGGCGCGCCTGGCTTAACTAGCTAGACCGTTCAGAAACTATCTGATGATCCTACGCGGCGTCGAAACTACATTGATGCAGGACATCATCGAGCTGGCTATGTAGCCAGGCAACGTCACGATCGTTATGAACAAAATAATCAGCGATAGCAATCGGGCCGCCTTTTTCGAGGTTTTCGATTTCTGACCAGTCTCGTTCGTCGACCTGCTGGCCGCTCATCGGCCGCTCAGTACGTTTCGCGAGGCGTTGTTTACGAAGGTGTTTCGGTGTCACGACGGCTATGACGGTCATTTCGCCAGGGAACTCATGCTTTAATAGCTTGTACTCGCTCCAGGTGTACAGGCCATCAAGGACGATACGGCGTTGGCCGGCATCAATCAGGTCGCGGGCCTCTTTGATAACACGCTTCACGACGAAGTCTTTACCCTCACGCTCCCGAATCTCTTCACGGAACACCTGCTGGCTTTCCCAAGTCACTTCGATGCTGGCTTCTTCCATGGCTTTGTAGATGATGCCACCGAAGTAAATTTTTGGAATTCCTCGGGTGGTGAGATATTCGACAGCCACGCTTTTGCCGCTACCGGCCAGGCCGACAAACGCGACGATTTTGACATTGGAGTGTTGGGTCATTAGGCTCCAGTATAGCAAACCATCCTCATGCTTGTCGTGCGAAGAAGTTCAGGGCACAATGATAAGACGATGAGAAAGAATGCACAGCTAAGCCAGGAGCGGACAGTCCACTTGTATCACCTTCTTCAAGAAGAGGGGGTATATGCTGAGGCTGAAAGCGGGGATGACGAGGTACCGGCAGGCGAACGAATCAGACAGGCGCTCGATCATTTCGTCAGTGTATCGGAAGCACACTACGGGCCGCGGAACTCGCAACTGACTCGTAATATAGGTCGGGTGGCGTATCTGCAGGCATATGTTGATGGTGCGGATGAGGAAGGCTTGCGTCAGGTTATCGCCGAACTGGGCTGGAGTACTGGCCATGGTGATCTTGATGCGCTCGCCGAGACGAACCTCATCGCCTATCCTCGGCTATTACGGACGGTGGAGCGGGCTGGCCAGACGGCGCCGGGTGAGCTTGAAGACTCGGACATACCGCAGCAGGACCTGGATGAAAGCATTCTGGCAGCTATCGATTCTGAGCGTATCCCACGTAGTTATGGCGGTCTGTTGCGCCTCTATCTTGGCAGGATAGCACCGCCAGCCGGCACGAACCCGGATGTGCTGCAAGCGGCGTATTCTCAGGCCGGCGGCAAACTGAAGGTCGATATCGCGAAACGGACGAAGATAAATGACACGACACCGTCTATCGCGAAAGGCCTTACGTTTCTAGAGCGCTACAACGCTGGCATTGATATTACCTCTATTGCGCTGGAGGAATATCCCGCGACGAAACGAAACCAGGATAATCTTGCCGAGGCAATCACACGGGTAGAATCACTCATGGCCCTCGCACTCGAAGAACTCTATAAATAAGGGGTATACTGGTAGCATGACAAAACGTTTGGCGGTGATTGACGGCAAATCGGTGTTTTATCGCGGCTACTATGCGATGCCCGGGTTGAGTACCAAGGACGGCACGCCGACCGGTGGGGTGTTCGG
>CAZFMZ010000005.1:0-34440 GCA_964520495.1 uncultured Candidatus Saccharibacteria bacterium
GGTGGGGTGTTCGGTTTTGCGTCACTCGCAATCGAGCTAATTAAGAAGCTGGAGCCAGATTATGTGGTTGTCGCCTGGGATAAGCCTAAGACCAACATCCGCAAACGTCGTGAGCTCTATCCTGAATACAAGGCCGGCCGAAAACCGGCGCCGCCGGATTTCTACGAGCAGATACCGATGTTACATCGTTTGCTCGAGGCGTTCGGTTGGCCGATGTATGAACTGGATGATTACGAAGCTGATGACATCATGGGAGCCTTCGCGCTACAGGCTGAGCAAAAGGGGATTGAAACCTGTCTGCTCACCAGTGACCTCGACATGCTACAGGTCGTGGGGCCACTGACGCACGTCTACGCGTTGAAGAATGGCCTGTCAAACATCGAACAGGTCAGCGTCGAGTCATTCGAGGAAAAATACAAACTACGCGTCGAACAGTTTCTTGACCTGAAAGCGTTGAAAGGCGATTCGAGCGATAATATCCCGGGGGTGCCCGGTATCGGCGAGAAGACCGGCGTCCAGCTGCTGCAAGAATACGGTACGCTCGACGGTATTTATGAGCATCTGGCAGATATCAAGCCAACCGTTGCCGCCAAACTCGAGAGAGGGCGGGAATCAGCCTATCTGAGCAAGGAAGTCGCCCGTATCTGGACGGATGCACCGGTCGAGCTGGCGTGGGACGAGGCTGACGTTAATGATTGCGATTTGCAAAAGGTGGCAGACATCCTCCGCGAGCTCGAGTTCCACTCGCTGTTACGCCGTTTGCCGAAGAACATGCAGCAGACGGCTGATACCAGCCTGTATTTCCATGCGGCGGACGAAGTCAATCTGACCAAAGGTGTTTGGCCAGCGCAGGTGGCGATCGACGGGCCGTTCGTGCTACATGCGCACGAGGGACAGCTATGGGCCTCTTTCGACCACGCCACTGTAGCCCATACGCCAATCGACGACATCGACAACAGCTTTTGGCGGGCAATCGAATTCGGTACCGTGATAAGCTACGACATCAAAGCGTTGTATCATACGTTGGCCGAGCACGGCGTTCACGTGCGCTTCTCTAATTTGCATGATATCCGTCAGGCTGCCTTCCTGCTTGACCCCCTCCGTCGTGATCGTTCACTTGGCGGGTTGGTCGGCGGTGAGCTCGCTGATCCGCTCGAGGAAGTCGCGGCTATGCTACAGATTTATGCCTGGCAGGTAAAGGCATTCGACGAAAAACCGAAGCTGAAGGATATTGCCCAGCGGTTCGATTTCCCGTTGGTGTACCATCTCTTCATGATGGAGCACCAGGGTATCAAGCTTGACACGAAGGTGCTAAAAGCTATGAGTCAGGAACTAGGTGACAAGCATGCCAAGCTCGAACAAGAAATGTATTCACTGGTGGGGCAGGAGTTTAATATCGGCAGTCCGAGCCAGCTCTCAGAGGTGTTATTTACGAAACTGCAGCTACCGACGACCGGTATCAAGAAAGGTAAGACCGGCTATAGTACCGGGCAGAAGGAGCTCGACAAGCTACGCGGCCTGCACCCGATCATCGAGCTCATCGAGCAGACCCGCGAGTTGGCCAAGCTGAAGAATACGTATGTTGATACGCTGCCTGAACTGGTCGACGAAACGTCACGTCTGCACACCACCTTCAACCAGGACGTGGCGGCAACCGGCCGGCTGTCATCTACCAGTCCGAACCTACAGAATATTCCCATCAGAAGCGAGGCCGGCCGTAAGATCCGTGCAGCATTCGTACCAGAAGCAGGCAACGTGTTCGTCTCGGCCGACTACTCACAATTCGAACTACGCCTGGCGGCCGTGTTAGCTGGTGACACCGAACTGATCAACGATTTCAACGGCGATCTGGACATTCATACCAAGACTGCCAGTGACGTCTACGGCGTACCGATGGATCAAGTGACCAAGAACCAGCGTCGCGACGCCAAGGTAATCAACTTCGGTGTGCTGTACGGTATGGGTCCGCATGCCCTGGCTCAGAACACCGGTATGACATTCGGCGACGCTAAGAAGTTCATCGACCGCTATTTCGAGCTACGCCAGCCGATTCGTACGTTCATCGACCAGACGCTGGAGAAGGCAAAGAACGAGGGCTATGTCGAGACCTTTCATGGTCGTCGTCGTCCGACACCCGACGTCAGCTCAAGCAACTTCATGGTGCGCGAAGCCGGCAAACGGGCCGCCGCCAACATGCCGATTCAGGGTACGGAGGCCGACCTGATGAAATTGGCTATGATAAAGGTCGACGAAGAGATGGGCGACTTAGGTACGCAGGTGTTGCAGATTCATGACAGCATTTTGGTCGAATGTCCGAAGGAGAACGCTGGCAAAGTAGAAAAGATCCTGAAGGAGACCATGGAAGGCATCGCGCCGGATCTTGGTATCAAACTGCGGGTCGATGTGAGCGTAGGCGAGAACTGGGGGGAGATCTAACTATGGCCGATGAACGACTGCGCACTTTCCTGAACACTGTCCAGTTTATGGTGCTCGCCGTGACGCTTGACGATGGTACGCCGTGGGCGGTGCCGGTAAAGCTTCAGGCGTGGGACGGCAAAGCGTTCGAATGGGACTCGAAGGTTGATACCGTGCACTCCCGGGCTCTTGCCGTACGTCCACGAGTGGCCCTCACGATGTACGAGAAAGAGAGTGACCGCCAATTCGGTTTCTATGCCACGGCGACGGCCGAACTGGTGCGCCAGGATGAACGAGGCTACGGCCGCTATCGTGCGACCGTTACGCAGGCCTGGATAAACGACGAAACGTTTCAAAAACGCGAGGTTAGCTTTGAGCCGTAACCAGCATTGGCGTCATTTCGTGCCACAACGGGGGCAGGCACCGACGGACACGGTAGTGCTTGAGGGGGGCAGGCAGCTCTCATCTATTCGTACGCTTGAGGAAGCAGCTGATTTCATCGACCGGCTGAAGTCCCTGCCCGCACCCGACAGCCCAGACGAACAGCGCGAGCGGTTGCGCACGTTGCTCCTGGCACAGACGCCACGCGCCGTTCGGGCGCAGATTCAGATGGACCGCCACAAGCATGGCTATCATCACCGTGAAAAACGGTTGTATGAACTGATTGATTTCAATGACAGTTTCGTCAGCCTGGTATTGGCGAGCGCACCGGCTGATCTGCCCGGGCTGGCCGAGCGTCTGAGAAGTGACATGACCCGTCTATGCCGGCGCCTGAAGACGTCAATGTTCAGCCGCGAGCAGTTTGACGCCATCGTGCGTGGCTTGTCGCGTGAAATCGCCGTCTTCCGAGCCGCCCACGACGAAGGGTTTGAGGCGCATATGACCAGCCGGGTCGAGGATGCTTTCGGTATCGATATGATTATCACAAACCCGACAACCCAGCAGGTTCTGAACATAGACTGCAAGACGCCGCCGGCATTCCGCCACCGTCTGGAGGATCTGGTCCACGACGGCCGTATATCCGAAGCGCAGCTGCTCGAAGCCGATGAGCGCGATTTCATCACCATGCCGCAGCGGCGGGGCGACAGGACGGTACCGGTCACTTTGCTGTGTATCCGCCCCGACACGCTTGGCGAGATTAGCGACTTCACTTTTGACCAGCCCGCCCGACTGACGGCGCTGCTCGAACGAGTGTTTGCTAGCACCGCCTAAAACGCTTGTGTTTTCTTTCGTCGAAGCGCATGATAAGACACATTATGCGCAGGTTTGAGACGGAGCACATCGAAGATGAATCAGTCGCCCGGCTCCTGCGCGGCCTCGATCAGACTACGCTCGAACTGGCACTCGATGACACTAAGCAGCAACGAATGGCCCGTTTCCACGAACTGGTCTACGACAGGCAGCCAATTGAACTACCGTTTGAGGACGAGTCGGTTCGTTACAGTGAGCCGGCTTTCAGCGCGCTCAGTATGGGAGGTCACCTGATCGGTGCTCGACACCGCATGAGTACGCCGGGTGAGGTGACCGATCCAGCTCGTCACTATGCACTCGTCACCGGTTCACTCTCCTCTGACGAGATCGACGAATGGCGAATCGTGCCCTGGAGTCGGGATGAGCGTACCCATGAGCTCGAGCTGACCATTGATACTCCACCTGCGGGACCGAATCTTCGTTTGGTGCCGGAATGGGCGACCGATCACGACAGGGCCCTGCTGGAAGCGGCCCGACAAACCGAGGAAGAGCATCTGCGGCTTCAGACGACCCGTGTCGTCATCGGCAGGCAGGCATGGCGGCTGCTGAAACCAGGCTATGTCCAGGAACCGCTTCGAGGAACCTACGGGCTTTCACAGCAGGTTATGTTTGCCCGGATGCGTGGGTTTACTCCAGCTACGCCTCAGGTGACCCCAGCATGGGAGCAGCAGAGCCAAGTGATTGACAATTATAGTTAAAAGTGTTACAATTGAACTATGCAACGAAGTAATGGCGCCCGGTTATTCCCACTTTTTATCATCCTTATCATCGTCGCCTTGTTAATCGCGGCCGTCATCTCGATTGGTCGAGCCGTCTTTAACGCAGGGCAGAATGGTGGCGAAGAGACCGTATTGGTTGACCGCGGCCGGGAAGCGCTGTTAAAGACCGACCTGGCTCGGAGTGTCAGCATGACGGTACGTGGCCCGATTGTGGCACAAGAAAACTTTACGTCTTATCGGGTGACCGTCTCGCCGACCGAGCGCACGATGGATATCTTTAAGGGGTACCTAGAGGAACGCACCGGCGGCAAGACGCTCGACAACAACAGCCGGGCCTACGAAGAATTCGTCCACGCCCTCGACAAAGCGAACATGATGAAGGCCAACAACAAGGCCGATGATGAAGACATCAATGATCTGCGCGGTATCTGCGCTAGCGGTTACCTGTATGAATTCGCCGTGCTGAACAACGCTCAGGAAGTCGAGAAACTATGGACCTCGACCTGTGAAGGGTCAATCGGCACGCTGAACGCCTCGAAAGACCAGCTGAGCGGACTATTCCTCGAACAGGTGCCTGGTTCGAACGACCTGGTACCGTTCCGCCAGTCGCCAATGCTGCGCTTTTAGCGTTCCGGACGCAGAAGGGCTATAATGAGTGCATGATACGTGCACTCATTTTCGATTGTTTCGGCGTGTTGTACTGGGATAACATCAACCGGTTGTATAATCTGGTGCACACTGATCAGTTCAGGGAGCTGAGCGATCTTATCCATGCCTGCGACCACGGGTTCATCACCAGTAAAGATCTGGTAAACCAGGTTGCCGAACTGGCTGGCATCAGTCCGGAAGCGGTGGCGGCAGTGGTACGCGAAAAGCATACCCGCAACGACGAGCTGATTGAAAGAGTAGGGCAGCTACGAGGTTCGTATAAGACGGCCATGCTGACCAACATGGGATCGGACACGCTTGATACGATCTTTAGCGAAGAGGAACGTACTAAGTTGTTCGATGCCGTGGTGGTATCGAGTGATATCGGTTTGATCAAGCCCTCACGTGACATCTTCGAACACACCTTGGAGCGTCTGGGAGTACAACCGGAAGAAACCTTGTTCATCGATGACCGGCCGGTCAACACCGATGGCGCCGAGCGACTGGGTATGAAGACGATTCTGTTCGCGTCCAACGATCAGTTCGAACACGAGCTTAGGCGCCTGACGGAGCAATCAGATGCCGGAGCTGCCTGAGGTCGAGACGGTCAGACGCGGCCTTCAACTCCTCATCGTCGGCAAGCAAGTCATCAGTGAAACCCATGACTGGCCGAAAGGTTGGCCCAACAGTGACGATGACGTCGCGCAGTTTCTGCTAGGCGCCACCATCACAGCGGTGAGACGGCGGGCGAAAGTATTATTACTCGACTTCGATAGTGGCTACACACTGGTAACACATCTGAAGATGACAGGGCAGCTGGTATATCGCGGTGACGAGGTCTTCGGCGCGGGGCACCCTAACGATTCGCTAGTTGGCCCCTTGCCGGACCGCTCCACGAGGGTGACCCTGGAGTTTCGTGATGGCAGCAAGCTGTTCTTCAACGACCAGCGCAAGTTCGGCTGGATGAAGCTGTATCCGACGATTGAGGTCGAGACCATCGACTTCATGCAGAAGGTCGGCCCTGAACCGCTTGAGGACGATTTCACGGCCGAGGCATTCCGTGAGCGTTTCCGGCGTCGAGCCCGCACGAGCATCAAGGCGGCGTTGCTCGATCAGACCGTGGTGGCGGGGGTCGGCAACATCTATGCCGACGAAAGCTTGTGGGGTGCTCGCATTGACCCGCGCCGCCTGGTGGCACAGGTGAGCGACCAGGAATTCGCACTGCTGTTCCATGAGCTACGGGCGGTTATGAACCTGGCGATCGAAAAGGGCGGCAGCACCGATCGCAACTATGTCGACGCCGAAGGTAAGAAAGGCAGCTATATGGACTTCGCCCGTGTCTTCCGACGCGAAGGTCAGGCGTGTCCGCGCTGCGGCGCCGCCATCGACAAGATCAAGCATGCCGGTCGCGGTACGCATCTGTGCGCGCAGTGTCAATCGTAAGGGTGAGCCAGGAATCTCAGGTACAATAAGAGCAATGATAGAGTTGCTAAGCGGTGAAAACACGTTCGAGCTGACCCGTGCCGTTCGGGCGCGTAAGGAGGCGTTCGACGGAGATTCAGAGCAGTATGAGGCCACCGACCTGACGAACGAGCGGATGGCCGATCTCATGGCCGGTCAGACGCTGTTTGCAAGCAAGCGGCTGATCATCATCGATACGCCCAGCGCCAACACTAGCCTATGGCAAAAGCTGCCTACCTGGCTGGAGCGGGTGGGAGATGAGACTCATGTCGTGCTTGTTGAGACGAAGCCGGACAAACGGACCGCCACGTACAAGTGGTTGAAAAGCAACGTCAAGACCGAAGAGTTCGTGGCCTGGACATCACGTGACGCCGAGAAAGCTGAGGAGTGGCTACGACATGAGGCGACGCGACGCGGCATGAAACTGACGCACAATATTGCCAGACTGCTAGTGCGTCGGGTGGGGCTCGACCAATGGCAGCTGCATCATGCGCTCGAAAAACTCCGATTGCTCGATGACGTCAACGAACAATCGGTCACGGCGATTATCGAAGCTCGACCGGATGAGAACGTGTTCGAGTTGCTGACTACCGCATTACAGGGCGACCAAGCTCGGTTACAACAAATGCTGTCAGCACTCAGTCAGACGGAAGACGCCTACCGTGTGTTCGGATTATTGAGTAGTCAAGTGATTCAATTGACTGCGCTAACGCTTGGAAAGGGTAAGGATGTCGCCGGTGACCTAGGATCGTCCCCGTTCATGTTGAATCGGCTTAACCCTATCGCCAGCCGCTTATCAGCCGACCGCGCTGGCCAGCTGCTTCGGATCGTCGCCGCAACCGATCGACGTCTGAAATCGTCCCCGGCCGATCCATGGCTGTTGATTGAGCATATGCTTATGGCCTCTTCCCGCGTATAATGCCTCCTAATGGGCAGATATGTTTCAAAGGCGTTCACTATCGTCGAGCTCCTGATTATCATCGCAGTCATCGCAGTTCTGGCGCTGATTACAATGGTGGCGTACAACGGCGTGCAGAACCGGGCCGAATATTCGGTCGCCCGGGCGGACATGCGGTCATTCGGCGAGTCGGTCAAGTTATTCAGGCTTGAGAACCGGCGCTATCCAACCACGGCCAGCGATTTTTCCTATGTGCTGGTGGAAGCCGACTTGTATGATTCGACCCGGACGGGCGAGAAAAGCTATGCCATCTGCGCGAACGACGACGGCTATGCGTTCGTGGCCTGGACACCGATCGTTACCGCGTACAAGAACGGCGACGTCTTGTACCTTGTTGCCGAGGACGGTGGTCAGACCGAACACGTACTCACAAACTCATCGCTGTCGAGCGAGCCGACCCGCGTGGACAAGGTTTGTGACCAAGTGTACCCAGTCGCAACCTTCGAAGATTGGACCTACAACCTTCCGTAAGAAAAGCCCCCTCCGGTACGGAAGGGGACTGGCGGTGTCGTGACTATGCGAGGGGTTATTTCTTGGCAGCTGGTTTTTTGGCAGCGGCTTTCTTCGCGGCTGGCTTCTTCGCAGCAGCTGGCTTCGCAGCCGTAGCTTTGGCTGTGCTCTTGTTGGCAGCTGGTTTCGCCGCGCTTTTTGCGGCTGGTTTTTTGGCAGCGGCAGGTTTTGCGGCTGGCTTTTTGGCAGTTTCCAACTTCACGCCGGCAACTTTGGCAGCTTTCGCCAGGTTGGCCTTGCGACGAGCGACGGTGTTGCGGTGCAGTAGGTTCTTCTTGACGGCCTTATCAAGCTCACTCTGAGCTTTGGCAAGCGTCGCACTTGACGGCTTGGCCTCAAATGCCTTGACGGCAGCTTTGATAGCTCGCTTAGTGGCGACGTTGCGGTCGCGGCGGGCAGTGGCCTGCTTGACACGCTTGATGGCTGACTTGATGATTGGCATTGAAACGAATTCCTCTTTACTTATGGATTGCTGTTGTTAGTCAGGGGTGAATTATAGAGGAAAAGCCCCGGCTTGTAAAGGGTGGCTCGCCCCGTGTCACCCCTTGAACCACAAGGAAGGTGAAATGTTGACGACCAAGAAACGCTTATGGTACAGTAATGGCAACATTCCACCTAAAATCAAACAACAGGAATAAAAAACAGATGAACGACGGGCAAAACGCCAGGCAGCAAATCGTTGAGAAGATCAAGGGTTCAGCCAACATCCTGGTCACGGTCAGTGCCGATCCTTCGGTTGATCAACTTTCAAGCGCGCTTGGATTGACGATTATCCTCAACGCCATGAAAAAACACGCCACGGCCGTGGTATCAGGCGCGATTCCGCCAGCCATCGATTTCCTTGAACCGGGGAAGACGTTTGAGAACACCGTCGATTCTTTGCGTGATTTCATCATCGCCCTTGATAAAGAGAAAGCTGACCACTTACGCTACAAGGTAGACGGCGAGGTGGTAAAGATTTTCATCACTCCGTACCGTACGACCATTACCGAAAACGACCTTGATTTCTCACAGGGTGACTATAACGTCGAGCTGGTGTTAGCGCTGGGGGTAAAAGACAAGGATCATCTAGACGAAGCCCTCCGTGCACATGGCCGCATTCTGCACGACGCCACCGTCGCGACGCTCAGCTGTGGCGATGATCTCAGTAAACTTGGCAGTATCGACTGGCATGATCCGAACGCCAGTAGCCTGGCAGAGATGCTCGTATCGCTGACCGAATCGCTAAAGGGTGACAAGCCTGTACTTGATGAACAGTCGGCAACCGCGTTACTGACCGGTATCGTGGCTGCAACTGACCGATTCAGCAACAATCGTACTAGCTCGAAGGTCATGACTATGGCCGCCCAACTGATGGCCGCCGGCGCCAACCAGCAACTGATTGCTGCCAAACTGGAAGAAGCGCATGAGATTGGTCCCGACAAGCAAGACGACGATGACGACAGGCCCAACGCCGATGGCACCACCGAATTGAACGAAGGCGAATCAACTAAGCTCGATAAGGCACAGGCATCGGAGGAAAAGGCTTCAACCGACAACGGCGCACTCGCCATATCACACGAAAAAGATGGTAACCTCGACGAGGTTGCGGTCAAGACGGCTGAGGAGCAACAGGCTGACGCTGCCAAGACGGCTGAGGACGAGCTGGCCAACCAGCTAGAAAACGCCGTACCCGCCGCTGGTGCCAAACCCTCCGTCGCTGACTTGCAGAAAGACTTGGCAGCAGCCAGTGAAGAGGTTGATAAGGCCGCTGACGACGCGGTACTTCCGCCTGTCGCGCCCGATACCCAGGAGCCGTCGCTTGGCGGCACGCTGAACGCCACGGCCGAACAGGCACGCGAGGACGCCGCAGCCGAACAGGCGAGCGATCGCAACAAGACAATTCTCAGTCACGGTAACGGAAGTTATATGGGCGATGCACAGCCTAGCTTCCAGGCGCCATTTAATGCACTCGACAGTCAGAAGGAAGAGCCAGCGAGCGTTGATATCTTCAAAGAGGCGGCACCGACCGTCAAGGTGGATGAGCCTGTCGTCGCACCGACACCAGCGGGCAGTGAAGCAGTCAGCATCGACCCACCTGCTACGCCGGTAGAGACCTTGGCCGATATTGATAAGAAAAACCGTTCAAGCGAGCATGCCGAAGCTCAGGCCGCAGTGACGGCCGCCCTAGAGTCAGCTCCGTTCGAGCCAGCTCACCAGCCTGAAACAGGGGTGGGCGCCCAGCCGCTTGGGAGCGAGCTGCATTACGAAGAGGCTCCTTTGCCGACTCCGCCGCCACTGCCGCCGGTGCCGGGTACGGAATTGCCGCCTCCACCGGCCGCCCCAACCGGTCCGGTTGACTTCTCCGTCTTGCCACCACCGCCACCGCTTCCGAACCTTGAGCAGCCGCAAGGACCTTTGCCACCGGAGCAACTCGGCCAGCTGTTCCAGGCGCCGGAAAGTCCGCCCCAGCCGCCAGCACCGAACGACCCGAACCAATTCAAGATACCGGGTCAGTAAGGTTTACGATCGGACAATAAAGTGATTCAAACCGAGGTTCTCGCCTCGGTTTTTGATATGGCTCTCGCCGTCACTCCGCTGCGAGTGGTGTGCGCGCATGATAGCGATGATTTCGTCGTGATGCATGCGGGCGTCGATGACCTCATCAATCTCCTCGGCTCGTCGGCCGGCTTCCATGTAGAGCCAATGGGTGTTGGGCTCCGGGAGCCACTGCTCGGGCACGCAGGCGTAGCGGATCCGTGTCAGGCGCGCATCGTCAGCCTTCAGGGTATAAAATGCCCAAGAAGCTGCCCGAGCGGCGACGATATGATCGATATGGCCAGTGATTCCGTTTAAGTCATTGGTCATAAATTCAATCTCAACGTCATCGGATGCTGAGGAAAGGTACTCGCGTACGAGTGCGACCAACTGAGCTCCGATCTCGATCATGTCAAGGTTACAGAGCCTGCCGTCTTTATAGCCAAGATATCGTTGGCGGTGGGCACCGAGCAGCTCACCGGCCCGGTGCCATTCTTTTTCCCGGACAGTCGCAAGATCAGCCACGTCGTCGGGATTCGTCCCGGCGTCTCCGAGCGTCAAGCTGATGAGATGGAGCTCAGTGCCGGCCTTTGTCTCCATCAGCAAGGTGCCGCTTGGACCAAACGCTTCATCGTCAGGGTGGGCAAATATGCCAAATAGCACCTTCTTCATACCGTCCAGTATACTAAAGAGCGATATGACAGATGGAAAATTACTTATCGACAAGCCGGCCGGCATGACGAGCTTCGGCGTGGTAGCCCGTATCCGGCGCGTATTGTCGCAACGCGCTGGCAAGAAAGTGAAGGTCGGCCATACCGGCACGCTCGATCCGTTCGCGACTGGTCTGATGATTTTAGTGATTGGCAAGGAGTGTAAGAACGCGGGCAGGTATTCGAAACTTGATAAGACGTATGAAGCCACGTTCCGGCTCGGGCAGGAGAGTACCACGGGAGACCCGGAAGGTGAAGTGACGCGGGTGGCCGATAACATGCCGACCAAAGAAGAAGTGAAGACGGTACTGGCGCGGTTCACGGGCGAAATCCAACAGCGTCCACCGGTGTTCAGTGCTATCAAGGTTGACGGCAAACGGGCCTACAAGCTGGCGCGTACCGGTGAGCTCATCGAATTACCGCTCCGCACCGTTACTATTCATACACTCGAACTTATCGACTATGCCTACCCTGAACTCACTATCCGTACCCATGTCAGCTCGGGCACGTATATCCGCTCGCTGGCCGTCGATATTGGCAAAGCGCTGGGTACCGGCGCGTACTGCACCCAGTTACGTCGGACGCTCGTCGACGAATGGAATATAGATGACGCGCAGAAGCTGACTGATTTCGGTATCGTTGACTAACTCTGCCATTCGAGCTGTAATATGTATACATGGAGTTCCACCGCGAAAAGTTACACGAACCAGTGACTGACAGCATGCAGGAGACACTGGCCAGCACACTCGACAGTCCGGAGTATCATCTATATGCCGAGGGCGTAGGGCCCTTAGGGCTGGACGAGATGCCCGAGTGGGTCCGCACGAGCGACACGCTCATGACTGTGCGGGACCATTTCGGATGGCCAAGCCAGCGTGACGCCAGTATCAGGCCGGTTACGCAGTTCGAGCACAACCAGCCGTTCCTTAAAGCGGTGGCAGCACGCGGTCGACACCTGACGCATCTGAATAATTTCATCGCCTGGATCAGCCAGCAGCCGACGTATGATCCAATTGATTTTCAGGCACCGATGGAGCACATCTACGGACGAGCGCCGGCCTTGCACCGTCTTCATGCCGTAGCGCCTGATTTGGCGGGGCCGGTCCAAGCGCTGGTAGCCGAGATTCGTTCCCAGACCGGCACTCACACCGCTGCGATGGAGCAGACACTGCGGCTACCTCAGAATGACGACTTACTGACAGGATTGCGCCTGAGCTATCACATCGCCGGCCGACTCTTTACCGTGCATGACAAACGGCTACAGGCGAAGGTACTACTACCCAACCAGACACCCCTCGGCGTCCAGGACGTCGTCAGCGCTATGGAAGAGCTGACCGCTTGATTAGCTGCCATTTCTCTGGTACAATACACCCTTGATGATTACTAAAGAGAACAAAGCCAAGGCGATCGACCTGACCAAGACCTCAAAGGACGACGTCGGTAGTCCTCAGGCGCAGGTGTCGGTTCTGACTGCCCGAATCAAAGAGGTGACATCTCACCTTAAGGGCAACAAGGGCGACCATATGGCCCGCCGCGGTCTGATCCAGATGGTCGGCCGCCGCAAGCGTCTGCTGAAGTACCTCGAGCGTCGTGACTTCGAAGCCTACAAGGCTGTCGTCGCCAAGCTCGGCCTCCGTAAATAAGCGGTCTGCTACGGCGAGAATAGCTACTTACCACTCACGTGAAAGCGTGAGTGGTATACTTTTTACATGAAGCACGATGTGGTCATCTCGCTGCGACAGGCGACAAAGCGGTTCGGTCGTTTTACCGCCGTCGAGAAGGCGTCTTTCGATATTCGTGCCGGAGAGGTAGTCGGGTTCGTAGGCGCAAACGGAGCCGGCAAGACTACGACGATCAGCATGCTGCTTGGCTTCCTGACGCCCACCGAAGGCCAGGTATGGACGTTCAGCCAGCGGCTGACACCATCGAATGCACAGCACGCCCACCGGCGCATCGGCTATGCGGCCGGTGACATGGAGCTACCCACGCAGCTGACAGGACGCCAATACTTACGTTTCCTGGCTGCGCAACGTGGGGGAGTGAAGGCGGAAACCTATGACGCGCTTGTCTCGCGGTTCAATCCGCAGCTCGACAAAAAAATCCACGACTTGTCGCGGGGTAACAGGCAGAAAGTCGCCTTGGTGGCTGCGTTCGTGGGCGACCCTGACGTCGTTATTCTTGACGAACCGACCAGTGGCTTGGATCCGGTCATGCAGGAGTCATTCCTGTCGTTGGTACGCGACTATCGTGAGCAGGGACGGACGGTCTTCATGTCATCGCACTACCTGCAGGAAGTCGCCGAAGTCTGCAGCCGGGTAATCCTGATGCGTGAAGGTCGTATTATCCAGGACGTGCCAGCAGCCGAGTTATTGAAGGGGAGCGGCAAACAAGTGACGGTCCGCACGGGATATAAGCCGACTAAACCGCCAAAGTCGGCCGAATCGATCGAGAGCGACTTCAAGGATGGGGAGCTGACGCTCAGTTTCGTGTACAAAGGCGACTTAGGGGAATTGCAACGGTGGGTAGCTGCCATCAAACAATTGCACGACATTGAAGTGACTGAATACAATCTGGAGGAAGCGTTCAAGTCGTTATATTTACCGGAGGAAGCTAAGTGATGATGCGATCGGTGTATCTGAAAACACTATATGACAAGCGGATTTTCATGCTGGGTTGGACGCTCGGATTCGCGGTACTGGCTGCGCTTATGGTCAGTTTCTTTCCCGCCATGCGCCAGGATGGCACGATTGATGCGTTGGTCGCCAATATGCCCGACGCTTTCCAGGGTCTGATAGGGGACCTGGCGCTGTTGACATCCTTTGATACGTATTTGGCAGCCCAGCTGTTTGATATTCGCATGCCGCTTATCGCCGGCATCATGGCCATCGTGCTCGGTCTTGGACTATCCGTAACCGATGAGGAAAAGGGTGAACTACGGACCATTCTTAGCTTGCCGGTCGGTCGCACAAAATTATTGTTCGAGAAGTGGTTTGCCATGGTAACGATCATGGCCGTGACGCTAGTGGGCCTGGTCGTGGGAATCTATTTGACCATGCCGTTCATCGAGGGAGCCGAAATCACGAACGAGGCCCTGCTTCGATTGGTCGGTATGACCGGCCTGGTCATGGTGACGTTCGGCACGATTCCCTTCGCCATCGGTATGGCGAGTGGACGACGCGGGATGGCAACTAGCCTGAGTGTCCTGGCCGTCATCGGGAGCTTCCTGCTCACGACGTTTGGGGCAATGGTAGAGTGGCTGGCAGATTTCGAACGGCTGTCACTGCTCCATTATTTCCCCGCGACAGACATCGTGCGAAGCGGCGCCGAGGCAAGCGACATCGCCGTTCTTGGCGGCCTGACAAGCGGCCTGTTACTGGTAGCCTACCTGCGTTTTCGCAGCCGTGACGT
The DNA here is from genome assembly GCA_964520495.1 of uncultured Candidatus Saccharibacteria bacterium. Lineage (GTDB taxonomy): Bacteria > Patescibacteriota > Saccharimonadia > Saccharimonadales > Saccharimonadaceae > UBA1020. The sequence continues at coordinate 14,598 of CAZFMZ010000005.1, forward strand.
GGCCTGAACGTGGTAAAAACGGCACTGACTTGCTAAAATAAGAGAGTAACAATTCAACGCGGACAGTGATGGATGGGACGGTTTGATAGATCGAACTCTCGCACCTGTTACTCTCCGCACCCCACAGAAGGAGGCTCATTTTATGAGTACCATCAACCCACATGGGAAAGAGATTATCTCTGTTTCGACCGATTTTCATGGTCGCCCGCTCACCCTGGAAGTCAACCGCGTCGGTTTCCGTACCACCTCAAGCGTGGTAGTTCGCTACGGCGACACCGTCGTACTCGGAACCGCTATGGTCGGCTCACGACCTGTCGTGCTCGACTATTTCCCGCTAAGCGTCGACTACGAAGAGAAGTTTTATGCAGCCGGTAAGATCTCTGGCAGCCGCTTCATCAAGCGCGAAGGCCGCCCATCAGACGAAGCTATCCTGATAGGTCGTCTGATTGACCGCCCAATCCGCCCGTTGTTTCCGAAAGGTTACCGCCAAGAAGTCCAGGTGGTCGCCAGCGTCCTGTCGATGGACCCGAGCTTCCGCCCCGACATGGTCGCGATGATTGCCGCCTCGGCTGCGCTCAGCCTGACTGGCACGCCGTTTGACGGTCCGGTCGCAGGGCTACGCATCGGCCGCGTGAACGGTGAATTCAAAGCCTTCCTGACACAGGAAGAGCGTGACGCAAGCGATCTCGACCTGGTCGTTGCCGGTATTGAAAGTGGCATCACCATGGTGGAGGCCGGTGCCAATGAAGTCTCGGAAGACGACGTCGCCGCGGCGCTGGAATGGGCCTTCGACGCCTACCAGCCGGCCATCGCCCTGCAAAAGGAGCTGGTCGCCAAATTGCAACCGGCCGCTCAGGAATACACCTTGGTGTTGCCAGACGAAGACATTCAGGCACAGGTTGATGAGTGGGTCAGCGGCAAATTAGGTGAGGCCCTACGTAAGGCTTATCCGGAACGCAACGAGATGGTCAACACATTGCGCTGGGAATTCCACGAACAGATGGGAGAGAAGATTGGCGCGGAAGACTACCTGCTCAAACGCGACGAATACGACGAAGCCTTCACAAGCGCACTCCACAAGGACGTCCGCCGCGGTATCGTCGAGGAACAGACGCGTCCGGACGGCCGTGCACTCGATGAAATCCGACCCCTCAGCAGTGAAGTCGGCATCTTGCCGCGTACGCACGGTTCCAGCCTGTTCACCCGTGGCGTCACCCAGGCTTTGAACATCGTCACGTTGGCTCCCCTTAGCTATGCGCAAATGATTGACACCATGGAAGTCAACGATGGCGAACGTCGCTACATGCACCACTACAATGCGCCAGGCTACACCGTTGGTGAGGTCAAGCGCCTGATGAGTGCCGGCCGACGTGAAATCGGCCATGGCTACCTGGCTGAGCGAGCCGTCCTACCAATGTTGCCAACTGAAGAGGAGTTTCCGTACGCGATTCGTTCGGTGACTGAAATCATGAGCCAGAACGGAAGCACCAGTATGGCTGCGACCTGTAGCTCAGTCCTAGCCTTGATGGATGCCGGTGTGCCATTGAAGCGGCCGGTTTCCGGCATTGCTATGGGCCTCATGATGGACGGCGACACACCGTACGTCATGAGCGACATCGCTGATGCTGAAGATTTTGCCGGTGACATGGACTTCAAGGTAACCGGTACCGAACTCGGTATTACCGCCATTCAGATGGACATGAAGGTGCACGGCTTGCCGGTCGCAGTATTGAAGGAAGCTATCACGAAGGCAAAACCTGGTCGTCTGCATATTCTGGAGCACATGGTTGCTACCTTGGCTGCACCACGTCTGAGCCTGAGTCCGTACGCACCGCGTATCGAGAAGATCAAGATTAACCCGGACAAGATCGGTGCCGTCATCGGCAAGGGTGGTGAGGTTATCAACAAAATCACCGCCGAAACCGGCGCCACTATCGACATTAAGGACGATGGTCTCATTACTGTCGCTAGCCCGGACGGCGAGCACATTCAGAAAGCGATTGACTGGATCAAGTCTCTGACCGAAGAGCCGGAAGTCGGACGGATTTACGAAGGTACGGTAGTCTCCATCAAAGACTTTGGTGCGTTCATCAACATCCTGCCAGGCACCGACGGCATGGTGCACATCTCTCAGCTTGACGAAGGTCGCGTCGAGAAAGTGACTGACGTATTGAGCGAAGGTCAGGTCGTGAAAGTGAAGCTGACCGGCATTGACGAACGTGGTCGCCTTAGCCTCAGCCTCAAAGACGCCAAGTAGGGTCATGGATAAGCAAGCCGAGCTTGATCGGATCAAGGCAGACATTCTGAAAGCGAATGTCTGCCCGAATCTGGCCGAGACAGCTACCAACCTTGTAATGGGCGATGGCAACCTCAACGCCGACATCGTCTTCATTGGCGAAGCGCCGGGCAAGAACGAGGACGAGCAAGGCTTGCCGTTCGTCGGCGCCGCCGGTAAGTTCTTGAACGAGATGCTGGCTGCGGCCGGTTTGGATCGCAGCGACGTCTACATCACTAATATCGTCAAATATCGGCCGCCAGCGAACCGTGACCCGTTGCCGGAGGAAAAGCAGGCCTTCTGGCCGTATCTGGCCCGTCAGTTGGAGCTCATCGACCCGCAGGCTGTCGTTACCCTGGGTCGTCACAGCATGGAGTTCTTCCTGCCGGAAGCCAAGATCAGTCAGGTGCACGGTCACGCCGTGCGTAAGACGGTCAAATATCACGACGAGCGGGAGCATACGTGGCTTATCGTGCCGCTCTATCATCCAGCGGCCGCCCTGTACAATGGCGGCCTTCGACAGACCCTGATTGACGATTTCCTGCGCGTCCCACAGTTGCTGGAGCGGCCTTAAAAACTTGCAAAAATGAGGCGAATCTGCTATGATGAAGTCACTACAGAAGGGGATAACTCTCGGTCTGATTCACTGGAACACCCTTGTCTTGTACCAACAGCGTTTTATGAAACCACATAACTTTTCTTAACCAAAAGGAGAAATCACATCTATGGGTCAACGACGACTCTCTAAGCCGCAATCTGACGACATGTCAAAGCGACCGAACCAACAGCAAAAACGTAAAAGCGATAACACCGTGCTTAACAACACCAGCACCCGCCGCGGCGAAGTGTTCCGGGCCCAGCGCCGTACGTCCGAAGACGTCAACCTGCGCGCCTCACAGCACCTGATTAACGTGCCGGTGAACAAGAGCATCTATAACGGCTACGATGGCCGTCAGTTCAGCCTGGCTGACCAGAAGAAAATGCCAAAGACGAACGGGCCGAAGCTCAAGATTATCCCGATCGGTGGTCTGGGTGAGATGGGTATCGGTAAGAACATGATGGCGATTGAATACGACGAAGATATCATCATCATCGACTGCGGCTTCCTGTTTCCTGGCGCCGACTATCCGGGAATCAACTACATTACACCGGACATTACCTACCTTGAAGCCAATAAGCATAAGATCCGCGGCCAGGTATTCACGCATGGTCACCTCGACCACATCGGTGCCTACCGCCACATCGCGCACCGTTTGCCGGCACCCGTCTACGCCAGCAAGTTCACCCTTGGTATGGTCAAGCGCACGATGGAAGAAGCTTCCAGCGGGTATGAACCGGAGTATTACGAACTGAATCCAGAACTGCACGAGCGCGTACAGCTCGGCGATAGTTTCAGCATCGAGCTGGTGCGAGTGAACCACTCCATCCCTGATGCGACCGCCGTCGTCATCCGTACACCCCTCGGTGTGCTGATTGACACTGGTGACTGGCGTTTCGAAGACGAGCCAGTCGACGGAAAGAAATTCGACCTCGAACGGCTGACCGAAATCGCCACCAAGGAAGGCATTTTGCTCTTGATGAACGAAAGCACCAACTGTGAGAGCGACGGTACGCACACCCACGGCGAGTTCGATATCCAGCAGAGCATGGGACAGGCGATGGACAAGTATCCAAACTCGCGACTGATCATCAGCTGTTTCTCGAGCCAGATTCACCGTATGCAGGTCATCCTGAACGAAGCCAAGAAGCACGACCGAAAGGTTGCGTTTGCCGGCTATAGCATGATCCAGAACATGGAAGTGGCCCTGCGTGCTGGTACCATCAAGGTACCGAAAGATGTCGTCATGAAGATGGAAGACATCATCAAGATGCCGGACGGAAAGGTCACTATCATCTGTACCGGTTCCCAGGGTGAGTTCAACGCCGTGCTGAACCGGATGGCCTCAGGTTCACACAAGCACATCAAGATTAAGAACTCCGACGTCGTCGTCTTCAGCTCGAACGCCATTCCTGGTAACGAGAAGTATGTCGTACGCACGGTCGACGGTCTGATGCGTGAAGGTTCGGAAGTCGTTCAGAACGGCAAGACCCACCTGACCGGCATCGGCCCGTTGCACCTTTCCGGCCACGGCTACTACGAGGACCACATCAAGCTGATCAACGCGCTGAACCCGACCTACTATCTGCCGATTCACGGTGAGTTTCACATGCTGGTGCATAACGCCCGACTGGCTGAGAAGGAATGTGGCATCAAGCGCGATAACATCTTTGTCTGTGACAGTGGTGACGTGGTTGAGATTACCCCTGACGGAGCCCGCAAGGCTGGCCGTGTCCCGGTCGGTGGCATCATGTACGATGACTCCGGCGCCGTGGTATCGGAAGTGGTCCTCAAAGACCGCATCCATATGGCCAACGAAGGCATGTTCGTGGTTGTCCTGACGCTGCAACGCGGTACCGGTCGGCTGCTTACCAGCCCGGACATCATCTCGCGCGGTTTCATCTACCTACGTGACTCGGAAGAGCTGATGGGTCTGATCCGCCAATACCTGAAGCAGAAGATTGCCCGCGGCGCGAACAGCAAGAAATTCGATGCCGAGCAACTGAAAAAGGAAATCAAGGACGAGATCACTCATATTCTGTATGACCAGACCCGTCGTACGCCGATTGTTATCCCGGTCATCAACGAGATTGGTGGCGGGGGCGGCCAACAGGGTCGCAACCAAGGTCAGGGTCAGAACCAATCTCGGGACCAGAAGGCACCAGCCGCCGCGACCGCTTCCTTCAAGCGACCGCCAGCGAAGACGTTCCCACCCAAGCAAACGCCCGACACCGAAGCAACACAACCGAAAGCCCGTCCGGACACCAGGGGTTACTAGCAACCTCAGCATCGCCCTATGGCTCAGTTCGAACATCCCTATCTCAGTAAGGTAGCCGCACTGCGGTTGCCGGAGCCAGAGCGGGCCATGATTACACACGGCTCGGCCCTGGTCGTACGCGGCGTGCGTGAGCCGAACGAAGGCGGTGATATCGACCTGGTCGTGTCGCAGCCAAACATCGAGCATATGCGTCGTAACCTCGGCTGGGCAGCGACTCGTCAACTGAAATACTACGCCGAAGACGAGCCGCTCCGTATCCGTTACACCCGTAGCCCGGACGGTGAGTTTGATGCGTTCGCACACGACTTTATTCCCGAAGAGTATCTGAAGACGGGCAGGGGAAGGGTGTACCTGCCCGAGCTGCTTGAGCGGCATGACTATCGCTTCGACCAGGATGCGTTCACCGGCATCTGGGTCGCCTCGCTCGACCACGTGGCTGCTACCAAGCGGGGCACCGGCCGACCGAAAGACGAGGCCGACCTCCGGCGTATCGACGAGTACCGACGGCCGGCGTAGCGGCAACCCGCTTGCATTTCGTTGCAATTTATGCTACAATAAAGCGCGTAACAGATATCGACGCTACCGAAGGTAGCTTGTATACTACAAAACAGTTATGGCTAAAAGAAAAAAACGTACCAGTCGGAAGAAGCAGGTCAAGCAGGTACCGCAGCATACGCTGCCGGTCGGGTTCTGGAACCAGGTAGGGGCGGTTGCTCTTATCGCTGTTTCTATCCTTTTGGTCATCGCTTGGTTCGGTGTCGGCGGACCGATTCTGAACTGGCTGCAGGCGGCCGCACTCGCCACAATCGGCTGGGCGGTGTACGTGCTGCCACTGTTGTTTGTCTACGTGGCGATCGAGATCTTCCGCGCCGAAGACAATCGTCTGCCGGTGGTGATGGAGCTGGCTGCCGGTGCCTTGCTGCTCTGGTTCGCGGGGTTGTTCGGTCTGATGGACGAGCCGCAGAATAATAGCGGCGGCTTTTTTGGTAGCCTGCTGAACGACGGCATGTTGGCACTGGTAGAAAGCGGCGTAGCAATCTTCGTCTATGTGCTGCTCATCATCCTAACGACGTTGTTCATCGTGCGGGTATCCCCGTTCGTGCTCATCAAACAGTTATGGGAATTGGTGAAGACCCGCAGTGAAGAGGGAGAACAGAAAGAAAACGTCAAGGTCATGAGGAAGGCGGCCGAACTCGACATCAAGGGGCAGAACGCCGCCGAGTTCAAGCTGAATGCCGGCGTGCCGACGCTTGATCCGGCTGAGAGCAAGAAATCATCGAAACTATCCAGCCTGAAGGGAAGCGTCGCTCAGGATAAGGCCGCCGAAGAGAAAGCCGCCCTGGTAAGTGTGAGCGATCCGAACTGGCAGGCGCCAAGCCTCGATCTGCTCGAGAAGAAGCAGAGCCCGGCCGATGCTGGCGACGTGCAGCACAACGCCCAGATCATCAAGGACACGCTGGGTGAATTCTCGATCGATGTCGACATGGAAGGGGCTAACATCGGGCCGAAGGTCACGCAGTACACCCTGAAACCACCAAGCGGTGTTAAGCTGACGCGTATCACGGCGCTTGAGACCAACATCGCCCTGAACTTAGCCGCCCAAAGCCTGCGTATCGAAGCGCCGATTCCTGGCCAGCGCGCTGTCGGCATTGAGGTGCCGAACCGCCGGGCTGCCGACGTCCGCCTGCGGGGGATTTTAGAGAGTAAGCAGTGGGCCGCCAACCGCGAACCGCTTGGCTTTGCCATCGGTAAGGACATTTCCGGTGATGCCGTGGTCGGGCAATTGAATAAGATGCCGCACCTGCTGGTTGCCGGACAAACCGGTTCTGGTAAGTCGGTCATGATCAACACGCTACTGACCAGCTTGCTATACCGTAACGCCCCGAGCCAGATGAAGCTCATCTTGGTCGACCCGAAGCAGGTTGAAATGGCCCCGTACCAAGACATTCCGCATCTGCTAACACCTGTCATTACTGAACCTGAAAAGACCATCAGTGCCCTGAAGTGGGCCGTCAACGAAATGGAGCGGCGCTACAAGTTGTTGGCCGACGAGAAGCTGCGCGATATCCACAGCTACAACGACAAGATCGCCCGTGGCAGCAAAAAAATTTCCGTACAAGACGAAGCCGGCAACGAGCAGCAGGTCGAAGACGGCGCCATGCCATACATCGTCATCGTCATTGACGAGCTAGCCGACCTGATGATGGTGGCTGCCCGCGACGTCGAAGCGCTCATCGTACGCTTGGCGCAGAAGGCCCGTGCCGTCGGTATCCACCTGGTGCTGGCAACCCAGCGACCGAGCGTCGACGTCATCACCGGTCTTATCAAGGCCAACGTACCAGCTCGTATCGCCTTTACGGTAGCGAGCCAGGTCGACAGCCGTACCATTCTTGACCAAATCGGTGCCGAGAAGCTGCTTGGCCAGGGTGACATGCTAATGAAGACGGCTGACATGCCGAAGCCGAAGCGTATACAGGGCGCCTGGGTAATGGACGAAGAAGTCATTAAGATTACCGATCACTTGCGAATGCAGAGCGCACCGCAGTACAACGACGAGATCGTTTCCCAGCCGGTGCAACTGAACGGTAAGGGTGGTGTGGTGATGGACATGGGCGGCAGCGAGGGCGGCGATGACATGTACAAAGATGCGCTGCGCGTCGTCATCGAAAGCCGTAAGGCTTCAACTAGCTTGCTGCAACGTCGCCTTCGTATCGGCTACGCCCGCGCGGCCCGTATCATCGAGGAGATGGAAGAGCAGGGTGTCATTGGTGCTGCTGACGGCTCCAGGCCGCGTGAAGTACTGATTTCCAGCCTCGACGACCTGTACGGCGACGAAGAAGCGTAGAACGGTATAATCCACTTACGCTTGATGCTATACTCGTGAGTAATGATAGCGTCAAAAAACCCACGGGCATCGGGTTTCACCATCGTCGAACTGCTGATAGTCATCGTAGTGATAGCCATTCTGGCAGCCATTACCATCGTGGCGTTTAATGGGGTGCAGAACAGGGCACTCGACTCTACGGTCGCTTCTGATTTAAGTAGTGCAGGCAAGCGAATTCAGATGGCCAAGGTAGACTTAGGCCATTATCCTCAAGTACTCAGCGAAATTCCATCCCTTGCTCTCTCGAAAGGTGCTTGGGACCAAGAAGCAAACAACGCATACTTCTGTCATAACACTGACACGGGTGAATATGCACTAGGTGCACGTTCAAAGTCGAAAAAAGCTTACGTTCTTAGCTCTATCAGTGGAATTACAGAGCGTACAGGAATTTCTGCAGCAGCAACGTGTCAGCACGTTGGGAAGAACTGGGGCGACCCTGGTACTTACAATACAACTGGCTTTACGAGTTCAAATAGTGTCTGGGCTGCGTGGACTAACTGATGAATAAAAAAGGTTTTACCATCGTCGAACTCCTCATCGTCATCGTGGTGATAGCCATTCTGGCCGCGATAACCGTCGTGGCATTCAACGGCGTGCAGCAGCGGGCGCGTGATTCGATACGTAAATCCGATCTCGCAAATCTTGAAAAAGCGCTGGAGCTCCACTACACGGACAAAGGCTCGTTTACCCAACCCGAAAACATGTGTACCGACACGAGCTACGGCTCTAATGGTACTTGTGGCACTCACGCCAGTGATGTAGCCGGAACATGGTCACTTAACAGTGATTTGCGGGATTTGGTAACGGAAAACCGTCTTCGTTCGCTTCCGCTTGATCCAGTTAATGACGCGACGTATAACTACACGTACGAAGTGCATAGCATCGCTGCGAATGGGTTCGATGGCTACAACTTATGTGCGACGCTCGAGGCCGGCGGTAACCACTGTATAATCAAGCGGAAATAGCTATGAGCATGCCGTTACTCCGAAACACAAAAGGCTTTACCATCGTCGAACTCCTCATCGTCATTGTGGTAATCGCGATTCTGGCTGCCATATCAATCGTGGCTTACAACGGAGTGCAGACTCGCGCGAATAACAGTACCGTTAAGTCTGATTTGAACAAAATTATCAAAAAAATGGAGCTTGCAAAGATAGACTTGGGGCGGTATCCGAATACTGTGGCTGAAATTCCTTCACTTGGCATCTCGAAAGGCGCATGGGATCAGGTTGAGAACAACGCGTACTACTGCCTTAATACCGATACGGGTGAGTATGCGTTCGGTGCACGTTCCAAGGCGAGGCCGCAAGGCTATGCCGTGTCATCAACTGGTGGGTTGGTCGAACTGGGCAGTATTTATGGCGAAACCACTTGTCAGTTGGTTGGAAAGAGCTGGGGTGCGAGCGGTACCTTCGTAGCCTATGCCTATAATGGACCGACGGCAGCATGGCAAGGCTGGGCGAACTAATGAACACAAGAGGTTTCACCATCGTCGAATTGCTGATCGTCATCGTAGTGATTGCCATTCTGGCTGCCATATCAATCGTGGCGTATAACGGGGTGCAGCAACGGGCTCAGAATAGCCAGACTATTAGTGCGGTAACGGCGTGGGTCAAGGCGCTCAAGAGTTATCGTATCGCAAACGGGGCGTACCCACCGTACTGGACGTGTCTCGGCACGGGGTACCTGTATGGTCCGGACGGTACTGCGACCACTGGTGATGCGCAGTGTCGACAAGACAGTGCAGGCTCGGGTCAGCGCGAAAACACGACTTTCAATGATCTGATGCGCCCCTACGTCGGCGGTAGTTTTCCGACTCCCGCCATGGTGACGGCTAGATTCTCCGATACCCAATGGAGGCGAGGGCTGTCAGTCGCTCCTACTGGTGGTGACGGGACGCAGTCCTACATCACGGCTGCGTACCGTGGAGATATCGCGTGTCCATCCATCAGCGGTGTGGTGGCTTCAAACAAGAACCTGTGGGGTGGTAATACTTACTGCATTCATCACATAGGCCTAACGACGGATCCGTTATAGGAGATTATATGAAGTTATTAACTACAAGACCAAAAGGTTTCACCATCGTCGAACTCCTCATTGTCATAGTCGTCATCGCTATCATAGCCTCCATCACTATTGTGGCTTACAACGGCATGCAACAAAGGGCCAACAACACGCAGACAGTTCAGGCGGTGAAAGAATTCATTAAGGCGTTTAATCTTTATGCGCAGGACAATGGTGGCTATCCGCAATTAACCGGATGTCTTGGCGAGAACTACCCCGCACCCAATAACCGTTGTCTTAGTCAGAGCGGTGCCGCTGAGTGCTTCGGTATGGGGGCAGCGACGTCTATGGTCGTTAACGATGCCTTGAAGCCGTATATGAACAACCGCGTACCGAATATCAGTAAACAAGCGGTGCCATGTGCCGCAACTGCTTATATAGGCGGCTACGCATCGTACGATTCTACCAACCGGACCATGCGTGTATGGATGGTGCTGAATGGAGACCAGGGTTGTCCACCGATGAGTCCGAATGTGACGTCGGTTACCCGGTCATATGTAAGCGACGCATCGTTATGTCGCTACGTACTCGGCGCGCTGTAGATAGAAAACTATTGCATTGAGTACAACGCAGGCGTATAACCATAAGTAGAACCTTGGTATAACACAGACATGAAAACACTAGAAGCCACCCGTTCCAGCGCTCCTCATCCGTTCCACGACACGGTGGAAGAACTATGGAGAGGGGATGACGAAGCCGTCCGCGCCCGGGTGATGGACTGGGCGCTTGAACCAAGTGAACGCATCCGCAGCCAGCTCGAAACGCTGGCTGATGTTTATCAGGGCCGAAGCGATCGCCAGACTATGCGCTGGCGCGGTGCGACGCATGAATTCACTGAATTTGCCACCCGTGATGACGCCTGCACGAAATTGGAGGAAATCTATACCATTCACGACACCTACTCGGTCGCAGCCAAAGATTACCGGCGCCGTGAATACGCCGTCGACTTGTTCCTTGACGACGCGCATCATCGGCTGGTCGTCTCGGCAGACGATGAACTGACTGTGTTCGCAGATGATGGTCACGCTATGCACGAAGTGCTTGATGAAGAGGAGCGCGAAACGATCGTGACCGATTTCTTCTTCCGCTCGCTCGTGGCAGCCGTCCGAAATGAGGAGCGCACCGACGATGAAAGAGCGGCAGCCGATACTGATGCGCAAACAAAACTGCACCTACGTCGCTATGGCGGGCCAAAAGTGACAAGCGCCACCGAATAGGAAAATCCACTTACGCTTGATGCTATACTCGTGAGTAATGAGAGCGTCAAAAAACCCACAGGCATCGGGTTTCACCATTGTCGAGCTGTTAATCGTCATCGTGGTCATCGCCATTTTGGCGTCTATCACGGCTGTGGCATTCAACGGTGTGCAGCAGCGGGCGCGTGATTCAGATCGTCGTAGTGCGGTGACGACCATCGCCAAGGCGCTGGAGCTATACTACACCGATAACGGCCAGTACCCGGTCAGTAGTGGGTCGACGGTCATCAATAACTCTTGGTCAACGACTGCCGATGCCAGTTGGGCGAACCTTGAAGCGCAGCTCAGGCCGTATCTGGCGTCCGTTCCAGACGAACCTCGTCCGACCGCTGGTGTCGCCGGCATGACCGCGAACGGTCACAATTTCGATTATTACGCGAACAAGGGTAGCTATTGTGGCAGCGCGGTGGGGCGAATGTATATTCTGGTATATCGGCTTGAAGGCGCGCAACAGAATACGTATATCGGCGATTGCAGCACCAGCCCACTCAATTATTCAGCTAGCAACTACCGCGTCGCGAAATAACACCGGTTCACCTCTGGTATTTTGCGCCAGAAGGTTGTATAATAAAAGGGATACTAACCCGAGGCTTATCTGAGACAAGGTAAGCATCCCTGATGCACAGGGATTCCGAAGGAGGAAACACTATGCAGGAATACGAACTGACCGTTCTTATTCATCCCGATCTGGAAGCAGATCTGGACAAAACACTTGATACCGTACGCGGCCTGGTAAAGACCAATGGCGGTACTATCAAGAACGAGGACAACTGGGGCAAGAAGAAGCTTGCGTACCGCATCAAGAAGCAGGACTTCGCCGTCTACGTGCTGATGGATGTCGAGCTGCCAGCCGAAGCACCGCTGAAGATTTCAAACGCCCTGAACATCTCAGACGCCGTGCTGCGCTACTTGCTCGTCAAGGTAGACGAGAAGGAACGTGCGGCGATCGCCGCCGCCAAGAAGAACGCTGAATCCAGCGAGGAGGAATAACCCATGGCCCGCTCAATCAACCAAGTCATCCTGATGGGACGCCTGACCCGCGACCCTGAAATGCGCACGACCACTACCGGTAAGTCAATCGCCAGCTTCAGCTTGGCCGTTGACCGCAATACCCAGGACGACCAAACCGATTTCTTCGATGTCACCGCCTGGGAAAAACTTGGTGAGCTAGCGAACCAGTACCTTTCAAAGGGCCGCCGCTGCCTCGTGCAGGGTCGCCTGCGCCAAGACAGCTGGGACGACAAGGAAACCGGCAAGAAGCGCTCTAAAGTAGAGATCGTTGCTACGGACATTACCTTCCTGGATGGTCCGAACGACGGCCAGCAGGGCGGAGGCAGCTCGGCACCACGCGCAGCCGCGCCAGCCAAGAAGAAGTCAGACGACGTCGTCATCGACGACATTGACGACAAACCAATCGATTTAAGCGAAATCCCATTCTAAACTAGGAGAAATTAGAACCATCATGGCACCGAAACGATTTAAGAAAGACGTTACGACGTACTTCGACTACAAAGATGTGAAGACCCTGCAGCGTTATATCAACGCTTACGGTCAGATCGAACCTATCGGTAAGACCGGCCTTAGCCTGAAGCAGCAGCGTCAGCTGGCCGTCGCGATCAAGCGCGCCCGACACCTGGCACTCCTGCCATTCGTTACCTCGAACTAGCAGCTAGTGGTACAATGGGCCTCACAACGTAAGAACGTACGTAGGAGGCCCATTACTATGAGCATCAAGCCACCAGAACGCCTTACCAACCTTAATGACGTTGAGTTGACGTTGCCGCCTGACGCAGAGGCCCGCCTGATTGCCGGCGCCGAACGACATCTCAGGAACGCAGCGATTGCACGGGCACGGGCCCGCCGACCAGCACCCACGGCCGAAACGTTGCTTGACGGCTTGCGCAGTCAAGCACATCGCGACTCTGAGCAAAAAATGAAGCAATATTTCAAGGAAGAATAATAGTTTTTATGTACCAACCAACTGATCTGAAGAAGGGCACCGTCCTGCAGATTGACGGCACGCCTTACCGCGTGACCGACTATTCCCAAAAAGTAATGGGGCGAGGCGGTTCAATCGTCAACGTGCGTCTGAAAAATCTGCTTGATGGCAGCGTCATCCCGAAGACCTTCAAAGGCGCTGACAAAATCGAGCGTGCCGAAGTGTCATCGAAATCGGTCCAATATTTGTACAACGATGGCGGCACGTTCTTCTTCATGGATCCGGAGAGTTTCGAACAGTTCGAGCTGTCCGCCGAAGTCGTCGACACGGCTAAGGATTATCTGAAGGAAGGCGACATGCTGCAGCTGCAGTTTTTCGCCGAGCGCGTCATCAACGTCGAGCTGCCAAAGAACCTCTACCTTGAGGTGACTTATGCCGAAGATGTCAGCCGGGGTGACACGACTGGTTCGGTCCAGAAGGATGCCACCCTCGAGACCGGCCTCAGTATCCGCGTACCGGCCTTCATCAAAACCGGTGATATCATCAGTGTCGATACTGCCACCGGCGAGTACCGCGAACGGAAGAAGTAGTATGAAAGGCCGGCTGGATGCCCGGGTTCACGCATTAGGGCTGGCACCGACACGTTCCCAGGCGGAATCGACCATTCGGTTGGGCGAAGTACGCGTCAACGGCCGGGTGGTGACGAAACCCGGTCATTTTGTGCATGAGCACGATATCGTCAAGGTGAGCGAACGCGAACGGTACGTCTCGCGGGCGGGGCTGAAACTGGCCAGCGTCGCCGAGAAATTATCACTCGATTTTCGGGACAAGACCGTGCTCGACGTCGGCTCAAGTACCGGTGGGTTTACTGATTATGCCTTGAAGCACGGCGCCCGCCGCGTCTACGCCGTCGACGTTGGTACCGAGCAGCTCCATCCAAGCCTGCGAGGTCACGAACAGATTGAGCTACATGAAAAGACCGACATCCGCGACTTCACGCCGGGCGTGACGCCCGATATCGTCGTGATGGATGTCAGCTTCATCTCACTGCGTGAATTACTGCCGCACATCGCAGCCATCAGTGGCCCGGACACGTATATCGTCGCTATGGTCAAGCCGCAGTTCGAAGCCGGCCGGAATCAGGCCAGCAAGGGAGTTATCAAGAACGAGACGGCCCGCCGTCAGATACTGAAGGATTTTGAAGCCTGGGCAAAAGGCATGTTTATCATCAGGGATAAGGCTGATAGTGATGTGGCCGGCGCCCGCGGCAACCGCGAACGGTTCTACCTCTTACGAAAGATGGTCTAATCATTTACAAAAGATAAAATCAGTGGTATAATGCAGTTACCAACCGCACCCTGTTGGGTGGTTGGTCATGGCTAAGCTGCGAGGAATGGATACGTGAAAGCACAGTCCTAGTACCGTGGTTGGCCACGGACTTTCACAATTCAGTTTAGCTTTGATCAACCATCCGACGCCGAGCCCCATCCGTGGGGGAAGGAGGGACTCATGTCCCGTGTCAGGAAGCGGCGCCTCGGGAGTTATTCCGTGGTGCTCGCGCTCGTGGCGATGTTCGGCGCGCTGTTCGTGCCGTTCATGCCCGCTCAGGCGGACCACGGCCACTCGGTCACCACCGAGACGTACTGTGACAACGGAGAGCCGATGCTGCGCTTGGCGCTCAGCGGCTACCCGCAGGTCACGATCCAGGAAGACGCCCACACGGTCAGCGTGACCGTCGACGGCGAATTCAAGCCGGCTTACTCCGGCGAGTTCAACGGACCGGGCACGTACGAGGACTTCGTACCGCTCGGTGACGGCGCCCTGCCGCACAACTGGCAGGTCGTTGTCGACGCCTCTGGCGGCGAGCACGGTGACGAGACCCGGTCGGGTACCTCTGATCCATGTGTGGTCGACGATGACGACGACGGCGTACCCAACGGCGTCGACCAGTGTCCGGGCACACCGCCCGGCGCTTCGGTCAACGCCGACGGATGTTCCAGCAGCCAGCTGGACTCCGACGGTGACGGCGTCAACGACGACCAGGACAACTGCCCCAACCAGCCGGGACCGGCTGACAACGGTGGTTGCCCCGAGGTTGTCCCGAGCGATTCCGACAACGACGGTGTCAACGACGAGAACGACCAGTGCCCCGGTACGCCGGCAGGTGCTTCGGTCGACTCGAACGGCTGCGCGGAGTCCCAGAAGGACTCCGACGGTGACGGTGTCATGAACGACAGCGACGAGTGCCCCAACGAGGCCGGGCCTGCCAGCAACAACGGCTGCCCGGTCGAGGAGGAGCCGCCTGCCGACTCCGACGGTGACGGCGTGAGCGATGACCGGGACGAGTGCCCGGACACGCCGCCCGGCACCAAGGTGAACGGCAAGGGCTGTCCTGTCGGCAACGATGACAACGACAACTCCGGCAACAACGGCACCATCAAGGTGGACGGCGTGGAGTTCGACTCCGCACCTGACAACCAGCCGCACGTGGGGTGCACCTTCCAGGTGGACTTCTACGGCTACGGCAAGGACGTCGGTGACGCCACCGTCTCGTTCGCGCTGCAGGCACCCACGAACGACGGTCAGACCCTGACTGTCACGAGTGGCGACCTGACGCCCGACATCGGCGAGGACGGCCCCGGAGGGGGTACCGACCTCGACGCCAGTGAGACCTACACGCTGGCGTTCACCGGTGAGCCCCACGCCCAGGGCTACCACGTCAAGCTGACCGTCAACGCGCCCGACTCCAAGGGCGCCGACGTGAAGCACAAGGTGTTCTGGGTGAGCGGATGCGAGCCCGAGGACGAGGAGCCGGCTGGTTCCTCCGACTACACGGTCACCTGCGAGCAGCTGGTCATCAACGAGCCCAAGGACGTCACGCCCGAGGGCTCCGAGTACCAGTACTTCCTGGACGGGGACGCCATCGAGGTCGGCTCTCACGAGCTGGCCCCCGGTGACTACACCCTGACCCTGGAAGTCGACGGCGAGCAGGTCGACTCCGACACCTTCACGGTGAAGGAGTGCGACGGCGAAGAGGATGAGAACACGTACTCGGTGACGAGCACGTGTGACGCCTTCGACCCGGAGAACCCGCTCAAGGCCAACGGCACCATCTCGTTGACGGTCAACAACACCGACGACGAGACGGACCTGCCGCTGACGGACTACGAGGGCCGGGTGTACTACCCGGGTACTGAGGAGTCCGTGGCACCGCCGAAGCAGTTCGGCGAGGTCGCTGATGGCGAGTCGGTAACGGTCACGTTCGAGGAGCTCTACGGCGTGGCGGCCTACGACACCGCGATTCTCGATGGCGACGGCAACGTTGTCTTCGAGGAGACGGTGCTCGTGGAATTCTGCGACGACGAGCCGCCGCTCGATGAGGGTGACGTGAAGGTGGTGCCGGTCTGCGGCGCCGTCAAGGTCACCAACAAGGAGGACGTGGCGATGCAGTTCTTCCACGGCTCCTTCGACGAGATCGAGCCCGACGGCATCGTGATGGTGCAGCCGGGTGAGACCGTGCGAGTCAAGACGGACCGTCGTTCGCTCGACTGGTTCGCCTTCTGGGATGACGGCAAGATGGCTTCGGGTGAGAACCTGAAGGTCAAGCAGAAGTGCGGCGACCAGCCGGACCAGCCTGACAACCCGGATCAGCCCGACTCTCCGGACAACCCGGACACGCCCAACGTGCCGAACTGGCCGGACGTGCCGAACACGCCGTTCACGCCGGGTTCCGGCGTGCCGGACACCGGTGCGGATGAGGTCATCTCGTCGATGAACAAGAACGTCCAGCTGGGCGCTCTGCTCGGTCTGCTGCTGGCGATGCTGGGACTCGTCCTGGCCCGCCGTCGGCTGACCGTCTGATCAAGGCACTGAGGAAGGCCCTTCTTCCTCCTGAGTGAAGGCATGCGCCCGCGCTCTCCCTACGAAGCCATCGTGGGGAGGGCCGGGCGCCTTTCAATTGTAAAAGTATTATAAATGTGGTATAATAAAGAGAGGTCGTGGTATAACGTACGACCCAGAACCTATCCATCATCATTTCACACCCCTTGAGGAGCGCTATGTCCCGCCGCAGTGATGGGCCACGGCGTTCCCGTGGGGGCGTCTGGCTTACTGTCAGCGCTTCGGTGCTGGCACTCGTGTGCATGGGCCTTCTGGTGAAGACCTATGTCGATCCGTTCCGGCCCCCGGCCGTGGATGTGTCCGAACAAGAGGCGTCACCATCAGTGACGTTTCCTTCCGCCCAGCCGCCGTCGCCAGAGCCGGCAGTCACGCTGTCGCCGCGGCCCGAGCCGTCATCGTCACCGACCGCACCGCCGCTTCCGGCTGTCTGTCGTTCGCCCGCATCGTCCGCCTTCGAACCTACCCGTCTCGACGTAGCCGGGGAGGGAAGCTGGCCGGTCATCGCCATGGGACGGGACGCCGACGGTACGCCGCAAGCCCCGGCCCGGAACGGTTCGTACCTCCCATGGGAGGCGGGCTGGGATCGGCTCGGGCCACCACCAGCTTACGGGTTGGGTAACGTCGGCTTCACGGCCCACCGCTACCCCAACTCACCGTCGCTTGGCAATCTGATGCTTCAGAAGCTGAGCGAAGGCGACCTGCTGGTCGTGCGCGGCGCGAATGGCGAACGGCTGTGCGTCCGTGTCTACGACCGCATCGAGGTCGCTACCACGGCGTACCCGGAAGCGCGGGTCTACGACGTGCACAGCCAACCCCAGGAGTATGTCTTCACCGTATGTTCGGGGGAGCGTCTGGGTCCTGGCAACTGGACCAAGCGGACCATCTGGTTCGCCCGGCCCGTGAAGTGACCTGAAGGATAGGTATAACCACCCCCGCTGTAGGCTGTAACGCTGGCGGGGGCACTTCATTTTAGAAGCATGGTACGATGGAATATATGAATTCAGTGGGCAAGACTTTCAGGCGTGGCTTTACCATCGTGGAGCTGCTCATCGTCATCGTGATCATCGCTATCCTGGCAGCAATCAGTATCGTCGCCTACAACGGCGTACAGGAACGATCGCGTGATGCGGCGCGATTGACAAAACTATCACAACTCGAGAAAGCGATCGGCCTGTATTACTCCGACAACGGGCGCTATCCGCCGATTACCCACGGCCTGGGAAGTGAGACCAGCTGCGGTTCGCAGACGGACAACTGGGGTCACTGTGACCGCTTGAAAGTGCTGACCGACGCGTTGGCGCCGTATGTGACCATCGACCCCACCACGCTGTCCGGTGCGACGCAGGGGCAATATTATTATTCGTATGACAGCCAGACCGACGATAACTACCAGACGTACGGACTGATGGTGTTTCTTGAAGGGAGCGGTGGTTCGAATGACGGGGGCTACTATTCAAATGGATATGAGAAAGGACAGAACCCGCGTTATTGTTCGGTGACTTATACGGGTACCGGTGCCGATTGGCTCAACACGGGCGGCGCGTACAATCAGCGTTGCCTGGGCGGCAACTAGGGCTAGCGTCACTTGCTGACGTTGAAGCGGAACTCGACCACGTCGCCGGGTTGCATGACGTAATCCTTTCCTTCGGTGCGTAGTTTGCCGGCGGCACGGGCGGCCGCTTCCGAGCCGGCGGCAACCAGGTCGTCGTAATCGACCACCTGGGCGGCAATGAAACCGCGTTCGAAGTCGCCGTGAATGACGCCGGCGGCCTGTGGGGCGGTACTGCCTTGCCTGATGGTCCAGGCGCGCACTTCCTTCGGACCAGCCGTCAGGTAACTTTGCAGTCCCAGCGTGTCGTAGGCGGCGTGGATCAGCTGGTTCAGACCGCGTTCTTCAATGCCGTAACTTTCCAGCAACTCCTTGGCCTCGTCATCGTCCAGGCCTCGTAATTCTTCTTCGAGCTTGGCGCAGATGAAGACGCTGCGGGCAGGGGCGACCAGGTTGGCAAGTTGGGCTTTCTTCGCCTCGTCGGCAACGGTTGCTTCATCGACGTTGAATGCGTAGATGACCGGCTTGGCAGTCAACAGATGCAAATCACTGATTTTGTCATGATCAAGTGAGGGCAGGGCAGACAGGGGTGTACCTTCGTTTAGATGACGCTGCAGACTTTCCAGATAGCCAAGCTCTTCCCGCCGGGCCGGGTTCGCCTTGGCCTCTTTGGCAATCTTTGGCAAGCGGTTCTCAATCGTCTGCAGATCAGCAAGCATCAGCTCGGTGTTGATGACCGCAATGTCATCGGCCGGCGCGATGGTGTCGTTCACGTGAACAATGTCGTTGTTCACGAACGCACGCACCACTTGCACGATGGCGTCGGTGTTGCGGATATTAGCCAGGAACTGATTGCCCAGACCCTCGCCCTTCGAGGCACCTGCTACAAGCCCGGCGATGTCGACGAACGTAACAGTAGCCGGAATGAGCTTCTGGGCTGAATACAAATCTTGCAGTACGTGCAACCGAGCGTCGGGGACGGGCACGATACCGGTGTTTGGCTCGATGGTCGCGAACGGGTAATTGGCCGCCAGGATCTCACTGTCGGTCAAAGCGTTGAACAGAGTGGACTTGCCGACGTTTGGCAGGCCGACGATGCC
>CAZFMZ010000006.1:0-29888 GCA_964520495.1 uncultured Candidatus Saccharibacteria bacterium
AGTTGTCGCCTTCATGTCCACCGAGATTTTTTCAGCTTCTTCCTTAGCAGGGATTTTTATAGTTGTGTCTGCATAAACCAGGTTTGGATTGGAAATCTTATTTGCCGCGGCTATTGCCGGCCAAAAGTCCATCGAACCGTAGGATTTTTCGGAAATCTTGGAAAGGGAATCTCCTGCCGCAACCTTATAATCCTGACCTGGTTTTGCCTCATCCGTACTTTCAATTTGTGCGGCCTCTTCGGTTTTAATTCCCCCGTCAATTTTAGCATTTCTTTTTGTGATAAAATTTGCAACCAAGAGTCCAATAATAACCACAATAATTGCCCCGAGAATTATCGACCCGTAAGAATCCTGCCACTTGATGTTATAGCTTGAATGAAATTTATTTTTTACTTTGCGCGCCATTTAACCTCCTTTCAGGCAGGGGAATAGAAGAATTGAATGTAAAATATCACAAGAAGGGTATTTTTTAAAGGTGCAATTTAATTTGGGATGTTATCCCGCAAAAAAATGCGGGCCCGACCGGATTCGAACCGGCGATCTCCTCCGTGACAGGGAGGCGTGATAGGCCAACTTCACTACGAGCCCAGGCGTATCAGACTTCACGTATCATAGCAGACCGTGGCCCCTGTTGCAAGCTGCTTCGTGCTCATCACGACAGGTGGTATAATGGCAAGCGTGGCAATAAGGCTGCCGCTGTAGCTCAGCTGGTAGAGCGGCGCTTTCGTAAAGCGTAGGTCACCGGTTCAAATCCGGTCAGCGGCTCCATGTATTCACTATGAAAGATATCCTCAAAGCAACCGCCAGGGAAGTACTCGCCGACAGAAAACTGTTGATCTTCTGCGTTGCCATCCTGACGGGCGGCCTTATCTATATGGCGTACGTCGCTTTGTCGCTCAGCCCGAGCGACCTGCAACTTGCAACCCGCTATACCTCGTTCGGCGAAACGCAGTTCTACCGTAACAAGTGGTACTATCTGCTGTCATTCGTTGGCCTCGGCGTGGTGTATATCGTCATGCATATCGGCATGGTAGCCAAGCTGTATATGACCGGCATGCGCGATCTGGCGTATGCGTTAGGCTGGTTCAGCCTGCTTATCCTGCTCTTGATGTTCGTCTACACGAGTTCGGTGCTGGGAATCGCCTACTTGTCATAAGTTATGATCGATCTTGAGATTCCCCTGAAGAACCGCACGCCGCTGTACCGGTTCTTCGAGATGGTACCGGGACTGCTTAGCTGGGGTTCAATCATCCTGCTTATCGTGCTGTCACTCCTGAACCCGCTGCTGGCCGGTATCTACGTGCTGCTTGTCATCGTGACGTTGCTTATCAAAGCGACAGGCATCGCGTATCACACGCTCATTGGTAGTCGTCGCATCGAGCGGGCTCAGAAAATTGACTGGCACGGCCGCCTGATGGATCTGAAAGATCCGGCCGTTGCCTATGAACGCCATCAACGACAGACGCTGCGTGAGCTTGGCACGCGCCAGCACGGTGAAAACCTGCGCCTGATGGCCAATGCCGTCGAAGAGTATCCCAAGCCTGACGATATCTATAACGCCGTCATTATCGCGACCTACAACGAATCGTATGAGGTGCTACAACCGACCATTGAATCGGTGGTCAACACGACATACGACTCGAAGCACATCATTTTGGTCATCGCCTATGAGGAGCGTGGTGGGCCAGGTATCGAAGGTACCGTTAAGCAGCTACGCGACGAGTACGCCCACCGGTTCAAGGCCCTCGAGCTGGTCAAGCACCCGAAGGACCTGCCGGATGAAGTGATAGGCAAGGGTGGCAACATCACCTACGCCGGTCAGTATCTGCAGACCTGGCTCGACAAGCAGGCGATTCCGTACCAGAACGTCATCGTCACCACGCTCGACAGCGACAACCGACCTCACAAGACCTATTTTGACTACGTGACGTACGAATACATCGTGCATGACGATCGAAAGCACCTGTCGTACCAGCCGGTGTCACTGTTTCTCAATAACATCTGGGACGTACCGGCCCCGATGCGCGTCGTCGCTACCGGTAACTCGTTCTGGAACATTATTTCCAGCATGCGGCCTCATACGTTACGGAATTTCGCCAGTCATTCCCAGCCGATGGATGCCTTGGTGGAAATGGGCTTTTGGAGCAAGCGCACCATCGTCGAAGACGGTCACCAGTATTGGCGGAGCTATTTCTACTTCGGCGGCCAGTATGAGGTGGTGCCGATTTACGTGCCGATTTACCAGGACGCGGTACTGTCCGATACCTACGTGAAGACGTTGAAAGCCCAATTTGTGCAGCTACGGCGGTGGGCGTACGGCGCATCGGACGTGCCTTACGTGGCGACCCGGCTTTTCACCCGTAAACGGAACGTACCGTTCGGTGCCGGGCTCAGCCGGCTCATCCGTCTGCTCGACGGCCATGTCACCCTGGCGAGCGTCTCAATTATCGTGACCTTTGGCGGCTGGATACCGCTCCTTATCAACTCCGAAGCCTCACTCAGCGTAGCCGCCAATCAGTTACCAGAGATTCTCAGCATCTTGCAACGCATCGCCATGATTGGTATCCTCATCACCGTTTTCCTGTCGTTTAAGATGCTGCCGCCACGACCCGCCCGGTATAAGCGTCACCGCAGCCTCGGCATGCTGGCACAGTGGTTGCTGATGCCGCTCATTGCTATCTGTTATTCGGCCGCCAGCGCCTTCTATTCTCAGACACGCCTTATGTTCGGTAACTACCTGGACAAGTTCGACGTCACCGACAAAGCCACCGTTGAAACGATCGAGCGCGCG
Source organism: uncultured Candidatus Saccharibacteria bacterium (assembly GCA_964520495.1). Lineage (GTDB taxonomy): Bacteria > Patescibacteriota > Saccharimonadia > Saccharimonadales > Saccharimonadaceae > UBA1020. The sequence goes on from CAZFMZ010000006.1 coordinate 2,792, forward strand.
AAAAGCTAAGCACTCTTATTTGATACTGGGGCGGCCACGTCGTTTACGGGTTGCATCAACCAGCCCATGGCCGGCCGCGTACTGTAGGGCCGCCAGTTCGTCGAAACGTTTCAGCACCTGATGGGTAAGCGCGGCGATATCATCGGCCGAAGGAGCTTTGACCTGACTGATAAGGAGTTGTTCTACCGTTTCGGCTAGCGGTAAGGCGTGCAGCTGTCGGGCCGTCTGGTCATGGGTGAAGCTGGCAGCGATGCTTAGCGTTAACTTCGACAGGCTGAAGGGTGCGGTCACTGCCTGACCGATCGTAGGGTAGGACACGGCCACTTTCGCCTCGAGGGCTGGTTTTTCATAGGTAGTGAAAACTTGCCCGCACGCTGGGCATTCGCGGCGTCGCCAGACACCGCTCGTCTTCTTGTGGGGGCGTGAGTTAGCTACCGCAGTTTTCGCGTGGAAACAATTTATGCAAATCATGTCTATATATTGTCATACAGCTATTAAAAATGCTAGTGGATAACCAGTGGAGGAGTGGGGATTACTCAACTGGGCACCCTGATCGCTGCATTAACAGAGGTATTACTTGACTTGTAGAACGAAAAACCGCCGCGATCCGGTAAGGGAAGGCGGCGGAAAAGTCCGTTTTAATGAACGCGACTATTTTTTGAGTTTCCTGCGGGTGTCTTGCCAGGTTTCGTTGAATTCGAAGCCCAGGTTGAACTGCGCAAGTTTGGATGGCTTTTGGTGTTGTATGTCTTGGTTAGCCATACTTTCATATTAGCATAAGCGTAATAATTTGTCAATAGAACAGTGATGCGCACTCATATCATATGTGGTATTTAAAGCCTCGCACCTGTGCTCATCCTGTGGTGGAAAACTTCAGGTTGGTGTGGAAATAGCAAATACTATTAATGTCTGAAGACGACAGTTTAAGGGCAAAACCAGCCTCATTGATTCATCAACGAGTAATAATACGGGGGTGTACTAACCGATCCTCATGTAGCTATGAAGTAGAGTGCATGAGGATTGAGATTAAAACATTCAGCCGATAGACTCTTACTCAGCTCTGAACTTCACGCTTTCATAACGAAAGTTATGAATTGCTACCGCTTGATCACGCTCGGAGGACGAGGCAGTAAAGAAGTGGTTCCCTGTGGCGGGACGATAGAGCCGGTATACAGGACGATCAAGTGAGGTGTCATTGATAATCCTAAATCCGATTTTTTCATACTTGAATCCATTTTGACTTACAGCATTATCACGCTCGGCAACAGACGTCGTATAGAAATGACTACGGGTACTGGACCGATAGAGGCGATAGACAGGCGACGTTCCGTTTGAGGTAGCGCGTGAGTAAAAGGCTATGCCATCGTAACGGAACCCACTATGTTTAATAGCTCTGTCGCGTTCTGCGGGGTCGATTGTATAAAAATGATTCTTGTAGGTGCTATGGTAAAGCCGATATACTGCTACTTTACCACCAAGGTTTGCTACTATCGAGTGAAGGTTAAGTCGACCATAACCATATTGGTCCGTTCTACTAGACGAGTTCATAGCAGGTACTTTATCAGTTGAACTAATAATCAATGAGCGGACTTCATTATGGGATAGAATAGGGTCTACTGATTTGATAATGCCCGCGGCGCCGGCGACGTGCGGGGCGGCGAATGAGGTGCCGTAGGCGGCGGAATTATAGGTACCTGGTTGAGCTTTGGATGGGGCGTTGGCTGTCGGAACGGCGGCGCCAGGGGCGACAAGATCAAGCTGCGGACCATAGGACGAGAAGCTGGCGCGCTTGTCGCTACTATCTGAGGCGCCAACCGCGATGGCCAGGGGTGAGCGAGCAGGATAACAGACCGTACCGTCGCCATTGTTGCCGGAAGCAGCCACGATGACACTGCCGGCGTTGACGGCCCGTTGCATGGCGTTTTCGACTAAGCTATCGCTGATGCCGCAGTCGCCATTGATTGACATGGCCAGGCTGAGATTGATGACATCGGCACCCATCTGGCCGGCATAGTCGATGGAGGCGGCAATCTGTGTCGAGTTACCCCAGCCGTAGCCGTCGAGTGTACGAAGCGGCATGACCTTGGCACCCCAGTCGACCCCGGCAACAAGCGCGCCGTTGTTCGAAGCTGAGGCAGCTACGGATGCCACGGCGGTACCATGGCCAAGCACACAAGCGCCCCAACCGTACCCACAACCGTTATCGTAATGGTCCTTGTTCAATTGGTTCGGGTCATTGTAATCATCGCAGGCGTAAGGTTGCGGGTCGTTATCTTCACGGATGTAGTTAGGGAAGTCGGGGTCGTTATAGGTCGAAGGGTCGGCATAGTTGGGGCAGCCACCGGTAGTGCCGCGCCAGCCGCCCATGAAGTCCCAGCCGCGCCAATCGTCGACGAAGCCGTTGCCATCGTCATCACGGTTGTTACAACTCTTGTCTAAGGCCAGGCCACGGCTGGTACAGTTCGGTGTCGGACCTTCCAGGGCGGTCGGACCCTTCTCGCCACCGTTGTTCCAGATCTTTGAAGCGGGCATATCCGCCAGCGTGAATGGGCCGGATGCACCCCATTGCTGACTGGAAAGGACACCGGTATCGATGACGGCGATAGTGACCGCGCTACTGCCGGTGGTGGTATCCCAAGCGGCGGGGGCGTTAATCTTCGAGAGGCTCCATTGCTGCCCATAGTACGTGTCATTCGGGGTCCGGGCCAGGCTGTAGCGCATATTCGGTGCGATGTCGCTGATGATATCGTTTTGTTCGCGTTCGAGCGCCTGAAGCCGGTGATCATCGGCATCGATGTCCACCTCGACGTAGGTGTGGCTTCGTCCGCCGCTTACCTCATCGGCCACTTCAAGGCCTTTGCCTTTAAGCGCCCGCTCGAGCTTGTTCGGATCACTCGTCTTGATAACCGCGGTGCCGATTGATTTTACCTTGGCCGACGCGGGTGTCTTGACGGTATCCGGTGGACCCTGCAGGGCCGTAGCAATCGTTGAGGCGCCACCGGCCAACGCCAGCACGAGCAGCTTGGCTGCCATAACAGAAGAAATGTGGCGGGTGTGGTGGTGGAGCATGTTGTGTTTGTTTTTTGATGAGTGTACAGCTTGATTGTAGCACAAGCGTCATGCGGGGCAAGCCATTTAAAAACTGACCGGAAGGTCAGTTCATAAAATGGTGGGCGATAGAGGATTCGAACCTCTCACCTCCTCAACGTCAATGAGGCGCTCTAGCCAAATGAGCTAATCACCCAAGCGGGAAGCTTTCTTATTCTAACAAACAGGGGCGACGCTTGCAACGCATAGGGGCGCCGGAGTATATTAGAGGGGAATGAGGACGCGGTCTAACCAGCTGCTGAGTTCAGCCTTATAGTGGCTACGTTCGGGCTTACAATAAGAACGCGGCAAGAGTAAACGCCAAGGTGGAACCTCCGGGCTCGTCCTGGACCGAGGCACGCGACGAAAGACGACATATGTTTTCGACCGCGTGTTTTTTATTTGTAACGAGCCGTGACCCGGCCGGAAGGAGAGCGCAATGAACGACGAACAACTACATGCGATGCGACACAGCCTGGCGCACATCACGGCAGCAGCGGTGAAGCGGCTGTGGCCGGACGCGAAATTCGGCATCGGGCCAGTGGTCGAACACGGTTTCTACTATGATATCGACCTGGGCGACACTAAGATCAGTGAGCAGAATTTTCCAAAGATCGAGAAGACGATGCGGCGTATCATCACCGAAGCGCAGGAGTTCGAACACTTCACGAAACCAATTGATGAGGCCATTGAGTGGGCGAAAGAGAGCGATCAGCCGTATAAGCAAGAACTACTGAACGACCTGAAGCGTAGTGGCACCACGGCGGCCAAGGATCTGGATGCGGCCGAGCTAGGGACGATCGCTGAGGGTGACACGGCATTGGAAGAGGTAGGGTTCTATAGAAACGGTGATTTTACTGATTTATGCCGTGGTCCGCATGTGGACACTACCCGTGACGTCGGTGCGTTCAAGCTGCTGCGCGTGGCCGGTGCCTACTGGCGCGGTAATGAGAAGAATGCGCAGATGCAGCGACTGTACGGTGTGGCATTCGCAACACAAGAAGAACTTGACGCCTACCTCGAGCGCCTGGAGCAGGCCCGCCTGCGCGACCACCGTAAACTGGGCCGCGAGCTTGAGCTTTATACGGTCAGCCCTCTGGTGGGTGCCGGCCTGCCATTGTTCACCCCGCGCGGCACGGTGCTGCGCGATATCGTGGCACAGTATTCTAACCAACTCCGTCAGGATAGGGGATTCACTAAGGTGTGGACACCGCATATCACCAAGCAAGACTTATATGAGGCATCAGGCCACTGGGCGAAATTTGGTGACGAACTTTTCCTGGTCACCAGTCAGGAAACCAGTGACAAGATGGCCTTGAAGCCGATGAACTGCCCGCATCATACGCAAATCTATGCCAGCAAGCCACGCAGCTATCGCGATATGCCCGTTCGGTTCCTGGAAACGACGACCGACTACCGCGACGAGAAGACCGGCGAGCTAGGAGGGCTGAACCGGGTCCGTTCACTGACCCAGGACGACAGTCATGTCTTTGCACGACCTGACCAGATCAGGGATGAGATCGACGGCTTACTCGCCAGCGCCCGCGAGCTCTACGGCACGCTTGGCATGGATCTACGGGTCCGCTTAAGCTACCGCGACGATTCTGATGCATATCTGGGTGACCCGGAGTTATGGCAGACGGCCCAAGCTCAGTTGAAGGAAGCCGTTGAGAAGAACCAGCTTTCCTACTATGAAGAAGAGGGCGAAGCGGCCTTCTACGGACCGAAGATCGACTTCATGGCAACCGACGCGATCGGTCGTGAACATCAGGTCGCTACCGTGCAGCTTGATTTCGTTCAGCCGGAGCGGTTTGGCCTTGAATATACCGACGCCGACTCAAAGGCTCAGCGACCAGTGATGATCCACTGCGCCTTGCTTGGCAGTATCGAACGGTTCCTCAGTGTCTTCATCGAGCACACGGCCGGCTGGTTCCCGCTGTGGGCAGCACCGGAACAGGTCCGCATCCTGACGATAAATGACACGGTGCGTGAGTACGTCGCCGAGATTGAGGCGGTCCTAAAGGGTGTCGTACTAATGATACCGGTGAAATACAACGAGCTACGCTTCACCCGCGATGATCGCAACGAATCGCTCGGCAAGAAGATACGGGAAGCAACCGCTTGGAAGATACCGGTGCAGTTGATCGTGGGAAACCAGGACAAGGAAGCTCGGGAAGTCAGCGTGCGGACGCAAGCCGGTGAGAGCAAGGTGGCACTTGATAAACTCGCTGAGTATCTCACAACGTTGTAAGGAACAGCAGAGGTGAAGAAAACGATTGCTATCGATATCGATGACGTACTAGCTGACAACGCGGCGGGTTTCGTCGCCTTCAGCAATCAGAAGTGGGGCACGAACTTACGGCCAGAAGATTACGATGAGCATTGGGCGAAGGTGTGGGCCGTTGATAACGAGGAAGTCGAGCGCCGGGCGACCAGCTTCCATGAATCCGGGGTGCTTCGTACATATACGCACGCCGACAGTGCCGTACCGGTCCTGAAGCGTCTTAGTCTTGATTATCATCTGATTATTGTCACTTCGCGGCGGTTGCAGGTGCGCGAGGATACGCTGGAATGGGTGCATCGGCATTATCCTGGTATTTTCAGCGATGCTGCCATTCATTTTGCTGGTATCTGGGATACGATTGACGATCAGTCGATTCATCGTACTAAGGCCGACGTCGTCGATGCCCTGGGAGCAGACATTCTGATCGATGATCAGCTGAAGCACTGCCAGGCAGTGGTCGAGGCAGGTAAACAGGCCGTGCTGTTTGGCGACTACGGCTGGAACGCGTTAAATGTCTTACCAGCGGGGATGGTTCGGGCAGCCGACTGGCCGGCAGTGGAGCGTTATTTTTATGACAGCTGAGAGTGACTTCCGTACTCGGGTGGAAGCATTGATGGCAAAGGTGCCGACTGGCCGCGTGATTACGTATGGTGATCTCGCTGGTTTAGCAGGCCAGGCGAGCGCCAGTCGGATTGTCGGTGGTATCGCACATTATGGCAACCCAGACCTCCCGTGGCATCGCTTGGTCAATCGCTTCGGTGGTTTGGCAAGTGGCTTTCACGGCGGCCGCGAGGCGCAGGCGCAGTTACTGGCGCAGGAGGGGATCAGCTGCACTGATCACATCGTCGATAATTTTACGGAGCTACGATGGCACCCCGACCGAACTTGATCGCGCTCGTCGGGCCGACCGCCAGCGGCAAGACGGCGCTGGCGATTGAGCTGGCCACGCGTTGGAACGGTGAAATCGTCTGCGCTGATTCGCGTACGGTGTACCGGGGAATGGATATTGGCACCGCTAAGCCGACGACCGCAGAGCAGGCACGGGTTCGCCATTGGGGCCTCAACCTGGTAGAACCGAGTCAAGCGTTCACGGCGGCCGATTTCAAACGCTATGCCGACGCCGCAATCGCCGATATCCACGCCCGTGGGAAGACGGCTTTCTTGGTCGGGGGCACCGGTCTTTATGTCGACGCGGTTCTGTATGGTTTTACGTTCGGCCCGCCGCACGACGTCGCTCAGCGGCAGCGCCTCAGTGCGATGACACTGGAGCAGCTTCATACCTATTGCAGCGAACACAACATATCTCTACCGGAGAACGCTGCGAACAAGCGATATGTCATGCGGGTCATTGAGAGAAAAAGCGCAAGCGGTATCAGTCGGAATGCACTTCGTGACGACGCGATCATTGTGGGAATCGCTACACGTATGGATACGTTGCGTCAACGTATCGTAGATCGGACTGAACACTTGTTTGAGCACGACGTTGTCGGTGAGGCGACTTTATTGGGCAAAAAATACGGCTGGGAACATGAGTCGATGACGGGAAATATCTACCCCCTGGTTAAATCGTATCTGGAGAATGAGATGTCGCTTGCTGAAATCAAAGATAAATTCACAACGCTCGATTACCGTTTAGCAAAGCGGCAAATGACCTGGCTGCGTCGGAATCCGGACATCCGATGGGCACGTTTAACAGAGGCCAGTGACTACCTAGGTCATCTGCTCGCGACCGAATAAATTCTGTGGTACTATTGAGACAAGAAAGTATTCGGGGTAGACGATATGATTGACGCACTATTCGGTTCAAAGACACGCATCAAGTTGCTGCACCTTTTCCTGAACAATCCAGGTAAGTCATTTTATGTCCGTGAAATCACCCGTCTGATTGACGAACAGATTAACTCGGTCCGTCGTGAACTGTCGAACATGATGAACGTCGGTATCATCAAAAGCGACACGGCCGACAATAAACTGTACTACGAAGTGAACCAGCGCTATGAATACTACGTCCCATTACGGGCAATCTTTGGCAATGACGCCGACGCTAAGAACGTGGTCAAAGCACCGAAGCCGTCGACACTGGACTGGCAGGCACGCCTGGATGAGGTGGGCGGCATTCGATTCGCGGTGCTTTCGGGCGTGTTCGTGCAGGGCTCATCGAGCAAGGTCGATCTATTACTCGTCGGTAACCCGGCACCGGCCAAGCTGAAGAGCTTCATCAAGACGCTCGAGAAGAAGGAAGGCCGTGAGCTCAATTACAGTGTGCTGGCGTATGACGAGTTCTACTATCGATTGAGCATCCGTGATAAATTTATTACCGAGCTACTTAGCAGCAAGCACGTGGTGCTGCGCGATGAAGAGCAGATACTGACCAGGCAGAAATAGGAGAAGACAATGTTTGACTTGGAATACAAAGGTGGTAACACGGTCGTTATTACGACAAAGAAATCGAAACTTATTAGCGACCCGAAGCAATCGGTCATCGGATTGAAAGACATCGAACCTAAGGCTATGGTATCGCTCGCCACCGAAGCACGCTTCGCCGTGCAGAGCGAAGAGTCGGTCCTCGAAGTTGAAGGTCCGGGCGAGTACGAGGTTGGTGACTTCTCGATCCGAGGCATCGCGGCGCAGCGTCACCTTGACGCTGATGGGCACGGATCGACCATCTACCGGATTGAAGTAGGAGATGTACGGATTGCCTTGCTCGGCAACATCGATGCCAAATTGACCGACGACCAGCTTGAGGCAATCGGCGTGGTTGACATGGTCATCCTACCAGTCGGCGGCGGAGGCTATACGCTTGATGCGACCTCGGCTGCTCATGTGGTACGGGCAATCGACGCCAAGGTCGTCGTGCCGGTTCACTACGCCGACACCGGCTTGAAGTACGAAGTGCCACAGGATGAGGTGGCCGTATTCGAGAAGGAATTCGGTGGTGCGGTCGAAACGCTCGATAAGCTGAAAGTGAAATCAGTCTCCAGCCTGCCGCTGATGCCAACCATCTACAAGCTCACTCGCTAGCAAAGGACGTATTCTCGTAAATAAAAACTCCGCCTGTTGAGGCGGAGTTTTTGCGACGCGTACCCGCTTATTTCGCGGCTGGTTGCAGCAGGCCCTTCTTCTTGAGCGTACGGATTGCGGTGGTCGAGAGGGTCATGGTGACCTTCTGTCCGTCGACTACGAAGGTCTTCTTCTGTAGGTTCGGCTTGAACACGCGCTTGGTGCGACGCAAAGAGAAGCTCACGTTGTGGCCGAATTGCTTGCCCTTGCCGGTCAGTTCGCATTTAGCTGCCATTTATTTGCTCCTTAGCTACTATTAAAACTCGTACTATAGTAGCCGATTCAAGGGGTTCCGTCAAGATGTCCACCATGCGGAGGGTAGGGTATACTAAGAGGCAATGGATATCGGGTATATCATTACCGTACTGGTCGTCATTCTGTTCTCGATGACCCTGCACGAAGTCATGCATGGGTTCGTAGCCTATTGGCTGGGCGACGACACCGCTAAATTAGAGGGGAGGCTAACGCTGAACCCTATTAAACATATCGATCCGTTCCTTACTATCCTCTTACCGGTCATGTTGGCCATTATCGGTGGGCCCATCTTCGGTGGGGCTAAGCCGGTGCCGTTCAACCCGGCGAGACTACGTTACGATGAGTGGGGCGCTGCATTGGTCGCCCTTGCCGGTCCGCTGACCAACCTACTGATCGCTTTCATCCTGTTTGCCAGTTACGCGCTCAGCGGCGTTGCCAGCGACAGCCCGGCCGGCCAGTTCCTGATGATCGCCGTGCTGGTGAACATCGGTTTCTTCGTGTTCAACATGTTACCGATACCGCCGCTGGATGGTTCACGGGTGGTGTATGCGCTCGCGCCGGATTTCGTGCGCCGCGCCATGGAGGTTATCGAACAGTTCGGTCTTATCTTCATCTTCGCTATCGTGCTATTGGCCAGCTCATTCATCGGTCAGCTGATGCTGACGCTCATCCGGGCTATCCTGGAAGTCTTCAGTCGTATATTTGGCCTGGCCTGAGTGCCCGGTGTATAATGGAAGTAGTCCCATCGATGTCATCGGGGGACGTGGCGTAAATGATTTCCTAACGTCATTTGATAGGGGATTCAAGCACTGATTACCGTGGTAGTTGGTGAAGCGAATACCCACCTTGCACGAACGCGGGGATATATCAAGCGCCACGTCTCCTGGAAGAGATCGATGGGGCGCTTTGTATCCGTCGACGGGGTGTGGCGCAGCTGGTAGCGCGCACGGCTGGGGGCCGTGAGGTCGCAAGTTCAAGTCTTGTCACCCCGACCATACGCTATACTATTATCAGGAAACTAACAGCGAAAGCAGGCCCGTGAAGCAACTCATTTCCGTCAGAGCTATCATCAGAGACGACCACAAGACCTTATTGCTCCGACGGGCCAACGGCCGTCAGTCTATCTTGGGTAAATACGAACTACCCGGCGGAAAGCTTGGTTACGGCGAGCAGCCGGAAGACGCGCTGGCTCGCTACCTCAAGGATGATGCTGGTCTTATCATCCAAGCCGCCCACCTATATGACGTGCTGACGTATGTCGACCACGATGACCGCGACATCCAATATACCTTCATTCTATATCTGGTGAGTCTGGGACAGGGTGGTACCAAGGTACGCCTCAGTGAAAATTACGATCAATACCAATGGAAGAAAATCGGTGAAGTCGTCCAGGGTGAGCTGACCGAGTCGGCCAAGTTGCTCCTTGGCATTTCGCAGCAGGATGTCGGGGAGGCCAGAAAAGGTGATCTGATTGAAGCACCCGGTACGGAAGTGAGCAACGTCCCGGTCGATGGCCATTACATCATCTATTCCGATGGTGGTTCGCGTGGTAATCCCGGTCCGAGCGCCAGCGGATTCGTTATTATGAACTCCAATGAGGAAGTGCTTCATCAGGGTGGAATGTATCTCGGTATTACCACCAACAACCAGGCGGAATATCACGGTGTACGCCTAGGGCTTGAGAAAGCGCTTGAGATGGGTGCCAAGACGGTTGATTTTCGGATGGACAGCTTACTAGTGGTCAATCAGCTGACCGGTATCTACAAGATAAAGAACCGCGACCTCTGGCCCATCAACGAACGCATCAGAGAATTGAGCCAACAGTTCGACAAAGTCACGTTCTCACACGTCCGACGTGAATTCAATCAGCTAGCTGACGGCATGGTCAATAAGATCCTGAACGCTCACGAAGCTGGCGAATCGTAACCGATACGGTATAATAAACGCTGGCAGCCCGCTGAGCGACCGCTGGCGTTCCCTAAAGGGGCGCGAGAGGAAAGTCCGGGCAGCGTAGGACATGACAGTTGCTAACGGCAACCGGGGGCGACCCCAGGGAAAGTGCCACAGAAACGAAACCGCCCTTTCGGGGGTAAGGATGAAACGAGTGAGGTAAGAGCTCACAGCGACGCGTGGTGACACGCGGAGGAGGTAAACCCTGTCTGCTGCAAGGAGGATCTCTATGAAGGGTTGTCCGCCCAGAGGTCCGCTAACCGCATGAGCCAGCGTGGCAACACGCGGCCTAGATAGATGGTCGTTCTCGACAGAACCCGGCTTACAGGCGAGCTGCTACCGAAAATCTCCTCGGATTTCCGAGGAGATTTTCGTGGGCGCTGGAGTGAACTACTTGACGCTTTTGACGACGGCGGTGAAGGCGGCAGGTTCTTTAGCAGCCAATTCGGCCAAAATCTTACGATCCAGTTCGACATTTGCCTTCTTCAGGCCGCTGATCAACTTACCGTAGGTGGTGCCGTTCTCGCGGGCGGCCGCGTTGATGCGGGTGATCCACAGCTGGCGCAGATCGCGCTTGCGGTTGCGACGGTCGCGGTAGGCATATTGCAGGGCACGGATGACACCTTGCTTCGCTAACTTGAAGCTTCGGGTGCGGTTGTGCTGCATGCCTTTCGCGGCCTTAAGAATTTTCTTGTGCTTGGCGCGTGCAGGGACGCCTCGTTTAACTCGCATTATTTGACTCCCAGGGCTCGTTTAATGTTCTTGGCCATCGCGCCGGTGACTTCACCGGTGGTGTTGATGGCGCGTTTGCGGCTCTTGCTCTTCTTGGCAAGCAAGTGTCCACCCGAGGCGCGTTGCCTCGTGATCTTACCGCTGGCGGTAATCTTCACCCGCTTGGCGGTGCCTTTGTGCGTTTTCAGCTTTGGCATACTATTTACTCCTTACTACTATGCTCAGGTTGCGACCAGCCATCTGCGGCTGTTGTTCGACGACGGCGTCGTCTTCCAGTAGACCAATGATCCGGTTGATCATGTCATACCCTAGTTCTTTATGGGCCATTTCGCGGCCGCGGTAGAAAATCTGAATGCGTACCTTGTGGCCTTCGGCCAGGAACGCACGGATTTTACGCAGCTTGATCTCAAGGTCACCGGAACCGATCTTCAGCCCGAACCGCATCTGCTTGAGCTCGCTCTGCTTACTGCTGCGGCGGCTCTTCTGCTGCTCCTTCATCTTTTGGTACTGGTATTTACCCCAGTCGATGATTTTGGCAACGGGCGGGTTGGCGTTCGGTGAAATCTCGACCAGGTCAACTCCTGCGTCTTCCGCTAGCTTCAGTGCCTCGTTTCGGGGGAGGATACCGATTTGTTCCCCGCTTGACCCGATGACGCGTAGCTCTTGAGCACGGATGGCGTCATTGATACGGATATGTTGACTGATTGTAAGATCTCCTTTGTTGCCTTGATGGCGTGTCGCGTTACGTGAGCTGTTTGACTCGCGTTCAATAATACCATATTCGACCCCTGGTTTTCAAGAGGTGGGCAGGCGATACTGTAACGCCTCAGCCATGTGAGCGGCTGTGATGCCGTTGCTGCCATCCAAATCGGCAATGGTGCGGGCAACCTTGATCAGCTTAAAATAGCTACGGGTACTCAGTCCTAGCCGATCGGCCGCTTGTGATAATAACGACAAGACGTCGGGTGGTAACGAAACACTCGTGGACACCTGCTTGGAACTAAGATTAGCGTTGTATCTAACACTACTACCGTATCTGTCGTGCTGATGTTGTCGGGCAGATTCTATCGAACTGCGAGCTTGATCATGTTGTGACGAAGTCTTCGTTTTGTGGACGACTAGCTGGTCATTGTCGACCCGATTAACGTGAATGACGAGGTCGATCCGGTCCAGGAGCGGGCCGGATAACCGCTGCTGGTACTTCAGAATCTGGGTCTGGGTGCAGGTGCATTCGCGTTTATTATCACCATAGAAACCGCAAGGGCAGGGATTCATGGTAGCGACGAGCATGAAATCGGCCGGGTAGCGAGCATGCCCGGCGGCTCGGCTGATGGAGATAGTACGGTCCTCTAGCGGCTGACGCAGAGCTTCCAGGCTGGCGCGAGGGTACTCAGGAATCTCGTCGAGGAACAGGATGCCATGATGCGCGAGGCTGATATCACCCGGTTTCGGCGGGTTGCCGCCGCCGACCAAGGACACGCGGCTCGACGTATGGTGTGGTGAGCGGAACGGGCGTTCCAGCACGACGTCATCGATAGTCTCACCGGCTAGGCTGTGCAATTTGGTGACATCGACCCGCTGAGTACCCGTGAGGGGCGGCATCAGTGATAGGAGAGTTCTTGCCAGCATGGTCTTACCGGCACCAGGAGGGCCCGTTAGCAGGATATTGTGATGGCCAGCGGCGGCGATGGTCAGGGCGCGCTTGGCCTGCTCCTGGCCAAGGACATCGTCGAGCAGTGGGCCATCGTGCGTAGGCGGCTCGCCTACAGTCTTCATGGTGGCGGAGTGTGCTGGTATCGTCGCCTCAGCCTTGAGGTGAAGGAAGAGCTGGCGGAGTGACGAAACCGGAATCAGGCGGAGCCCTTCGACGAGTTCGGCCTGCCGTAAGTTAGCAGCAGGGACGTACAGAGTACCTTTTCCGCTACGAAGAGCCGTCTCTGCGATGGAAACGATGCCTCGGACGGCACGGATGCTGCCATCAAGTGAGAGTTCGCCGGCAAACAGGGCATCTGTCACCTCATAAGGTTTCAGCTGCCCGCTGGAAACCAGAATCGCAATGGCAATGGCGAGATCGTAGTGTGTGCCATCCTTGGGCAGTTCGGCTGGTGCCAGATTTATGACCAGCTTCTTGGCGGGGAAGTCGAGGTCGGAGTTGCTGATGGCGCTTCGGACACGCTCCTTAGCCTCGTCAATGGCCTTTGATCCCATGCCGACAATCTGTAGGGCGGGCAAACCGTTCTTCATATCGCTTTCCACCTCGATAAGGTGGCCGTCATATCCCACCGGTGCCGCCGTCAGCACTTTCGCCACCCTTGTCATATGCTTACTTAAGCACAAGGCCGAGGCGGTGTAAATATGGTATAATTAAAGGGTTGGGGCTGAACTATAGCTTCGACAGACGGACTTTAACAGACTGCCTTGCAAGCCGACCACTGACGTAATCAGTTTTTTAATTGCAACAACTAAATTGCAAAGTGCCGTCGCGGCTGTAAAGAGCGTTTTCGCTCCTCAGACGCTGGCACTACAAGTAGCCTAATACAGACTACCGTATCCGTTCCCACGCCTGCTAAGGGCGGATGCGCTATATCAGCAGGCTAGGTCAGGCGGGGTATTCCAGCCCGACAGACCGAACGCTTCTCTGGAGTACGTGCGATCCGCATCTTTGTCTTGCTCAAAGCGGATTTGTACGGTAAAAATTCGAGCGAGACTATGCTTGTAGACGGGTAGTAGGTTACCGACTGGACGCGGGGGCAGTACCCGCCAGCTCCACCAACGTCTGAACCCGACCATTTGGTCGGGTTTTGTCGTTTCTGGACCTGAAATCGGGACGAAAAAACAACCGCCTGCGAGGAACGGTTGTTTTAGTGTGGAGTTTTTTGTTGGCTGTTTATTTTTTGCCTCTGGATAATTTTTGTATTCAGAAGCTACCCCTATAATATGCCGTGAAAACGCTTGTGTCAATGATATTTTTCAAGATTTTTTCATGGGTGTAAGGCCGTATTTCCTGAACACTATATGTAGTGTGGCCGTGCCTCGACTCTCGACATGGCAGGGTGGTGGACTACAGGGCCTGCATTTTACTGTCGCTCCGCCGGAAACGAGAGCGGCTACCTTAAAAGTTCCATAGCCGCTACAGCTAGCAGCGAGCATGCAGCTACTGCAGACGCTGCCGTGCGGGTGATATGCCTGATGACACTTTCAGACATGACGTATCGTCACGCCCCATGTGCGGCAGGAAGAGCCGCTGGACATGCGGGAGTGACAGCGCAGGGGGGATAACGCTCCGCTGCGGGATAGGTAGGAGGGCCATGAGGCGAGGGCGTGCATGGTCAGGATCAGCACACATAGAGCACGGGGGAATATCGCTCATGCCATGATTCTCACGCCTGCACGACAGCCTCGCAGGAAACAGGCGCGACACAAATAAGGAAATGGGCCACGTACTATATCGTGGATGAGTAGTTGGGGCGCGCACCGGGCATTGGATGGGCCAATTCGGGGTGTGGGTTGCCTATTGATCGTCGCAGCAGCCGGCTATCTGGGTGCAGTTTCAACGCGCGCGAGGCTTCGAGAGACAATAACGAATGTTGTTAAAAATATACACTAACAGAGGAGAAATATATAATTGTAAAAAAAACCTTCATTCAATACATCATTTAGGCTTGAAAAAGCGAGCGGCTTATGCTTATAATGAACGTAAGCTTTTACTCAAACACAAACAAAAGCACTGCACAAAAAACCTTAACAATCCATGTCACCGCAGCTATCTCATCGACGGACAGTCGATAGCAGCAGACGACCATTATCGGACTTACGCTGACCTTCAGCGCCGACGCACCTTTTATACGTCTTGATGCTATCGATGCTCCGCCGACCTCACTTCCAGTGAGTATAGCGTCGAGCAATCGTAGGAAAAGTACCTTCGCGCTGAGTAAATCCTAGCTAATCCGGGTCCAAACCGTTAGCCGAGACGACACTCAGCGTGTATGTGGAACCTCCTGCAAACCCGAATGCCCCAGCTTATGCTGGAGCGGTCAGAAGCCTCGAGCGATCGGCTGTCCATTGGCACACGCGTTTATATTTATACTTAGAACGGACAGTGCTTGCCTGGACATATGGTTGGTCGCTCAGGCTCTCATGAATCTCGTAAATCTCATAATGATATAGTGGTGGATATGGTAGGCAAACTCGTCGTTTCAAGTACGCTCATTGCAGCACTCCTGCTGGTGGTCATACTTCAGACGACGACGCCTTCGACGGTCGGGCCCCTCGGCTTATTAGCCGTCTTTCTACTGTTGTACGTCGTTTTCATCGGCTGTATCACAGAACTGCTATGGGTTGGTTCGAAAGCAGTCGCATGGGCAGGACGGCGATTGAGGACGCGGCGGCCAATCCATCCCCTACCACTGACCCGGGCATATTATTACTCCACCGTGCTGGCGCTCGGACCTGTCATGCTGCTTGGCATGCAGTCGATCGGCTCGCTTGGACCATATGAACTTATCCTGATTTCCATGTTCCTCGGTGTGGGAATTCTCTACGTATCACGGCGTTCAAGTCACTAATCTAGGCATGGGGTATATGCTATAATGACCGGTATGGAACCCAAGTCGTCTTCACCCGAGTTGCAGCCGGGAGGTGCGCCACAGCCACCTGAGCGCTTGGACATCTCTGAACGTTCTCATGAGGAATTGCCTCAGCTCTCTCCAGAACGTCGCGAGCAAGTACCCGCCCAGGAGCGTCCTCACCAGCCGTCGGCGCCGGTAGACCCTTCTAGCATCGCCTTGCCGACACCTGTCGCACCAACGGCTGAGGATGCGGCTCCCGTGGCCACTGACGATTCGCCGGCTATTGCGGCTGATGACGATCTGATAGAGAAGGAGTGGGTCGATAGGGCAAAGAAAATCATTGCCGACACCAGGGATGATCCAGCTCGTCGCGAGAAAGAGGTCGGGCGTCTGCAGGTGGATTATCTGAAGAAACGGTACGGCAAAGAGCTAGGTGCTGCCGACTGACCGCAGTCGATAATAAAACGTAAGGGGGCAAAAGGTGTTAGGGGTGTTCATCAGCATTTTCGGCATAGCGCTGGTCGTGTTGATTGTCGGTGCCTTCGTATTCGTGCAATACCAACGCACCTTACGTGAGGCGAAGAATTACGAGCGGGGACTGAAGATGGTGCCGATGGTCATTCATCTGCCACCGTCGAGTGATGACCTGGAGGGCGGCGGGCGTGACGCCCGCGACGTGACTGAAGAAGTGCTCAGCCAGGCCCAAGTAATGTATAACATCATCGCCAGCACGGCCGTCAAAGGCTTCAAGAGCAAGATTTACGGTCAACGTCATGTATCATTCGAAATCGTCGCCCGGGAAGGGCTGGTCTATTATTATACGGTCGTGCCGGTCGTGCTGGTCGACGTCGTGCGCCAGGCGATTGCCGCTGCCTATCCCTCGGCTCGCTTGCAAGAAGTGGAAGAGCATACAATTTTCAGCGAGGTCGGCAAGATGAGCGGGACAATCGGCGGCGAATTCACGCTGAAGAAAGACTATGTCTTCCCGATTGCCACCTACCAGGAGTCGAAGCGTGATGCGTCTCGGGCACTATTGAACGCTTTGTCGAGTGCCGGTCGGGAAGATGGCATCGGTGTGCAGATTCTGATTAGGCCTGCTCGCGAGGGGTGGGCCAAGCGCTCTGTCGGCGAGGTCGACAAGATAACCAAGCAGAAAGGTAAGAAGAAAGGCCCCGCTGTCTTCGGCGCCTCGAAGGATATCATGGAAGCGCTTTGGAAACCGCCGGAAAGTGGTGAGAGCAAAGAGAAGCCCGAGGACAAGCAGCTGACGAATCTGGAGCGCACTTCAATCGAGGCAATTGAAGAGAAGACCAGGTATCCGGGCTACGAGACGTTGGTTCGGGTGGTGGTCTCGTCGAATACCGCCGTCCGTTCCCAGACGCTCCTCGGGAATGTCATCTCGGCATTTTCGCTGTTCGATTCCCCGAGTAACAACGGGTTCAAGTTTGCCGTAAGCCGTAACATCGAGGAATTGGTGACGGCTTATATCTTCCGCTTCTTCCCACAATCGGTCAGTAGCAACGTACTGAATACCGTGGAACTAGCGACGGTCTTTCATCTACCGGATCAGAAAAGCATTCCGACGTCACAAGTACAACGGCAAATGAGCAAGCAGGTCGACGGACCAACCCAGGTAATGGACGAAGGATTCCTCCTTGGTTATAACGAGTTCAGAGGTACAAAGAAGCCGATTCGCTTGTCTACCAACGACCGTCGTCGTCATACTTACATCATCGGGCAGACCGGTACCGGTAAGTCGGTGCTGCTTGAGAACCTGGCTTTTCAGGATATGATGGACGGCAAAGGCTTCGCGTTCGTTGATCCGCACGGTGATTCAGTCGAAGCACTGCTCGGTAAGGTACCGAAGGAACGGGTCGAGGATGTCATTTACTTCAACCCCGGCGATATGACGAACCCGATCGGTCTGAACATGTTCGAGTTTGACCATCCTGATCAGAAGGACTTTCTGGTGCAGGAATCAATCAACATGCTGTATGGATTGTACGACCCAGGTCATACCGGTATCGTCGGCCCGCGGCTCGAGCATATTTTCCGCAACTGTGCCTTGCTGCTGATGAGCGACCCGAACGGCGGAACCTTCATCGACATTCCGAAGTTACTGATTGATCAGGATTTCATGAAATCAAAGCTTAAGTACGTGACCGATCAGACCGTGCTTGATTTCTGGACCAAGGAGTTTCCTGCCTCCCAGCGCTCCAACGAGGCGGGCGAGGTCATATCTTGGGTGGTTTCGAAATTCGGACCGTTCATCTCGAACGACGCCATGCGCAACATCATTGGGCAGACCAAATCTGGCTTCAACCTGCGCGACATCATGGACAACAAGAAAATCCTGTTAGTAAACCTCTCGAAGGGCCGTATGGGCGAGCTTAACTCAAAACTGCTGGGCATCATCTTCGTGATGAAATTCCAGGCCGCCGCTATGGGCCGGGCCGACACGCCGGAAGACCAACGTGAGGACTTCTCACTCTACGTCGATGAGTTCCAGAACTTCGCGACGGAGAGCTTTGAGTCCATTCTCTCGGAAGCGCGGAAATACCGCCTGAACCTCATTCTCGGCAACCAATTCATGACCCAGCTGACCGACAAGATCCGAGAGGCAATCATCGGTAACGTCGGTACGGTCATCGCCGGACGAATCGGTATTACCGATGCCGAAATCCTGGTGAAAAAGTTCGCGCCTACGTTTGAGACGGAAGACCTTACCAAGATGCCAAACTACCAGTCGATTACCAGCGTCATGATTAACAACGTACCGTCGGCTCCGTTCTCGATGTCGTTCGTGCCACCGATGGGGCAAAGTAACCCGCAGCTGGCCGCCGCCCTTAAGCGCCTATCCGCCGCCAAGCATGGCCGACCACGTGCCGTGGTTGAAAAAGATATCTTCGATCGGCTTGGGAGCGCTGAGAAGGAAAAGAAAATGAAATTGGAGGAGATGCGACGGATGCAGCAACGGGGCGGTCCTGGAGCGTCTCCGGCCGGTACGGGCGCTGGGACGAAGTCCGGCACCTCATTCCTAGATGAGTGGCTTGCCAAGCGCCAGCAGCTCGGTGGGGGCCGCCCGGCAGGGCCACAGCAGGCGCCTGTAGCGTCAAATGCTGGGCCAACCGCGCAACCAGCCATGATCAATCCACAGAAGCCTGCTGCAACAGTTTCGCCCGCGTCCGACACGCCTGCTCCGATGACATCGCCGCTTCCGCCAACTACGGCCAAGGCGGATGATGGGGCACGTCTGCATCTACGAGGCGATAACAAGAACGATGACGGCGAGGTATCAGTCAAGCTGCAATAAGAGAATGGGCACCTATAAGGTGCCCATTTAAAACGCAAGGGGATGACAGGGTCAACTCGGTCGACCGGTAATCATGAGGCGGAGGTAATCGAAGAGAATGCCGACCACCCAGCCAAGGATGAAGGCGCCGATCGTCTCGAAGCCAGACAGCGGATAGCCATAGTGACGGGCAATAAGATAAAGGCCTAGCGTGAAGATGAAAGCGGCGACCGAGCCGGCTAGAACCGCATTGGGTCGTGCGACGGTGGAGCCAACCACCTCCGAGGTCTTCTCGACCACCGGTGCATGGATTACCTTCGAGAACGTGCGACTTGGGGCTGACATGTGACTACGCGCCTCATGCATGGTCCGGTTGAAGTTAATTTTTTCCTGTCGCTTTCGGGGCAGGGGCGCGTCTTTTCGTTTTTCAGCTGGTGAACGTTCAGGCTTGGTCTCTTTTTCGACCGTCGCCTCTTCTTTCGCTTCCTGACTCAGCTTCTCGACATCCTGCTCCTTAGACTGTTCAGCTGCACGTTCATGGTGCGTTTCGAGCTCAGCTCGACGTTCCGCGCCAGTGCGCTCCAGTTCCTCGGGGCTGCGTTCGCCCTGTTCAGGGCTTTGTGATAGTTTCTCGCTCATGTTCCCACCCGTTCCTTATTTAACGTTGCTTATATTGTACCAGCGTTCAGTCCGCGGCGGATCAGCCGGACTTCACGGCCGAGCTGGCGGGAGCGGGCGTAGAAGTAGGTGACGACTGACAGCAAGACGGCGGCGAAGATCATATTCTCGCGCGGGCCGGTCTGTGGCAGTTCTTTGACGACTTGCTCAACGATGACCTTTTGGGCGGCACATTCGACATCGACGCCGACGGAGTTGCCAAAGGTGTTGACCATGCGGCAGTCGTAGGAGGCTTCGTTGCTCGTGCCAGTATTGGTCGACGGGATGTCGTTCATTACCTGCACCGCGATGGTACGGGACTGTTTCTGGCCGGCTGCCAGCTCAACAGCAGGCCAACTCAGCGTCTTGGTCGCCTCATTGAATGTTCCGCCGCCGTTATCGACGAGGCTTGAGTACTCAAGGACGTCTTCAAGGTTTTCAGTGATGGCGACGGTTTCAGAGGCGAAGCCTTTGTTTTCAACCGTGACGGTGTAGCTCAGCTTATCACCGGAGCGAGCGACCGATTTTGTAGCATCGACGTTGCCTTGGCTCAGGTTCGTGGCGACCTTGGTGCTGATGACATCAGCCGCACAGTCATCATCCTTAAACCAGATTTCGGGGTTGTCAGGGCAGGGTTGGCAGTCGGGGCTATCGGCTGGCAGTGAGGGGTTGTAGACACAGACTTCCTGTTTGGTAACGGTGAACCGCTTGGTGCAGTCGCTACCTGTCTTGTTGCCTTCACTTGTCACGACCGTCAGCTTGACCCGGTATGTACCCGGTTTCGACAGTGTGAAGCTTTCGGCCGAGACGTTTTGCTTGCTTGATCGGACCACGACGCGTTTTACCTCTTTGTTTCCTTCGGTTACGACGAAGACATACCGCTTGATCGAGGCACCGTTCGCTACTCGAGCTGAACCGCGTAGCGACACGATGGTGCGGTTGCTGAGGCTGGCGTTCAGACCGGTACAGACGGCGACCGGCTTCTTGTCGACGACGAAGCTGTCGCGACAATCGGCGCCCGTCTTCTTGCCGACGCTGGTCACGACGGTGACGCTGGCCCGGTACGTCCCCGGCTTGGACTGTTGGTACACGAAGCTGTGGCTTTGCTGTCCTGAGGCGAATGAACGGGTCGTCACAACGTCGCCGCCTCGTTTGATCTCGTAACGGTAATTCTTAATAACGGCACCGTCCTTCTTATTGGCACGGGCAGTGAAGCGGAAGCGTTCGGATGACAGTGCTCGGACGACCAGGGCCTGACAGACGGCCTGTGGGTTCGGTGCGTGCGGGGGAACCTTAGTTACCAGGTTGCCGCAGTCTTTCTTGATAGCGAACCAACCGAACGCTTTCGAATATCCAGCGAAGACGGTATGGACCGGGCCGCCTTGTTGAGTAAGGGTCATCGGTCGGTAGTAAACCTTACCCTTGCCGCCGCGGGCCTTGTCATATGACCAGACGCGTTCGCCTTGGGCGTGGCTGTACAAGCTGGTCATGGCCCAGTTGTAATGACCAGGCTCACGAACCTGGACCGATTTGGTAGCGGCGATTTCCGCCCGGGTGATGCCGAGCGATTTGAAGACATCCTTTATATTATTGTTATTCCGGTCGTAGTGCTGCAGGAATTCAGACTGGTTCTTGACGCCTCCGCGCACGAAGTCGGCCGGACTGGCCGCGTTGAGAGCTTCAGTCGGCGTGAAGACGGCGAACGACTGGACGACTAACGCCAGGGCAGTGAAGACCAGGCCGAGTCGGCGCGTGGTCTCTTCTTTGCGCAGTCGTTTGGCATAGAAACCAAGCTGACCGACCAATGCGGGGCTGAAGTTTAAGTTCGAGACAATCTTTCGAAACATTGGGTGGCCTTTTTTATGTTTGGTTTACTACTGTTATCGTATCCTTTTGTCCCCAGATTAGCATAAGTATTGTGTTCAGCGCAAGCAAGTTTATCAACGCTTGAGTGAATACAAATAATCCGATATAATACGGGCAGTGTAAATAGCTGCAATAGTCCAGGAATAGTGAGGGAAGAATGGCTAAACAAACAAGCGCTGACTCTTATGATGGGTCACAGATTCAGGTCCTAGAGGGGCTTGAACCGGTTCGTAAGCGCCCGGGTATGTACATCGGTAGCACCGGCTACGACGGTGTCCACCATCTTATTAAGGAAATCGCAGACAACTCGATCGACGAAGCGATCGCTGGCCATGCCACCAAGGTGGAAGTGGCGATTCTTGAAGACGGCGGCATCACGATTACCGACGATGGTCGTGGTATCCCAGTTGATAAACACCCGAAGACCGGCCTGTCGACCCTTGAGACCGTGCTGACGGTCCTGCACGCCGGTGGTAAGTTCGGCGGCGGCGGATATAAGGTATCGTCCGGTCTGCACGGTGTCGGTTCTAGCGTGGTAAACGCCCTGAGCACCAAGCTGATCGCTGAGGTAGTGAAGAAAGGTGAGCTGTACCGCATCGAGTTCGAACGTGGCGCCACCATGCAACCACTCAAGAAGATAGGCAAGACCGACCGACCGACCGGTACAACCGTCACCTTCTATCCGGACCCGACTATTTTCAAGGAAACGGTCGAGTTTGACTACAAATGGGTCGTCAACTATCTGCGTCACCAGGCTTACCTCACGAAAGGCGTCTACGCGAAAGTATTCGACGAGCGCACCGGTGAGCGGCAGGCCTTCTATTTCGAAGGTGGTATCCAAAGTTACGTCAAGCACCTCAACATCGGTAAGGACATTCTGTCTGATGCGCCGTTCTACGTTGAAAAGCAGGTCGAAGACTCGATGATTGAAATCGCGGTCCAATATAATGACACCTTCATCGAGACCGTGAAGCCGTTCGCCAACAACGTCCTGACACCCGACGGCGGGACGCACCTGATCGGGTTCCGCACCGCGCTGACCCGGGTCATTAACGACTACGCCCGCAAGAGCGGCCTGCTGAAAGAGAAGGAAGAGAACCTGACGGGTGACGACATCCGCGAAGGTCTGACCGCCATCATTCTTGTCAAACTGCCGGACCCGCAGTTCGAAGGGCAGACGAAGAATAAGTTGGGTAACCCTGAAGTCCGTCGCTACGTCGAACAGGTAATGAGCGAATACTTCGCCTATTACTTAGACGAGACGCCAGCCGTCGCGAAAAAGATCATCGGCAAGGCGCTCCTGGCCGCTCGTGCCCGTAAAGCTGCCCGTGCTGCCCGCGACAACGTTATCCGTAAGGGTGCACTTGATGGCCTGAGCCTGCCCGGCAAACTGGCCGACTGTTCAAGCAAGAACCCGGCCGATAGTGAGATTTACATCGTCGAGGGTGACTCGGCCGGTGGTTCAGCTAAGAGCGGTCGTGATTCGAAGACCCAGGCCATCTTGCCACTGCGTGGTAAGGTGCTCAACGTCGAACGGGCACGGCTCGATAAGATGCTGAATAACAACGAGATCGTGAGCCTTATCAAGGCGCTTGGCGTCGGCATCGGCGACCAATTCGATGTCAACGGGTTGCGCTATCATCGCATTATCATCATGACCGACGCCGACGTCGACGGTAGCCATATCTCAACGCTCCTGCTGACGTTCCTGTTCCGCTATATGAAGGACGTGGTCGACGGTGGCCACGTGTACCTGGCGAAGCCGCCACTCTTCTTGCTGAAGGCAGCCGGGAACAAGCGTTACTACGCCTATAGCGATGAGGAGAGGGATGAGATTATCAAGCAGCTGACCGAAGAGCGCCGCAACCGTGGCACCGAAATAAATCCGGCCGACTCTATTATCAAACAAGCCGGGTTGTCAGACGTACAACGCTATAAGGGTCTGGGTGAGATGGATGCTGATCAGTTGTGGGAAACAACAATGAACCCAGAGAACAGAGTGTTGGTACAGGTAAAGGTTGATGACGCCGAAGAAGCTGATGCAATTTTTACAAAGCTGATGGGTGATGAAGTGGCGCTACGAAAGAGTTTCATCCAATCGCGCGCCAAAGACGTAAACGTTGAGGAACTGGATATCTAATCATGGACGATGACAAAATAACACCAATTGAAAACGAAGCGATTGAACCAGCTGAAGTGCTGCAGACGCACTCGAAATCGCTTGAGCATCGTAGTGTCGAAGACGTCATGGAGGACAGCTTCCTGCGCTATTCGATGAGCGTCATCATTGATCGCGCGTTGCCTGACGTACGCGACGGCATGAAGCCGGTGCACCGCCGTATCCTTTACACCATGGGCGAGCAGGGTCTGAGGCCAGGTGGTAAGTTCGCCAAGTCCGCCCGTATTGCCGGTGAAGTGATGGGTAAGTATCACCCGCATGGTGATTCGTCCATTTATGATTCGATGGTACGTCTGGCGCAAGACTGGGTGATGCGTTATCCGCTGGTCAATGGTCAGGGTAACTTCGGCTCGATGGACGGTGACCCCGCCGCAGCCAGCCGATACACCGAAGCACGCTTAGGCCGGGCCGGTAACGAGCTGCTGGTTGACCTCGACAAAGAAACGGTTGATTTCCGCGACAACTACGATGGTTCCGAGCAGGAGCCATCCGTCCTACCGGCAAAGCTACCGAACCTGCTACTGAATGGTCAGATCGGTATTGCTGTCGGTATGGCGACCAACATTCCGCCGCATAACTTGGGTGAACTGGTCGATGCGACTATCGAGATGATCGACAACCCGGACGCGACGATCGATGACCTGCTTAAGCACGTCAAAGGTCCAGATTTCCCGACTGGCGCCATCGTCTACGGTGGAGCGCCGATGAAGCTGGCCTACCAGACCGGCCGGGGCAGCGTCACGATCCGTGCCGTTACCAACATTGAGGAAACCAAGAAGGGCCGTAGCCAGATCGTGGTGACCGAGATGCCTTATGCCGTCAACAAAGCCTCATTGATTGAGAAAATTGCCGAACTTCATAAGGACAAGAAAATTCAGATCGCCGACCTCCGCGACGAAAGCGCCCGTGGCAAGGTGCGCGTCGTCATCGAGCTGAAGAAGGACTCATACCCGAAGAAGGTGATGAACCAGTTGTTCAAGCTGACCGCATTGCAAACCAGCTTCCACTTCAATATGTTGGCATTGATCGACGGCATCCAGCCGCGCGTGCTGGGTCTTGAAGATATCCTGAGCGAGTTCGTTAAACACCGTCAGATAGTAGTGCGTCGTCGGACTGAGTACGAACTGCGGAAAGCTAAGGAGCGGGCGCACATATTGGAGGGCTATAAGATCGCCCTCGATCATATCGATGAGGTTATCAAGACCATCCGCGCCAGCAAGACGACCGAGGAGGCTGAAGCAGCCTTGGTGACGAAGTTCAAGCTGTCGGAAATCCAGGCGAAGGCCATTCTGGCGATGCAGCTCCGCCGCCTGACCGGATTAGAGCGCGAGGCGATTGAAAACGAATTGAACGAGCTGCTGACACTGATTGGCAAACTCGAAGCCATCCTGGCCGATGAGAAGGAAATCCTCAAGATCATCAAGCGTGAACTGCTCGAAATGAAAGACAAGTACGGCGACGACCGCCGTTCGCAGATCATCAACCACGAACTGGGCAAGTTCAGTGACGAGGAGCTGATTCCGGAAGAAGATAGCGTCATCCTGCTGACGGCAGAGAACTACGTCAAGCGCACATTGGTATCGGAATACCGCCGCCAGCACCGTGGTGGCAAGGGTAAACGCGGTATGACCGTCAAGGAAGAGGACGTCATCGCGCAGCTGGTGCCAGCCAGCACGCACGATTGGCTGTTCTTCTTCACTAACCGCGGTCGCGTCTTCCGCCTGAAGGCCTACGAAGTACCTGCGGCCAGCCTGGCTGCCAAGGGTGTCGCCGCCGTCAACCTGTTGCAATTGCAGCCGGAAGAGAAGATTACCAGCATCATCCGTCACAAGAAGGACGAGAAGGATGAGGGATACCTGTTCATGGCGACCGTCAAGGGCACCGTCAAGAAGACGCCACTCAAGGACTACGCCAATATCCGGACCAACGGCTTAATCGCCATCAAGCTGGATGACGGTGACGAACTACGGTGGATCAAACGGACTGACGGGAATAGTGATGTCATCATCAGCACCAGCGCCGGACAGGCCGTTCGCTTCAACGAAGCAGATGCCCGACCGATGGGCCGTGCCGCCCGTGGTGTACGCGGTGCTCGGCTTCGACCGAACGACCGTGTGGTCGGTATGGACATCGTCTCGAGTGAACAGCAGGAGCTGCTTGTCATCAGCGAGAAGGGCTTCGGCAAACGGACTACCGCCGGTAACTTCCCGAGTCATAAACGGGGTGGCGTCGGTATCAAGGCAGCCGTGGTAACGGCCAAGACCGGTCCGATCATCTCGGTACAGACGCTTGATCCAGAGATGGTCGATGCGATCATGATCTCCAAGAACGGGCAGACCATCCGTATCGGCCTGAAGGATATCAAGCTGCTCGGCCGTACGACCCAAGGTGTCACCATCATGCGTCTGGGTGAATCCGACAAGATCGTCTCGATCGGACTGATGCCAGAACAAACCAAGGAAACCGAGGAAGAGGGCTAGGGCGATGGACATCGTGTCGCCCTATCTGCTCGCAGTCGCGCTGGCGTGGGTCGGCGCACAGGGGCTGAAATATGTCTTCGCGGTATTAAAGACGAAAAAAATCGGTAGCTTCCGCCAACTGTATGTATCAGGGAACATGCCGAGCGCTCATAGCGCGTCGGTGGTGGCCTTGGCAACGGTGGTCGGTCTCATCGAGGGAACCGGCTCTGCCATTTTCGGTCTGAGCGCCTTGTTCGCTGCCGTCGTGATGTACGACGCCGTCATGGTCCGCCGCTCGAGCGGTGAACAGGGACTGGCCATCCGAGAGCTCATAAAGGTAGCGAAATCTAAGATCGTTTTGCCACGGGCGGCCAAGGGCCACACCCCCCTGGAAGTCATTGCCGGCGGCACGCTCGGCTTCCTTATCGGCCTCGTTGTGTTTGTTGCGACGAAATAACCCTACTTTACCCTTGACGCACCCTCCTTTGAAGGTGTATGATTGGAAAAGTCTGGTCGCAAGCACTGCGGCAATCAACTGCGAGAGTTGAACGGTAGAAGACATAACGTGGACGTTAACAATTTAGTTGTGTAATATCATCGTCAGTTTATATATGTTTAAAAACTACCGGTAACGGAAGTTAGCAAACTTTTATGGAGAGTTTGATCCTGGCTCAGGATGAACGCTGGCGGCGTGCCTAATACATGCAA
>CAZFMZ010000007.1:0-23889 GCA_964520495.1 uncultured Candidatus Saccharibacteria bacterium
GCGGCTGATGCCCATAGCAGAGAAGACGCGCTTAATATCACCCTGTTGGACGGTTGTGCCGTTCATCGGGCTGCCGTTGTTCGTGTCGTACTCTGTGCGCAGTTCGGCTACTGACATCATGCCGCAGCGGACGACGGCGAACCGGTCACAGTCCCGGCTGTTGTCGACTGCAGCGTTCGCTTGCAGCTGCACGATGCCGACGGTCGCCACGCCGAACAATGCCAGCAGAAACGCTAAAAATTTACCCTTCATTGCACATACCTCCTCGCAAGATTGTGTTTACTAGTTTCACTAGCGGCGTACTCCACATACCAACCGCTAGCAGCTCTGTAAGGTGCTTGTCTCAAACCTACCACAAAACGCTTGAATTGTCAATAAGCTATGAAATATTTCACAGTTTAGCACAAGCGTTTTATCGCTCAGCTCCTCACCCTTTTCAAACAGGGTGGGAAATGGTAGTATTGATGAGTTGTCCACCAGGACACTCATGGCCCGCACCTCTTCGGAAGCATCATCGGCCTCATCTTTGAAAGATGAGTCCGTCGTGTCTCAGAAATAGCGAAAAATATGTAAACACATTTTTACGCTGCTTCTTTCGCCACTAGGCCTCATCGTCTAACGGTTAGGACACCAGGTTTTCATCCTGGCAATCGGAGTTCGATTCTCCGTGAGGTCACCACGTATGCACCCCAGTTACGGCTGGGGTGTTTGCGTGGAAGCTTGTTACACTAAGGGTATGACACGACATGCGAGTGCGGGAGTGAACCTGGGCGGTTGGCTAGTGGTCGAGAAGTGGATAACGCCGTCGTTGTTTACCGGCATGCGGGCGTCGAATGAATATGAGTTGGTAAAAAAACCAGAAGGTAAGAAGCGCCTACGGCGTCACCACGACACATTCATCACCGAGGCCGATCTCGACTGGCTGAAGGCTCATGGCATCACGCTGGTACGTGTGCCTTTCGGCCACTGGATATTTGGCGACCAACCCCCCTATATCGGTGCAATCGATCGTCTTGATTGGCTGGTGCGAACCGCAGGCGAAAAAGGTATCGAAGTACTGCTTGACCTTCATGGTGCGCCCGGGGCGCAGAATGCGTACGCTCACAGCGGGAGCGGCAACAGGCCACGCGACCGCCGGTGGCTCGAAGACAGGCACGCGCAGCAGCGAACCATCGAGCTGTTGGTGCGAATTGCCGAACGCTACCGTGAAGCCGGAAACGTGTGGGGAATCCAACTGCTGAACGAACCCGACCCGGGACGGACCGGCCTCAGGCTGGCGTGGTTCTATCGACGGGCATATCGTGCCGTCAGTAGAGTCGCCCGGCCGGGTACACGCATCGTGTTCTCAGATGGCTACGCGCCGTTGCTGCTCGTGAATGCGCTGGGCCTGGCCAGGAGGCGCACCCATCCCGTGCTGATGGATTGTCATTTCTATCAATGTTTCGGAGCCGCCGATAAGCGAAGAACGTTCAACGGCCAACTGCGAAAGCTCCGTCGCACCGAGCGGCTGATTCGTTTTCTGGTAGTGTTCCAGCCGGTCATCGTGGGGGAATGGAGTGCGATGTTGCCGTATGCGGTCGGCTCCGAGAAGACCTGGCGGTATTGGCATAGACAAGAAGCGGCCTATGACAAAGCCGAGGCCCTGTTTTACTGGAACTACAAGACGGAACCGCCCGGCCGGTGGAATTTCCGTGCCATGATTGAAGGCCGCCGCACTGCTGAGCGCGGGCAATGACTGGTACAATAGGCAGTAATGAGTGTTACTTTCAAACGAACCAAGATTCTCGCAACCGTTGGACCATCGGTCGACAGCGACGACGCGATCCAGGCGATGATCAAAGCCGGCGTCAACGGCTTCCGGCTTAATTTCAGCCACGCCACGTACGAGGGAGCCGATGTCAACATCGCCCGTATCCGTCAGGCGAGTCAGGCCATAGGTAAGCCGGTCGCCATCCTGCAGGACTTGCAGGGACCGAAAGTGCGGCTCGGTAACCTGTCGGTCGATGAGCTGAACGTGAAACAGGGCGACGAGCTGATTCTTGATTACGCGGCCGAGCACGACGGTCACGTCCTGCCAGTGCAATACAATCTAGCTGAAAAAGTCAGGCCCGGCCAACCGCTGTATCTCTTTGATGGCAAAGTGAGGACGACGATAGACAGTATCGCCAGCGCGACCGCCATCAAGGTACGGGTAGAAAACGATGGGGTGCTGATGAGCCGCAAGGGGATCAACCTGCCCGACACCGATTTTGGTGGCGATATCATCACTGAAAAGGATATGCGTGACATCGAGTATGGTGCCGACAAAGATATCGATTACGTCGCTCTCAGCTTCGTGCAGTCGGCCGAGGATATCCGTAACTTGCGGACATTACTGAAAGAGCGTGGATCGACGGCTCGTATTATCGCCAAGGTTGAAACAAAGGCGGCGATCGAAACCGCGGTCATGGAGGAAATCGTCAAGGTCAGTGATGGCGTGATGGTGGCCCGTGGTGACTTGGCGGTCGAAGTAGGCCCCGAGGTCGTGCCTATCATGCAGCGCCGCATCATCGCCCTGTGTCGTAAATATGGCAAGCTCAGCATTGTGGCGACGCAGATGATGGCCAGCATGGTATCGCATCCTGAGCCAACCCGTGCCGAAGTGAGCGACGTCGCCAACGCGGTCATTCTTGGTGCCGACACCGTCATGTTGAGTGACGAGACTGCCATGGGCAAGTACCCGCTCGAAACGATCGCGGCTATGAAACGCGTCATACTGTATACGCAGGAAAATGCGCCGCCCGCACCTATCAATGACGTCATCGGTGATGACAATACCCAGCGCACGGCCATCGGCGCCGCAGCGGTAAAATTGGCCGAAGACCTGCATGTCAACGCGGTCGTGGCCGAAACGAAGTCAGGCGCGACCGCGCGGGACATCGCCGCCTTTCGACCGAACCTGCCAATCGTCAGCGTTACCAGTGAATCGCGGGCCGCACAGCAACTTGCCTTGGTCTACGCCAACAAGAGTTTCGTCCGTCCAGACGGAGAGAAGGCTGGCTTGGAACTGGCCCGAGAACTCTCAGGTCAGAATTATTTCGGTGTCGACGGCGCCGTGAAAGTAGTCATCGTCAGCGGCCGACAGCCGGGACTTGTCGGAGCGACCGATACGATCCGCGTACGCGTGATAGAATAGCGACAGAACGAAAAGGGTGGGAATGGGATTTTTCAAGAAGACAATCAATGATGTGCCGCTTGAAGGTACGACGGTACTGCTCAGGGCTGACTATAACGTGCCGCTGACCGAAGAGGGCAAGGTGCATGATGATTTTCGTATCCGTGCCAGTGTGCCGACGGTCGAACGACTGTTAAAGAATGGCTGTAAAGTGGTGATTATCAGCCATTTAGGGCGACCTCAAGGGCGCGACCCGAAGCTGAGTTTGGTGCCAGCGGCGCAACGTCTGGCGGAACTTCTCGACGAACCGGTGCGTTTCATCGATCAGACGGTCGGTGAGAAAGTGCGTATGTCCGTGAAGCGGGCCCCGAAACGAAGCGTGACGGTATTGGAGAACCTGCGGTTTCATGCCGAAGAGGAAGCCAACAATGAAGCCTTCGCCCGTCAACTCGCTCATGACAGCGGTGCGCGTTATTTCGTCCAGGATGGGTTCGGCGTTGTGCACCGTGATCACGCCAGCACGGCGGCGATTACGCTTTTTCTGCCGAGCGTGGCCGGTTTGTTGCTTGAGAGGGAATACCAGAGTATCACGACCGCGCTGCGCCACCCGAAGCGACCACTCGTGGCAGTCATGGGCGGCGCCAAGGTAAGCGACAAGATTCAAGTCATAGATGAGCTAGTCGAGCGAGCCGACCGGATACTCGTGGGCGGAGCGATGGCCAACACCTTCCTGGCGTACCGCGGCGTGAATGTCGGCCGTAGCAAATACGAGCCTGGTCAGGAGAACACCATAGCGGCCATTTACGACGCCATCAACAAGAAGGGTAATGCAGCCGATACGTCCGAAGAGGTCCTATTGTTGCCAGAAGACGTCGCCGTCGCCACGACTATCGATACTGCACAGAAACGTATACTCCGTACGATTGAAGACATCACAGCTGAGGACATTATCCTTGATATCGGTGACGCTACTATCAATCGGTTCGTCGATATCATCCAGCAGGCGGGAACAGTCATTTGGAACGGTACGCTTGGCTATGCGGAGCTACCGGAGTTCTCGCACGGTTCGGCGCGTACGGCGTTGGCGCTGGCGACTCACCCTGATGTCGATTCGATCATAGGGGGTGGTGATACGGCCGATTTCGTCATCCACTGGGACGCGCAGCGGGGAGAAAGTTTCAGCCATGTCTCAACTGGTGGAGGCGCCAGCCTTGAACTGATGGCTGGTGAGAAGCTGCCAGGGATAGAACATTTGCTGGACGCCTAAGCGGGCCGTCTGGTACACTAATGGCAACACTAAGCGTAAGCATCGTAAAACAGGGTGACAGCAAAAAAACTTATCGTCGGTAACTGGAAAATGAACCTCACCGTTCACGAGGCAAGCTTATACGTTCATAAGCTGGCTGCCGCGGTGAAGGTACATCGTGACGTCGAAGCGGTTCTCGCTCCAGGCATGCTCGGTTTGCAATCACTCAGCCTGCAGGTCGAACGCCGTCAATTCAAGTTGGCGGCCCAAAATTTGTATTGGCGTGACGAAGGTGCCTATACCGGCGAGGTATCGGCCCACCAGCTACGTGGATTGGTTGACTACGCCATAATCGGCCACTCAGAGCGTCGCCATGTCTTCGGTGAGCATGACAAGGATGTGCGCGCCAAAGTACAGGCTGCGGTACGCCATGGCATCGTTCCTATCCTGTGCGTCGGAGAAACCGCGCATGAACGCGCGACTGGCGAGACAGCTGGCGTATTGCACGACCAAGTGGTTGGCGGTTTGGCGAACCTGACGGCCGATGAGGTCGCCGGCTTGGTTATCGCATATGAACCGGTCTGGGCAATCGGTACCGGAGATAATGCAGTGCCTACCGATGTTGAGGCGGCCATCAAGCTGATCCGACGTCAAGTCGAGCATCTCTATGGCAAGACGGTGGCTGCAACGGTCCGCGTGCTCTATGGCGGTAGCGTTAACGGCGCCAATGCCGGCAGTTATCTGGCGGCGCATGGTGTCGATGGTCTGTTGGTCGGCGGAGCCAGCCTGAAGGCGGCTGAATTCGCTACCATGATAGAACTGGCGCACAAAGGTGGACGGAAGTAGGATATGAAAGACATAGATTTTGACGAACTGGACAAAGCTGTCAACTCGCTGATGGGCACGGTGTCGCCGCCAAAAGAAGAAACAAGCACCCCGCCATCGTCGCCAGCACCCACGGCACCTCCGGTTCAGGTTGCTGCCGCACCTGCCGCCGCCTCTCCTGACGTCCCTTCACCTTCAACGGTAACAACCCCATCGCGTCCAGCCGTCGCACCGGCCCAACGTCGCGGCGGGCGATTCATGGACATGGTGCACACCTCATCAGACATGAAGCCGCGCCCTGCCGCCGCTGTCTCCCGTGAAGGAGTGACGGTCGCTCCTCGCCCAGAACCGAGCACGCCTCTGATTGCCCCGGCACCACCACTGAAGGATGGTATCAAGGACGTTGTTCCACCGGCTGAAGTCGAGTACGCACCGGCTCCTACTTGGCCCGATCCGCTTGAACTGAGCGAAAAAAAGGGTATGGCGAAATCGGAACCCGCCAGTGCCGCGACATCAGTTTCTGAATCTGCCACGCAGAACGCACCGGATGTGCCAGAGCCTCCGTTTGAATCGCCGTTCCTGAGTGATGCCAAAGTGGAGAAGCGTCCGCTCAATCCAGGCACGCCATCACCGACGAGCAACGTCCCATCTGACCCGTCGGAAGAGACAGATACCCCCGAGCCAGACGTGGCGACGCCAGCCACTGATAGTCCGCGCCCGTTCGTCCCGGCCGAATTAGAAAGCGATTTGGTCGCGATAGAATCGAATGAACCCACTACTGCGCCGCCGACATCAGGAACGGAAGATCCGGAAGAAAAAGCTCAGCAGGTAGCTGCGCCGCAGAAGGTAACCGTACCGGCATCGATCGCCCAGCAATATCGGGAGCAGCCCAGTTCAGGCGACCAAAGTCACGCCGCCATTTATGACACCTCGCAGTTTGCGGCTCCGCTCAAGCATCCGGCGAAGAAAAAAGCCGGCTGGCTGTGGATCATATGGGTCATTTTATTGCTTGCCCTCGGGGCTGGCGGCGCACTCGCCCTCTACATGGCCGGTCTTATCTAGGCTATACTGATACTAATGGATTTACTCGAGGGATTGAACGAGGCGCAGGCGCGTGCCGTCCGTGCAGACGAAGGGCCACTGTTGATATTGGCCGGCGCGGGCAGCGGTAAGACGAAGACGTTGACTCATCGAATCGCCTATCTCATCAAGGAGCAAGGTGTATGGCCAAATCAAATTTTAGCGGTGACCTTCACGAACAAGGCAGCCAAGGAAATGCGCGAGCGACTCAGCGCGCTGCTCGGTCAGCCGAACGTTCGGGGTTTCATGCCCTGGATGGGAACGTTCCATGGCATCTGTGTCCGCCTGCTACGGCAGGACGGACATGCCATCGGTATTCAGTCTAACTTCGTCATTTACGACGAAGATGATCGACAGGGCCTGGTCAAACAGGCGATGAAGGATGAGGGAGTGACTGATGCCAAGATCAAGCCCAAAGCCATTAGTGGGGCGATTTCGAGCGCGAAGAACGAGTTGGTCTCACCGGCAGAGTTCGAATCGACCGCCCAGTATCCATTTCAGAAAACAGTGGCGAAGATCTACGCCCGCTATGAAGCGCTGAAGCATACCGCCGGTGCGCTTGACTTCGATGATCTGCTGATTGAAACGGTCAGGTTGTTTCGTGAAAATGAGGAAGTGCGGCGCAAGTGGCAGCGCCAGTTCATGCATATCATGATAGATGAGTACCAGGATACTAACGCGGCCCAGTACTCAATCGTCAAGAGCCTGGTCGGCCCACAGCGCAACATATGCGTGGTCGGTGACGACTGGCAGTCTATTTACAGTTGGCGCGGCGCTGATTTTACCAACATCCTTAATTTCGAACGCGACTTTCCTGGCGCGCTGGTGGTGAAGCTGGAGCAGAACTACCGGAGTACGGGTGCTATCCTCGAAGCAGCTCATAGCATCATCAGCAAGAACAAGGAGCGCACGGACAAGAAGTTGTGGACGGCCGAAGGGCAGGGGACACCGGTGCAGATTCACGAACTGTATGATGAAGCCGAGGAGGCTCGCCTGGTCGCCAGTCGCATTCAAGCGCAGGTAGGTATCGGGGCCCGCCAGCCTGATGACTTTGCCGTGCTTTACCGTACCAATGCGCAAAGCTATGCGTTGGAGCGAGCTCTGCTACAGGCCCGGGTGCCGTATCAGATCATTGGCGGTGTCCGCTTCTACGACCGGAAAGAAATAAAGGATATCATCGCCTACCTACGGCTGTTATATCAGCCGAATGACCGTGTCAGCTTCTCGCGTATCGCCAACGTTCCTGCGCGGGGGCTCGGTGCTAGTAGTATGGAGCGCTTTCTGACCTGGCAGGCTAATTCAGGGCTAGATATCTTAGCGGCGCTGCTGCGAGTTCAGGAAGTGGACGGCCTAACACCGCGGGCAAAGAAGGCATTCATGGCCCTCGGTGAATTGCTCGTGAAACTGAAGGAGTCGGAGGAGGAGCCGAGCCTACTCATCGAGCGCTTACTGGAACGAATCGGTTACCTGGCGTATATCCGGGACGGTACCCCGCAGGCCGAGGACAGGGAAGAGAACCTCAGCTCGTTGGTGTCCGATGCCAAGACGTTCGCTTCCCTGCCTGATTTTCTTCAAGAAGTAGCGCTGATGTCGAGCCTTGATGAGTCTGGCCGTGAAGCCAGTGTCACCCTTATGACGTTGCATGCCGCCAAGGGGTTGGAATTTCCGGTCGTCTTCATGGTGGGCCTCGAAGAAGGAATATTTCCGCACGCCCGTATTCATGAAGCGGGGCCGAGCGAGTTGGAGGAAGAGCGACGCCTCTGTTATGTCGGTATGACCCGTGCCCGCGAGGAGCTCCACCTTACCTATGCCGCTTCGCGTCTGCAGTTCGGACAGCGCGGCTACAATCCACCCTCCCGCTTCCTTGGTGATATCGGTAACGTCGCGACCATCGGGGCGGAGCGAAGCTCGTTCCAAGAAGAATACGCAGAGCTCACGATGGAATTTGAGATTGACGAAAGAGTGCGGTCGGCCCAGTTTGGCGACGGTACGATCGTCGACATCGATGGGATGGCGGTAACCGTCCGGTTCGACAGTGGTCAGACGAAGAAGCTCAATGTCGAATATGCCCGTTTGGGTAGGCTGTAGCTTCTACGCCTGGTTTGGTATAATAAGGAAAGTAGCTTTTTCGAGACAAAAAAGTTCACACTTTTATGAGATTAGAGTCACGTAGGTTTACGTCGTATCATGTGTTCATCGCTGCTGCCGTCATCGGTTTTGCGTTGCTCGCCGTGCTGATGGTTCCTCGTGTCCATGCGGCCGCTCCTCAATCAGGCGAGCGCCTGGTAACCATTCATGACCGAGGGGTCGAGCGAGGTATCATCACAAAGAAGAATACCTTACGCGATGTGTTCACAGAGGCAGGTATTCGACTGGATGAGAACGACCGTGTTGAACCGGGACTTGACGAGAAACTGGTCACGAATAATTATCAGGTTAATGTCTACCGGGCCCGCCCCATCGTTATCGTGGACGGCCAAGTGCAGCAACGGGTCATGAGCGCCCATCAGACGCCGAAGCAGATTGCGGAAGCGGCTGGAATCGAACTTCAGGATCAAGACGAGGCGGAGCTGCTCCCGAGCACCGATATCGTCCGCGATGGTGCCAGTCTGCGGATGATTATCGATCGTGCACTGCCGATTAATCTTACTCTCTACGGCAAGACCGAGACCGTCTACACACAGGCGAATGACGTCGCTGGCTTCCTGAGCGAGAAAGGCATTTCCTTAGGTGAGAAAGACGACATGTCGGTGGAAGAGTCGACCCCATTGACGGCGAACATGAGCCTGAAGATATGGCGTAATGGCAAACAGACCGTGACCCGTGAAGAGAAAGTGGCGTTTCCTGTCGAACAGGTTCGGGACGCCAACCGCGAAGTCGGCTACCGGCAGGTGAAGACGCCCGGCACGGATGGTAAGAAGATGGTGACGTATGAAATCGTCATGCGTGATGGCCGTGAAGTCAGCCGTAAGACCATTCAGTCCGTCGTGACGAAACAGCCGAAGAAGCAGGTTGAAGTAGTCGGCACGAAGCTACCACCCGTCGCCGGCCCAGCAGAAATCCTTGACCGGATTAACGCTGCCTCTCGGCGGCATGGTATTGATGCGAACCGGGTCGCGACCATAGCTAAGTGTGAAAGTGGCTTTAACCCCACAGCCGATAGTGGGTATTATAAGGGATTATTCCAGCACGATCCGAACTATTGGCCGGCGCGGGCCGAGCGCTATGGCTACGCGGGTGCTTCCATCTTTGACGTAGATGCCCAAATTGGCGTGTCGACCGCTATGATGGCCGGCGGCGGCTGGTCGCACTGGGGCTGTGACCCAGGAGCATAGACAAGATGCCCACGAACAAATCCCTCGGCCAGCATTGGCTGCAGGACCGCCTGATTTTGTCGGATATAGCCGAATCGGCTGAAATTACACCGGATGACACAGTGCTTGAGATCGGTCCGGGCCTTGGCACGCTCACCAGCGAGCTGCTCAAGCGTGCCAAGCGGGTCATCGCGGTTGAATTCGATCCGGAGCTCGCACGAAAACTTCCCGGCCAGTTCCCTGGCACGAACTTGGAAGTAATCCATCAGGACATCCTAGGCTATGATCTGGCGAGCCTGCCGGAACGTTACGTGGTGGTGGCGAACGTACCCTACTACATCACGTCGAAAATTGTGCAAAAGTTGATGACGGCCACGAATAAGCCGCGCATCGCTGTGCTGCTTGTCCAGAAGGAAGTCGCCCATCGTATCGCGGCCAAACCGGGTGATATGTCGATCTTGGCTTTGTCGGCTCAGGTATATGCCGATGCCCGGCTGGATATCGAAGTCTCGCGTGAATTTTTTACGCCGCCACCAAAAGTTGATTCCCAAGTTGTGGTGCTGGAAACCCGTCAGGCGCCGCTTATCACGCCTAGCGAAGAGAAGGCTTTCTTCCGTGTCGTGAAAGCAGGCTTTTCCGCCAAGCGAAAGAAACTTCGTTCTAGTCTGGCTGGTGGACTCGGCGTTTCGAAGCCTGAAGCCGAAAAAATCCTTGTCGAGGCCGCTATCTCGCCGGATGCGAGAGCGGAGGACCTTTCAATCGAGGAGTGGAAGCGACTGGTCCAATGATTGCCGCGCATCAGCCCACGGTCTTTCCTGAAGAAGTGATTGTACGGGTCTCGAACGCCACTGATGGTACGATGCTCGACCGCGAGAAACATCCTGAGGCGACCCACGACCATGATAACCGTCGGGCATTCTGCCGATTAGTCGGCATCGACTACGAAGACGTCGTATATCAGATGGTAGGATATGGTGAAGCGATGACCTACGAAGTCCTGAAGGAAGTCGATGCGTCAGCCACCAGTCGTCATGCCGCCGGAATCCTCGCCGACGGTATGACGACTACTGCTCCGGGGGTAGGCATGATGCTACCGGTAGCGGACTGCGTCGCGACGGTCATTTACGACCGCTATGCCGGGCGGTTATATCTCCTGCATCTTGGTCGACATTCAACGTTGACTGACCTTCTGCGGAACACGCTTGCTGGTAGTACTGCCGGTGGCGCCTCGCCGGAAGACATTTTCGTCTGGATGAGCCCTCATGCCGGGAAGGACAGCTATGTCATGCAGTACTTCGATCGTGCCGATGACCCGGCATGGCGACCATATTGCAACTTGCGCAAGGGGGGTTACTACCTTGATCTGGCTGGTTTTAACAGACAAATCTGTCGCGATGCTGGGGTGCCGGTAGCACACATCGAAATCTCAGAAGTAGACACGGTAACTAGCGAGGACTACTATTCGCATTCCGGCGGCGATACTACCAAGCGCTTCGCTGTTCTTGCTATGATGCGCCCCTGACATCCTCTCTGTTATACTAGTGAGCGATGGGAAAAAATCTTTACATTACTACTGCTATCCCCTATGTCAACGGCACGCCGCATATCGGCAATGCGCTTGATTACCTACTGGCCGACATCTGGAGCCGTTATCAACGTCAGAACGGTCGCGAGGTACGCTTCCAGGTAGGTACCGATGAACACGGTAATAAAATTGCCGCTAAAGCATCGGAAGCCGGCCTTGAACCACAGGCATACACCGATAAGATGTATGGTAACTTCGAGGTGCTGATGCGAAAAGTCGGCGCCGAATTTACTGATTTCATACGTACGACTGACGCACATCATAAGGGTGCAGTTCAATATATCTGGCAGCAACTACAGCCATATATCTATAAAGGCACCTACCAGGGATGGTACTGCATGGGTCATGAAGCCTTCTTCACCGACAAAGAAGTTGAAGCGACCGGCGGCATCTGCCCCGACCATCAGACCCAGTACGAGCACGTGTCCGAAGAAAATTATTTTTTGAAAACCGGCGAATTCACCGACAAGATACGTGAAGCGATTGAGAAGAATCGCATGCAGATCGTGCCAGAATTCCGCAAGCACGAATTCCTGAACCTGATCAAGGACGGTTTGCCAGATGTCTCAATCTCACGACCGAAGAAAAGCCTGAGCTGGGGCGTGCCGGTGCCGGGTGAGCCCGACCAGATCATGTATGTCTGGGTGGACGCCCTGTCTAACTACCTGACCGTGCTCGGCTACCCTGACAACTCGGAATGGAAAGAGTACTGGCCGGCTGACGTGCAAGTAGTCGGCAAGGATATTCTCCGGTTCCATGCCGGAATCTGGCCAGCCATGCTGCTTGGGATTGGCGTCAGCCTGCCGAAGAAGCTACTGGTACATGGGTTCGTCAACGTTGGCGGCGCCAAAATGAGCAAGACGGTCGGAAACGTGGTCGATCCGAACGAGATCATCGACCAGTATGGTATCGACGCCTTCCGTTATTTCTTCGCCCGACACATCCCGACACAAGACGACGGCGACTTCACATGGGAAAAATTCGAAAATGCCTATAATAATGAATTAGCGAACGATCTTGGCAACTTGGTGAGTCGTGTGGCAAACATGCTGACGAAGTACCAGTCCGGTGTCATCGGGGACGCACCGCTTGGTGAGCACGACATGCAGCTATACCGAGAAGCGATGGACAGTCTTAACTTCGACAAGGGCCTTGATGACGTCTGGCAGATGATACGAGCCCTGAACCAATACATTGAGAACGTCAAGCCATGGGAAATTGCCAAGCACAAAGACAAAGATCCCGACGCGGAACCTCATCTTGCGGAAGTATTGGCTCACTGCGTCGGTAACCTTTTGCAAATCGGCGACTTGCTTGTACCATTTATGCCAACCACTGCCAAATATATCCATGATACGTTCGAGTCCGGCGTGGTCACGCCGGCAGAAGGCGTCATGTTCCCGAAAATATACCGTCACACGACCGATCCGCGCGCGCCGAAGACAGCCTAGGCATATGCTGACCGATACCCACTGCCATATACATGAAGCGAACTATCCGCTCGATATCGCGGATACGCTCACGAGGGCACACCAGGCAGGAGTGGATAGGTTGATTTGTGTCGGTACGGACAACCATACGTCGGCAGAGGCCGTCCGTTTTGCCCAGAACCATGAAGATGTATGGGCATCGGTCGGTGCGCATCCTCACGACGCGACGGACGGCTTTGAGGCTGTCGCACGGCTGGTGCGGGAAGCGTCACCGAAGGTGGTAGCGATAGGAGAGGTCGGGCTCGACTATTTTTATACGCACAGTCCGCGACAGACCCAGTTGTCGGTGCTTGAGGCGCAGCTCCAACTGGCGCTTGATTACACGCTCCCGGTCATCTTTCACGTTCGTGAGGCGTTTGAAGATTTCTGGCCCGTCTTTGATAACTTCAGCACGATAAAAGGCGAACTGCATAGCTTCACCGATTCGGCCGCCAACCTTGAGAAAGCGCTGAGGCGCGGTTTATATGTCGGTGTCAATGGCATCAGCGTATTCACGAAGGACGAGGCGCAGCAGGCCGTATTTGACCAGATTCCGCTTGAAAAACTCCTGCTTGAAACCGACGCCCCGTTCTTGACACCTCCCCCACATCGTGGTAAAGTGAACGAGCCAGCGTACGTGAGGCATGTGGCCGAGTATCACGCCAAGAGGCGTGGGGTAGAACTCGAACACCTCGCACGAGCCACGTCAGCGAACGCAACCACGCTGTTTTCCCTTTGAGAAACAGCACTCTCTACAAACACCAACATCCACCAAACGCGCCGATTAACGCTGTACGAAAGGACAGGAATCCAAGTCATGACCGAGCACACGTACCACCTTCCAGAGCAAAGTACCCGTTTCGATAGCGGTGATGAACTTCATTTACATGCGGCCAGTGAGAACTTAGGTCAGCTTGAGGCGGCCCGTGCGCTTGTCAAACGCACCGAAGCCGTGCTTCAGGAGCGTAAGGCCGAAGCAGAGCGTACGCCGCAGGCAGAGATTATCAGGCTTGGTCGCGAAATAACCGAGGCTCGCCAAAGTCGACAAGCGGCCTAGCGTCGGCAGCAAGAAAGAGGTGCACCATGAGCGTATTACGAAAAGCCCTCACCCTTCTGGTCGGAAGTACCGACGACCTTAGCTATCTGAAGATGCCGAAGGCCGGCAATCGTAACCTGAAATCACTGACCGAACGTGAGCTGATTCAACTTGAAAGTGAGATAGGTCGCGAACTGTTCGGCCCTATCCCGAAAGGCCACCGCCGCGAGTTCTTCAATCTCGATCCCCATACGTGGATATGGTATGAGGAGTATCACGACAAAGACGGCAGGCAACGTTCTACAACCACCCGCTACGAAGTGCAGGAGCATGGTGTGCTAAAAGCC
The DNA here is from genome assembly GCA_964520495.1 of uncultured Candidatus Saccharibacteria bacterium. Taxonomy (GTDB): domain Bacteria; phylum Patescibacteriota; class Saccharimonadia; order Saccharimonadales; family Saccharimonadaceae; genus UBA1020. The sequence goes on from CAZFMZ010000007.1 coordinate 14,057, forward strand.
CAGGAGGGTGCACGGTACAGCTATATCGAGGGCGCGGAGCTGCAGAACCTGCTGCTGGCGGTGCGGATGTATCATGAACGAGTGATGCGCGACCTCTATACGCGTGAAGTCGATCCGACAACCTGACGTGCCACGACTGGTATAATGAAGATTATAATGCCAGAGAAAATTCTCTATCTTGATCACGCTGCAGCGACGCCGATGGACGACCGTGTCTTCGAGGCGATGCGCCCTTACCTGACTACCCAATTCTTTAATCCGTCCAGCCCCTATGCGCCAGCCGTTCAGGTGCGTCGTGACTATGAAGCAGCCAAGGCGCGCGTGGCCGCAACATTTGGCGGTCGGGCAGATGAAGTGGTTATGACGGCTGGAGCGACTGAATCTATCAATTTGGCTTTTACTGCCGTTAGTGGTCACGTGGTAACCTCACAAATTGAACACGAGGCCGTGCTCGCCGCCGCTCGCCGCCGAGGGCACACATTGGTTGTGCCGACAGACAAAGGTATCATAACGCCTGAAGCAATCGCGGCAGCTATCACGACCACGACACAGCTTGTCAGTGTGCAACTAGCTAATAACGAACTGGGTACCGTCCAGCCGGTTCGTGCGATTGCCGATATGATCGACACCATTCGACAAGAACGTCGTTCAAGTGGGGATGTGACACCGTTATATCTTCATTGTGACGCTTCCCAGGGCTTCGGTCAGATCGATGTCCACGCGGCGCGTCTCGGCGTCGACTTACTGACGCTGAACGCGGGAAAGATGTACGGTCCGAAACAGGTCGGTCTGTTGTGGGTGAAGCCGGGCAGTATGATAGAGCCCGTCATCGTCGGGGGCGGACAGGAGCGTGGTCTTCGTAGTGGCACTGAGAATGTCGCAGGTGTCATCGCGTTTGCCTGCGCTGCCGAGTTGGCTGCGGAAAAACGAAAGCACGAGGCGGCGCGATTGCTGCGACTACGTGATATGATGCAGCGGCGTCTTCAGGAAGCGTTGCCCGACTTGGTTGTATCAGGACATCCGAAGAAGCGACTGCCTGGTTCGCTGCACGTGTCCGTGCCGGGTCTTGATGCTGAACGTCTTATCTTCGCACTTGAGGCACGAGGAGTGTTGCTGGCTACCGGTAGCGCTTGCGCTGCGAACAAAGGCACTCGATCACATGTGCTGACAGCCATCGGTTTGAGCGACGAGATTGCAGACGGCAGTCTGCGCATTACCCTCGGTCGCCATGTCGATGAGGTTGGCTGCGAAGCGGCGACGCGTATCATCATCGAGGAGGTCAAACGGGAGCAGGCAAGGGTGAGCGGCCATGCGTAACGTTCTCTTCCTTTTGATTGCAGTGGCGGCTATCGCGACGGTAGCGATCAGTGTCTACCTGTCGCCGGATGATCTCAGAAAATGCCGCACGATGCTAGCGAATAGCAACGACTGTGTCGCGGCCGATGCGGTCGTCGCCATCAGCGGTGGCAATACGTCGGTACGTACGGCTGAAGCAATCCGTCTGTATGACGAAGGCTGGGCGAGGCAGGTGATCTTTTCCGGCGCTGCCGCCGACACTAGCGGACCGAGTAACGCTGAAGTGATGCGGCGCCAGGCGATTGAGGCTGGGGTGCCGGCTCGTGACATCATCGTCGAGGAATTGTCACAGACCACGAAAGAGAACGCTGAACGGACGAAAGACCTGCTGCTGACGAATGATATCCGTCGCGTCATCCTGGTGACGTCTGCCTATCATCAACGCCGGGCCAGTCTGGAATTCCGCAACCTGGCCGGCGACAGCCTGAAGATCGTCAATCATCCAGCGCCGAACGATCCGGATTGGCCAACCTGGTGGTGGGCCACTCCGCGCGGCTGGTGGCTGGCTGGCGGTGAACTGGTTAAGATCACGGCGTTTTACGTAGGGGAAAGCCGGTGACGAAGGTGTTCGTCGGTATGAGCGGTGGCGTCGACTCGAGTCTGAGCGCAGCCCTTCTTCGTGAGCAAGGCTATGATGTGACGGGCGTCTATATGAAGAACTGGACTCAGGACCTGCCCGGAATGCGTTGTCCGTGGGCCGACGACCTGGCCGATGCGAAACGGGTAGCCGTACAGCTGGGTATCGATTTGCTGGTATTCGACTTCGAACAGGACTATCGACAGAAAGTGGTCGAGTACATGATTGAAGAATATCGCCTGGGTCGCACTCCGAATCCCGACATCATGTGTAATCAGGAAATCAAATTCAAACTATTCGTCGAAACCGCGCTGGAACGGGGCGCCGACCTGGTCGCTACCGGGCACTATGCGCGCACCGAGCACGGTCAGCTATTGCAAGCCAAGGATCAGAACAAGGATCAGACCTACTTCCTGTACCGCGTAACCAAACCGGTGCTCGAGAAAACACTGTTCCCGCTTGGTGAATATACGAAGCCTGAAGTACGACGGTTGGCCGAAGCGCGCGGACTCTATACTGCCGGCAAGAAGGACTCCCAAGGCATCTGTTTCGTGGGGCAAGTGGGGATCCGTGAGTTCCTGGGCCAGTATGTGCAAACACAGCCTGGTGATATCATCGACCAGACGAGAGGCGTCGTACTGGGACGGCACGACGGCGCGATTTTCTACACTTTGGGCCAGCGTCATGGCTTGAACCTGGGCGGGGGCTTGCCGTATTACGTGACCGGTAAGGATATGGCGCGCAATGAAGTGTATGTGTCGACAGACCTGAACGATGGCTCGCTATGGCGGAACGAAATCGAACTCAATGACATCCACTGGATTGCTGGCCAGGCCTATGAGGGTCCGGTGCAGGCACGCATCCGCCATCGGGCCAGCCTCGTGGGCGGTAGCGTGGACGGTTCGAAAGTACACCTGGATGAAGCGCAGCGGGCGGTCGCTTCAGGCCAGTCGGTGGTCTTGTATAACGGCGAAGTCTGTCTAGGTGGCGGTATCGTCACGTAGGCAAGCTATAATCTGCTCATGCTATAATCCAACCATGCAAACGTGGGCAAAACAAAAAGGCTTCACCATCGTCGAGCTCCTCATCGTCATCGTAGTGATTGGCGTCCTTGCCGCCATAACCGTGGTGGCATTTAACGGGGTGCAGACACGAGCGGAAAACGTAAAAACGATCCAGGCTGTAAGTGCCTATGTCAAAGCCGCACATAACTATGTGTCATTGTACGGAACCTATCCTCAAACGACAGTATACCCCTGCATGGGTGCGCTCGGTACTTCATGTGCCAGATTGTCGGGAACGAGTACAACCTGTACCGCGTCAGGCGGTGATGGCGGCGCGTCTAGCCAGGCCGCGTTCGATACCGAGATACGGAAAGTCATTAATGGCAATATGCCTCAGCCCAGTAGCCAAAGCATCGCGTGTGGCGGTAATACCTATGGCGGCGCGTATTTCAGGCCAAGCAGCGGGTCTACTGCTGTCATTGTCTTCTACCTGAAGGGCGACCAGCCGTGTCAGATGAGCGGAGTGCAGTCGATGAACAGGATGCAGCAGGAGGAACTGACGCGATGCGTCGCGACACTCGTCCCCCTGTCGTAAGTGACTTCGGTTCGAAACGTTCAGCCGGCTTTACTATCGTGGAACTCCTCATCGTCATCGTGGTGATTGCCATATTGGCAGCCATCACGGTGGTGGCGTTCAATGGCGTGCAGTCCCGTGCGGCGTCAGCGGCCGCTCAGAGCAATGTTACGAATGCGCATAAAAGGGTTGCGACTTACCACGCGCAGAATGTCTCGTATCCAACATCGATTACCGACTGTCCTACACCAGGCGCAACGTCTCTTTGCCTCTCGGCGGCCGACGGTTATTCGTGGCGATATCGTACGAGTACGGCCGCTAACCAGGCTGACGTAGAGGTGGCGTCAATGAGCGACCAGCAATTCTTTTACCGCTCAAGAGGGGAGGCAATTGGTGGGAATGAATTTCTTCGCTATACCGATATCGCACCGTTCATTGATCGGTACGGGCTCGTAAGATACAAACTGACATTCAACCTGCGCTCTGCGAATTCATCGACCGATAATACTACGCATGTGTATATGCAGAATGGATCGGGAGCGAAATACGGAGGTCTCTCTACTACCGTGACGGTGTCGGATTCGTTCGCAAACTATGAGATACTCTTCACGCCTTCCGTAAGTAGCGCAGAGTTAACAGAATCCTGGCTCGCGTTCTATGGCACATACAGCACGGGCAATATTCCTATCGTACACAACGTGACGTTAACTCGGGCTTTCTAAGTATCAATAACTGAGAATCGTAGTAACTAGCATGATGGCGCGTAGGCCACGAGTAACTGATTCCGTATCTGTTATAATCGATATAATGAACGCCCAAGAAATTCGTAACGCCTACCTGAAATTTTACCAAGACCGTGGTCATGCCGTCATTAAGCGCGCACCGCTGGTACTGAAGGACGACCCGACTACATTGTTTACCGGTTCCGGCATGCAGCCGATGATCCCGTACCTGCTAGGTGAGCCGCACCCGGAAGGCAAGCGTATCGTCGATAGTCAGACTTGCTTGCGGGCCCAGGATATCGACGACATTGGCGACAACCGTCACACGACGTTCTTTGAAATGATCGGCAACTGGAGCATGGGTGATTACTTCAAGAAAGAACAGATTGAATGGATGTGGCAGTTTCTGACCGAAGTGGTTGGGCTCGATCCAAGCAAGCTCTACGTCACCTGTTTCATTGGTGCGCCGCAGTATGGCATTCCGAAAGACACTGAAGCGGCAGAGATATGGAAACCATTATTCGAAGAGAAGGGGCTGTCGAGTGGCGAGGCCGACATGGGTTCAGAAGATGATGGCTATGCCCGCGGCATGAACGAAGGCGAGCGAATCTTTTATTATGATGGCAGCAAGAACTGGTGGAGCCGCAATGGCGCCCCGGAAAGCACGCCTATCGGCGACCCGTGCGGGCCGGACAGCGAGATGTTCTATGATTTCGGCACGCCGCACGACCCAAGCTTCGGTGAGCATTGTCACCCGAACTGCGACTGTGGTCGCTTCATGGAAATCGGCAACAACGTCTTCATGGCATACCGAAAAGTGTCCGATGGCAAATTCGAGGAACTCGAACAGAAGAACATCGACCACGGCTCGGGTCTGGAGCGCATTGCGGCCGCCAAGCTGAACGACCCCGACGTCTTCAAGATCAGCCTGATGTGGCCGATTATCGAAAAACTGGAACACTTAAGCGGCAAGAAGTACGACAGCCACACCAATGCCATGCGTGTCATCGCCGATCACCTGCGCGCCGCTACGTTCCTGGCAGTCGATGGCTGCGTGCCGAGCAATAAAGAACAAGGCTACGTCATGCGCCGGCTGCTACGCCGTGCTATCCGTTTCGCGTTCGAACTGGGCGTTGAACAGAATTTTTTCGAGGAAATCGTACCGGTGGTTGCCGACCTGTATCACGATGACTTTCCGGAAGTTGCCGACAAGCGTGACGACGTCATCGCCGTATTGGTGAAAGAAGAAAAAGTTTTCCGCCAAACGCTACGCAAGGGTCTGAAAGAATTTGAGAAAATATTTATTCTTGAGGAAGTTCGCTACTTTGACGATCATGTTGAGACAGGTGCTCACAACGTAAAAGAAACTGAAAAGTTCAAGAGTGAATTTAAAAAAGTCTTAGACGCATCGGTTGCATTCAAGCTTTATGATACATACGGATTCCCCCTTGAGTTAACAAAGGAAGAAGCATGGAAACGCGGTATCGAGCTTGAGTCGGACTTTGACCGTAAATTTAAAGATGAAATGACTTTACAGCGAACGCGAAGTCAGACCGCGGCCAAAGGCACCTTCAAAGGTGGTCTTGGTGGCCAGACCTTGCAGCACAAGAAATACCACACCGCGACACATCTGATGTACCAGGCCTTGCGCGACGTATTGGGTGACCACGTGGTGCAGCGTGGCAGTAATATCACCGAAGAGCGCCTGCGGTTCGACTTCTCACATTCTGAAAAGGTGACGCGTGAACAACTCGACCAAGTCGAGGAAATCGTCAACCGCGAAATCGCAAAAGATTTGCAGGTGAGCTTCGCCGAATATCCGACCGAAGAAGCGACCGGCCCATTAGGTGCACTCGGCCAGTTCGGCGACCGCTACGGCGACACCGTCAAGGTCTACTCGATGAAAGATCCGCATGCAACCAATGACGAACGCCCCTTCAGTTTCGAGATTTGCGGCGGACCGCATGTCGACCACACGCTACAGCTGTTTGAAGACGGCAAGAAGTTCAAGATCGTAAAAGAGGAAGCCTCGAGCGCCGGTATCCGTCGCATCAAGGCAGTGCTGGCTTAGAACATCAAAGTCAGGCCTTCGGCCAGTTCGTCCATCTGTTCCGGAGAAAGTTCAACCGGTTCCGAATCGATGATCTGGTAGGCGTCAGGGCCATAGTTGGCAATGACCGCGTCGTCGAACGCCCGTACCACTTTGCGCTTCGTGACCTCGGGCATTGATACGAAGTGGTCGGAATAGGCGAATCGTATGACCAGTTGGCCCCGTGAGTCGGGGTTATGGTACTCGACGGTGGCGGTAATATGGCCGTCAGTCTCCTTGACGTATTCTTCGTTCTCAGCCTCGAACTGGGCGCCGGACCGGACGGCGGACGTACGCTCGAGCGTGACTGAAGTAATCTCATCAATCGGCAAGTAAATCGTTTCTTTTCGATGCCACCGGGTGGCAGTATCGAGGGTTTCGGCTACATGGGCCTGTAGGTCATCGGGAGTAGTGAACAACTCCGGCGCGGTATATCCTGCGGTAGTGAGCAGGCGGTCGACATAGCTTTCGCTGAACGACGCGGCTGTGTTGCGATGGAAGATCTCTTTCTCGAACTCGTCCGATTGGGTAGCGAAGAGCTTCAGCTCGCCATCTTCTTCGGTACGGTGCAGCAGGAGGTACTCGCCCGTTTCGATACGCTGCAATACCAGCTTTTCGTGGGGGTTCACGCTGACGACGGGAGTTTCGACCGCGGTAGGCACAATCCGTTCCTTCTTCGGTTCATAACCGAGCTTGACCGACCAAGGTTGTTTGACAGCCGGCTGGAGGCCTGTGGCCTCGGCGATGGTATTCCAAGCGCCATCCTGGGCGAAGACTGCTTCGTTGGCGGAAGGCGTATAGGTGAACTCAGCCTGATAACCAAGTGACTCAAAGGGGCGATCGAATGGCGCGGTCAAGGTGTCATGCAGACGCTTGGCGCTTTCAAGTGCTTCGGGGCTTTCAAACTGGGGAATTGGGTCACGTGATGTCATATCTTTTTATTATAGCATAAAAAGCATAAAAAAGCAACATATGCTGTTGGCGTCTTGCCATTTGGGGTATAATTGAAACACTTATGGTATTAGAAAAACTACGACAGATCAAAGACTCGCGCCGTGAGGCAGATGATCGCCAGCACCTGGTGGCGCTCGATATCGGCACTGAATTCGTAAAGGCGCTGATTGCCCGGGTGGAAGATGATCAGCTGAAAATCGTCGGGGTCGGCCGCGTCCGACAGGATGTCAGTGATATGCATTCAGGCGCCATTGCCGATATCGCCGGCGTGGTCCAGAACTGCGAGGATGCGCTGGCGGAGGCAGAGGAGCAGGCGGGATTGCAGGCCAAACGGGTCGTCATCGGTATCGCCGGTGAGCTCGTGAAAGGCGTCACTAACACCATCCGCTACCGACGGCCGCAACCGGATCGTCCACTTGATGTCTCTGAGATGGAATTCATCATCGAGAAGGTGCAGGAACGTGCGCAGGGCAAGGCTCAGAAGCAGATCGCACTCGAGACCGGCAACGAAGAGGTCGAAGTCAAACTCGTTAACTCGGCATTGGTCTCAATCCATATCGACGGCTATAAAGTGAGCAACCCGATCGGGTTTCAAGGTAAGGACGTCGCGGTACAAATTTATACCGCTTTTGCCCCGATGGTGCATATCGGAGCGCTGGAACGGGTGGCTGACGAACTGGCGCTTGAACTTGTCGCCGTAGCCGCCGAACCGTTCGCCGTATCGCGCAGCGTCCTTGGCAATGATGCCAGCAGTAATTTCACCGCGATTCTGACAGATGTCGGTGGTGGCACGACCGACATCGCGGTGGTCAATGACGGCGGCGTTGAAGGAACCCGTATGTTCGGTATCGGTGGCCGGAGCTTTACGCGCACCATTGCCAGCGAGATGGACCTTTCCTACGGGGATGCTGAGAAGTTAAAGGTGAACCTGGCGCACGATCAGATAAAGCCGACCGTGAAGAAAGAGGCCGAGAAAGCCATCGACAAGACGCTCGACGTCTGGTTGGCGGGAGTGGAATTGGCCCTATCGGAATTTGATTCGGTCGACCACTTGCCGAACCGCATTCTGTTGTGTGGCGGCGGTTCCAGCCTTGAGCAGCTGGTCGAGGCACTGAACGGCCGCGAATGGTACAAGGAACTACCCTTTACGAAGCGTCCGACCGTGCACCATATTTCACCGCGCGAGGTCGTCGGTATCGAAGACACGACCGACAAAGCTAGTGACCACACGTATATCACCGCCATGGGTCTCTTAAGGGTTGGCTATGATACAATGATGGGCAGTGCAGACGATGGCAGCATCAAAGAAAAATTAAACCGGATTCTCCGCATCTAACAGATGAACAAAGACGTGATATACATCGATGTCGAAGACGACATCACCGCCATCATTTCGAAGGTTAAAGCCTCGAAGGAAAAGATTGTCGCGCTCGTACCGCCGAAGCGTATCGGCGTACTGCAGTCCGCGGTGAATCTGCGGCTACTTTCACGTGCTGCTGAGCAGGGCGGGAAGCGCCTTGTCATCATTACGAACAACCACGCCTTGATGGGCCTGGCCGCTGCCGCGAGCCTACCGGTCGCAAAGAACTTGCAGTCAAAACCTGAGCTTGCACCGATCAGCGCGGTTGAAATTGATGATGAAGACGATGTGATTGACGGGAATGACTTACCGGTGGGCGAGCACGCCGGACTGAAGGACGACCCAGACATGGACCGTGCGGTAGAAGCGATCGCTGCGACGCCTGCCATCGGCGCCGCCCAGCTGGCCAAACCGCCAAAAGCCGGCGAAACCGTCGGCAAGGCTAAGTCGAAATCTGGCGTCACCGTGCCGAACTTCAACACGTTCCGAAAGAAAATGGTGCTCGGTATCGTTGCCAGTGTGCTATTGATCGCCTTTCTGGTGTGGGCTATCGTATTCGCACCACGCGCTACGGTGGTGGTTGCAGCGAAAACCAACGATGCGTCAGTCAATGCCGATGTGACTGCCCTTGAGACGACCACGACGGATGCCGCCAAAAATACCCTGAAAGCAACCGTCGTCAAAGAGTCGGAAGAAAAATCAGTCGACTTCACGCCTACGGGTAGTAAGAACGTCGGTGAGAAAGCCGGTGGAACGGTACGTTTCTCAAACGAAAGCCTGTCAGCTCGGACAGTCAGCGCCGGCACGCAACTATCGACGAGTGAGGGACTTGTCTTCGTGACCGATCGTGCCGTCGAAGTTCCTGCCGCCTCCTTCCCATGTGGCAGCATTGCCTGCCCGACCCCAGGAACCGCCACGGTAGGGGTAACGGCCGCCGCCGCGGGGGCTAAATACAACGCGGCCAGCGGCAGCATGTCTGGTGCGCCTAATAACGTCAGCGCCGAACTCACGGATGCGACGTCGGGAGGTACTGACAAAATCGCCAAGGTCGTGACCGCGGCTGACGTCCAGAAAGCCAAGGAAGAGTTGGTCAAGCAGGAATCAGACTCCATGAAGGACCAGCTGAAAGCCGGTTTCAAGGAAGAGGTCAAACCGATTGATGAAAGCTTCACGGTCGAATACTCGAGCGTTGAACCG
>CAZFMZ010000008.1:0-20159 GCA_964520495.1 uncultured Candidatus Saccharibacteria bacterium
CGGAGGAGATCGCCGGTTCGAATCCGGTCGGGCCCGCCAAAATAAATCGCTCACCCTTTGGTGGGCGTTTTATTTTGTTGGTTCCGGCATGGACTGAGCCGGCGAAGCAAACGACGTGAGCAAATCGCCGGTTCGGTGGAGCCGTGCGAAGTTCTGTGAAAGTTTACTTTTGACAGAACAAGAAGGCGGAAGAGCGAAGTGATATCCGGTCGAATCAAAAGAGCGCGATATCTAGCGGGCTCTTTTTCGTGAACTCTATACTTATCCTTGTCGTACTACATCCGACTCGCTACATACTCCCAATTCACCACGTTCCACCATGCCTTCACGTAGTCGTCACGTTTGTTCTTGTAATCCAGATAGTAGGCATGCTCCCACACGTCGAGTCCAAGCAACGGCTCAGGCATTCCCTGCATAATCGGTGTGTCCTGGTTGGGCGTCGTCACGATACTCATGTCCGGCTGGAGCCAGCACCAACCACTGCCGAAGACAGCTAAGGATTTCGTGGTAAATTCGTTTACGAATCCCTGGAAATCACCGTACTGAGCAACTATTTTGTTCAGCAATTCTCCGCTCGGTTCACCGCCGCCGTCCGGACTCATCCACTGCCAGAAAAGGCTGTGGTTGTAATGACCGCCGCCATTGTTCCGGACTGCCGTACGCACGGCTTCCGGCAATTGGTCAAGCTCTCCCAATAGACTTTCGAGCGGTCGTTCCCTCAACGCGGGGGCGTCATCAAGTGCCTTGTTGAGCTTATCAACGTACGTCTGATGGTGCTTTGAGTGATGAAGCTGCATGATGTCGCCGCTGATATAGTCGCCCAGGGCTGCGTAGTCGTAGCCAAGATCTGGTAGTTGGTACATAGTTACCTCCTTTTATTGCCGGGTTGCTTCGTCCGTCGTCTTCTTCACCGAAATGTGCTCAACGATACGGTCATTCTTCTCAAGTGCTTTCAGCTGCTCGTCAAACTTCGTCAGCGGAATACGCAGGAAGTTGTAGCTCAGCTGCGTGTCACGTAAATCGACCAGCTGGACCATGTAGTACCCCTTGCCGTCAGTCGATCGGACGAACTCGGAGGTCTGTCCTTTCTTGAGCTTGAGGGCAACCTGTGACAGGCCCCCATCGAAGTTCGTCTTCGGCACCAGCCCGGATGCACCAAGCTGTACCTTATACCCCTTCTTTTCGAGCTGCTGCGCCAGTTCGGTCAGCGATGGCTTTCGTTTCTGTACCAGCATACCCTCGGCGAGTTCCCTGGCCTTATTGGCTCTTTCATCAATCCGATACGATACTTCCTGTGTGAGGAGCGACCGTCGAATGATATGGCGATATTCAGAGGCCGTATAGCCGAAAGTACTGTAAGTAGAGTCGTCGTACACGTCCTGGGAAATCTTGCCACTGACGGTGTTCAGGCTCGTCTCGACCACCTTGTCGACTTGTTCATCAGATACCGAGATGTCCATTTCATTCGCGAGTTTTGCCGCATAGGTGTTGGCAATCGCGCCGTCGAGGGCCAGGCGCTTATAAAACTCTACTTGGCGCTGACCATCTTCGCTGTCCAGATTGACTCGCTCGGTCTGCTCTAAGTAGTGGAGCGACCCCCCTAGGCGCATCAGGTAATCGCTGTAGCGCACCTGGGCACCGTCAACGGTCGCTACCGGTACCGGCAATATCCGAGTCACCCGGTAAAAAAAGGTACTGGTGTTCTGCGCCGGATACAGCTGCCACCAAATGATGAGGCCGAGCAACACCACCGTGACAAGGATGATGATGACCGCGTTAAAGACAAGCTTATGGCGGGCGTACTGGTGTGGGTACTTGAAGCGGCGACCACCGGCCAGAATTTGCTCGCGGTGTTCCGCGACCGTCTCATTGGTGATGCGCGACGGAACCGCCGGCTCCTGCGTATTACGCTTCTTCAGCTTCAGCTTTTTCATGGACTCCTTGTTGTTCGATGGCGTTTAAAACCGCGTCTTGCAGCTTGTTGTACGTCTTATCAGGGTGTTCGACTTTATGGATCACCAGGTCACCGACGAACGTCTGGATGACGATGGTTCCAAAGCCGAAAACTTCACCGCTGAACCCAGGGATATTATAGCTTATGTTTTGAATCTTTGACAGGCGCAGCTCGACCACGTCGGTACCGAAGAAACCGTTCTGCGTCACCTGCCGGATTCGTTGATTCGTCACGATATAGACGGTGTAATACCACAGGATGAAGTGATAGGCGAAGATGATAAGGCCGATGATAAGGCCGGCTACCGGCAACAGGAACAGCTCCAGTTTATCCTGCCAGATGAGCGGAGGGATGGCCGAGACGGCGAACGGTATCAGCAACCCATAAAAGCCCTTGCGCATCGCGATGATATGACGACGGAAGATAAAGAGTAACTCTTCCCCCTCCCGCTGGCCCTCGAAGGCCTGGTCATCCGTCACGTGACGCTTCATGGGCTTAGTATACCAGTGGCCGTGCTACAATAACAGATGAAAACGCGCCTCGGTAGCTCAACTGGATAGAGCAGATCCGTCCTAAGGATAAGGTTGCAGGTTCGACTCCTGCCCGGGGTACCAATGAAATGAGACGGCCACCTGGCCGTCTCATTTCATTGGTGTGCTCGCGATAGCGAGCCGAACCGTCAAGGTTCGTGCAGCGCAGCGAAACGATGGAAAAGCTTGCTTTTGCCAACGTGAGCAAGCGGATGTAGGAAGCAAAGCGACCGCCCGACTGCCCAAAATAAAATACCCCAGAGGTTGATAGCCTAAGGGGTATCCCACGGTATACCAGATGTATTCTCGGCATATAGTCACCTATCTAGAAGTCGGTGAAAGCAATTATCAGTCGCTGTTTCGTACCGGATACTCATTCGCGCTGGTAAGCGTGTCTTCCTGCTTAGCGATTGTACCGACAAAAAGCCTAGGGAGATAGAAGCTGTCATGCCAACTCTATCTTCTATAACTTAGGGTCTTCCTACAGTCACAGGTCTCAAAAAGTTGGACATAAGCCCTCCTTTTCTCCACCACACTAATGTGTGGTTGCTTTCATTTTACGTCGCAAGCGAAAGCATTTCAAGACCTAAAGTAGACTTTATTGCGAAAATATATTATTGCGCTTGCGTTTACCGCGTGAACTTCTCGTGCAACGCTTCGTAGTCATACAGCTCGCTATCAGCGAACCAGTGGCTGATTTCCTGCTTGGCTTCCTCAGGGTCACCAGAGGCGTGAATCAGATTCGGGATTCCCTTGCCCTTGTCGTCGGCGTAGCCGTAGCTCATGTGGCTGTAGTCGCCGCGGATGGTGCCTGGCTGGGCTGATTTCGGCTCAGTACCCCCAACTAGCTTGCGCACCAAACTGACCGCCTCGACACCTTCAAATACCATGGCGATGACCGGTCCGGAGTTCATCATGTCGAGCGTGATGTCGAAAATCTGCGCACCGGCGCGGGTCTTCAGCTTACCGATGTCCTCGTAGTGCGTTTCGTAGTGACCACGTTCGGGTGCCAGCATCTTGGTGCCGACGATGCGCAGGCCGACGCGCTCAAACCGGTTCAGGATGTCACCGACCAGTCCACGCTGCAGCGCATCAGGCTTAAATAGTACCAATGTTTGCTCAAGATGATTGCTCACAGTAAAAGAACTCCTTTAGTTTATCTCTGTTATTGTACCAAAAGTACGCCGATGACGACAGTCGCCAAGGCGATACGGTACCAGCCGAACAGGGCCAGCCCATGACGCGAAAGGTACGTCAGCAGGAAGTGGATGGCGGCGATGGCGGCGATGAACGCGACCACGTTGGCGATGATGATGACGTCGAGGTTAGCGGCCATATACGCCCGGTCAGCCGGCTTGAGCAGCAGCTTGCCAGCTAGGCCCATCATGATAGGAATCGATACCATGAAACTGTACTCGGCCGCGGCGCGCGGGCTGAGGCCCATGATACGGCTGGCGACGATGGTCGAACCGCTGCGCGACACGCCCGGAATCAGCGCGAATGCCTGAGCAACACCGATGGCGAACGCCCGTTTCGGGCTCAGGTCGGTACCGGTAGCTTTGGGGGACTTCTTGGGCAGCTTATCGACCACTACCATCAGTACACCGACAAGTGCCAGCATGATCGATACCACCAGCGGATTCAGCAGCACGGCACTGTGCTGAATGAAGTCAGCCAGCAACAGGCCTAGCACGCCGGCCGGAATACAGGTGATGAGGATGTTACGCGCCAGGCGCAAATCGTGCGCGAAGAATACTCGCTTAAATAGGTCGATCAGCTTCGGCGTGAAATAGATGACAAGCGCGGCCAAGGTGCCGAAATCCAGCGCCTGAATGAATAAGTGGTCGACTTCGCCGAGCAGGAAAGATTGGGCAATCACCAGATGTCCGCTACTGGAAACCGGGATGAATTCGGTCAGGCCCTGGATGAGACCGAGGATAATGGCCTCGAGAAGATTCATGCGTTTATTGTACTATATAAGCATGTACGTTTCCGAGCTGATCCTTGATTATGTCGAAAGCCTCGAAGTCGAGGGCGGTCGCAGTGCCAAGACGGCCGAAAACTATAAGCTCTACCTGGAGCGTTTCGTCGAGTTCACCGACGACATCATGGTGGGTAAGATTACCACCGAAACAGTGCGCAAGTACCGTTTATGGCTGAACCGTTTCGAGAATGACCATGGCGACGATTTGGCCACCATCACCCAGAGTTACCACTTGATTGCCCTACGCGGTTTCTTGAAGTACCTGTCTGACCGCAACATCGAGAGTTTAAGTGCTGATAAGATCAAGCTACCCAAAGTCAGCCGAAAACAGGTGACCTTCCTGCATTTCGACGAAGTGGTGCGCCTGCTCGACGCCGTCCCACTTGATGAAGAGGCGGGGCTGCGCGACCGGGCTATCCTAGAACTGCTCTTCTCCAGTGGCCTGCGCGTGTCGGAACTGGTTAATCTCAACCGTGGCCACGTCAACACCAAGCGCCGCGAGTTCATGGTACGTGGTAAGGGGCAGAAAGACCGGCCGGTCTTCATTTCTAAGGCTGCCGCCGAACGCGTCGAGGATTATCTTGCCGCCCGGCTCGACAATCTCCCTCCCCTGTTCCTAAGCTACTCACGTAACAATGTTGCCTCGCAAAGCGGCGATTTCCGCCGACTGACCTCACGCAGCATTCAGCGTATGATCACCAAGTACGCCCGGCTTGCCGGCATCACCAAACATGTATCCCCGCATACTATGCGCCACAGCTTTGCCACCGACCTATTGATGAACGGCGCCGATTTACGTAGCGTCCAGAGTATGCTTGGCCACTCGAATATATCAACCACCCAGGTATACACCCACGTTACTGATGAGCACCTTCGTGACGTGCACGAGCGTTTCCACAGCGATGTTTAGTCATTAAGCCTGTCAGTTGGTCGGATCGCAGTCCGCGCCATCGGTGTCGCCGGAATAGTCATCCTCATCATTAGTGACGAAGAAGTCTTTACACAAGCTCCCGCGCAGGCTCAGCGCTGCGTCGGGGAACTGCAAAGCGCTACCAGCGCCGGTGACGGACACGCGCGCCTTGACGCGTCGGAACAGGTCGCTGGCTCGTCCGGTCGCATCGACGATTGGCTGGACGTTGTCGAATAGCACCGGTGAGCCGTTGTTGAGGAGTTCGACTTTGTAGTGCGTATCGTTGTAATACGAGGCCAGCTGCAGATACGCCTCACGGTTCGGTACGCCCGGGAGTGTCATCACCACTGAGCAAAGGTACTCGGTGGTGGTGAAGTTGGCTTGGCAGCGTGTGTCCACCGGTGCGTTGCGGCTTGTGGTAGCACGCCGGCGGTCTGAACCAAAGTTGGTCGAAGTGACACCGGCAGGAGTCTCGCTCGGATACAGGAACCGTGTCTTGGCGTTCGGGGTATTCTTGTCGTCGAAATCAGACAGTCGCAGATTGCCAGCTTCGAATTGGATCAATTGCGCTCGGACGACACTTGGCTGCGTCGCTGGCCAGTTAGTAGCTGGGGTCAGGTCGCTAGGCGGCACGTCGAACGTCGGCTGTGCGCCAGCCGCTAAGTCGGCGGCCGTGAACCATGACAACCGCACCTGGTTGAATGAACTCTCGCTGCGCAGCGGCACGACATGGGTGTCGTTATCGGCCATCAGGTCGTCTTCGACCGATTCGGTATCAAGCTGCACCTTCACGCAGCTATAAGCCTGGTTCAGCTCCGTACCGCCCACCTGGACCTCACCGTCAACGAAGGTGGTGACACCGGCGCCCCCCTGCCCCAGGCTTTCGCATGAGTCGCTGTTCAGCGCAGCCTCGATCGCATCCTCGCAGCTGGTGCTACCGTCCGCATAGCACTGCTCAAGCCGCACCAGAGCCCGCTTGGCGTCCTCGACACCGGCAAGCGCCGAGTCATACGCACTCTGGGCCAGGTCGGTATTGGTCGCCTGCTCCTGGTTGCGTAGCATGAGCTGGATGAAGCTGGCGGTTACGACCGTTACCAGCAAGGCCGTGAAGATGACGATAAAGATTGAGACGGCGCCGTGTTCTCGTGGATTTCGCTGATGCATGTTCATGTCCTTTACTTATTGCCTGCTCTTGCCGTGAAGCTGAATTCGTTGACCGCACAGTATTCGTCATCCACTCGGCTTTCTGGCAACCGGCAACCATTACCGGCGATCACACCGGCCTCGTTGGTACCAATGACCAGATCAATAAGGTAGATACGCTGGGAATCGTCGCCCGCCACCGGTTGGTCGCTGATGGAAAACGTATGCAGTGCGATATTGCTGTCTCCGGCTGCCAGCATTTCGGTACGTTGCAGCGGTATCGGTGGGTAGGTGCCGGATTGCGGTTGGCAGTAATCGGTGGTGGCGTCGCTGTTAAACTTGACCAACCGAATATCTGTCACCCCGTTCACATCCTTATTAAACACCGTGCTGTCATCAAGGTACCCGCCGAAGTTCCAGGCATACACCGTCGTGCCGACACAGAGCCGGCCGCCAGTCGGTGTGACATCATCGTCGTTGACATAGGTGGTCAGCTGCGGGCTAGCGGTATTGAGCGTTCGTTGGACGTCACTGATGATGGTCCGCCCTGATTCGTTGACCGCCCTCAGCGTCAGCCCTTTATTGTAAATGGAGCTGATCTGCAGCACCAAGAGGGCGATGGCCAGTAGTAAGATAGCGATGAATGCCATCGACAGCATCAACTCTACCAGCGTGAATCCTACTGCTTGATTACGACGGGTCATACAACCTCACTAACGTGTCCATCTGCAACGGCCTGCTCAGACCAGCCGCGTACCAGCAGGCCTTGATAGTGAAATCGTAAGCATCCGGTGCGGCTCCTCCATTCTCATAGTTACGCTCGATCCATATGCCGTGCGCCTTGAGTCCGCCGTCGTACTCTACTTTGGCGTACGGCGGAGCGTCGATCGCGTTGATGCTGTTGAACCATTGTCCATCCGCCTTCGTGCCGGTACGGGCATCCATGATGAAACTGGTAGATATGTCATTCACGTTCTCAGGGCACGCCGAACCGGCCGCATCGCTGTTGAACGGTATGGTGGATTCGGACGGATCGGCGATCTCACTCCACGTACTTGCGTCGGGATTGGATGCGACAGCATGCGCTTGCTGCGCGGCGCGAAGGGCTTCGGCCTGGGCATCGATCTGGTGTCGCACCTGAGTGATTTCAAGTGCCCGCTGAGCGGCGTTGGTACCCTGGTTCATGATGACCATCGCACCGACCGCTACCAGGCTGAAGATCGTGACAGCGAGCAGGACTTCGATGATGGTATCACCCCGTTGGCGCTCTAGCATACATCAGCTCCGTCATCGATCGTTTCCACGAAGGTCGGCCCTGAGGCTCGCGGGGCGATGACCACGCCCATGCGGCCACCTGCCAGCGGATTGCCAGCATCCAGGCACATATAGACATTGCTTTGTTCGTTCGGTGGCGCTACCAGGCTCTCGACACTCGGTAGACTGCCATCGTTCGGCGTGCTAACGGTATAGGTATGGACGATGCCCGATGATGGCGTACGGATAATCGCGATAGCGAGACTGCGCGGCTCGGTTGAACCGGCGGTGCCAACCACGGTGGCGCCCCAAGGGATAGCAAGCTCATTCCGGGTCAACAGGAGTGATGTGGGCACCCGCTTTGGGTCGTGCGCTCGAATAGACGCGATATCGCTAACGGCTGACGGATCGGAAGGCTCCTCTCCCACGATAGCGTAGACGTCGACTCGTTCCCCATTGACCAGATGCAGGTATCGTCCCATCATCACGCAGTCGCTCTGCCCTCTGGCTTCGCCATTGCCGGATTCAGTCACCGTGCCACCACTGCAGGCCAGATCGTTACCGCGGCCGTTCTCAACGTTATATACCAGGTTGTATTGTTCTTGCACGAACGCCTGGACGGTCTTGACGCTGTCTTTATAGCGCTGGGTATTGATCATGGTGGTCCAACCGCCCAGCAGAAGCACCGCCAGCAGCCCTGTTAAAGCGAGGAATAGGGTTACCTCGATGATCGTAAATCCGCGCTGCGTGTTCATGCCCATCTTGCGGTAATTATAGCATAAGCGTCGAGCTTGTCAGCCAGACAGAAGCGGCCTCGAACCAGAGGAAAAACTGGGCACCGAACAGGAGCGACAGACCAAAGCCGACAATCAGCAGCGGGCCGAACGGCACCTGGGTTTCCCGAGTCACCTTCTTCATCACCAGTCCAGGTAGCACCAAGAGCGTCCCGATCAGATTCGCGAGGAACAATGCCAAGAATGCTAATTGCCAGTTAGCTAGCAGTAAGCCCAGCGCAACACCAAGCTTCACATCCCCGAAACCGACCCACCGGCCAGCCGACACGCGCCACAGCACGTAATATAACCCTCCTAGTAGCGCGACGCCGCCAAGCGCCGAAACGGCAGCGGTCAACACGCTGGAGGCGGTCAGAACGGTATAGCCACCGATGATGGCAGCGACGCCGATCAGTGGGAACACGACCCTGTCGGGCAAGATGAACCACTTCTGGTCGTACGCGAACAGAATCACCAACATCACGATGACTGCCAACCATAGGCCGAGCAGTGGCCATAGTCCGGTCGGCCCGTACTGCCCTACCCACCAGGTATAGAACCCGACAAAGGCGGCAGTCGTGCCAATTTCCATCATCGGCTCAAACCAGCCGATGGGACGACGACAATAGCGGCAGCGGCCCTTGGTGCTAAGCCAACTGACAAGTGGCAAGAGATCATACCACTTCAGTTCGTGGTGGCAGCCCAGGCAGCGTGATCGATCATCTTTCAACGACGTCTGCGTCAACGGCTGCAACCGCTCAAGCTCTTTCGCGCGTGACGCGTGGGTCGCTTCAAGTTCTGTCAGGTAGGCCTTTTCGTCAGCCGTTAGTTTGCCTGTCTTTTGCGCGGCACGCAGTTCTTGTTGTTCGCGTGCTTCATCCGTCAGCTGACGGGCTCGCAGCCGCCATACGGTGGCGCCGGCATACGAACCGAACGTCAGCCCCAGCAGTACCATGGCGACGTAGCCTATGTTTATGCTTTCCATTGCTACTCATTATACATACAAATAGCGGCCTGACGAGCAGACCGCTATAGGGAGTGTCTCTGCGAGGTCTAGGCGTCCTGGCAAAAGGCCGTGAAGTTGTTGGCCGAGGTCTCAAGCACCGTGATGACGGCGGCTTGCTTGTTGCTACCACCGACCGCTTCGTTACCATCGCACTTCGCACGTCCGTACACGGTCGCGGTATCAAGTGCACCTTCTAGGTCGGATATCGTTCCACCGCCACTAGCCACCCAACCGATGTTTGAGGTATCGAGCTGGGACAGCTCATCGATGTAGCTCTCAAGGTCTGCCGCATTGCTTGGCAACCGACCGCTGTTGTTCGTGCGGTAGGTGTTGATGGCTGACGCGATGGTGCTGGCGTCGTTCTTACGAGCCGTGTTAGCCTGTCCACGCTGCAGGGCCGGCAGGGCGACGAAGATCATCAGGAAGATAAGTGCCGCGATAGCGAGTACCAAGACGACCTCGATGATCGTGAATCCTTTATTCTGTGTTCGAACGTTCATATATATGTTTCCCACCTTTCTATGAACTTGTTACGACGGGCCCGTTCTGGGAGCCGCTTACGCTTATCATACTCTTCGGTCGTGAAATTGTCTATTACCCTACCGGGTTAGATGTTGAGGTTGTTGACCAAGCCGTAAATCGGCAGCAGGATAGCCGCCACCAATGTGCCCGCGACGGCGGCCAGCACGACCATCAGAATCGGCTCGATCGCGGTTGAGATGGAACGGATCTCTTCGTCCAGCTCGTCCTCGTATACCTGTGCAGCCTTGCCGAGCATCTCGTCAATCTTACCGGACTGCTCACCGATATTGATCATCTGCGGCACGAACGGCAGAATGTACTCCTCATTCTTCATCGAAGAAGAAAGGGTTTTTCCACCTTTTACCTTTTCGGCTGAGCGGTCGACGGCGGCGGCGATAACGCTGTTGTTGACTGCCTGACCGGTGATTCTCAGCATGTCGAGCATCGGTACACCGGTGTTCAGCAAGGTCTGGCCTGTGCGGGCGAAGCGAGCCATGTAGAGTTTTCGGAACATACCACCGAACATCGGCATATTGAGTTTTAACAGGTCCTTGTTCTTGATTCCCTGTTCGGTGCTGAAGTATTGCCTGCCGAAATAGACTATCGCGATCGCCACGAGTATCAGGACCCAGCCGAAATTGACGACGAAATCAGCGATGCCGACCATGATAAGCGTGATGAACGGCAGTTCCTGGTTCAGGTCGACGTAGAGGTTCTTCACCTGCGGCACGACGGCCACCAACATGAAGATGACCACGCCCATGATGACCGCCAGCACGATAGCCGGATAGGTCATGGCGCCTTTGATCTTGCTCATCATGGCTGCATCTTTCTCCTGCTGCGCGGCAATCCGCCGCAGGGCGTCATCAAGCGTACCTGAGGCCTCACCAGCGGTGATAAGTGCGAGAAACACGTTGTTAAAGACATGAGGATGTTGGCTGAATGATTCTGACAATGACTTACCGCCTTCGACGCTGGCAACGATATCATCAATGACGCCCTGTAGCTTGGTATTGTTGGTCTGGTCACGTACGGTGCGCAGACTCTGGGTCAATGGCAGACCGGCACCGATAAGGGTCGACAACTGACGTGTGAATACGACCCGGTCTTTCAGGGTAATGCGGTTCGTCAGCTTAGCAAGCGGATTACCGTCCTCACTTGCCTCTTTGATGCTGTGCGGCGTGAAGCCCTGACTCAGCAGCAGCTTGGCAGCCGCGTTCTCGCTATCGGCCTGCACGGTCGCCTTGACGATCTTGCCGCTCGACTGGTCTTTGGCTTCGTAGTTAAACCGCTTCATCTACGTTCCTAACCCCTCATCAGCCGTTCGAACTCCGTCAGATCGACGGCGTAGTTACGAGCATCATCGAAGGTGATGGTGCCGCTTTGCACCAGGCTGACCAGGGTGCGGTCCATCGTCTGCATGCCTTGGTCGGCGCCTGTCTGGATGACAGCGTCGAGCTGATGGCTCTTCCCTTCACGGATGATATTACGCACGGCCGGGTTGGCAATCAACACTTCAGCTGCCACCACGCGACCGCCGCCGATGGCGGGAACCAGACGCTGTGAACAGATAGCCATGAGGATATTGGAAAGCTGCGCCCTGATCTGTGGCTGCTGGTGCGGCGGGAAGACATCGATCATACGGTCGATACTCTGGGCTGCGCTGTTGGTGTGCAGCGTCGCGAATACCAGGTGTCCGGTTTCCGCGATGGTAATGGCCGCTGAAATCGTTTCCAGGTCACGCATCTCACCGATCAGCACCACGTCGGGGTCCTGGCGCAGAGAGGAGCGGAGCGCCGCCGAGAAGCTATAGGTGTCGTAGTGGACTTCACGTTGGACGATGACTGATTTCTTCGATTTGTGGGTGAACTCAATCGGATCCTCGATAGTAATGATGTGGTGCGAACGTTCGGTGTTGATCTTGTCGACCAAGGCTGCCAGCGTGGTACTCTTACCGCTTCCGGTCGGGCCAGTCACCAACACCAGGCCACGCGGGTAATCGGCGAAGCCGGAGACGACAGGTGGCATGCCCAGCTCCATCACGTTCTTGATCTCGTTGGGAATCAGACGCAGGGCGGCTGCTAAGTTGCCGCGTTCATGGAAGGCGTTGACACGGAAACGGCCCAGGTTACCGAACGCGAAGCTGAAGTCAAACTCCTTGTCCTTGTTCAGAATCTGCTGTTGGTCCTGGTCGAGGATGGCATAGACCAGCTGCTCGACCTCGGCTTCACCGAGAGCGTTATAGCCGGAAATCGGCGTCAGGCTGCCGTCGACACGCAGCATTGGCGGCAGACCCACCTGTAGGTGCAGGTCGCTGGCACGCTTCTTGACGACTTCTTCCAGTAGCAGTTCGATTCTTAGTTCTTGATTCATTTCATTCCCACCTTTTTCTATGCAGTATCCGCTGCTACTCGGTTGACTTCTTCTATGGTCGTCAGGCCACCTAGTGCCTTCAGATATCCATCCTGGCGCATGGTGATCATGCCTTGTTCAACGGCCTTGCGCTGAATCTCGGCGCTGGTCGCGCGTTTGACAATCAGATTCTGAATGTCTTCGTTCACGTCCATCACCTCGTACAGTCCGGCACGGCCGGCATAGCCGCGTGGCGTCTGCGGGGTATCCTTGCCCTTGACCAAAGTATAAGCGCTTTGGCCTGCCAGGGGCAAGTCCTTGTATCCAAGGTCCTGACTGATGACCGCCACCTGCTCCTTCGTCTTCGGCAATAAATGCCCCACCGTAGTCGTGATGTTCTGAGTTTCGATTGGCGTCGAGTTATAGGCATCGCGCTTCGGTGCGACCCGCCGTACCAGTCGCTGACCGATGATGGTGTTGACCGTACTAGCGATCAGGAACGGTTCGATTCCCATGTCGAGCAGACGCGGCAACACACCGGCCGCCGAGTTGGTATGCAGGGTTGAGAATACCAAGTGGCCGGTCAAGGCTGCCTGGACGGCCAATTCGGCCGTTTCCTTGTCACGGA
The DNA here is from genome assembly GCA_964520495.1 of uncultured Candidatus Saccharibacteria bacterium. Classification (GTDB taxonomy): domain Bacteria; phylum Patescibacteriota; class Saccharimonadia; order Saccharimonadales; family Saccharimonadaceae; genus UBA1020. The sequence goes on from CAZFMZ010000008.1 coordinate 13,057, forward strand.
TCTCTCCGACCATTACCACGTCCGGGTCCTGACGCAGGATTGAGCGTAATCCGTTCCCGAAGGTCAGACCGACCTCGGCATTCACCTGAATCTGGTTGACGCCTTGCATCTTATATTCGACCGGGTCTTCCAATGTGACGATGTTGACGCTGTCGTCCATGATTTCCTTGATGAGCGCATACAGGCTGGTTGACTTACCGCTACCGGTCGGGCCACTGGTCAATACCATGCCGTTCGGTCGACGGATACCTTTTCGGATCGCCCTGAGGGCACGACCTGCGTAGCCCATGTCTTCAAGGTCGAACGAGTTGCCTGACTTGTCGAGTAGACGGATAACCACTTGCTCACCCCAGACGACCGGGCTGATAGAGATACGTAAGTCGACTTCCTTGCCGGCGACAGCGATGGCGAACTGACCGTCCTGAGGAGTACGGTGCTCGTCGATCTTCAGATTGGATAAAATCTTTATACGGCTGACGAGCGCCGGTTCGATACTTTTGGGCAGTTGCATGATCTCACGTAAGACGCCGTCCACTCGACAGCGAATCTTCAGCGTGCCTTCAAGCGGCTCGATATGGATGTCTGAAGCCCGCGTCTTGACCGCGTACTCCAGGATGGTCGAAAGGGCGCGGGAAATCGGTGAATCCTGCACCAGGGTCTTGATGTTTGCCGTCTTTTCTTCGGCCACGTCGGCTTCCGACTGGACTGCGGCGGCGTCAACGCCCGAGAGGTCGGCCTTATACTGGTCAAGGATATGGCGGACGCCGGCTTCAGACGCCATGAAGACCTTCAGTGGACGCTGGATGCGGTTCGCCAGATAGTCGACCGCCTGCACATTGTTGGCATCGATCATGGCGACGGCCAAACGGTTCTGCACCTCAGCGAGCGGTACGGCCATGAAACGTTCGGCGATATCCTCAGGTAGCAGGTTGAGGATTTGATCATCGATGACGGTATTGAGCAAGTTCACATACGGCACGCCCGACACCTGAGCCGTAGCATGGGTCAGCAATTCGTCATCGACGGCGCCCTGCTCGGTCAACACTGTCATGATCGGCTTGTTCGCAGCACTCGCCTCAGTCTGCGCGGCCTCGATCTGCGCCTGCATGATCAGTCCCTCATCTTTTAGAAGGACGAGTAGTTTTTCTTGGAGTTCGGCGGTCAGTAGGGCCACGCCAGGGCCTCCCTACTGTCCACTGGCGGCAGAGCCGCCGATGGTTACGTCAACCGTCGGATTGATGGCAGCTTTGTTGAAGATACGGCCTGAGGGCTCGTCTACGTCGGCCGTGTACTTTTCAGCCTTCTTTACCTGGACGGCTTCATCCGGGCCTTTCAGGCCAGGAATGGAGCTGACCGCGCCATACGCGAACATAACACTGACGGAAGCAATCAGGATGATCATAGCAATGTCGGTGGACTTCATGGACGTACCGCCTTTTCGCTTAATTCGACTTTCTTCTCTGGCTGGTAGAATGCTCGGCCGGCACCACTAAGGGAAATCTTATTGTTCTGCTGCTCGATCGTCAGAGTAGTCAGGTCGATGACACGGATGGAAGTCTCGAGATTGCGCAGTACCTGCTTCAGACTGTTCGCCTGTCCGGCCGGCGCACTCACCACGAACTCGAAGGTAATCTCGCCGTCGCCTTCCTCACTGCCGTCATCATCGTCTTCGACGCCAGAGATCGGGTTGACGGTCAGCGTGTCGATGGAAACGCCGCCACCGACCAGCAGTTTCTGCTGCAACGAAGCGCCCAATGCTGATGAGTTAGCGGTTGATGGGAGGCCGTCAAGAATGGCTGCGATCGGTTCAGAATCCTCGACACGCGGTGTTTCGACCAGGTTCTCGTTGGTGTTAAGTACCCGGATATTCTCTTTCAGCTCGTCGACGATTTCGTTATTGGCCCGTAAGGTCGCTACTGTCTCGTTCTTCTCGTTGATGACGCGCTGGTTGAAGCTAATACGTTCGAACAGAGAGAACGACAGCACTAAGGCGATGCCAACAATGGCGGCGGCGCCGGCCACCCATAGGAACATCGTCTTGTTGGCGTTTTCAATTTGCTGGCGCTTGCGCAGCGCGACGTTCTTGTCGGCCATTACTCGGTCTCCTCCGCTTCGGCGTTGGTAAACAGGCTACTAGGCACACCCTTGGCCGAGTCGGTCGCGTTCTGGCGGTTCGGGGTGATAATCCTGCCCTGCTCTGAGGTGTAGGCAAACAGTTCATCCGGATATGTGAAGCTAAGTGAGAAACGCAGCACGCGGTTTCCGTCACCATCTTCGCCGTAGCGACGTTCACCATCGAGGATATTCTCGGCGATCAGGACCGGCTCTTTCGCTTCCCCGTCCTGGCTGAACCCGAAGCGGGTCTGAGCGATGGTCTTCTTGAAGACTTCGAGCGCTTCATACCCATTGGTAGCTTCGCCTTCGATGGCAATTAGGTTCTCTTCGGCTTCAAGCGTGATACGGGACACCGACACCCGGTTCTCACCAGATGGAACCGTCGTGGTCAGGATATCGAACAAACGGGCTGAAACCAGTTTGTCGTTGTGCTGACCCTGTAAGGTCGACAGCTGGTTCTGGATAGTCAACGTTTTCGCCAGGTCCTCGACCTCGCTCAGCTTCTGACTCTCATTCTTAATGGCGTCGTCTGCCAACGCGTTCGCGAGGGTCTGACCCCCGAACGCGTACAATGCCAACAGCACCACCCCACCGGTAAAGACCATGGCGGTCAGGACGGCGGCAGAAATGACGGTCTTGCGCTGGCGGCGTGCCTTGAGTAGTTCGAGCTTGACGTCAGGAATCAGGTTGATTTCAATCATGACTTGTTGCTCCTCTGCGCCAGGCCGACGACGGTCGCGAACTCATGCATAACCGGTAACAGCTGCTGTTGATCAGTCTGCGAGACGCGCACCTTCTGCCATGGGTTGGCCGCTTCCGCTTTGACACCGGTCTTGGCGGCGACGTATTCACCGAAGCGTGGCGTACTACTGGCATAACCGGCTAGCAGGATGCCGCCGATCGGTGTGCTGGCGTAACGGGTCTGGAAGAACTTGATCGACTTGGTCAGTTCACCGGTAAAGTTGTCGAGCGTGCTCTCAAGCGCCCGCAGTACCTGGCCGTCCAGACGGTCGGGTGCCAGTCCGAATTTCAGGACGAATTGGCGGGCCTGGTCTTCCTGTACGTTGAGATTGGAAACGATGGCTTTCAGCAGTGAACTCAGGCCCACCGGTATGGTCCGCACTAATCGCGGCGCGTCGCCATAGGTGATAGCGAGGTCGGTTGATTGTTCGCCCATGTCGACGAGCAGACGCGCGTCAGACACTCCGCCCGGTAGCAACGAACGGATCATGGCGATCGGGTCGGGTTCGGCCGCGATGACGTTCAGGCCGAGACTTTCGACGAATTCAAGCTGTTCCTCCGCATAGCTAACGGCGGTCGATGTCAGCAGGACTTCCTGCTGTTTCGGGTCGTGCAAGCTCTGTCCAAGCAGTTTCCAGTCGACCTTCGCTTCGTCGACGGCCATCGGGATATATTGATCAATCTGATACTTGATGGTGCTGCGTAGCTCCGCCTCACTCATGGCCGGGACGTCGATGACGGTCGTGAACGTCTTCTGGCTCGGAAGACCGATCGCCACGTCGCGGCTCTTGATGCCGCTCTGCCCGATGGCAGTCATGATGACTTCGCCTAAGCGGCGACGTGCCTCTGGTGAATCAGAGGCGGACGTCTTGGCATCGACAGGGGCATAGCCGTAGTGCACCAGGTTCCAGTTGTCCTGCCCGGCTTGGCTCAGTTGCACCACCCGGATGGCATTGGTGCCAATGTCCAGTCCGAAGAAGTCGCCCACACTTTTTACTAATGCCATATTACGCCTCATTATACATAAGCGGTATACCCCCGGCAAGCATTTTTCTCGAGGTCTAGAACCGAGGCGGCAGGTCGGTCACCATGTCGGTCGACGCCACAGGGTTGTTGATGCCTCCCCCGGCGAACGCAGACAGGAATGCATCGGCACGAAGGTTAAAGGTCTCGGCTACCGTATCGGTGTCATTACCACTGTTGGTGGTCCGATACGGGTACAGTTCGTTCGCGACGACCGGCCCATTGAAGCGGAGCGGGTTCGGGCAAGTGTTGGCCTGCATCGAGACACTGTCAGGTGAAACGAAGTTACTACCGGCGTTCGTGACATTACTACAGGTAGCGATTCGGTTGGCAACCAGCCAGGTGTCGATGCGGGTGACGTTCGGATCAATGATGATGTCCTCAGCGATTAACACCACACGGGGAATCGACGAGATAGACGAATACGGGCCATTGGCGTACGTCAGGTTGTTAGAGATACGCAACGTACCGTTAATCCTGACGACTCGCTTATACCCCGTGCCGAATGGCGAGGTATAGCCCGACCCAGGCAGCGTGACGTCGCCGTTGATAACGACGGCACCGCTCTGGTTGACCGTAAAGTTGGTGACTGCCCCGTAGCTACCAAAGGGCTGCAATCCGCCAGTCGTCCTATTCGCGAAGGTCAAGTTGCTCCAACTTTCCTGGTTGGCGGCTCCGTTGCCATCGACTAAGCCGCTACCAGACGCCATACCCTGGTTCGCTCCATTCGACAGAGTGCCGTACTCGCCCCAGCTACCGTAGGTACGGCCCGAGATACGTGACAGACTGGTGTTAATGCTGCCCTGTGTTTTGAAGTCGTGTCCCCAAACGGCAAGCTTTGGCGTAATACCGATAGTGACACAGGTTGGAACGCCGTAGCGCCAATCGGTCGAGGTGTCGCTATAAGGCCGGACAGACAACGCGAAACAGTATTTAGTGCCCACTGGCGAAGGGTCAGGTATGGTGTAGCCCTGGGAGCCAAACGGGTCACCATTTCCATCTGTCATCGTGCTTGGATTGCCTACCTGGAACGTACCGGTTCCCTGTGACATCATCGTACAGCCGTTCGCATAGTAGACGCATGGATTACCCGTACCGGTTGACGTACCTGGTACAGCCACGCCAGGCGCCAATACGAACCGTGACAGATGCCAGGCGGTATCATCCGCGCTCAAGGATGGACCCTGGTTGTCCACGATCGGCATGACCGATACCGACGAGCCGGACTCGGCGGCCGTGCCGGGATTCACCGACGTACTTGGTACCAGTTCGAACTCGCGGGTGCCGTCAATACAGTCGCGGGGGAATGTCTGCTCGTTACCGTTCTGGTTACCCGTGGCGCTGGCGAATACCACGCGCACGCGTTGGCAATAGCGGTCCCCGGCCTCGAAGTCTGCCGGTAAGGTGCCGGCATCGTTGATCGTTTCCGTACCCCCGTCAGGACGCACCATGTCTACCCGTGCGCCGCCTTTATCAGTCCAGCCGCTGTTGTTCAGGTTCTCCTGCACCCATATGCGGGCAAAGCCACGACCGGCGGAATTCATGTGATGCGGACCTTCGTTCGTCACCCGATGGCGGAAATTATATGCGTCGCCACCCAGGCCCTGCTTGTCAGCCGGAACCGTGACGGTCGTCTGTCCAACGACGCTCCACTGTGGCGTCACCACTACACAGATGCGTGAGGAGGCGATGTTATTATTATTAGTCGATGAGCGCGGTGAACCAACCACTCGTTGGCAATAGCGACTATTCGCAGAGGCGTCTTGCGGGATGGTGAACGTATGATCACAGCTGTTCCCCGTAGTCTGATTATTGTTCAGGCCTCCCGACACGTCACAGTTCCTCGTCCTGCCACTCTTGCTTGCACCCGTCCCACTGCCACCGTTCCATTCGGCATAGGCATCCAGCTTGGTACCCATGTTACCCGGCCCGTCATTTTTTATCTGATGATTGAACGTGACTGATTGCCCGACACGTCGGCTCACTTCGTTGACCTTGTTGCCGTTCTGGTTGAACCAAGAGTTTGCCGACAGATTGAACGGTGGGGGGTTTATATATGTACTGCGGCCAATCGGGTTGGCACATGGCACCTCGATAACTGCCTTTACCTGCCCCCCTTGTGCGAATACGATCAGTTCGCGCGCCCCGGAGTTATAATTCGTGAAGAAATCATCATTGATACTGCCATCATAAAACGAAATCCGACCGTAGTTATTCGGGTCGGCGAATGTCGTATACATCGACACGGAATTATCCTTAATGCGTGCCTCCCAGTCGTTGAGCATGGCTGCCGAGGGCGTCCTATCTTTACTCCAGCCACCGCCGGCACCAGCACCAACCATCAGGTTAACGATAAAAGCAGCGCCGGTTTTGTCCCTAGCGTTACCATTCTTTAATTTATTACGGATAAAGGTTGTAAACCCGTTCTTGCTTGACTTGGCACCCGCTGGAATCGCGTTCTGGCCAGGCCGTCCGCTCAGCACGTCATCAGAATAGGAAAGGTCCGTGTAGGCAGCTTTGCCGGAAAAATAGCCGGTGCCTGTGTAGGCATGAGCATCATGGCTGCCAAACAATACCACGCCCATAGTCATGCCTACGAACAATGCACCTATAGCAAGCTTTGAGCGTATCATCACTGTGCCTCCTCAAGTAAACGCGCTTCCATCATGTAGTACTCGTAGTCGCTTCGACTATCGCCCTCTTCGCTGTCTGCCCTGGCAAGTTCGGCGGCTTTCTTGTAGGCGGCAATGGCGGCTTCGGTATTTCCGGCCTGTTGAGCAGCGAACGCAAGCTGTCCGTAGCTAGTAGATGTGGGGGAAGCCTCAACGGCTTTCTCGGCATAATCGGCCGCTTTCCGACCGTCTCCTTCTGCGACATAGTGATTAGATAGGTCGCTAAAGGCAGCGGCCTTCTCGGTGTCGCTGCTTGCAGCTTTAACCTTCGCTTCAAGTTCTTGTCGACGTTTGTCATCCTCAGACACGTCCACTTTGGATTGTTTGTTCATGGTCGTCACGTAGTACCAGGCTCCGGTACCGGCTGCCAGCACTACCAGTACGGCCGTCACCACTAGCAGGACCTTTTTCAGGCTGCGCCCTTTCATGCTCACGTGACGTCGCTTCATTTACCGCTTATGGTAGCACATACGTTCCATAGCTGGGAAGTGGTTCGCGTATGTTGTTCGCCTCTGTTACAATGAGAAACCGTATGAGTTTATCAATCGGCAT
>CAZFMZ010000009.1:0-17878 GCA_964520495.1 uncultured Candidatus Saccharibacteria bacterium
GACCTTAGGCTTAGAAGTCCTCTGCTCTATCCAGCTGAGCTACCGGGGCGTACTGCCGATTATATCTGAAAACAAAAGAACACCCTAGTCTAGGTGTTCTGTATGGTGCGGGCGGCGAGAATCGAACTCGCATCGTTTGCTTGGAAGGCAGACATATTAGCCATTATACGACGCCCGCGTGTACAAATTTGGGGCGAACGATGGGAATTGAACCCACGGCCTTCGGAGCCACAACCCGACGCTCTAACCAACTGAGCTACGCCCGCCATGTACGAGGGCTATTGTAGCACAACAGGGGCGGGTGAGGCTAGATGCCTTGCAGAGTTTCGATTTTCGCACCGAGTGAGTTAAGGCGGTTCGCAAGGTCTTCATAGCCACGGTTGATGGAATAAACATCGCGAAGCGTCGATGTGCCCGGTGCTGCCAGCATGGCCAGTAAAATCACGACCGAAGGCCGCAAGGCGGGCGGAGCGACGACATCTGCCGGCTTCCACTTGGTCGGCCCGGTTAAATAGACACGGTGTGGATCGACCAGCTCAATGGTAGCATTAAGTTTCGTCAGCTCGGTAAAGTACACGGCCCGGTTCTCGTAGCTCCAGTCATGAAGTAGCGTTCGTCCTTTCGCGACCGTAGCGATCAAACCAAGGAAGGGTAAATTGTCCATGTTGACCCCAGGAAATGGCATACTGTGGAGCTTATCTTTTGGTGCAATCAGTTTCGAGTGCTTCAGCTCTATATCAACCAGTCGCGTTCGGCCGTTACGCGCCAGGTACTCGTCACTCAATTCGTACGTAAGTCCCATGTTTTCCAATACCGCTAGTTCTAGTTCGACGAATTCAATCGGTGCCCGCTTAATGGTGATTTCTGAATTAGTCACCACTCCTGCGGCGATGAAACTCATCGCCTCGATCGGATCTTCACTGGGGTAATACTCGACGTCCTGGTTGAAGGAACGGCGGCCTCTGATCCGTAAGGTGGTGGTTCCGATTCCTTCGATTTCAACACCTAGCTTTTCCAGGAAGAAGCAGACATCCTGCACCATGTAGTTCGGGCTGGCGTTACGGATGACGGTAATACCGTCATGTAAGGCAGCAGCCATGATGACGTTCTCTGTCACGGTGTCGCCCCGTTCGGTCAGGAGGATAGTCTTTTCGGGGTTTTTCTCACGAACAATAGCGTGGTAGTAGTCGGTATTCGGAGCTGCCACGACGTCCATACCGAATGCACTCAGACCGACCAGATGTGGTTCGACGGTGCGCGTACCGAGGTTGCACCCGCCAGCGAAAGGCAGTTTGAAGTCGTCGTACTGGTGGAGCAGTGGACCAAGAAACATGATGACAGTACGGGTGCGCTTGGCAGCCTCGATATCCATGTCTTCAAGCTTCAGGCGGGCCGGCGGGACGATCTCTAAGTCGTTATTCTCAAGCCATTTCGTCTTCACGCCGATACTGTCGAGTACTTCGATAATACGATTGACTTCTTCAATGCGGGCGACACGGCGGAGCGTGGTCTTGCCTTTGTTCAGAAGAGCGGCACAAAGCAGACCGACCGCAGCGTTCTTACTCGTCTTTACTTCGATTGAACCGGAAAGCTTTCGGCCACCGTGCACTTTGAAGTTAATCTTGCCGCTGCTATTGAGCATGACGAGATTACTCTCTAGCACGTCACTGATACGAGCCAACATCTCGATACTCATATTCTGTCCGCCTTTTTCGATGCGGTTGATAGCACTCTGAGACGTGCCGAGTGCTTCGGCCAATTCACTCTGGGTCATACGCTTAGCGGCGCGGGTTTCCTGGATAAGTTTGCCTAAACGTCTCTTGTAGTCAGTCGCAGTCATACGAATTATTATATCACATACGATATATCACAAACATGCTACAATAAGTTTATGTTATAGCTGTGTTCATCATCACCGGTATATAAATAGAGGAGGAGAACCTATGATTGATGATGAAGTGGCTCGGCTAATTGCCGGCGAAGAAAAACGACAGCTAGAAGGCCTAGAGCTCATTCCGAGCGAGAACTACGTGAGTAAAGATGTATTGACTGCACTTGGCAGCGTATTTACGAATAAATACTCAGAAGGCTACCCCGGCAAGCGCTACTATGGAGGCCAGGAATTTACCGATCAAATCGAAACGCTTGCCATCGAACGTGCTAAACAGTTGTTCAAGGCAGATCATGCCAACGTACAACCGCACAGTGGAGCACCCGCGAACGAGGCAGTATATAGTGCCTGGCTTGAACCAGGCGATGCGGTGCTGGCGATGGACCTGAGCCATGGTGGCCACCTGACGCACGGCAATCCGATGACCCGCTCGGCAAAACTCTATAACTTCATTCCCTACAAAATGAAGGACATTACCACGGGTGAGATTGACTACGATCACCTGCGCGAACTGGCGCTAAAGCATAAACCAAAGATCGTGCTCGCAGGTTTCTCGGGATACCCTCGTGAGCTTGACTATGAGAAATTTGCCGCCATCGGTAATGAGGTGGGTGCGCTTCTGATGGCCGATATGGCGCACATCGCCGGTTTAATCGCTGCAGGCGTAGCGAAGAATCCGTTCGATTACGGCTTCCACGTTATCACGACCACGACGCACAAGACGCTACGCGGTCCGCGCGGTGGCATGATCCTTACCAGGGGTGTCGTATCCAATCCTCTCAAAGCCCCTGAGAAAACGCTGGAGAATATTCCAACGCTGATTGACCGTGCGGTCTTTCCTGGCATGCAGGGTGGCCCACATATGCATGCTATCGCGGCAAAGGCAGTCGCTTTCGGTGAAGCACTAAGGCCCGAATTTAAAGAATATGCCGAGCAGGTATTGAAGAACGCTTCCGTGTTAGCCGATGAACTGCAGAAGCGCGGTTTCGATCTGGTGACTGGCGGTACGAGTAATCACCTGATTCTGGCGAATGTCCAAACGAGCTTTGGGATCAACGGAAAGGTCGCCGAAGAGGCTCTTGATGCCATAGGCCTAACGTTAAATAAGAACTCTGTACCGGATGATCCAAATCCACCGTTCAGGCCGAGTGGTATTCGGCTGGGGACGCCCGCGATTACGACACGGGGGATGAAAGAGGAGCAGATGGTGCTTATCGCTGAATGGATGAGTCGAGCATTGCAGAACCATGACGACTCTGAATTATTAAGTAAAATGCGACGTGAAGTTGAACAAATAGCTGCTAGGTTTAAAGTCTAAACAACTCGTACTGCCTATAACTAAAACTGAGGGTGAAGTCCCTCAGTTTTAGTTAAGAATATCCTAACTCGTTTATCTAGGTGGTAGCTAGTGTGCAAGTACCACTTACGGTACCAGCGGTATAGGTTGATCCAGTACTTACTGCTGCATTCGCTACGTAATCCCAGTAACCGATACGCACACCCGCACCCGATCCACAGGTGTAGAAGAGTATGGTATTTGAGTTTGCTGGAGCAGCGGTAGGTACCGTGCCTGCCTGCGTAACTGTTCCCGTTGGTACATTATACGTGGTGCTAGACGCAGCAGAGGTTAGTGCGGATAGAGTAGTAGGGTATGAGCTGAGTTCAGCGTTGTAGGCCTCTGCCTTCTTTACTATCGTGCTTGCTGCCGACTGTGCATTTGAGAGTTTTGCTCGATTTTGAATACCGTTATACGCCACGATGCTAATCGCAGCCAAAATCGCGATCACGACGATAACGATAAGAAGCTCGACGATAGTGAAACCGTGTTGTTTCTTCAAAGTGTTGATATTGTTAAGCATTCGTTATGCCCCCTAATTATGTACTTATGTTTGTAATATACTACAGTGAATTTGTAAGCGCAAGCAGTATCAGTACGCAGCTAGTCTGCAATAAAACGTATACCGTCTAAGGTTGTCCATGTTGCGGAAGATGCCGAGAAGAAGAGCTCACCCGTATCAAGGACGTCTATGCGTCCAGGGTTATTGCCGGATAACCAACTTGGCAGGATTTGTCTTCCATCGCTATGTAATCCGCACCCTACCGAATTTAACGACGTGCTAGATGTTCCGTTTGACCCACCCTTTATGAGACCTCTAAGGATAACTAAGTCATCCGATCCTTTATGGCACTGTGCACCTGAGTAAACTGACCCATAGGGTATCCAGCCATTTGTCATGCTTACGGAGCTCCAGCTATTAAAAGTGCTAGGGTAGTAGACGAAGGCGACAGACGCCCAACTTCCTACGTATCTAACCAGCATCTGCCCGCTCGTATCGATGTCAACCGCACCGTTAGCGAATGCCCTGGCGGGCATGATAGAGCGGTTGGAGGGAGTAAAGCCACTGATATTCAGGGAGTTCGTCAACACAGTATTCGTCGTTGTCGTACCAGCTCGGCCGAGTCCTTCGGTGTGCACACGGCCAAGCGTGTCTTTTGCATATTTTAGGTCACCCCAGGAATTTCCCGTTGCGCTATAGTTCACCCAACCATTTTGCCAGACACCGTTCGCCCAGTTGTTGCTCGTCGCCGCTCCGCTAGCTAGGAAGGTGATGCCACTCAGGCTTACCCAGCCGGAATCACCCGATTGAACGATGACTTGTCCGCTCGTCATGACGTCGACGCGCACCGCATCATTGGCACCGCTCACACGGCCCGCACTCTGGTAGATAAGGTTCTGCGAAGGCCTAAAACCTACCGGTAGGATACAGGCATTCGTTCCATTCGTTCCGTTCTTAATGAGTCCACGTAGTCCCACGACCCCCGCAGAAGTACGCGTGAAAGCTCCACCTGCATACGGACTACCATAGTCTACCCAACCATTCTGCAGGCCGCACTCCTCCCACCGTGGTATGGTCCGTGACGTGGTGCCGTAGAGGAAATTGCCAGCACTAGTCAGGGCTGTCACTTCAGCTTCGACGACTTGTTTACGATGGGTGGCAACCACATTGTAGGAGGTGGCAGTGGTCCCTTGCGGGCCGTTCACCCATGCTCCACCATCAATCCGATAGCGAACGTTATAACCGGTTGCATTGCCCATAGGCGACCATTCGAACGTCGTGGTGTAGGGAGTAGAGGTGCTGTTCGTCCAGGTAAGCGTTGGGGCAGGGGGCGCTTCGGCAACGGAATCACTCGCCTGAGCGTTCATACTGGTGATGCGTGAACCGCCAGTATATTCGACGGTCTCACCGGCGATACTTTTATTGAGAGTGATATTGATGGAAATGCCGTTGGCATCGTTCGCCTGGCTGTCAGCGACCGGGGTGTCATCGGCTGCACCGGTGTAATACTGGATGTCAATTGCCGCGACACCTTCGAGTAGCTTGGTATCTTCCGTCTTACAGACAGTGGGGTTCGCCGCAACGTGTGTTTCGGCACAGGTGCCACGCTGCCACGGCATAGCGCAGGCCGCTTGTTGAGGAAGGACGATCCGTTTATATAACGTGCCGTTACTGACGAAATAAATAGTGAAATACTGGTAGACGACGTTACGGGCATTACACGGCGAGGTACCAGTGTGGATCAGCACCCGCGTAGGGTCGTAGGGGCTTTTGTCGGTCGCGGCTGACTTTAAGATCAGGGTATCTGGCTGACCCGACGTAGTGTTGGTGAATTGAGCCGTGCCGTTGTTCTTACCTTGTGGCGACTGCAGGGTGCCTGTTGCGACCTGGAATGAGGTGGCTAAGGCGACATTCGCCTCGACATCATTCAGAGCCTCCTGAACGTTGTAGGCGGCGGCGTTTTTTTCCCGTAAGCGCAGGCTGTCGCTTGTGAGTGACACGGCCAAACCGATGAACGCACCGATGAAAAGCACCACGACGGGCGCGATGATAAGGATTTCTACCAGTGTGAAGCCGGCCGTTGATTGGTTAGTTCGCATATGTGGAGTGCTGAAGGGTCCTTGTTTGCCCCAATTCAGTGTATGTCGCGGTGACGGTTACTTGGAAGAGGTCGGTCGCTGAGCCGCTAGTAGCGGCAATCGGGCAACGGGTGACGGTATTGAACGAAACGCTACCTACACCCTCGACACTCTGGGACTGCGTCGTGTTAGCCGCCGAGGCTGATATGCACCCATTGGGGTACTGAGCAGTAACTTCGGCCAGCCGCTCACGCATACGTTCCTGCACAAGATTGGAAATACGGGCCGTCTTGTCGGCGTCATCGGCGTCGCGAGTTACCTGAATGTAGAGTTGGTAACCTGCAAACAGGAAAACGGCAGCGATAAAAAGAGTGATGAGGAGTTCGACGGCAGTGAAGCCCTGTTCTTTCAATTGGTTCATCTGTTCTTACTCTTTAGCGTCTGAAGGGCTCCGTTAGTTTCTGTCTTCCAGTATAAGTTAAAGCCAGGGCAATCACCGCAGCAACAAATATTTCCACTGCGATCGATTGGTTCATAGACATACTTATCTTGGTTGTTGAACGCGGTATTTATTTGGGTCGTATCGCCCGCCGGTGCACATGCCCAGACGCAAACTATTGCCCATAATTTTTCGCCGCCAGGATTTGTGAAGGCTGCCTCTGATGTGCCAGGCAACCCTTCGGTTAAGTATCCACCAGTGACCTGAGCAGGATTAAACCCCTGGCCGGACCTATCTTCTCCCCCCATGTGAAGCATCTCGTTTGTTCCCGGGTATGAGCCTTGCTTACCTTCACGGGCATCAGTAGCAGATACGAGCACCGGGTTACCTTCGTTGTAGCGTCGTTCTAGCCCCCGGGCGATGGTATCAATGTCGGTCGCCCGCTCCTTGTCGCGTGCTTCGGCCTGCACGTTACGTAAGCTGACGACACCCAGGGTCAGCAGTATGGCCATAATGACCAGAGTGATGAGAATTTCGACGACCGTGAACCCACGCTTCATGCTTCATAGCATAAGCTGTTTGCCCTTGGTAGGCAAGCGTCAGAGCTCGAGTGGTTCTTGCTCGATGGTGATACGGAAGGTGTCACGCACTTTGCCAGTGATTTCCTGTCGTGCGGCAGCCAGGTCGGCGTAGCCGGTGGCAGACTCGTTGATAAGGACTAGCGCGTTCTTGTCGTGGACCCGCATGCCATGCAGAAGCTCGCCCTTCAGACCTGCTTGTTCAATCAACCAGCCAGTCGGTACTTTGACGCGCTTATCACCTAGGTCGTAATGTGGGATGTCCGGCCATTGTTTCTGAAGCTCCGTTAACTGCCACTCTTCAATGATGGCGTTTTTGAAGAATGAGCCTGTGTTCGGCCGTTCAATCGGGTCGGGCAACTTTTCTTTCCGGATGGCCATCACGGCATCGCGGATTGTCCGAGGGGTGTAGAGCGTAATGTCATTGGCATCAAAATATTTTTGAACAGCGTCGTAAAACGGTGGCTGTGGTGCGGCTTTGTACAACGTGAGCGTGACATTGATGATGCCATAGCGTCCGGCACTATCGCCGCGGAAGATGCTGTGGCGATACGCGAAACCACAGTCACTATTTTCAAGGGCAACGAAGCGGTCTTGCTCGCTATCATATGCCTCCAGCCGAAGGAGCGTATCGGCAATTTCTTGGCCGTACGCGCCGACATTCTGTACCGGAGCGGCACCGACGGTACCGGGTATTGCCGACATGGCCTCAATACCGGATAGACCCATTTCGACTGTTCGCGCAACCGTGGCATCCCAGTTTTCACCGGCTCCGATCCGAATTGTCGTACTGGCTGCCGTGTCTTCAATAATCTCGAAACCTGGAATGCGGTTACGGATAACGATGCCATTAAAACCATCGTCACTGGCGATGACGTTGCTGCCGCCACCCAGGATGAAAAAAGGTATACCTGCCTGCTTGGCATTACGGCACGCCGCCGCTAGTTCTTCGGGGTTAATCGCGTCGGTCATAAAACGGGCGCTGCCACCGAGTTTCATGGTGAGATAATTCTTGAGCGGTATGTTAGTGTGTACGTCCATGTATTAGGCAGTATAGCCCAGATTCGATGGCCCGTGCTATAATTACCTCTGTATTTCTACCACCACTTACGCACCCGTAGCTCAGTGGATAGAGCACTGGTCTTCGGAACCAGGTGTCGTACGTTCGAATCGTACCGGGTGTACCAAACTTGTAGATTTATGACAGAACTCAATGATATCGGTCGGCGTCTTCAGCACGATCTCGGTGCGGCCCGGTCGCAACAAGAAACCCGAGAGCGTGTTCGTGCTGGTGCCAGCAAAGTGCATGTCGTAGGTGCAGGCGCCACTCTGACGGCTGCATATGAACAGCTTCGCAATGCTGCTGAATATACCGAAGAGCACGTGCTATTGCAGCGTGCTATCCGCCGGTTTTATCGTCGTCTGTTCATGTTGAGAGACGAAAAACGTATCGCTGGAAGTGGCGAAGAGCTCATTATCGAGTTGACGCAGGCTGGGTATCTTCTGAACGACACCGTGTCGGAAGACGACGTCCAGCATGTCAATTCCCTCGCGAACAGATACTACGTAGCGTTCATGGAGCTGATTCGGGCCAAGGGCGTTAGTTATGAGCAGGCCGAGAGCTGGACGTACCATCTGCTAGCTGTCGAGGTTGAATGGATGTTGAACGATGACGCCCAGCTGCAAGCCTTTACCCAGTTCGCACATGCGTATTTCAGTGAAACAATTGATTACCAGCAAGTGTTTGATGGCCGACCGGCTGACGCCGAAACATCGCTGTATACAGCGCTTCATAGGGCGCTCCTGAAGTCGGACGATGCGGTGGTCCGCCTTGGCTTGTTACGCCGGTACCGTCAGACACTCGATGACTTGCAGGAATACATAGCCACGAACAAAAGAATAGACGAACTATTCGGTTCGTCTACCACCGAGAAGCTATTCCGGTTGGTTGATCGGCGCGGCGCCCCGCTGCGGGTACTGCGACACATGATTGATGAATATCCAGGTCTCGAGGGGATGATAGGCAGCCGTGATCAATTCCTGCTTGCGTACGAGAAGCAGATAGGAATAGATTACGAATCGATTAACCGCCGCGTAAACCAGGGCATCATCAAAAGCGTCATTTTCCTGATTATCACGAAGTTTCTTATCGGTATCGCCATCGAGATCCCGTACGACTATCTTGTCATCGGAATGATTGTTTGGTTGCCACTTATCATTAACCTATTTTTCCCGCCAGTGTACATGGTATTGCTTCGTGCCACCATGATGCTACCAGGGCCGGCTAATACGTCGCGATTGGTTGAACAGATCGACAGGACATTGTACCAGAACGAGCCTACGAAGCAGCTAATGCGCCGGCCAGGTCAGGAATTTGGCGCGGCGTATAGCGTGGCCTACGCCTCACTCTTCATCTTGGTATTCGGTGGCGTCGCGTTTGCGCTTTGGCATTTCTTTGCATTCGAGTTGCTCCACCTCGTAATCTTCTTCATTTTCTTGTCTGCTGCCAGTTTCCTTGGCTTCCGTCTCAGTCGCATGATCCGCGAGATTGAATCGATAGAGACACACCAGAACGGCGTGACGTTGCTGCGCGACTTCCTCTACATGCCTTTCGTGGTGGTGGGTCGATACCTGAGTGATAAGTACGCCCGTGTGAACGTCATCGCGCTGATGCTCGATATGCTAATCGAGTTGCCGTTGAAGACGATTCTCAGACTTGTCCGGCAATGGTCGGCCTTCATTAGCGCCAAAAAAGACCAACTCTAGACAAACCCGCCCCTGTTTGCTATAGTTTCATACGTTAGTACGGGCCATTAGCTCAGCTGGTTAGAGCACCTGCCTCTTAAGCAGGGTGTCCTGAGTTCAAGTCTCAGATGGCCCTCCATGTATAGCGCCGACCCGGGTGGTCGGCGTTTTACATGGAAATCAACCTACAGCGGAACGAGTACGAACGAGGCGTAAGATAACGGGATGAGAATACGGTCAATCGAAGAGGCGCAGGCATATCTGCTGGCCTACTCACCTGAGAAAATGACCGGGCAGACCTATACCCTCGAGCGCATGCGGACATTGATGCGGCGGCTAGGCGATCCTCAGGATTCATTCCGTACGGTGCATGTCGCCGGCACGTCTGGTAAGACAAGTACGGCATATTTTATTCGAGGCCTTTTACAGAAGAGCGGGCAAAAGACGGGTTTGACGGCCTCACCTCATATAACCAGTATTACTGAACGTGTCCAGGTCGATGGTAAACCACTCAAGGATGAAGATTTTCTTACTTACCTCGATGAATTCCTGGGCGAACTTGCGCAATGGCCGGATATCAAGCCGACGTATTTTGAACTTTTGGTTGCATTGGCGTATTTTGTGTTCGCGAAAGAAAAAGTGGCCTATGCCGTCATCGAGGTAGGACTAGGCGGGCTGCTCGACGCCACGAATGTCATTACGCGGTCGGACAAGGTCGCTGTCATTACGCCGATTGGTTTAGACCACACGGAAGTGCTGGGCCCCACCGTAGAAGCGATTGCTACGCAGAAGGCAGGTATCATCCTGCCTGGGAGTGACGTCTTTGCTGCAGGGCAAGACTCGGTAGCGCAAAAGGTGCTTGATACAACCGCCGCGACCCAAGGCGCCAGCGTACACCCGCTAAAAGATATGAATGCGGATGTTACTTGGCTGCCGCCATTCCAGCAGCGTAACTTTGTATTGGCGAACAGAGTGGTTCAATATATTGCCGAACGTGACAACTTTCACGTAGCAGAGCAGCTCAACAGAAATACAGTGATGAAGATGACGCCTCCCGGTCGTTTTGAGCAGTACAAGGTACGAGGTAAGCGCGTCCTGCTAGACGGCGCGCATAATCCTCAGAAGCTCGCCGCACTTCTGGAAGCCCGGACTGGTTTGTCGGTCGGTGAAACGACGTGGGTGTTTGGCGTGGTTGACTCACCGGAGGGTAAAATACACGCCTGCCTTGATGCCGTACGGTCTCAAAACGGACGTTTTATTATGACTGAGTTCTCGTCTGAGCAGGACATGAAGTCGCGTCGTAGCGTGGCTGCAAGCCGGTTGGCTGCGTATATGACGGCCCGGGGCAGAATTGCAGTGGCTGAACCAGATCCGGAAAGAGCATTGCAGGCGGCGCTTGCGCAGCCAGGGACCGAGGTGGTCGTGACGGGCTCACTCTACTTAGTGGCTCGTTTACGCCCGCTACTCGAACGATTACAGGCCACTGATCAGCTTGTACGTTAAGATGGCTCAGAGTATCGGTATCATAATAGGTTTTGGTACAATGTAAGGAGTGAAACATCTATCCGGAACAGAGCTGGCCGACTATATCAAAGAGCGGCAGGCCAAGCAGGTGCGCAACTTACGCCAGGCACACA
The DNA here is from genome assembly GCA_964520495.1 of uncultured Candidatus Saccharibacteria bacterium. GTDB lineage: Bacteria > Patescibacteriota > Saccharimonadia > Saccharimonadales > Saccharimonadaceae > UBA1020. Next base: position 11,207 of record CAZFMZ010000009.1, read on the forward strand.
ACATCATTCCCAAACTTGCTATCGTTCGCACCAGCGACGATCAGGTAATTGATACCTATGTGCGCATGAAGCAGCGCTACGGCGAGGACATCCTGGTCGATGTCGAGGTTCACCATCTCGCCTCGGCCGATCTGTATGACCGTATCAACGGCCTGAATGACGACACCTCGGTACATGCGATTATCGTGCAGCTTCCTCTGGAGGATTCTACCCAGACCGCCAAGGCGTTGAACTCGGTAGCTACTGTCAAGGACGTGGACGGCCTCGCAGACGGTTCGGAGTTTACCCCAGCGACCGCCATGGCAATCGATTGGTTGCTGAACGGCTACAACATCGAGCTGCGCGGCAAGAAGATTGCCATCGTTGGCAATGGGCGACTTGTCGGGGCGCCATTAGCCCGTTTGTGGCAAAACGCCGGCCATGATGTGACGGTTTTTGACGAACACAGTAAGAACATGGCGGGCAGCTTACGACGCTACCCGGTAATCGTATCAGCTGCCGGTGTGCCTGGATTAATCATGTCGCACTCCGTGCAACCTGGTGCGGTCGTGGTGGACGCTGCGACTTCGGCCGAACACGGCAAAGTCGTAGGCGACGTCGCCGATGAGGTGCGTGAACGTGATGACTTGACGATCACGCCCGAACGCGGCGGGGTTGGCCCATTGACGGTCGTGGCGTTGTTCGAAAACGTCATCAGGGCCTGCTACTCTCGTGCGAATAGTTAGAGCTTGAGCGTTTCTTTGACGCGTTCGATCACCTGGCTCGGCGTTAGGTCTGCTTTGACAATGTAACTTTCAATTCCAAGACTGCGTAGTTCCTTGGGAGATTCTTCCTCTCCCATGTTGGTCAGGATGATAACTGGAATATCTTTGCCCCAGTCGGCGGCCCGAATTTCTTTTAGCGCTTCTGCGCCATTCTTTTTCGGCATCTGCATATCAAGGAGAATCAAGTCTGGTTGAAATGACTCAACCAAGGCGACGCCACGCTCACCATCGCTGGCTAGCTGTACATCGAAACCGGCGGCTTCAAACTTCATACGATACATCTGGTTGATAGTCGGGTCGTCTTCAATGATGGCAATTTTGGTCATATGAATATCATACCCCAGTAGCCCCAGGGGGCGCAAAAGTAATGGTCGTCATGCTAAAATCATAAGCACTATGAAAGACCTTGCTCCGGCTACTCATCGACGTCGTCTGTTCGATATCCGGTTGACCATCGTCCGAGCCTTGACCTATCTGCTGGCTGTAATGACCATGATGGTGCTGTACGCTGCCCTGCTTTTTATAGCCACCCGGGCTGTACTGGTAACCGACACAGTCCTGCCGCAGTGGGCGTATCTCCTGACGACGCTGATTGTGGCTTTCGTATTCCACCCCGCCGTCCGATTCTATAATCGATTGCTCGCCGATATGCTATATACAGGCAGCTACTCGGCCGATGAATTTTACACTAGTCTCCACCGGGTCCTCACTACGACGGTGAAGCTACACGATTTATTAGCAGGAGCTGCCCGTGTGATCGGAGCGAATCTAAAAGCTGATCATATCTCGTTCTTCGTTTATCAGTCGAACGGTCATCCGTTATCGGTCGGGAGTAAGGGGCACGTCCGTCCGACCGTCTACGACATGCACATGCTCGACGCCTATCTGCAAAGCACTGACGCCACACGCATCCTTCTTACAGACGATGTGCCGCCACGCCATGATATCCATCGGCTATTGGTCGGATATCATGTAGCCCTCACAGTACCTCTTGTACAGGGCGGCTCTATCATCGGCTACCTACTACTGGGCAAGAAGCGCCAAGGTACCTACACCAGGCAAGACGTGAGGGTGCTAGAGAAGGCGGCTGACGAGCTGGCTATCGCGGTCCAGAATGCTGCCTCGGTCGAAGAGGTGCGGAAATTGAATGCCAACTTGCAGCAGCGCATTGATGCCGCCACGGTCGAGCTACGGGCCAGCAATGAACAGCTACGAAGTCTGGACATCGCGAAAGACGAGTTCGTCAGCATGGCTTCCCATCAGTTGCGAACCCCTTTGACGAGCGTCAAAGGCTATATCAGCATGGTGCTTGAAGGTGACGGCGGGCGGGTGACGAAAGTGCAAAAGCAACTTCTCTCGGAGGCGTTCGCCAGTAGTGAACGGATGGTCCATCTCATCAATGACTTCCTGAACGTCTCGCGTGTCCAGACGGGCAAGTTCATGATTGATCGTCACGAGGTCGACTTGGCGAAAGTGGTACGGCAAGAGGTTGAGCTCCTCAAGCGGACTGCCGAAACCCGGGGGCTTACCCTGAAGACAAAACTGCCGCCGAAACCGGTCAAGCTTCAGCTCGACGAAGGGAAGATCCGGCAAGTCATCATGAATTTTATCGACAACGCCATCTATTATTCTCGTCCCGGCACCGACATCGTCGTGGCGCTTGAGGTCACGACAAAAGAAGTCCGCCTGGAAGTAGTCGACAAGGGAATCGGTGTGCCAACGGCTCAGCAGGCCGGGTTGTTCACGAAATTTTTCCGGGCAGACAACGCCCGTACGCAGCGTCCCGATGGTACCGGCGTCGGCTTGTACCTTGCCAAGATGGTCATCGATGGTCATGATGGCAAAATCATATTCTCATCGAAAGAAGGTGTCGGCAGCACGTTCGGCTTCCGATTGCCATTGAAAGAATCAGCCGGCCAGGATGCCGATGATGCCGATCACCAACAACGCAAGTAGCGCGAGTACTGCAAGGACGATGGCGATGAACCTGGCTAACCGACCATAGGTCCGCCACCACTCTTGCCATGGACTCAGCTCTTCAGCCGAGACGCGTGTCACGACTGGTGCCTGCACCTTGGCATCAGCACCACTATAGCGTTTGGTGCGTTTTTTCTTCTGCTTCTTCTGACTCATACCGCCAGTCTAGCATCTTTTTCAACTAAAACCGCCCCGAATTTTCTCGGGGCGGTTTATGAACTGAGGCTGACGCTTCAGGAAAGAACGGAGCGGTCAGACTCGTTTTTCTAGCCAAGTACGTTTCGGCGGGCGGTTGCTACGTAGGCAATCCCAGCAGCAAGCAACGCGACCATGAGCGCAGCGATACCTTTGCTACCAGTCTGAGGGAGCTCAGCAGGCATAACTGGGGTTGTCGGCTTGCCTGGAGTAACCGGAGTTACTGGAGTTTCAGGCGTTTCAGGCGTCTCAGGGGTAGGGCAATTAACCTTCACCTTGAACTGGACGAAACGCTTGTGGTTCAGTGAAACACCAACGTTGCCAACATTGACACCGCTCGTCAGGATAGTGTCACCCATGACGTTCATGTGGTTGCCGTTGGCGTCAAGCAGTTCAGTCGAACCGTTGACGTAGCTCAGGCTACCGGCCTGAGACAGGTTGACGCTGGCGCTGCCGGTAGCGACGGCGTCGGCGCGGTTGTTGTCAGCCGAGACGGTAACGCTCGAGCTGTGGCTGGTGTTGACACCACCAGAAAGGGTGGCCTTAACCTTGACGTTCGTCAGGGTCTTTGGGCCAGCGTTGTGAACACGGACCTTGAACTGGACGGTCTCACACTTGTCGGCGTTCGCCGCTGGGACGAAGTTTACTTGGTTGTCGGACAGGTTGCGGACGCGGTAGATGTCACCGCTGCCCAGCTGACCGAACTCGTACGTCGCGTAGACGTTGGTGAGGGCGAGGGCGGATACCATGACGGCAGCCGCTGCCATTGAAAGCAGTTTATTCATTAGGGTGCTCCTTCATGTGAATGATGTGCTGTTACTGTAAATTGGATGTTTGCAAACTAGATAGTCATGACTCTTCACGCGTAGGTGATGTGCGCGGGGCACGCAGAGCGAGACGTATGAGTCCCGCTCTGCGTGCGCCCGCTTCACACCGAATCACTCACCAGCCGGTGTCCTCCGACCTGTTGGTCACCTGCACGTTGACCGTGCAGCCGACCTCCACGCCGTTGGCGACGGCCACCACCCTCAGAGAGGCGTTCTGCGAGGTCTCCTCGGGGATCTCGGCAGCCCGGATGCCAACGGTGAGCCGCTTGTTGCCGTTCATGGTGGACTGCTCCACCAGGACGACCTCGAGCGGACCGTTCACGACCGGCTCCCGGAAGGAGATGGCGTGACCGTCGGCATCGTGTGCGTCGAAGTCCGCGTACATCGCGTCGTCGCCGACGTAGATGTGCTGCGGCCCCTGGCACTGCATCGTGGGCGCGTTGTCGACCGGCTCGCCGGACTCCTTCTCGATCACGATGGTGACGTTGATCTCGGCCTCGGCCTTGGCCTTGGCGCTGGCCTCGGCCTTGACACGAGCGTTGGCGCTCACCTTGTTGCGCAGGTTCACCTTGGCCTGGGCGATCTTCGCCCCGGTGGCCTTCAGCTTGGTCCGCTTGGTGACCTTGACCCGCGCCTTGGCGCTGGCCTTGTCCTTGCCGTGACCGGTTGCCGTAGCCGTCTCCGTCAGCTGGATGGTCTCACCGTTGTAGGTGTACTCCAGCGTGACGTTGACCGTGGCCTTGACGTCGACCTCCGCCTGGGCGGAGACGTTGACCGCAGCCACCGTGCCGGAACGGACGTCCAGCATGGTGCGGGGGTTCCTGGCGGGCGGCGTGTTGCTCGGGATGAACCCGTTCATGCACGCCGAGCCGCTGGTGCCACCGCCCACCTTCTTGTGAGTGGCCTTGCGGCCGCCGGCCCAGTAGGGCTTCTTCAGCTTGCAGACCTTGGACGGTACGGCGTCGTACCACCAGATGGTCTTGCCACCGCTGATGTAGGAGTTCCAGCCCTTCGACCAGAAACACTTGTTGGTCGTCCGGGCCTTGCTCCTCACCTGTGCGGCGACGTGCGTGTAGCTCGATGCCGCGCCGCTGGCCGAGGCGGTGGCCTCGGCCTTGGCGACGGCCGAACCGACCACACGGGCCGTGATGGTGATGGTCTCGCTGTCGGCGTGCGCGGCGGGTGCCGCGAACGACGTAGCCGCCAGGGCGAGCATCGTGGCCGGGGCCAGGATGACGCGAGCGATGCGCTTACGCATGTTGATCCCTCCTCAGGGGTCATGTGCCGACAATTTGCCGGACTTCACGTACATGAACCCCTGATGGTTACGTACGCTTAACCGGGGCATCGACGTTCGATAAACCGGCTAAGCGTACGCCCGGGGGGATGGGAATGATTGGTGTGAATGGGTTTACATCCGTGAGCCATAGAAACGGCTCGAACGGGGTAAAGACCCATGACTATCTAGTTTGCGGTTGCTATGAAAGCTGTGTGTTTGGGCCGCAAACAATAGTTCTAATACTTGGCTAGATTGTTAAGCGGCACCTCGCCTGGGGGTAATGGGGAAGAACGCCAGTCATACGACTGGTGTCAGACCTCTAAATCCACTCCACAGAGGATATTTTCAATATATCACAAAAGTTGATAAAAGTCAACTATATAACCATAAACTTAATATATTACCAATAAGAATGACCCGGCGAGAGTTGCCGGGTCATTCAGGCGAGCGTACCGTCGTGTTTACGACTGGCGGCGGCTAGCCATGTAGTAGGCGCTTGATCCTGCTAGTGACATGGCACCCATCAACTGCAGGGCAGTCTCGGCTGGGCCAGTCTTTGGCAGCTCTTGGACTACCGGCGCTTCTTCGCAGTCGCTCAGGTCACGTGAATGCAGCGCTGGGTTGAAGTCGTCTTCGTCGATTACCTGGATGGTGTTATCGGCCAGGACGCAGACTTCAATCTGGCCAGGTTGTGCTGGTTTCGGCACATCGACATCCGCCTTGTCACAGTCATCAGGGTTACCTGGAACCTCTGGGGCGTCGACACACACGGTGTTGGTCAGCGTGCCAGCGAGGTAGGCGGGAACCTTGGCTGTTAAGGTATACTCACGGGTCTCATCTACCTTCAGGGATGGAATCGTGTGTGTCCAGCGGTTGTTTTCAATCTGACCATCATCGGAGCTCACGAGGGTAATACCTTCTTCTGGCGTGTCGGTGACGACGACGTTCTTCAGGTCGATTTCACCGGTGTTGCGAACGTTGATCTGGTAGTCATATTCAACGTTGACCCCGACGCGCTTGTACTTGACGTTCTCGACGAACTTCTCAATCTCTACGTCAGGAGTCTTCTGCTGAGGGATCGGCTTGACGGTGAACTGCTTGACGCAAGCAGGACCAGTCTTCTTACCAACGGTGGTATCAACCGTCACACGCACGGTATAGGTGCCTGGTCGGCTGGCGGCGAAGGTGTAGCGAGCATTCAGGTTAGAGGTGCGAACAGTCTTACTGTCGACACGCTGTCCGTCACGGCTGGTAACGAAGGTGTACGATTTTACTTTCGCACCGTTCTTGACGGTAGCGCGAGCGTCGAAGCGGTACTTGTCTCGCTCCAGCTTGGTGATGGCCAGGCTCTTGCACTCAGCGCTTGGCTTCGGTTCAGGCTTTGGCGGCTGTACCGGGTTGGCCTTAACAGGGTTGCCGCAGGGTTTCATGACGGCGAACTTGAATTTCCCGTTCGAGTCGAACTTGACGTAGGCGGTCTGGGCGCTGCCCATGGCGCGGACTGAAACTCGCTGGGCATTGGTGCCGGCGATCTGTGAGCCGCCGAGGCCGCGGGCGGCCATCTGAGCGCCCGTGGCGACGGTCTTGCCGCCCACGACGACGCGGCCATCCTGGTAGACGACACCGCTCT
>CAZFMZ010000010.1:0-10627 GCA_964520495.1 uncultured Candidatus Saccharibacteria bacterium
CCAGCGAGCGCGTCATTGAGGAGCTACGGCGTGAAGCTGCTGCTTGATACGTCAACGCCAGTGTGTCGACTGACGCTGGTCGATGACGATGGAGTGCGTCGTGAATCTCACTGGCAGGCCGATCGTACGTTAGCCGACGGATTGCTCAGCTATATCGAAGACACTCTACAAATGAACGGTGCAAATCTACAGCACGTGACGGGGTTGGGCGCGTATCAAGGACCGGGTAGTTTTACCGGTCTGCGCATTGGACTAACCGTGCTTAACACTTTGGCTGACGGTCTAGGCGTACCTATCGTTGGAGCGCAAGGGAACGATTGGCAGGATACGGCGCTCGCTAAATTGGCAGCCGGTAACGATGAGCGCCTTGTGATGCCGGTATACGGCCGGGCAGCAAACATTACGACGCCACGAAAATAGCCTTTTTGCTTGCGGGGAAGTGGCTGGGAGGGCTACAATATAAATAGCTTTATGACATTTCATCAAGCTGTATGAAAACATTTGATTCCAGGCGCTTTTCTCCCAATAGTTCACCGAAAACGACGCGCGTTCAAGCCACCATCTGAAACCGTACTCATCTTTTCAACAGGGCAGGGAGCATACGCGAGCGCCGTGATAGAAAGGATACTACTATGATAGAAGCCATCATCGCGTTGGTCGTGGGGGCTTTGTTTGGTGTCGGCGGCGGGTACGCCTACGATCGCCATCGAACCACCAATGGCAAGAACAAACTCGAGAGAGATCTGGCGGCAGCCAAGACCAAAGCGAGCGACATCGTTCTTAAGGCGAAAGACGAAGCGATTGAGATTGAGAACCAGCGCCGCAAAGAGTGGAAAAAGACTGAAGACCGTCTGGCGGACCGAGAGAGTTCACTTGACCGCAAACTTGACGAGCTTGATAAGCGTGCCGAAAAACTTCGAAAGCATGAGGACGAGGTCGAGGAGTTGAAGGATGAGATCCGACAGATCCGTTCTCGACAACAGGAGAAGCTTGAAAAAATAGCCGGATTGAAGAAAAAAGAAGCCGCCGAGAAGTTGCTCCAGATGACCGAGCGGGATATCAAACACGATCTGGTCGGTCTGGTCGACAAACTCCAGAAGGACGCCATGCAGGACGCAGAAGAGCGGGCAGCCACTATATTGGTAACCGCGATGGAGCGTATGAGCTCAGAGGTAACTGCTGAGCGGACGGTCACCGCTATCAAGCTTACTGATGACGATATGAAAGGTCGTATCATCGGTAAGGAAGGGCGTAATATTCAAGCTTTGCAGCGTGCGACTGGCGTTGATATCTTGGTTGACGATACTCCCGGCATGATAGTCATGAGTAGCTTTGATCCCGTGCGGCGCCAGGTAGCACGCCTGACGCTTGAAATGCTCATGAAGGATGGTCGGATTCACCCTGGGCGCATCGAAGAGGTCGTGGCAAAGGCGACCAAGCAAATTGACAAGGAGATTGACCGCGCCGGTGAAGACGCGGCCCGTGAAGTCGGTGTCGTTGGTATTCCGAAGGAAATGTTACGACTACTGGGTGAGTTGAAATTCCGGACCAGCTATGGCCAGAACGTACTGCTGCACTCTACGGAAATGGCGCACATTGCCGGCATGATTGCGGAAGAGATAGGGGCAAACGTTCGCACCGTGAAGATTGCAACCCTGCTCCATGACGTCGGCAAGGCGGTGACGCATAAACTCGAAGGTAAACATCACCATATAGGAGCTGAGCTAGCGCGAAAATACGGCATGAGCGACGATATTGTCCATGCCATTGAAGCCCATCACGATGATATTGAAGCTACGACGCCTGAGGCCTTGGTGGTTCGGGTAGTGGACGCTGCCAGCGCAGCCCGCCCGGGAGCTCGTAGTGTGAGTGCTGAGAATTTCGCCGAACGTATGCGTGATCTTGAGAACGTAGCCACTAGTTTCGAAGGAATCGACAAGGCATATGCAATATCGGCAGGACGAGAAGTGCGCGTTATCGTGCGGCCCGAAAAAATCGATGACCTCTCCGGTATCAAGCTGGCGCGGGACATTGCTAACAAGATTGAGAGCACGATGCAATACCCGGGCACGATTAAGGTGAACGTTATCCGCGAGACACGCGCGATCGAATTCGCGAAATAGGCTTATCTATTGCAAAGGCCAACGCGAAGGCTGACATTCCGGCGCAGCTTGTAGCTGCGCCGATTGTTATGACAATCAACTGCGTGAGTTCACCGGGAGGTTGCAGCCACGGCACGATTAGTAATGGCATCACGCAGATGACCAGTTGAATAAGCAGGGCAAGTTTTCGACCTAGCCGCTGTTTATGTGCGACAGGCATCTTTTTATGATGAGTCACCACAGGCAGTATCGCGTCGGTAGCCAAGCCTATGGCCCTGTCACCCCTGTCTGTAACTGCTTTCGGCAGGCGCCACAAAGTTATGGCGGTGATAATTACCATGATGACGGTGAAGAGGAGAGCCAGGCCGCTGGCAAGAGGCGTAAGACCGGCTGAGGACGTCGTCGGTGGCGGCAACGGGGTGGTTGCGTGATTCGGGAGGAGGGGATCAAGGGAGCCGTTTTGGATAAGCGGAGGAACGACGATTACAGCTACCCATAACCAGGCTAATATCACCATAAGGTAGCCGAAGCTGCGTAGTAGGGTCGCAAGACCCCGTCGAACTGCAGGGACGTTCATGCATTCATCATAACAGAGCCACTAGAGCCGATTGACGACATGTACCGTACAAGACTCAGGTATCCTTCAGCTAATACACAGCGTCGCTCCGTATCATTGAAGTGTGAAAGGAGTATGCATATGTACGAGACCAGTCTCGAAGGAAAGAACATCGCGTTATTGGCGACAGATGGGTTCGAAGATTCAGAACTGACGCAACCGTTGGAGGCATTACGGGCAGCCGGAGCAACCGTGACGATTATTTCTGATGGAGGCGATGTCATCACGGGAGAAAATGACAGCTCAATAGATGTCGATGAAAATGTGTCTGACACTGTCGCGGCCGAGTACAACGGCCTGCTCTTACCTGGGGGTGTTAAGAACCCTGATACGTTACGCATGGATAAATCGGCGGTAGCATTTGTGCGCGGCTTTTTCGAGCTTCATAAGCCGGTTGCTGCTATCTGCCATGCGCCTTGGATGCTAGTAGAAGCCGACGTACTGCATGATCGGCGGCTCACCTCCTGGCCTAGTCTTCAGACTGACATCCGCAACGCCGGCGGTGACTGGGTAGATGAGGAGGTAGTAGTTGACCAGGGTCTGGTGACGAGCCGGAAGCCGGACGATTTGGACGCATTTTGCGCCACGATGATCGAGGAGTTCGCTGAAGACGCCCGCGAAGAGCACGCCGTTATGTAAAAGAAAAATCCACCCGGTGCACGTAGGTGGATGTGATGAATAACATTTTGGTCGGGGTGAAAGGACTCGAACCTTCGACCTCACGGTCCCAAACCGCGCGCGCTAGCCAACTGCGCCACACCCCGACGAGGGTGATACCTGCCCGATTATAGCGGAAGAAGGCGGATATTTCCAGTGGTACAATAGGGGTATGAGACAAGTCCCATACCCAGCGCCTGATTTTAGGTTGACGAGCTCCAATAACGAAATAGTTTCTCTTGATGATTTTCGGGGCAAATGGCTGGTACTGTACTTTTACCCGAAAGATGACACGCCTGGCTGTACGACTGAGGCCTGTAGTCTGCGTGATGCGCGCGACATGCTACAGGAAGCGGGTGCTGAAGTAGTGGGTATTAGCATGGACGAGCCATCTGCTCACGAGAAATTCAAAGCCAAGTATAAGCTGAACTTCACTCTCTTGTCCGACCCTGAGAAAGTCACCATTGAGGCGTATGGCGCGTGGGGTAAGAAAATGTTTGGCCGTGAAGGCATCCTGCGAAAGACCTTCTTGATTAATCCAGAAGGGAGCGTCGTGAAGGTATGGGGGCGCGTCACCCCGCTTGGTCACGGTGAGCAGGTGCTAAACGAACTAAAAGCTCATCAGCAAGCGAGCGGGGCTTAACGAGGACGTCCTGCCGCCACGGTGCGCGCGGCTTCGGCAAACCGGTCATCAATAACCGATGGAGAAAACTCACCATATTTCTTCATAGCGGCCTTCTCTATCAACCAGTCGGCGATGGCAGGATTCTTCGGCAAAAGTGAGCCGTGCAGATAGCTCCCAATGACATGACGGTAACGGGCGCCCTCGTAGTCATCTTGTCCGTTGTTGCCGGCGCCTCTGATGACTTTGCCGAGTGGTTGCACTCCTTCGCCGAGGAAGGTCTGCCCGCTATGATTTTCGTAGCCGATGATCTGACCGAATTCGTGACTGTCGGTTACCACATTGCCAATCAGGCGTTCGACGCCCCCATGCGTTTCAAGGTTAAATATGCCGATACCTTTTATTTCATGCCCATCTTTGGTTTTGAAAAAGTTGCCGAACAGCTGGTACAGGCCGCAGATGACTAACATCGGCGTGTCATGATCGGCCAGCTCATGAAGTTTCGGCCCAATCTTTAATAAGTCATGTTGAATCACGTCCTGGCCAGCGTCCTGGCCACCGCCACCGATGACGATATCAACATCGGCTGAAAAGGCATCCCCCGGATTGTATTCCTGCAGGACAGGTTCGTATCCATGCCACTGCGCGCGGCGCATCACGGTCAGGACATTGCCCCAGTCCCCATAGATGTTCATGTCTCTAGGATAGAGCTGCAGAATGTTCAGCACCGGCTTCACGATATTACCTTCACTTCCGTGATCTTGCTAAGCTCGCGTCGCAGCGCCAGCATGGCGGTGTAGGTGCAGAATATACGCTTCGGTTGATTGCCGTTTTCGGCAATGAATCCGCGTAACGCTGTCGATAATTTTGGCTCAACCGTGCCGATTTCGATTTCGTCGTACTGCAACCTCAGAGCCATATCGTATGCCCTTACGCCGGTGACGTGTGATATCCTGGGCGCCAAACTTTCGAACTCAACGTCCCATAGCCAGCTCATGTCGCGACCGTCGGCGTAGTTGTCATTGATAGCGATCATGGTGGCATACCCCTCGGGGCTGAATGATGACAACCCAAGGCGGAAGCCACCGGGATTCTTCACCAATACTAGTTCGAGTGGCTGGCCGCCTACGATTAACTTTTCGCCGCGACCGAATGCCGGAGTGATGGCTTCGAGGCTTTCGATTAGTGCCTTATCGTCGAGCTTGTCGCCCCTGATGGCTGTTACTAGGCTGGCTGCGGCGACGGCGTTGAACACGTTATAGACACCTTCGAGCTTTAGGCGTGCCGTATATTTCTTGGTGCCAAGTGAAAAAACAGCCGTGTGGTCGCTGAGCTGCTCCAGTACACCTGCGGCCTCCGGCAGGGATCCAGTCGGTTGTGCGTTTCCGCCTCGCATCTCGTCATCACTGGGAAACAGGTGACGGAGGTTGTCGTTAAGACCGAAATACGTTACTTGGTTGGCCGGCAGGCGGGAAGCGAGGGTGAGGAGCCGGGGGTCTTCACGGTTAACGACGATGGAGCGTGAAGTCGCCTGAGCAACCGTTTCTAGCAATTTGGCGGTATAGTCGATCTCACCAAAGCGATCAAGTTGGTCGCGCATCACGTTCAAAAGGAGGCAGTGCGCCGGTTCTACCTGACGTACGAACTGTACGGCGTGGGCTTCGTCAAGCTCAAGCACGGCAATGTCGGCGTGCAGTTTGCCTTTCAGGTCGATATCGCCCAGTAGGGCTGCGGCAACACCACGGGTGAAGTTGCTGCCGGTACGGTTTGTGAACACTCGCAACCCCTGGCCCTCCAGGAGCTCAACCACCATCTTCGTAGTCGTTGTCTTGCCATTCGTGCCACTTACCAGAACGACACCATGAGGGACTTGGGCTAGCGTACGAGAAATGAAATCCTTATCAATTGTTTCAACGAAGAGTCCTGGAAGGGCTGAGCCGCCGCCGCGGGTCTTTGCAGCCGCTCGGACAGCTTTCCCCAGCAGGGTAACAAGAGGTTTTGGCATATGCTTCATTATACCCCAGAGTCACCGGTTTATGCTCATGCTAAAATACGCATATGATACGGAACGCCCGCGGCTTCACTATCGTTGAACTCTTAATCGTCATCGTGGTAATCGCGATTCTTGCCGCGGTTTCTATCGTTGCCTTCAACGGGGCACAGCAACGGGCACGCGACACAATTCGTATAAAAGACTTGAAAGATGTCGCCCGCGCCGTCGAACTGTATAAAATCGATAATGGTTCGTATCCGTTGTCGGCGAACGGTAGCGGAAGTTGGGCTGGGACATGTACGGGTCAAGCAGACTACATAACCGGGCTGGCTCCGACATACATGGCACGCCTACCGGTGGAAGCAAAATTTAACACCGGTTCCCAGTGTTACTATTACCGTTCGAATGGAGCAGATTTCATGTTCATGGCACACGGAACGATGGAAACTATATGCGGGACCGATCCAAGCGACGCCTGTAATTCATCTCAGATCAGAGCGATGGACAGGGCTTGCTGTACGCAACGGACGGTTGGAGTGTGGAGCCAGGGTGGCGCTGGCTGGTAGATGCGCTAACGTTTGGAAGGAAAATCCAGTACAATAAGCACATGGTTATCGTGTGGGCGCTCACCTGGTGGTATGGCTCCGGCTGGAAGCAGTGTCTTTTAGGTATGAGAGATCGCTTGGCCGCCTCATACGACTACTTCTCGTTCGAGCTGTTGGTCCGAACGTTATTCTCACCGTATCGCCAGATCTCCGCAGGCAAGATTCGCGGTCCGATTGGGGCGCAGCTTCGAGCTTTCGTCGATAGGCAAATTTCACGGGTCATTGGTGCGGTAGTCCGTACTATCTTGATTATTACGGGATTATTCTGGCTCTCTGTTCAATTACTCGTTGGAACGCTCATGCTAGTAGCATGGACCGTGGTGCCGCTGTTACCATTTGTCGGCTTTATTCTGATGCTCTCAGGCTGGGTACCGTCATGGCGGTAAGGTTCGAATACCACGCACCCAGGGCAACGAAGGCTCGCCTCGGACGACATATTGGTGGTCTGATGCGACGACTACTCATCGTGACAACGGTAGTAACGGTTATCAGTGGAGCGGCTATCGTGGTCGCGGGGGCATCCATTGGTTGGTTTGTGCTATCACTTGCGGCTTGGCCGGCCATGATAGTGAAATGGCACGACGGTGAATTACGACGTTTACCGCCCGGCTCACATCCGGAAAAGATAGCAGACTTACTTGAAACGCCGGTGCTTTCTCATTTGCCAGAACACCCGACGCCTCAGGACATCGCCAGGGCGGTGCCGCAAGCCCCAGGAGGGCTATTCTTCGGGGTGCGCTTTGGGGTAACCCCTAATTTCCTGACGCAGATTGCCAGCAATGAACCGTCCGACACACAAGTGATATGGCAAACCGCTCTGCGGCTACGTGAGGAGCTCGGCGAATCTGAAGTAACGGCAGGCATGCTCATATACGCGTTGCTCGACGCCTTTCCGGATCACGACGCGGTACTGGCTCATAACCACCTTGGGCTCGAAGACATTAAGAAAGGCATCCTGTGGCAGCGTCACCTAGATGATTTGATTCACAAGCACTCTAAACCAAAGCGTACCGGCGGGGTGGCACGTGACTGGTCCTTCGGCTACACGCCCCTGCTTAGTCGGTTCGGCCAGAACATTAGCGAGCAGATAGCGGCTGGCGGCCTATTAAATGTCGGTTTGGAATCACACGAGGAAGCGCTTGAACAGCTGATTGACACGTTCTCGACTAGTGGTCGACAGAATGTCGCGCTAGTGGGTGCGACAGGTGCAGGAAAGACCACCGTCGTGCATGCCTTCGCCGAACAATTGCTTGATGCCTCGTCGAAACTTTCAGCTGATCTGAAGTTTCGGCAAGTCGTCATGCTTGATTCAGCCTCACTCATATCCGCAGCGCCTGGGCGTGGCGAGATAGAACAGCTGATTACCAGTATTTTTTCTGAAGCATATGCCGCCAAGAATATCATCCTCTGCCTGGACGACGCCCAGCTATTCTTTGAAGAGGGTATCGGTTCCGTCGATCTTTCAAACGTGCTTTTGCCTATTATCGAGGCGGGGAGACTTCGCATCATTCTAGCGATGGACGAGCAACGCTTCCTGCAAATTTCGCAGCGCAACAGCTCGCTAGTTAACGCATTGAACCGTGTCAATATCGCGCCTGCTACCAAGGATGAAACGATTGCGGTCATGCAAGACCAGTTGGTACTGCTGGAATTTGCTCGCAAGGTCACGTATACGTATCAGGCACTAGATGAATCTTATCGTCTCAGTGAGCGATATGTACACGATCTGGCTATGCCGGGCCGGGCATTAAAGCTGCTCGAAGCCGCTGCCGGCTATAGTGAAAAGGGGCTGGTCACGATGAACTCAGTTCAGCAGGCGATTGAGCAGACAATGGGCATTAAGATATCAGTTGCTTCGGATGGGGACGAACGAGACAAGCTACTTAACCTTGAACAGTTGATACATGAACGGATGGTTAACCAGACCCGGGCGGTCGAGGTAGTGAGTGATGCACTCCGGCGCGCACGCGCGGGCGTACGCAATCAGAACCGTCCCATTGGTACCTTCCTCTTTCTTGGTCCTACCGGGGTGGGTAAGACCGAGCTTGCCAAAGCACTCGCAGACGTATATTTTGATGGTGAACAACGCATGATTCGCCTGGATATGAATGAGTATGTGCGCAACGAAGATGTGGCGAGGCTCATCGCGGACGGCGCCGACGATCCGACCAGCCTGACTGCCCAAGCCATGAAGCAGCCGTTCAGCGTAGTACTACTCGATGAGATTGAGAAGGCGCACCCGAACGTACTAACGACACTATTACAGCTGCTCGATGAAGGCATCTTACGTGACATTAAGAACCGTGAAGTCAGTTTCCGTGACGCGATTATTATTGCTACAAGTAATGCCGGGGCTGATCGCATCAGGGAATATATCGAACGCGGCTATAAGCTGGAACAATTCGAGCAGCAATTCGTTGACGAGCTCATCAACACTAATCAATTCAGGCCAGAGTTTTTGAACAGATTCGATGAAATTGTGACATTCCGTCCGCTTGGAAAAGCCGAGCTGGTACAGGTTGTTGATCTGATGGTCGCAGGCGTCAATAAGACGCTTGCGATCCAGAAGGTGCGCGTAGAGGTCGAGCAGGAAGCAAAAGAACTATTAGTAGATAAGGGGTATGATCCGCGGCTGGGCGCACGGCCAATGCGTCGAGTCGTACAACGCGCAGTCGAGAATACTGTCGCGAAGCAGATGCTTGCCGGGCAGGTTATGCCGGGCTCTACCGTTACTATCACCGCAGCGCAAGTGGCAGATATTCTGGGTGCACGAGACCAGGCGGATCAGATAGCTGCGACCACCCGAATTGATGATGAAACGTCAGTCTAGCTAGTTTGCTTACTGAGGGAACGGGACTGTCTGCGGATGAATAGCTGGATTGCTACAAACGCCGCTAGGTAGCCACTTAGCACTAAGCAGCGGTAGTCGAGTGGATGATGGAGTAATAGCACCGTGCCAGCAGCAAGTCCGCCACTTGTGCCGATGATGTTCGCAAGCTGGACACGTCTGGGGACATGAAATGAGAAGATAGCCAGTAGCAACGTGAGGCTTGTCACCAGTAAGGACGCTGACATGAGAGCGATGTGCCCGATGAGTAGGAGGGTTATCATGCCCTTATTATAGCCTATACGGTTTCAGTTGCCTTCGATGATTCAACGGTGGCCCACAGGCCGATGTGATCACTGGGGCCGGAAGGAGGGATGCCAGTCGCTGCGTTTGGACGACTGTTGAAGCAACCTGCGGCCACGACGGTCAATCCACGCACAGATATATCATCGATTGAGACCCCTCCGTTTGAATAGAGCAAGCGTTTTATCGAACTGTCGCCAGCCATCACGGCGGCGTATTCTCTGGTTGGATAGGTGCGTGGCAGCTTCTGACCGGTGAGCGTATGTGCCGATTCAAACCCGGCTGCATGCAGGTGCCGACGCGAAGGTTCGAGGGGGTGCGCGTTCGTATCGCCGAGGAGGATGGCCATCGGTTCATCGGCCACAGCTTCAAGGATGATGTCCATTTGCTCAGTACGTTTACTGATGTCCTTCGGTCCGCTCCGGAGATGATACGTCACCAGTGCTACCTCACCCACCATGGTCTTCACGGCCAGTCGCTGATCGCCAATATCGATTGGTTCGCTATGGTCAACCAACTCCCCGAAGAAACCGACATGCTCACCGTGACGGCCGCGCGCTGCTCCTTTATAGAGCGGGAGGTTATGCTCATACCAGAACCCCGGATTGAAGCCAAGCCGTGTCGCAATCTTCTCACCAGTGTGATGGTCACCGTCTCGCTGAACTTCCTGCAGGCCAACCACATCGCATGTACCTTCGAACGATTCGAACGCAGCAACCATAGAATTGACCCGTTCGTGTTGCGGCTTAATAAGACCGGCCGAAGTGCGACCTTTGTCGAGCAGGACGTTCCAGGTAAGGACATTGAAACGGGTAATTGTGTTCATATCGTAAATAAGTTTGGTACACCCGAGAGGATTCGAACCTCTGGCCTTTGGTACCGGAAACCAACGCTCTATCCAG
>CAZFMZ010000011.1:0-5530 GCA_964520495.1 uncultured Candidatus Saccharibacteria bacterium
TCCTGTCTATCGCCATTCCTGGTCGTATCCAGGATGGCGTGGTCGTATGGTGCGGCCACCTTGACTGGTCAGGCTTCGACGTGGCCGGCGCGTTTTCAACCCGCTACGAAGCGCCAATATTCGTCGATAACGACGCCAACCTGGCTGGACTAGCTGAAGCGCGGGCGCTTGACCCGCTTCCACGATCCGTCCTGTACGTCACCATCTCTACCGGCATCGGCACCGGTGTCATTACCGATGGTCAGATTGATCCTGGCCTCAGTGCGAGCGAAGGCGGCCACATGCTGGTCGAGTTCGATGGTCAGTTACAGAAATGGGAAGATTTCGCATCAGGCTCAGCCATTTACCGCGATTTCGGTCGTTACGCCCGCGACATCCACGAAGCCGGTGAGTGGCAGCAAATCGCCGAACGTATCTCGCGCGGCTTCCTGGCCGCCATCCCCCTCCTGCAGCCGGATATCATCATCTTTGGCGGCAGCATCGGGACCTATTTCGAGCACTACGAACAAGAGCTTACGCGGCGGCTGAACGAGCAACTACCTGAACACATTCCGTGTCCGCACCTCGCCCAAGCGGTGCACCCGGAAGAAGCCGTCATTTATGGATGCTACTACCATGCCATCGACCACCCAGCCGCTGCTTGAGCGCGTCGAACACGACCACCCGGACCTAACATTCAGTCCCGGTGAGGCGTTTGAATGGCAGCCGACCGCGCGTGTCATCATCTATGATCATGCCGACCCTTATTTCGACGCCCGGCTCTTGCATGAGCTGAGCCATGCCCTGCTTGGCCACCTGCGTTATGAACGCGATATCGATTTGATCTCGATGGAACGCGACGCCTGGCAACATGCCCGGCTTGAACTGGGCCGGAAATATCAGACCGACATCCCTGGCGACATCATCGATCATGATATGGACACGTACCGGGAATGGCTCCATGCCCGCAGCACCTGCCCCAGCTGCTCTGCGACCGGTATGGAAACGAAGAAACACCGTTACCGCTGCTTGGCCTGCGGCCATATGTGGCGGGTGAACGAAGCCCGCACTTGCGCCCTACGGCGCTACCGAACCAGCGAACACTAAAACACTCCCCGTATGACCGGGGAGTGTTTTAGTGTCGCGTATACGTCGCGCTTACGCCTGAGCGGCGTCAGCGGTCTTACGACGGCGTGAGATACGGCCACCCTTGGCGCCAGCGATACGTGCTAGCTCAGGGTTAGCGGCGAAACCGCCGGTACGACCGTTCTTGCCACCTTTGGCACCGATCTTCGCGTAGAAGTTCGGGTCTTTTGACATGTTCTTGGCAGCAGCTTTCTTGCCGCCTGCAATTGTTCCAGCCATTTCGTTGGCTCCTTCCTCTAAATAAGAAGGCCCCTGCTGCTATAAATAACAGTGGTCGGCCCTCCGTTTACCTCACATGTGACATGTGTATGATTTGAATATATCATAGCATAGGCTTTTTGTCAATGTTTACCATAGCCTTTTTTATGGTTTAAAGAGTATTGCGCTTATGCGTGTCGTGCTATATCATAGGGGTAGTTCCGTTGATTCGGGACTTGGCACCTGTTTGAAACCAAATTAGTTTCGAACGAATCAAAACGACCTGCTCTGCGAGACAGGTCGTTCTTTTTATTTCTTGGGCTTCTAGAGCTTCTTGCCGGCCAGCGTCAGCTGTTCCAGTAACCGGCCCAGTTCCTGATCGGATACGTCACCGATGACGCTCAGTGCAAGATAGGCGTTATCAAGCCCATCAACGGCCGCCTCATATGCTTTCCTATCTTGTTTCTTCGAGGCTTCCTCTAGTGCCTGCCACCGGGTACCGATGGTTTTCATCTGCTGGCGGGCGGACTGCTGCACGGGCTTGAACGCCTCGGAGGGTTCCAGACGGGCTACGGCAGTTTCAGCCTGTCGGGCGGCAGCGGCAGCGTTTGCCTGCCAATCAGACTTGGCACTGTCTATGGTAAGACTGCTAATAATCGGGGCAAGTTCTGCCTCCTGGCGCAAATATGTCGAAAGTTGTTCAGCCTGCAAAGCAACCGGAGCCACGACGGCGACATCCGTCTGGCAGCGCTGCGCCGCCCGTGAGGCTGGCGGCAGCACATCAGCCACCCATCCGTACCACCACTCGCCTTCGCAGGTAGGTTGAGCATCGGTCAGGGCCGCCAGGCGGGTCAGCGCCTGCAGGCGGGTGGCGCGATCGGTTTCCTCGTCGATCGTGGTGGCCGCCGCATACGCCCGACGTGCCTCCGACCGCCACTGCTGACTATTACTACTCGCTGCCTGCCATCGCTGCCATCCTAGCACGCTCACAATCAGGATGATGGCGAGCACAGTCACGACGATCAAGCGCGTAGGCGGTGCGATACGTCTGGTACGAGGCATCTTCATCAGTTGATTCCTAACTGGGTCGAGTACAGTTCGCTTGCCAGAGGCCAGGGGTTGAACGTGCACCCGTCGAGGTCAATCGATTGCTGCAGCATCACCGGCGCTGGCTGTCCCGCCCCCTTGCATCCGGGGTGACCGTGCCCGAGCCAGTGACCCACTTCGTGGTTGATTACCATGTGTCGGTAGTCACGAAGGTTACCGCCGGCCTGATTCCACGTTGACGTTGCGCTGTTCCAACGATCCTGGTTGATGATGATGTAACGACCGACCCGACAACTATACTCGCTGCTACAGCCACTCGAAAAACTCGGCACCTGACTGGCCTCCGACAGCACCAGCGTGAAGGAACCTCCACCGGCCACTTCTCTAAATACCACGTTCATCCGGGCCCAGCCACGCCCGTCATTCAGGGTCTGGTTCGCCAACTGACGGAATTCAGTCATACTGCTTTCGGCCACGCCCTTCGCCATGACGTCATAGGAGACAGTGATGGTACTGGCGGCTTTCTTGCGGGCGGCGCTCTTGGCGGCAGCTTCGGCCGCTAGTTGCTGCGTGAGCCATGCCGGCTGCGCCATCGGGGGCAGTTTCACTTTGACGATTGATGCGCGTAAGCTTGAGTAATCAGCTGGCCGCAGTGCCTGGACGTCACGTTCATTCTGGGCATTAGCGACCGGTAACAGCACCTGGCTTACGCTCAAGCCGAGTATCAGTATGCTTCCGAGTATCGGGTGTGTCCCACGCATGTGTCCTTATTGTACCATCGACGCCCTACGGAACAGAGTGACGCTTCTTTTTGCCAAAGAGAAAAGCCATCCTGTTCGGATGGCTATTTCTATAATTCGGCACCGTGCTAGTTTCCCACTTGTGGCAGTATAATCGCCGCTGATGAGCTTGACTTCTGTGTTCGGAATGGGAACAGGTATTTCCTCATCGCCATGGGCACCGAAGAAAGGTTTGGGACACTTTTCGGCTCCTATCACTTCAGGAGTGGGTCCAAACCTTGCTTCGGCGTCCTTGTTTAGGACACGGTTCTAGTGATGTACGATCTCGCAGATTCTTCGAGATTGACGTGTTGATGGGTGTTACCCACCAATTACTAGTCAAGTCTACCTCATATCCGTAAATTCATCAAAGATGAATTTTGGATATAAGGACATAAAAAGGCAATGGGACTGTTAGTATGCTTCAGCTCCACGTATTGCTACGCTTCCACCTTGCACCTATCAAACTGATAGTCTTTCAGTGTCCTCATAGGGAAATCTAATCTTGAGGTTAGTTTCGCGCTTAATATGCTTTCAGCGCTTATCTAGTCCGAACTTAGCTACTCGACAATGCAGCAGGTGGCCACAATCGATACACCAGAGGTTCGTCCACCCCGGTCCTCTCGTACTAGGGGTAGATCCTCTCAAATTTCCTATCGTCCATACCGGATATAAACCGAACTGTCTCACGACGTTCTGAACCCAGCTCGCGTACCACTTTAATCGGCGAACAGCCGAACCCTTGGAAGGTGCTCCCCCTCCAGGATGTGATGAGCCGACATCGAGGTGCCAAACAGCGCCGTCTATGTGAACTATTGGGCGCTATAAGCCTGTTATCCCCAGGGTAACTTTTATCCGTTTGCGCTGTCGATCCCACGTTCATGTACAAATGTACGTACAGCGGATCACTTGCTCCGACTTTCGTCTCTGCTTGGAATGTACTCCTCACAGTCAAGCTGGCTTATGCGCATACACTATCACTTCGATTTCCATCCGAAGCTAGCCAACCTTTGAACGCCTCCGCTACTCTTTAGGAGGCAACCGCCCCAGTTAAACTACCCACCATACACGGTCCCCTAACCGGATAACGGTCAAGGTGAGATCAAGATCACAACAAGGCTGGTATTTCACCGGCGGCTCCACAAATACTGGCGTATCTGCTTCAAAGCCTCCCAGCTATGCTACACATGTTGTAACCCGGATCAATGTAAAGCTGTAGTAAAGCTCCATGGGGTCTTCTCGTCCTGGTACGGACAGACGGCATCTTTACCGCCAATGCACTTTCACCGAGGCCTTCGCTGAGACAGTGCCCACATGATTACTCCATTCGTGCGGGTCAGAACTTACCTGACAAGGAATTTCGCTACCTTAGGACGGTTATAGTTACCGCCGCCGTTCACCGGGGCTTCAGTTCAGACCGTAAAGCCTTCCCCTTAACCTTCCGGCACCGGGCAGGAGTCAGCCCCTATACATCCACTTTCGTGTTCGCAGAGACCTGTGTTTTTGGTAAACAGTTCCGTGGGCTCTTTTGCTGCGGCCCCCACATCGTTAGATACGAAGGTTGTCGCGTTCAAAAGAACATTATTCATGTTACTTATCTCAGAAAAAATCTATGGTTCATAAAAAAGGATTTGATCACACCGATTCTTCTTACGGAACCGATGCGTACTCACTTACATATTCCAGGCGCTTTTATCTTCCTGGAACACGCGTTCTTTTAACCACCTTTAGCTGAGTGAACGCGGCTCATATCCACCGAAGTGGGGGCAGACCTTATCCCGAAGTTACGGTCGCTGTATTGCCGAGTTCCTTAGCGAAGGTTCTCTCGTAAGCCTGAGTCTACTCGACTCGAGCACCTGTGTTGGTTTGCGGTACGGGCGGTCGTAGCCTAACGTACACCTGCTTTTCTAGCCAGCGCCTTTTCCAGAATCGTCAGTCTAAAAGACTAACTTTCACTCCCATCGGGTTCCCCCTAGGTTGGACGGATACATACCATGAATCCGCTCCGAATATCTCGCCGTGAACAGTGTACAAACTACGCCGGTTCAGGAATATTAACCTGATGTCCATCGCCTACGCTATGCGCCTCGGCTTAGGCCCGACTAACCCTGAGATGATTACCATGGCTCAGGAAACCTTGCTCTTACGGCCGACAGGATTCTCACCTGTCTTATGGTTACTCATTCCAGCATTCTCACTTCCTAACGCTCCACAATTCTTTCCAAAACTGCTTCACTGCAGATAGGAACGCTCCTCTACCACGCATAGTAAACTATGCATCCATGTCTTCGGTATTACACTTTAGCCCCGTTACATTTTCCACGCAAGATCTCTTGACGAGTGAGCTGTTACGCACTCTTTAAATGAATGGCTGCTTCTAA